>JAPLEV010000043.1 GCA_026391005.1 Flavobacteriia bacterium | reverse complement strand
ACGATCGATTTACCAGAAGAGTTTGGAGGTACAGCTGTTGAAGCGGTAACAAAACGAAAAGGTGAAATGACCAATATGACACCAAAAGGTACACGGATGATTATTCAGTTTTTAATTCCATCTAGAGGTATTATAGGCCTGCGAAGCTACTTGTTAACGCAAACGGGAGGTGAAGCAATCATGACACATCGTTTCTTAGATTACCAACCATTCAAAGGTGAAATTCCTGGTCGTCAAAACGGCTCAATGATTTCTTTGGAGCAAGGAATGTCAATACCTTTTTCCTTAAATAATTTGCAGGAACGAGGGAAGTTTTTTGTTTCTCCCAATGAAAATATTTATGAAGGTCAAGTGATTGGAGAAAATTCTAGAGCAGGAGATCTTTGTGTTAATGTTACCAAGACAAAGAAAATGTCTAACATGCGTTCTTCAGGAGCGGATGAAAAGGTACGTTTAGCTCCACCTAAATTATTTAGTTTGGAAGAATGTTTAGAATACATTCAAGGAGATGAGTACGTGGAGGTAACTCCTAAGTGTCTTAGAATTCGTAAAATTTTCTTAAAAGAAACCGATCGTAAACGTTCTGGAAAAGGTTAATCAAATTTAATTGATTTTATCGGACGGATTCTACTGATGATTATACTTGGGATTAATAAAGCGCTTGCGCAAACGATAAAAGTAACTAAGTTTAGTAGAAGCCAATGTTTAATGGTAAGCTCTATCGGCACTTGACTTAAATAATAAACAGTAGGATCTAGTTTAATCACTCCAAACGTTGATTGTAAAAAGCAAAGTGTAATTCCAATTACATTTCCGTAAAGCATACCCCTCAGAATGAGATGACTCGCTTGTAAAATAAATATCTTTCTAATACTCCAATTTTTAGCTCCCATAGCTTTTAAGATGCCAATAAAATTGGTCCTGGCGATTATCATAACTAAAAGTGCAGAACCCATGTTGATTATGCCAATAATGATCATTAAGGTGATAATAATAATGACATTGATATCTAAAAAACTCAACCAATTAAATAAATCTCGTTCTTCTTCTAGTATAGACTTTACAGAAACAATATCCCCATTTTCGGTGGGTTTCATTTCTAGTTTTTTTGATATTTCATTCTTGACTTTGTCATGATCTTCCCAATTATCGAGGTGAACTTCGTAACCTGCTATATAGTTTTTCCAAGTTCCACTGCCATCTTTAGTAGTAACCTCTAGGGCACCATTTTCTAGTAAAATAGAATATTTTGATCCCGATTGGTTGCCTGCAATTTTCGTTAATTCCTTCTCAGCGTTAAGTAGTATTGGTGAATTTAAAACTGTTTTATGCAAATCAATTGATGAAGTGTCCACAGGATAATTTCTGCCCGTTTTATTATCAAATTCATAAGTGATTACCCTCAAGCTAGTATCTTTAAATGTTGGCAATATGGCTTTACCTCGGAACTTATCAGGACCGTTACCCCAATCAAAACTTAAGTTTTCTGTACTTCCGGCCACATCTAATCTAACTATAATTCTATTTTGAAAGAGTGTATCATCAATTGACAGCGATGTGTTTACACCCCAGTCGTTCAGTTTTTGAATATGCCTTATATCACAAAAAATAATTTTTTTATCATAATCTTCAAATCCGGTATCAAAAATTCCAACGATCTTGAATTTCCGCATTACTGGTTTTTGCTTCACAAAAAAGATGGCTACTTCTTGATTTAAACGAAGATTAAGTATGCTTGCTATTTTTTTTGACAACAAAATCTCATCTGTTGGCTGGATTGTTTTAAGATTGGGTAATCTCCCTGTCTTTAAGTTATTTGAGATGAAATCAAAATTATATGAAGCGTCTACTCCTTTCATAACTATTCCAACTACTTCTTGTTTTTCTATTATAGTATCTTTTAGATTGGATAGTTTTAAGGTATCTGTGTATTTCGATGATTGTATTAATCCTGGTTTATAGGCAATAGCATGTGTATTTGTGATACCATCAACCCCATTAAGATAAGTAGTGATTTTAGGAGAAGACACCATCGGCTCGCAGTCAATAATGCTGCCTGAACCTGATTTTATAATTATAAGTGGCGCTGAATAACCTGTAACTTTTTTTCGTATTTCGTTTTGGAAACCAGTGACAATTGCTAGCGTTATTAAGTTAACAACAATAGATAGTGAAATACTTATTACCGCTATCCTTAAAATGGGTTTAGAAACTTTTGTACCTTGCACTTTAGAAAGTAGTATGCGTTTCGATATGAAAAATTCAAAAGACAAACGGTTAAAATTTAGGTTCCAAAAATACGCAAAGCAATTATGCTTGGAAACATTTTTTTTGTTTTTACTTTATTCTTGTAATTTAGATGCAAGTGCTGGTTATAAAAATACAGGTTCAATTGTTATTGAAGATGCACCGAATCTTTTAATTAATTTTAATACCGTAAGCCCAGCATTTTCAGGTAAAGATATTCAATTAGGAATAGATCGTTTACATCTTTTTGTTGATTCACTCAGAGGTAAAAATATCGCTATTGTTTGTAATCAAACTTCTATGGTAAAGGGGGTGCATTTACTTGATACCTTGTTAGCTTTAAAATTAAATGTCGTTAAAGTTTTTTCGCCCGAACACGGTTTTCGCGGTGATATTGGCGCAGGTGAAAAAATACATAGTTCAGTGGATCCTAAAACAGGAATACCGCTAGTATCTCTTTATGGTACGCATAAGAAACCAACAGAATTGGATTTAGTTGATGTGGATATTGTTATATTCGATATTCAAGATGTTGGTGTTCGATTTTACACTTTCCTTTCTACAATGCATTTTGTAATGGAGGCGTGTGCCGAGAATAATAAACAAATGGTTGTACTTGATCGTCCTAATCCGAATGCACATTATATTGATGGGCCAATTTTAGAATCTGCTTATACCTCATTTGTGGGTATGCATCCGGTTCCGATTGTTTATGGGATGACAATTGGTGAATATGCATTGATGATTAATGGCGAGGGTTGGTTGGATAAAAAGCTCAATTGCAAGGTTTGGATTATTCCTTGCAAGAACTATACGCATAAAACCAAATACACTCTTCCTATTTATCCTTCGCCCAATCTCCGTTCTGATCTTGCAATATCCCTATACCCTAGCTTATGTCTTTTTGAGGCAACAACTGTAAGTATAGGACGTGGGACTGAACGCCCTTTTGAGATATATGGACACCCAAAATTTCCAAAATCTAATTTTGTTTTTTCTCCAACACCGGGGATGAGTTCCAGTAATCCCCCGCAATCTTATTGCTTATGCAATGGCTTCGATTTAACATCTTATTCATCAAAACGTAGTTACGAAATAAATTTAAATTATCTAACGAACGCGAGGGACTTGTTAAGTGATTCGATTACATTTATTGATCAGCCTTCATTCTTTAATCGATTGGCTGGCAATTCTACTTTAAAAGATCAATTAGTTAAGGGATGGTCGGCTAGAGAAATTCGAGAAACATGGAAACCAGGCCTTGCACAATTTAAGGAAATTAGAAAGAAGTATTTATTATATAATTAATAAAGATTTTTTCCGCTTTTTTCAACATCATCTTTCATTTTTTCAGCATAATTTTCTAAGTTCAGCTTGATTTTCGAATCCGAAATACTCAAGATTCGTGCTGCAAGAATACCCGCATTTTTACTCGCATTAAGGGCAACTGTCGCTACAGGAATTCCATTTGGCATTTGTAGAATACTTAAAATGCTATCCCATCCATCAATAGAATTACTCGATTTTATAGGAACACCAATGACTGGTAGGGTGGTTAATGACGCTACCATTCCTGGTAAATGTGCAGCACCTCCTGCCCCGGCAATAATTACGCGATAGCCCTTTGAAGCAGCATTTTTTGCGAAAGTCATCATCTTCTCTGGCGTTCTATGTGCAGAAACAACTTCTACATCTGAATCAATTCCTAATTCGTCTAATATTTCCTTCGCCGCTTTCATGACAGGGAAATCACTAGAACTACCCATTATTATCGCTACTTGAATCATTATTTATGAAATTATTTTGGTTTGAATTTATCTCTTTGTTTGTTGCTTCTGGTGTTTCAACAGTATTAATTGATGTTTTTTTATCCATATTACCGCTATAATGTACGGTATTTTCAATATCGGTATAAACCTGATCCATTGGTGCCAAAAGTTCTTCTTGTTTTGCTGTTAGGATATTCGAAAGATTGATATCTTTTGTTATCTCCGAAGAAGAACTTTTTATTTCATTTTGAATTTCTGCTGTTGCATTTCTAATTTGATACAATGCCTTTCCCATTGTTTTGGCAATACTTGGAATACTTTTCGACCCAAAAAATAATAATATGACGAGCATGACAACAATGATTTCAGAACCAGAAACATCATTTAAAAATAAAGAAATAGACATCATGTTCAATTATTTTATGCAAAAGTAAACTTTTAAATGGTTTTATCTTTACCAACAAATTTAAGGAGCATACTTGTTGGTACGAATGGTAAAATAAATTTTATCGTAATAGTTAACCAAAACGAACTAATTACTATTCGTTTACCGCGCATCATTCCATTATATCCTTTTAATGCAGTTGAATAGGCGTCTGCTCCTTTACTAAACATTTTGCTATCTTCTAGTCCTGCAACTTTTGCGAATTCCGTTTTAACTGGTCCAGGACAGAGTGCTGTAACAGTTATTTTTGTAAACCTTAGTTCATACGAAAGACTCTGCGAGAAGGAATTTACATATGCTTTTGTTGCAAAGTAATTTGCAAAATATGGACTAGGTAAAAATCCAGCAGTGCTCGATGTGTTTAAAATTTTTCCGCTATTATTTTCCTCCATATCTTTGAGGTAATAGTAGGATAATTCAACTAAAACCTTAATGTTTAATTGAACCATTTCCATGTGTTTTTCGACTGGAAAGGAATTAAATTTTCCATGAGTACCAAAACCAGCATTGTTAAATAAGTAGTCTACAAAAATGCCCTGACTTTTTGTGAATTCATATACTCTTTTTGCAGCATCAACCTCAGCTAAATCAATGGCAAATACGATTACTTTAACCGAATACTGTTCCGATATTTCTTTTTGTAACTGTTCAAGTAATTCTTTTCTACGTGCAACTAAAATAATATTTTCTCCTTTTGAAGCATGAATTTTTGCTAATTCTAAGCCAATTCCGCTTGAAGCACCTGTAATTAAACCTGCTGTAATCATAATTTGTGTAATTGATTATAAAGTTAATCACAAATATCAAGGAATACTTTCCTTAACGTATTATGTGAACGAAACAATGTAAGCTTAGTGATTTGTTATCTGTTAAAAGAATAGTATAAACACCATCAACTAGAGCTTCTCCATTTAGGTCATCTCCTCCCCAATTATTCTGATAATTACTAGATTCAAAAACTACATTTCCCCATCGATTAAGGATGACTAAGTTCGAATTAGGTTTTAGACCTTGGATTATGAAAAAATCGTTAAAATTATCATCATTTGGTGTAAATACATTTGGAACAATTATATCATCATAGATTGTTATAGTTTGTATCAATGTATCCGAACAACCCTGACCATCGGTAACAATAAGTTGGATGGGGTAGGACCCCTCAATTGAAAAGGAAAAGGTGAAAGGAGAATTAGTAAAATTTTGCCCTTCAATTGACCAATTTTCAATTGACCAATTACCTGTTGATGTATTTGTGAAAGTGATGAGCTCGTTTATATCTGGATTTAATGGGGAAAAAATGAAATTCGCCACGGGATAAGCTGGCTGCGTTAAAATAATATTGGAAAGTGTATCTGAGCAATTGGAAGTTAAATCCAATATGATGAGGGTATAATTTCCAGCAGATAAATTATTAATATCTAAGGTGTTTTGATTGGTATTGCTCCATATATAGGAAAAGTTTCCAGTGCCATTACTTACTTGAATCCCACTTATACTACCTAATTGAAGACAGGTAGGCTGAATCAAGCTTAGCATGGTGGTATCAATTAAAGGTGCTGAGTAACCAGTAATATCGAGTGAAATGCTATCCGTACAATTGTTTTGATCGGTAACAGTTAAAACATAAGTTCCTACTGTAAGATTTGGGTTGTCAAGCGTAGTGGTTCCATTTGACCATAGATAGGTGTTTCCTAAACCACTTACTAACAATCCGCTAATTCCACCGAGCGAACCATTGCATTGCACCATCGCTAAATTCAGCCCATTCATACCAATTGAAGGCCCTCCATTTGTAGAAATAAGCAAAGGACCAAGACTATCCGAACAACCAAATACATCGGTGACATACAAGGTGTAAGTTCCTCCTGATAAATTAAGGATATCCAAGCTTGTTTGAGCGGTGTTATTCCAGGTTATTGCATAGGGAAGGGTTCCTCCGCTTACTGTAATTCCAGTAATTGAACCGTTATTTTGATTACAATCATCAGGTGTCAATAAGGCGGTATTGGCAATGGTCGGTGGACTTGTATTATTAACAGTAACTGGCCCATATTGTGCGGTGCAGCCATTGGTATCAGTAACTGTAAGTGTGTAGCTTCCTGCTGAAAGGTTGCTAAGCGCTAGTGTAGATGAAGCACCTGGGTTCCACGAATAGCTCATTCCTATTCCAATTGCTGATAATCCGGTAATCGATCCGTTACCCTGAAAACAATTTTCGTCTGTTACTTGTAATTGAGTTCCGTTTATGGTCGGTCCACTAATAAAAGGAACGGTAAATGGCCCAGCTGTTGCTATACAACCATTTCCATCGGTAACGGTTAAGGTGTAATTTCCGGCTACTAAATTACTTGGATTGATGGAAGTGCTAGCTGTTCCTGTCCAACTATAACTTAGGTTGATCCCTTGAGCAGTAATCCCGTTGATAGCACCCAATGTTCCATTACAGGACTGAGAAATTATGCTAATTGCTGCTGCATTGACTATTGGACCTGCGGTTCCCAAAATTGTGTATGCTGTACTTGAACTAGCACAGCCAAGTGCATCTGTTACGGTAAGTGTATAAGCCCCTGGAATAAGGTTAGTGATCGATGCAGTAGGCGTAATTACACCATTCCATGAATAAACATAGGGTTGTGTTCCACCTGTAGCGCTCAGTCCTGAAATTGAACCAGCACTTAAGCAAGTTGAATTCGTTACGATTGCCACTCCGTTGATTGTTGGAGCTGTACTTACAAATACTGTTACGGGTTTTCTAAAACTTCCTGGGCAAATTCCAATCCAGTAAGTTGTAGTGACATTAATAACTGGTGTTGTGTATGAATTTCCTGTAGCAACTACCGTATTTCCAAATGCAGAGGTATACCACGTTAATAATCCGGGAGGAGGATTGCCGATTGTTGAAGCAGTTAAGCTTACAGATCCGCCTGAACAAATGGTATCATTTGCTGCGATAATATCATAAAAAGAAGTATTAGTAGTTGAACTGCCCGCTGCACCGCCTGTTGCACCATTTGGAGGAAAATTAATTACGTGTGCAGAATTGGTAGTTCCACTAACTCCACCAATAAGAGATTGAGGTGATGTTCCTGCTGAAATTGAAATAAAGCCACCGCCACCGCCACCACCTGGGCCATCTGCTTCCATGGTAGGATTTGATGCGAAAAAACCGATAGAAAGCACTTGAGTGCCACCTGCGCCCCCTTTGCTATCAAGCGTTAATGTAGGAGGTAGTGTTCCAGCATTAGAAATGTAAATTGTACCGCCGCCGCCTGCACCACCAGCTGCATCATTTCCATATTTTATAGCAGATGTTTGTGGCGCCGTTAATCCGGCAAAATTTGCATTTTGTCCATTTGCACCATTTGCTTCAATGGTACCTGGTCCGATTACTGAGCCATAAACTTTCACAAAAGCAATACCGCCACCACGTCCACCACTGCCTCCTTGACTATTATTTTGGTCTCCAGCACCGCCACCACCACCAGCAAATATGCGTGTAGCATCTAAGGTTAAAGGATGTCCACCTAATCCGCCTTCTTTTCTTCGATAATCGCCTGCCCAAGCTGTATTGTTTGGGCCAATCGTTAATTCGTTTTGATCGCTTGTTGATCCAGAGTAGCCACCTCTTCCGCCACCAGAACTAATTGAACCGCCAAATCCAGGTGCCTCAAGATTCCATGAAGTATTATAAAGCGGATTGGGAACACCTTTTCCGGTGTAACTTCCTGTTGCAACGTTTGAACCACCACCACCACCGGCATTGTGATTTCCACCACCTCCGCCACCGTTGGCCGGCGCTGACTTACAATATCTAGAATAAATAGCGTCATATTCGGTATAAAATCCCGCAATTCCTTCTCCTTTTTCAGCACCTTGCGTGGATACGTAAGACGCACAAAAACCTATATCATTGACATTTCCAGGTGGCGCTCCCAAGGTAAAATCTTCTGTTTGTCCACCTCGAAATCCAGCACCAGTAGCAGATATTTTACTTGCTGTATTAAAGACAAGATTTCCATTTATTTCTAAGGCAACGATACCTCCTGAATTTCCATTCCATAATGTGGGAACTATAGATGTATTCGAATTTAATGTTAGGTTGCTAAACCTTGGAATTCGAACAATCTGAACATGACCACTCGCTGTATAAGAACGAACCAAAGGACACATTAAATTGATTGTATTAGCACCCGCAACAGATTTAACCTCCGCTAATTCAAACTTACCAGCATTGTTGTAATTTGTCACTTCTCCCCATAAATCTTGGAATAGATTCCAATCATTAAGATGGCCAATAGGCGAGGTTAATGGACCCCAAAATAAACCATTCGAATTAATGTATTCGTTCGTTGCATAGGTATCAACGTTCAATGAAGCGCCTTGCATTTGAATGATTAAAATCAAATCGCCTGGTGCAAGGTTTAGGGTAAATAATCCACCAACCATTGTGTTACTGCTTGATGAAACAGCGGATTGACCTGCGGTTGCATTGGAAAGTAGGTATGAATAGCTATTCAGGATTGTATTTGAGGCAGTTACACTATAATTACCATCTTTCCCTCGTTGGCTGAGTAAGCTACTGTTAACGGCAAAAATAATAAATAGTGAAAGTAGTAATTGTTTCATGAAATTATTTAGGTCTTATTGACGTGTAAAGTTAACTTTTCGTTGTCAGATAATATAGTTAAAAAGAGAACATATTTAATCTATCTTAATAATACCGTTGTCGCATCTCGCTTTACCAATGCGTACTTTTTCAGTCATCATATTTTTTCCTTTTAAAACTAAGTCGTTACGATTTGGCCGTGGGTGCTCTAAATGAAATTGAATTGCTTTAAAACGCATCGAATAGGGCTTTAATCCAAGTTTGATAGCGCGCCATTCTATATCGCTATCTTCACCAAAGCCAGGATGCATGTAATCGGTATCAAAGCCATTTAAAGCGATCAAATCTGATTTGCTCCAGCCCATATTGCAACCTAAAAGTCGGGGCAGCGATAAAAATTTTTGAGGGAGACAAGGGGCATACAATCGTTCCTCTATCCGTTTGGTTTTGTGCTTAAAGAAATGGTAAATCGTGGCTTTGCGAATTATTTTATTTCGAAGCATGTCGGCAGTTCGTTGGTCCACATCTAATCGGCGCCCTGCAAAAAAGTATCCCGGGCGAATACAACGAACATAATTTCGAATGAAATGCCTATGAACCATGCAATCTCCATCGATAAAGACAAGCTTTTCCGATCGCGACTCTGTTATTGCTTTATTTAGAATTATATTTTTTCGAAATCCAAGGTCTTCTTGTTGAAACAGTCGGATCGTTAGCTTATCGGTGAATTGAGAAAGAGTGGTTTCAATCAAATGATCACTATTATCATGGGCAATAATTATTTCAAAATCTTTATCGCTTTGATCTAGTAAAGAATTAAGCACGCATTCAAGGCCATGATAGTCATTATAAACAGAAATAATTAATGAAATTCCCACAGTAAGATTAGTCAATAGAACAAAGTTTTTCAATTATTTCGGCTACTGCCGGACAAATTTGCGAATTAACAGCAGTTAATTCTAGTATTTGGTACATGTTTTTTCGATTGGTATGCGGGTATTCCCTGCATGCAAGTGGTCGATGCTCATAAATCCCGCATGTATTATCTATTGCGAGAAAAGGGCAGGGGGAAGATGTTAATACAAGGTCATTATCCTCGTCCATCTTTAAATACGTTTCTATGAATTTACTTTCTTTTAAACGAAGGTGCTTTGAAATTCTTTTTACATCTGCGTCGCGAAAAATAGGACTTGTTGTTTTGCAACAATTTGCACAATCCAAACAATTTCTTTTCTTAAAGGCAATATCGTGCTCTTTACGGAATAATTCATCTAGATTTTTCTTGGATCGTAATTTAACTACTGCTTTTTTAATTACCTGTTTATTTATTAATGCTTGTTCTAGTATAAGTTTATCCTCTAATTTCATATCGTGATGTTCTGAATTTAATCTAATTATAAGCTAACTCTGTCTATCTTTATGGCGAAATTAATAAAAGAATGGAAGAATTTGATCTTATAGTCATTGGAGGAGGTCCTTCAGGATATGCGGCGGCAATGCGAGGAATCGATTTTGGTAAACGGATTTGCTTAATTGAAATGGATAAAGTAGGGGGTGCCGGTGTTTATAACGGGGCACTTTCCTCTAAAACACTTTGGGAATTATCGACGCGTGTTATTGATATTAATGATATGATCGTTGCTAAAGGAAGGTCGAGATTTGAGTTAAAATGGGAGGAAGCTAGGCAAATACTTGCCGAAGCAATTTTTGAGCGTAAATTTCAATATTCTGCACATATAAAATTAATGCAGACTGAGACCATGAATAATTTATTGCATTATGAAAAAGGTCATGCAATGCTCATGGACGAACATCGCGTTAAGATTAAACATGAAGGAGAGGAAAAAATTATTTTTGGACATAACATAATCTTAGCGACAGGAAGTCGGCCTCGTTCCTTACCAAATATTAAGGTAGATGGCGATGTAATAATGACCAGTGATGATATCGATAATATTAGTGAGTATCCTAAAAGTATGGTAATTGTAGGAGCAGGTGTTATTGGTTGTGAATATGCTACTATATTTTCAAATTTCGGTAAAACAGTTGTTCACATTATTGATCGACAAGAACGTATATTGCCTTTTGAGGATGCGGATATCGCTAAATTAGTATCAAAAAATCTCAGTAATCATGGGGTTATTTTACACTCGAGTGCTCAATTAGAGCGCTTAGAAAGAATTGGTAACGAAGTGGAATATGAATTATCTTATCCTGACGGGAAACGAGAAGTAATTAGGGTTGAAAAAGCGCTTTTGTCCGTAGGCCGACAGCCGAATATTGAAAATATAGGACTTGAAAATGCTGGGGTAATACTTTCGAAAAGAGGTGTTCATATTGGTGATGATGATACCCGAACGAATATCCCGCACATATATGCTGTTGGGGATGTTTCAGGACGCATAGCTTTGGTCAATGTAGGTGAGATTGAGGGCAGACACGCAGTAGAAAAGGCATTTGATAAAAGCCCAGAACCTTTAAACTATGATAATATATGTACGATAATGTTCCTTTCTCCCGAAGTAGCTTCTGTAGGTTATAATGAACAACAATGCGTCGAGAAAAATATTCCTGTTAAAGTGGTAAAGATTGATTACTCTCTAATATCTAGGGCTATTGCCATGCGTAAAACGCAAGGGTTTTTTAAAATAATTGTTACGAATGATGATGAAATGCGAATACTAGGAATGCGTGTCGTTGGCGCTCACGCTTCAACAGCAATTCAGGCGGTTGGTTTATTAATTAAATTAAATATGTCTATTGAGGTATTAGCAGAATTAGTTCACCCTCATCCTTCTATTGTCGAAGGAATTCAAGAATGCGTTCGAATGCTTTTGAATAAGTCAATTTTTAAGTCGTCTGTTTTTAAAGATAAATTGGCCTGCTATTCTTTGGTTGACGGAGTTAAGACTCCCCTTGAAAGGTTGTAAATAGTTAAGCTTGCAATCAAAAAAAATTATTTTTTTAAATACCGTCTTTCAACTATAAAAGTCGCAAAAGGGAGCAGGGAGGCGAAAAGGACAATACCGAGACTTACGAGATTCCATCGCAAGGATTTTGCTAGAAGTATAGCTAATAAAATATATCCAATAAATAATACGCCATGCGCCATGCCAATGGGATATAAAAGCGACTTATAAAGAACTAAATCTGAAGGTTTAATAAAAAGCATATTGGACAGTAAAGCCAAATATGAAATTCCTTCTGAAATGGCTACCCATCTAAAAAGGGTCAAGGGAAAGTTATTTTTCATGGTTTTTCTTTTAGTTTTTCTAATTCAAATAATTGATCTCTGAAATGCGCTGCTTCTATAAAATCCAAGGATTTTGCTGCATTTTCCATTTGTTTACGCAGGTTTTTAAGAACATCTTTTAATTGCTCTTGGTTCCCATAAAAACTTTTTTGTTCTGCCGCTTCTGACTGAATTTGTTTTATTTCTTGGTATAGTACCGTCATTTCCTTTTCAATTTCTAGTTTTTTCTTTGATTCTAAACTTATTTCAATTGATTTATTCAATGCAGTTGGACTTTGACCATGTTCTAGGTTATATTCAATTTGCATAGTTCTTCTTCGTGACGTTTCATCGATGGTTCGTTGCATGGAATTGGTGATTTTGTCGGCATACATAATTACTTTTCCGTTGACATTTCTAGCCGCTCTTCCAACAGTTTGAACTAAGGATCTTTCATTCCTCAAGAATCCTTCTTTGTCCGCATCTAAAATAGCTACGAGTGAAACTTCTGGTAAATCGAGGCCTTCTCTTAAAAGATTAACACCTATTAATACATCAAAAACGCCCATTCTCAATTGACGTAAAATTTCTACTCGATCGATGGTGGTTACTTCGCTGTGGATATAACGGCACTTAATACCAAGTTTATCAAAGTATTTCTGAAGTTCTTCGGCCATTCTTTTTGTTAGTGTAGTGACTAAGGTTCTTTCACTTACATTTATTCTTTCATGGATGGCCTCCATTAAATTATCGATTTGATGTTTGCTCGGTCTTACTTCTATGAGTGGATCTAAAAGTCCTGTGGGGCGTATTAATTGTTCTATGATAACACCCTCCGATTTTTCCATTTCATAATCGGCAGGAGTCGCAGATACGTATATTGTTTGATTAAACATTCCTTCAAATTCTTCAAATTTTAAAGGTCTATTGTCAATGGCTGCTTGAAGACGAAAACCATAATCGATCAAGTTTATTTTTCGAGCACGATCTCCGCCATACATTCCTTTAACTTGAGGCAAGGTGACATGACTTTCATCAATAATCATAAGGTAATCAGCTGGAAAATAGTCGAGTAAGCAGAAGGGCCGCTCACCTGATTTTCGTTGGTCGAAGTAGCGAGAATAATTTTCAATTCCGGAACAATATCCGAGTTCTCGAATCATTTCAAGGTCATAACTAACTCGATCTTCCAATCGCTTAGATTCTTCTATTTTACCAGCAAGTCTAAAATTTTCAACTTGGACAACTAAATCATCTTGGATTTGATGAATGGCTTGTTGCGTGTTTGCCGGACTTGATACGAATAGATTAGCGGCAAAGAGTTGGATATTTTCAAAGCTTTCAAGTCGTTGGTTTGTTTCAGGATCAATACTTGTGATTTTCTCAATTTCATCCCCAAAAAAATCAATCCGCAACGCATGATCGGCATAAGCCAAGAAGATATCTACGGTATCTCCAATCACTCGAAAAGTCCCTCGTTTAAAATCTTCCCCTGCACGAGAATATAAATTTTCCACCAGACGGTGCAAAAACTTATTTCTTGGAATACTATCACCCACTTTTATTTCAATAATACTGTTTCGAAATTCTGTGGGATTTCCAATACCATAGATACAGGAAACTGATGCCACTACAATAATATCTCTCCTGCCGGATAGTAATGCGGAAGTGGCAGAAAGTCGTAGTTTTTCAATCTCATCATTGATTTGCAAGTCTTTTTCAATGTACGTATTCGTCACAGGAAGATAGGCTTCTGGTTGGTAGTAATCGTAGTAGGAGACAAAATATTCGACCGAATTTTCTGGGAAAAATTGCTTGAATTCGCC
>JAPLEV010000014.1 GCA_026391005.1 Flavobacteriia bacterium | reverse complement strand
TACGGTTCATCACCAAAAATAACACGTGTTGATGGTTATGGTAACGGAAATCGTCCTACTGAATTTACAAGTTCAACACTTGCTAGCATTCTTTCAAATGGGTTTGTTGATACCCCAGAATACGATTACGGTAAAGGACCAATTAATATTAAAGTGGTTGACCCCTTGTTACTCGCTCCGGGTTATTTTGAATGTAAGTTCAGGGATTATACAGCTCCCGCAGTTGGTAATTCTGCCGATACTGCCTCTTGGGTAGTTTATCAATATGATAAAAAGGGCGGACTCCTCTTGGACTCTGCTGATTCAGAAATGGCGATCAATGGTGATAATGAGCAAATCATACCGCAGTGGGGTATCTCGGTTCAAATCCACCAAGAGAAATATTATTTCCCATCAGGATCAGGTAATATTTCTTTCAAAACGACAGATATGATTTCATCATCGATTGAGTACGCCGATTCATCGAAACGATGGTTGGCAGGTGTTCCTGACAATGATGCATACTTCCCAAGTAATTGGATTCGTTCGGGAGATTATTCTCCTATAACAACTATTGGGGCCGCAGGATACGAATGTTTGCCTAATGGCCCAACCTATTTGAATCCATGTAATTACCCTGACGAAGTTGGCGCAGATCCCGATCAGTTGTATGAGTCTATTCTAGAAGGAACTATTGCGCCGCATCGATTAGTGGGCTACCAAGCTGATTATATGCCATTGGCCTATTTCGGAACGTTTAGTGGCTCATCTAAAATGAACGCTTCCATTAGTTTCCTACCGAGTGTGAACATTGTAATGACCAATGATACAAGTTTATGGACACGATGTCCGGTGATTGAATTGGGCAGAAATACCGCTTTGAATGTTGGTGCATGTGCGCCAGGCGCGATGCGTAAGAGCCCAAGTGTCGATAAAAATGGTAATCCCGATGGGACAGGCACAGGAATGGGCTGGTTCCCAGGTTATGCGGTCGACTTAGAATCTGGCGCACGATTGTACTTAGCATTTGGCGAGAATTCATTCTTGGGAGGCGAAAATGGTGCGGATATGGTTTGGAATCCAACCAATCGTTTTGTGAGTAATGTAGGAACGCCATTGATGGGCGGCATGCATCCGGTGTATGTGTTTAGTTATGATTTCCCGGCGTATGTTCCTGGTGATGGAGAAAATAATACGACAAACGCTCTACGTACAAAATGGCTAGAGGTAGAAACGAACAGCTCACAAGCAAAACGTGAGTTATATGGCAGTTTAACGTGGATATCGTATCCAATCGTTGCACAAGGACAAAGTCTAATGGCCACTGATGTAACCATAAAATTGAGGATCAATAAAGAATACAAGAATTATGTCGCAACTGGTGAGAACAATGGGCGACCAATGTATTCTTGGTCAATGGATGAAATTGCAACGGTTATTGCTTCAGAAGACAAATTGAAAGAGGCATTGAAGTTAATTAATATTGTTCCGAATCCGTATTATGCTTTTTCAGAATATGAAAGAAGCAGATTAGAGACGAAAGTTAAAATTACTAACCTACCTGAAAAATGCACCGTAACCATTTACGCTGTTAATGGTAAATTGATTCGAACATTTAAAAAAGATAGTCCAATAACTTCATTGGATTGGGATTTAACCAATTTTAAGTCTATTCCAGTAGCGGGAGGAGTCTATTTAATACATGTTGATGTTCCTGGAATTGGCGAAAGGGTGCTTAAATTCTTTGGTGGAATGCGGCAAGTGGACTTACAAGGTATATAATTTCTAGAAGTACAGTTATGAAAAAATCAATTATGAAATTATCAAATTACTTCCTAATTCTTATGACAGGAATTAGTGTACTCGGGTTTGCAGGAAATGAAGATCGTGTTGGTTCTGCAGGGGCGTCTCATTTATTAATCAATCCTTGGGCACGCGGATCTGGGATTGGAGATGCCGGTGTCGCCAATATGAATGGTATAGAAGCGACATTTTCCAATATTGCTGGTCTCGCCTTTACGGATAAAACTCAAATAAAATTTAATTATTCAAATTGGATGGGTTCTGCGGGAATTGGATTAAATTCAGCGGGCTTTGCACAGCGTTTGTCCGAATCTGATGTTATTTCTGTGAGTGTGCAATCCTTAAATTACGGCGATATTCCAATTACTACAGTAGCAAATCCAGAGGGAAATATTGGTTTCTTTTCTCCAAGAGCTAATATTTTTAATGTCGGTTATGCGAAGAAGTTTTCATCATCTATCTCCGGCGGCATTAATTTCAAGGTGATTTCGGAAAATATTTCTAACCTAAAATCGAACGGCATCGCAATTGATGCAGGTATTCGATATGTTACGGGGGATAATGAAAAAATTAAATTTGGGATCACATTAAAAAATGTTGGTCCTGTCATGCGTTATAAAGGAGATGGTTTAGCACAACAAGTAACTTATATCTCAACAGGGTTTGTTGGCTCTCTTGAACAACGTTCGGCAACTTACGAATTACCGTCATTATTATCTATTGGTGGTTCTTATGATTTTATTTTTAAGAATGAGAGCAAGCTAAATATGGCGCTAGCATTTACTGCGAATTCTTTTTCTAAAGATCAATTCCGTTTAGGTTTGGATTATGGAATGATTACGGAGTCTTTAGCATTTAATTTACGCGCGGGCTATGTCTATGAGAATGGAATTATATCCGCTGAAAACCGATCGAATGCACTCCTTGGTCCTACAGCTGGTTTCTCATTAGATGCTTTAGTAGGTAAATCTAAAAATGCATTAGGTCTTGAATATTGTGCACGTTTTGCAGGTGTATTTGGGATAATTCATACCATGGGCTTGACGATTAGTCTGAAATAATATAATTGTCCAGTATGAATAAGTAAAAGAGCGCTATAATTGCTCTTTTTAGTTTTTTATTTAAGTAGGTTTTATCATGTCTCAAATTAGTTATTACACGGCGGAAGGTCTAAAAAAACTTAAAGATGAGTTAATTGACTTAAAAACAGTTCAACGTCCAGCTATTTCTGAGCAAATTGGAGAAGCAAGGGATAAAGGTGATCTGTCCGAAAATGCGGAATATGATGCCGCTAAAGAAGCGCAAGGAATATTGGAAATGAAAATTTCTAAGATGGAGAATATTGTAGCCAATGCTCGCTTAATTGATGACACAAACATCGATAATTCGAAAGTATTCATTCTTTCTATTGTAACGATTAAAAATATAAGCAATGGTATGGAAATGGTTTATACTTTAGTCGCTGAAAATGAAGCTGATATTAAAGCACGAAAAATCTCTGTTGATTCTCCAATTGGTAAAGGATTATTAGGCAAAAAAGTTGGTCAAGTAGCCGAGATTGAAACGCCTGGCGGGATGCTTCAGTTTGAAATTATCAATATTTCCCGATAAATGCCTAGTATTTTTTCTAAAATTATTGATGGAGAAATACCCTGTTTCCGAATCGAAGAAAACAACGAATTTTTAGCTTTTTTGGATATTAATCCATTAGTTGTTGGTCATGTTTTAGTTATCTATAAACAGGAAATAGACTATATTTTCGATCTCGATGATGATGTATTAGCTCGTATGCTTGTTTTTTCAAAGAAAGTAGCACAACGCATTAAGTCGAAAATCAAGTGTCAGAAAATCGGACTTAGTATTATTGGACTCGAAGTGCCTCACGTCCATATTCATTTGGTTCCAATTCAGTCAGCAGATGACTTAAATTTTACACGTCAAAAATTAACATTATCCAACGATCAGTTACAAGCTACGCAACGCTTACTGACGGAATAAATAACATCTTTAATTTCCCTTTCACTTGACTTCAATGCTTGCAAATGCTTTAATTGGTATGGGAATATCAATAAATTTAATGTCAATTGTGTATAGATAAAACCCTTTTTCTTTTGGTGGGGTGAAGTTCAGTTTAAGCTTCGTCATGCTATTAGATGAAATAGTTGTGGGTGCATCTATTAGTTCGAATAAGGTAGAATTTAATGCTATTTTTTCGACCACAAGATCACTCGCCATCTGATTTTCTAGCGTGAAGGTTAATTCCGATTTCGGCTTTTTGTCTAAATAGATAATGGAAGGCGATAGTTTAATGATACTATCAGGTCTTTCGTTGCTTACCTCTATTCCTAGAATTTCAATTTTACGCTCAATTCCTGCTTCATATGAATAGACAGAGTTCTTTTGGTCATTAAGGTCGTCACTGGTCAGTTGATTAGCGGCATATTCACCAAAGGGAATTTCAATAATTCTTATTTGAGGCACCGTGTTGTCTGTCTGCTGGAGCGCACCTTGAAACAATCCATTTTTGTATCTTGATAAGTAGTTATAGTAAGTATTAATTCTTCTTTTGGAAAGATTTACATTATAGTTTGTCTGATGTAAAGGACTCGCATACCCCTTAATAAAAAGAGTTATGTATTTATTATTTGATAAATAAAGCGCCATACTATCGCTTAGTTCTAATAAATCATTATATCCTTTGACAACAGAATTTGCAAAAAATGAATCTAATTTTTCGCTTCTTTCATTTTTAATTAGTGTGCTATCACCATTTACTTTTGACAAGTATTCATTGAAAGAGGAGACGTATTCTAAATAGGTTTCCTCATAGGATAATGTACTAGTTGGGATGGTGCTTTTTGGATCCGGACGATCATTTTTAAAAAATAAGCTTATCGGAAAGTTAATTCTTTTTGTTATAATAATTGAGGTGGAATCTGGTGGACGAGGTCTTTCGATTTTTGCAAAAAATATATCACTACAACACGTTGGATTCTTCTTTGATAAACTTCCGATACGATTGGATGATACAAAGAGACTGTCGCCAGCTTCAAAATAGTAGAGGTCATTTGCAGGGCTATTGATAGGCTGATTCCTATTGATAGGTTTTTCAAATTTGCTTCCTGTCCTTTTAGCAGAGAATACATCATAGCCACCAAAGCCATTGTGCCAGGTTGACGAAAAATACAATTGGTTTTTAATACTGTCGTACCAGGGGCAAATTTCATTATCAATGGAATTAATAGCGCTTACATTTACGGCGGGCCCAAATTGGTTATCATTCATTATTTCGCTGTACCAAATATCCATTTCTCCCTTTGTGCCAGTTCGATTAGAGGCAAAAAATAAATACGGTTTGCCATCTAATTGAACAACCATTGGGGTTGTTGTGTTTGAATTTGGATAGTTAATCTGCTCTCCTAAGGTGTCAACCTTACCATATTTCCCGTCTTTTACCAAGGCACGGGCAATTTTACATCGATAGTTGTATCCTTCATCTTCACAAATACTGAAGTAAAAAAAATGTTGGTCACTGCTGTAACTTGCATTGCCTATACTTGTTTTTTCAGCTGTTAAGCCAATAATTTTTATTGGTTTTGATAAGGAATCAGATGATGCATTAATTTGGTAAAGTGAGGTGCTATAATGTCTGCCGTATACTTCTTCATTCTCGTTGGTGGAATCGGCCCGTAAGGAGGAGAAAATTAATTTGCTGCGATCATAGTGATGTCCGAATTCTGCATCAAAGCTATTGATCCTTTGATTGAATTGCGAAAGATTAGTGGTATCTCTTTTATTCTTAAATGCCCAATAACAAGATTCAATTTCTTTGTTTGATTTCTTATAATTATAACTGTCTAAGTCATCGTAAAGGCTTTTTGCTAACTTAAAGGTCTCTAAAGCAAGTTGATACTTGCCGTTCTGTTTTTGCATTAAACCTAAATACAAGATGCTTTCAGGGTATTTTTCAGCTTCTTCTCTTGCATAAATATCAGCATAGGCCTTCTCTGCTTCTTTGTAGTTTTTATATGCCCGGAGCGTTTGTGCGTATTTCCACTTTAGTTCTAAGGAATTAGAATCAATTGCAAGGGCCTTTTCATAGTAATCTATAGCGTAGTAATAATCGCCTTTTTTAAATTGCTCGTCAGCAAAATTGACCAAATCTTTCAGTTTGACTTGTCCTGTAAGCGAGTAGGGTAGCGCAAATAGGATATAAAAAAAGGCTATATATAATCTGGACATACTCGATGGTCTGCTCGCTTTGGTTTAAAACGATTAATAATATAACGTAAAGCGATTTCAAATCCTCCTCGTGCATTACTCGCAGGGAGTAATTTCGAAAGATTAATATCGTAACTCAAACCCACAAATAAGTCTTGGTGATCATATCCTAAGGTTAGCATGCAGGCGTCTTTGTTTCTCATCCATAATCCAGCATAAACGGCACGATACACAAAGGTTTTAGATGGTAAATAATGTTTCACGGACGACCCAAGAACAAGCTCTTGATAAGTGCCTTGTGAAGAAAACTGAATGCTTGGGATTACATCAATCATTGGCTTTACAGCAATTGTGGCCTTAAGAAAACCATTGTAGCGAATAGCTCTTTTTATAGTTACATTGTAAAATCCTTGATTCGGTCTATTTAAGTTAAAGGCACTTATGCCAGTGCTAAGTCTTAATCTTGGATTCTTAACCCAATCATATACTAAACCCCCACCAATTGATAAATTGGTTTTGCGATCAGTCTGCATTGCTTCGTTTGTAGGTAATGCAGGATTAAAAACATATCCGTTAAACTGACTGTCAAAATAAAATGCATTCCAATTTACCTGACGATGATTCATACCGATGTTAATGCCTCCGCGCAAATTATGAGCAGAATCAGCACTTAATTTAAGATTATACGATACATTGCCTTGTAATTCAATGGTGCTAAATTTACCATCTCCTGCTTGGTCGTGAAACGCCATAATGCCGTATCCAAGTTTTCTCGTCTGCTTATCTAAGGACATGGAAAAGGTGCTAAATGGAACACTTACGCTTCGCCATTGGTCTCTATAATTACCTATAATTCGGAGATCACCATAAAAATTTCCGGCATTAGCTGGATTTTGAAATAATTGATTGTCATTAAATTGTGACCAATGAATATCTTGATTCCATGCATTGAAGATGCAAAAACTAAATAGAAAAAAAATGAATTTTTTTATGTTTGGTAGCATGTAGTGTAAAAGTAACAAAAATAATCGAGTATAAAAAGACCAGAAATCAGGCGAATTTAAGGAGTGGAATTTGAAACGGGAAGAATTTTTCCATTAAAAAACCCACCTTTGTTTAGTGCGAAATCGGTAATAAAAGCAGCCATCTCTTTGGCACTTGTATTCGCCAAATAGCCAGGGAAAGCTTCGGCGAGCATTTCAGTTTGTACAGCTCCTAAACACAAGCAATTCATTCGAATGTTACTATTTTTCTTTTCCTCTGCATATACTTCTGTAAAGTTGCAAATGGCTGATTTCGAAGAGGCATAGGCGATTAATTCAGGAAATTTTGCGCTCCCCTGATAGGCCCCCATGCTGCTGATATTTACCACATGAGCTCCATTTATTTCTAACCTACTTGTTAAATATTGAATTAGTTGAACTACCCCGAAAAAATTTACTTGAAATGACTGCTGAAAATTCTCTACTGAGAGTTCTTCAAAGGGCTTTTTAATTAAGAGACCAGCGTTATTTATTAAAATATCGATTGATTTATGTGCTGAGAATATTTCGTTAGCCTGTAAAATAACGGAGCCGCTAAGATCAAATGAATAGGAATGTACATTCGGTAAGTGATCGAAGTTTTGGTGCATTAAATCCAGGTCTCTCGATAAAGCAATAATAGTATTTGTGCGTTCATTGGCTAACAATAAAACGATTTCCTTACCTATTCCTTTGCTCGCACCTGTAACAACAATTGTTTTATTAATCATAGGTGATAATTAGCTTTTCAGAAGCAGGTCTTGCTTGGCAGGTTAAAATATAACCGTCCTTAACTTCTTCATCGGTTAATGAATAGTTTAAGCGCATGGTAGCTTCGCCTTCAATTATTTTTGCCTTACACGAACAACAAACCCCTCCACGACAAGAAAAAGGCGGATCAAATCCAGCGTTTTCTACGGCATCTAGGATCGTTTTTTTATCTCCTTTCATTGATATGTCAATTGTTTCGTGATCTAAAGTAACCCTGAGAGCACAATCGCCATGAAATTCAACTTTCACCTCCTCTTTTATCAATAATATCGGAGGGGTAAATAATTCGTATTTAATTTTCGCAGGGTTAACACCAAAGAAGGAAAGGGTATCTATTCCTTCTTTTATCATGTTTTCCGGTCCACACAACAAGAACGCATCTGCTTTTAGTAAACTTAAATTTGCTTTTATTTCTTCGGTAATCGTAGTCTTATCTAGTCGCCCTTTTTTGTAGTTGGCATGGTCTTCTCGAGATAAATAATGAGTGATTTCAACGTTTGGAAGTTTAGCTAATGTGTCCAAAAATAAAATGTCTTCTCCGGTTTTATTTCCGAAAAATAGATTCATACTAGCGCTTGGCGATAGGCTTTTTGCAATAGATACGATGGGTGTGATACCGCTTCCTGCGGCAAAAACAACTAGTTTTTTCTCGTCTTTAATACTAAAATTACCTTCAGGAACCATTGATTTGATGGTATCGCCAATTTTTAGATCGGTATTGATAAAGGTTGAAACAATTCCCTTAGATACTTTCTTTACTGCAATCTGCAAGTCATCTGAGGGCGAACTGCAGATTGAATAAGAGCGTCGGTAGGCCGTTCCTTTTACTTCGACTTCTATCGTAAGGTATTGACCGGGAATAAAGTTAAAGACCGATTTTTTATCTTTTTCTACACCTAAGGTGATTACACAGCTATCGTGACTAATTTTTTGAAGATCAGTAACAACTAAATCATTCCATTTAGAATCACTGTTACTTATCTTCTTTTTAAAACTAAAAAATCCCATAATTACTCATCAAATGTTACAACTACTTTTTTACTTGTTGGATGTGCTTGGCAACTTAATATATATCCTGCCGCAACCTCCTCTTTTTCTAAAGCATAATTTACATCCATGCTTACTGTTCCTTCTAATAATCTAGCTTTGCACGTGCAGCAAACACCCCCTTTACAGGCATAAGGTAAATCTGCTCCCGCTGCTTGTGCAGCATCTAAGATAGCTAGGCCATCTGATGCTAAAGGAAATGCAATATTGTCACCATCAATAATTACTTCTATTTGACTGTCAAAAGAATTAATACTTTTAGGAGTCTCCATTTTTTTGTCGGTTTTTAAACCAGCATGGAAGAGCTCAAAATGAATTTTTTCGCTTTTAACCCCGAAGGCTACTAAACTTTCTCTAACCGCCAAAATCATTTGCTCAGGTCCGCAAAGGTAAACAGCATCAATCTTTTGGTTTTTTAGAAAGGCCCTGTATAAATCATCTGTTTTTTCTTTATCGATTCTTCCTTTCTGTATAGCAGTCCCCAAACTTTCTTGGGAAAACAAATGAATAATGCGAAATCGCCCTATAAAAGCATTTTTTAACGCTTCCAATTCTTCCCTAAATATGACGCTATAAAAGCCTTTGTTTCCATAAAATAGGGTCACATCACTCTCTTTTTCGTCGGTAAGTACTGTTTTTAATATCGCCATCATCGGCGTTATACCGCTTCCTGCAGCAAACAAGACAATGGATTTTTTTTGCCCGGGTGTAGCTGCATATTGAAAATTACCCATAGGATTCATAACCTCTATTTCATCACCTCTTTTAAGGTGTTTTAGAGCGTAAGTAGAGAAAATTCCATTTTCAACCTGTTTTACAGCGACCATCCATTTTCCTTCTGATGGTGCGGAACACAAAGAATAGGACCTGCGAACTTCCTCGTTTTTAATCTGTGTTTTTAGCGTAAGATATTGACCAGCAAGGTATTGAAAAGACGATTCTAATTCTTTTGGCACATTAAATTCAATGGAAACCGCATCTTTAATTAACTTAGAAACAGTCTTTACGGTTAGTTTGTGAAATTTAGGCGTCATGAAGGTATTTTAACGTGTCAAAAGTAATTAAAAATGAAGGATTTTGATATGCTTTAGATCAACCTTGATTCAAAAAATCCAAATGACTATATTTGTATCGTTAAATAGAACAAAATGAACCAATCCTTGGCGGCATTATTAGAGATGTGTTTACAATTTAAATTATTTTTTTGTTTAAACATAGCGCCAAAAGATTGGGTAATTGAAGAGTTACTATTACCATTTTTCTCTAAAAATTTTTAAGTAATAAATTATATGGTTTTTAACTCCATTGAATTTGCTTTATTCTTTTTACTCGTATTTATTCTTTATTGGTTTATAGCAGGAAAGAATATAAAGTGGCAGAATCTGTTGCTGCTTGGTGCCAGTTTGTTTTTTTATGGCTGTTGGGATTGGCGCTTCCTACTCCTTCTTTCTTTCTCTACTTTTCTTGGGTATTTTACCGGCATTAGAATAGGCGATGCCAAGTCCATTTTATGGAAAAAGTTTTGGTTTAGGCTAAGTATTATCTTGAATATTGGCTTTTTAGCTGTTTTTAAATATTATAATTTCTTTGTCGATTCATTTACAGGCCTCTTTAATAGTTTTGGGCTGCACCTTGATTCCTCTTCCATTACCTTGAATGTAATTCTACCTGTAGGAATCTCTTTTTATACATTTCATGTTCTATCATACGTAATTGATATTTACTACGATAGAATAAAAAGCGAAAGTAAATTAGTAGATTTCAGTGTATTTGTTGCTTTCTTTCCATTACTTGTCGCGGGACCTATTGAAAGAGCAACCCATCTTTTACCACAAATTCAAAAAGAGAGGGTGTTTGACTACAGTAAGGCTGTTGATGGATTAAGACAAATTTTATGGGGACTATTTAAAAAAGTTGTCATTGCTGATGGGTGCGCTGAATGGGCAAATATGATTTTTGATGGGTACACTGATTATTCCGGCAGTACACTTTTTATGGGTGCATTTTTCTTTTCAATACAAATTTATTGTGATTTCTCAGGCTACTCTGATATAGCGCTAGGTACTTCACGCTTATTTGGAATAGAACTGTTGCGTAATTTTTCATTCCCCTATTTTTCAAGAGACATTGCAGAATTTTGGAGAAGGTGGCACATTTCGCTCACTACTTGGTTTCGCGATTATCTTTATATACCCTTGGGAGGGAGTAAAGGTGGGACTTGGATGAAAATACGGAATACCTTCATCATTTTTCTCGTAAGTGGGTTTTGGCATGGAGCTAATTGGACATTTATAGTTTGGGGAGCCCTAAATGCGGTCTATTTCTTACCGCTTATGTTAACAAATTCTAATCGAAACAACCTTGAAATCGTCGCTCAAGGTAGATATTTCCCTAGTATCCGAGAAATTTTCGGAATGCTTATCACCTTTTTAATGGTATTATTTGGATGGATTTTCTTTAGGGCGAATACATTAACGCAAGCTATTGATTTCATTAAACG
Organism: Flavobacteriia bacterium; assembly: GCA_026391005.1. GTDB lineage: Bacteria > Bacteroidota > Bacteroidia > Flavobacteriales_D > Crocinitomicaceae > UBA952. Next base: position 103,714 of record JAPLEV010000014.1, on the reverse strand, counting down.
GATGTTTACTGCTGAGTTATTTAAAAGTCCTAAATTACCCGAGTTGGCCGACCTTACAATTGCTTTGGTTATTTTCTTTTTCATTATTGAGTGGTTAGGAAGGGAGCAAAAATATGCCCTTGAACGATTCGGGTTAAAATGGTATGTACCATTCAGGTGGTTATTTTATTCGTTTTTGATTCTTTGTGTGGTGGTTCTTTCGGGCAATGAACAGGTGTTTATTTATTTTCAGTTTTAAGCAATGAAGAAATTTTTCATAAGAATAGTCATGTTTACGGTGTGTTTTTTTATTCTAGATAAAGGATTTTTATTGGTTCGTAATTCAGCTCCTGATAGGGAGGTTGATAGAAGATTGGAGATGATTGTTACAGGAAAAATTCAATCGGATGTTCTCATTTATGGTTCTTCTAGAGGCGCTAGAAGCATCATCGCCAAAGTGTTTTCAGATTCATTGGGTATCTCTGCCTATAATCTTTCCTTTCCTGGTTCAAACATCATTTTTCATGAGTTTTTATTGCGTTTGACACTCGAAACAAAGGGGAATAAAAAACCAAAAACAGTCATATTGGTTGTTGATGATAGCGATGAGTTGAAGGTGGCTAAAAGTTTGAAATTCCGCCTAGATAGAATGTATCCTTTGCTAAAATATAGGGAGATTCGAAAGGAACTAGTTAAACAAAAGGAAAAGAAACCGATATTGAACGAACTTTTTGTCGTTCACCAATTAAATAAATCTAACTTTTTGTTTAAGAAGCGGAGATTTAATGCTAATGATTCGATAATGCCTTGTGGTTCAATGCCGATTTTAAATCAGAAAAAGACGTTTGATAAGATTTTTAATAAGGATAATTTTATTTATTCTCCAAAAGGAGAATTAGTTCAAAAGCGAAATGCACTTGCCTCAATTACAAATTATTGTAATACAAATAACATTGAACTTATCTTAGCCATACCACCAAATTTCAAATTCGTAACAATAGGTTTTGCAGATAGATTGAAAACGCTTACCAATGGATACGCAACGGTTTGGCAGTATGACCAAAAGAACTTAGTTTATTCTAATCCGGATTATTTCTTTGATAATCATCATCTTCGCACCAATGGATCTTACGTCTTTACGAATGAACTCGTTAAGTTTTATGCGCAGCAACACAAACTATAAACTAATTCTTCCCGCTTGTATTTGAACGGTTAGCATATTTAACTTTATTCGATACATTGACTGTCTTTTTTAGCGCAGACCAATTACATCCTTTTCTAACATGTAAGGTGACGCTATACTTACCTGGTTTTGTATAATAATACTTTGGATTTTTTTGGTTAGATGTCTTGCCGTCTCCAAATTCCCAAAAATACTGATCTGCAGTGGGAGCGATATCCTTTAGCGTAATACTCAACCATTCCTCACGTATTGTAAAATTTAGTTTTTGATTTACTCCCAAAGCAACTTGTATGGTGTCAAGATTGTATTTTGTATGATTGGTCATAACATAATCTAACGACGCTTTTTGAATTTTTTCAGCAATTACACTTCCTATTTGTGGAGGAAATCCGCCACCTATTGGCGATTCTTTGTAAAGGGAAGTGAAAAATGTACATGCTGCAATGTAACTTCCATAAGGACTCGGGTGTAATTCGTCCGGGGCATACAAGTTCAATTCTGGGTATTTTTGTTTTACTTGTTTCCATACCATGCCAACGGGTGCTACTGGAATTTTTCCGGTTACATTACTTAGTTGCAGATAGCCCCTCTCGATTCGTTCCTGCATCATTTCATAAGAGTCAGTGAAGATAGAATCACTATAACCCTTAGCATAGCCCCATGTCATATAATAATAGATGCTTACACAAGGGTTATATTTTTTTATACTATCAATTAACCGTTGAGCAAATGGAACAGTTTCTTTTGAAATAATTGAGGAGTCGACATATAGTTCGCGACTAAATCCTTGAAGAATGACATAATCCCAGCTTCGTGATTTAAATTTTTTGAATGTGTTTTCACGAAGGACATGCCCCTTAAGTGAACTGCCGCCAACGGCCAAGGTGTCGGCAAATACATTTTTCCCTTTGGAATTTGCAAGATTTTGATACGACTTGTAAAGATCGTTCATTTGGGTATAGCTATTTCCAACAAATAAAACATTAGTTGGCTGAGCGATTGTACGCCCCATTAGTGAACAAATTAGGATTAAAATAACGTATTTCATTTTTTATTTTTGAAGCTGATTAAACGTATAAAAGCCGAATATTTTTCTTGTAAGTATTCAATCTTCCTAATCATTAAAGTGAATAGTAAAATAGCTGCAGCGGAAATCCCAATGGAAATCCATGGATTTTGATTTTGATTTACGACCAGCGGATTTAAACCAAAACCAAAAATACCCCCGTAAAGTATAATAACATGAACGATATAAATTGGCAAGGTATTTTGCCCAATTTTTAGAAATAACCTCGCTTTAATTTGAAAGAACTTGACAATTAGTATTAATATCCCAAGAAGCGAAACAACTTGTCCAAATCGGATAAATTCGAACGACGTTAAAGCAAAAAACCTTCCATGTGTTAATGCCTCTTTTTTAAATAAGATATCCATGGATCTTAGAATAGGTATAGTACAAAAAATAAGAACTAATCCGCCTACTACAAATATCGTCCCGAACCACCACTCCTTTGTTTTATTTTCATATTTTCGAATAATGCTTCCTAGCATACCACCCAGCAAGATATATATGGAATAACGCACAAAAGTAAATTCCGAAAATCGACCGTAAAACATATTTTGAAGAAAGCCAGGGCTATTGTGTGGAAAATAATTAGGGGAAAGGATTTTTCCATCTTCTAGCGCATTTGCAATTGCTAACTTATCCATCTGTATATAATTTCTTAAATATCCAAATACAACAAACATTATTAAACCGCTAACTAGGTAGTACCAGTAAAGCGATCCTCTATTTATCCATTTGAATAATCCGTATACTAAGAGTAGAAAAAATATCCCAAAACCTAATGACTGTAATACGTGAAAGGCATAAAACCAATCGAGGTAGAATTTACTGCCGTAATAGATTGATTTGGTGATACCCCATAAATCTAATTGAATAAAGTAGCCCCAGAAAATTAGTTGTAAAACTCTTCTAAAGCCCTTTTTTACGCGATCATTTTTATAAAAAGAAACGCTGTTATCAGCAGAAAGTAAATAAACAAAGATAACTCCTGTAATTGTAAAAAAAAGAGGAGACGTTAAGCCATGAATGGCATGCCAAACAGTATAAAGCAGGTAGTCCGCATTTTGATACTCTATTGAAAGTGCCGCTCCTGTAAAATGGCCTTCTATCATCAAAATTATGGCAATACTTCTTGCTAAGTCAATAAAAATAAGCCGAGGTTTATTCTCTGATTTAATATGATTCGAATCGAATGTCAAAAGCAGAAATTGCTAAAGGTTATTATCTCGGTTGACAGATCGCCTTCAATTTTAATCAAGCGCGTCAAATCTTTTGCTATCTTAGTAACGTTCTTTGCGTAATGTTTATTAAACTTAAAATGCATACCGGTTGCTTTAACGCTTCAAAAGTAATTAAACTTTCATATTTTTGATAACCTTTGAAAGAACAATTTACGGCTGTAAATGTTAATTCAAAAATTTGAATTGTCTATATTTGTATAAATTCTTCGTGAAAATGGAACCAATATCATTCGCCTTATTAGAAAGTAATTTTCAATCTAAAATTGATAGAGACATAAAAATTGAGCCGAAGGATTGGATGCCTGATGACTATCGTCAAACGCTGATTCGACAAATTTCTCAGCATGCTCACTCAGAAATTGTTGGGATGTTGCCTGAAGGTAATTGGATAACGCGTGCTCCTAATTTGCGCCGGAAAGCTGTATTATTGGCAAAAGTGCAAGATGAGGCGGGTCACGGTTTATATCTTTATAGCGCCACAGAAACATTGGGTGCCGATAGAGAGGAGTTAATTGACGATTTACATGAAGGAAGAGCAAAATATTCTTCTATTTTTAATTATCCTACTTTATCATGGGCGGACATGGGCGCTATCGGTTGGTTAGTCGACGGAGCAGCTATCATGAACCAAGTGCCGCTTTGCCGCTGTTCATACGGGCCGTATGCTCGTGCAATGGTCCGTGTATGTAAAGAGGAATCTTTTCATCAGCGACAAGGATTTGAAATAATGATGAGTTTGGCAAATGGATCACCTGAACAAAAAGAAATGGCGCAAGATGCTCTTAATCGTTTTTGGTGGCCAGCATTAATGATGTTTGGACCCAATGACGCAACGTCTAAACATACCGCTCAATCCATGAAATGGAAGATTAAGCGACATACTAACGACGAATTAAGACAGCAGTTTGTTGATGTTACCGTTCCGCAGGCAGAATTAATTGGCCTCACCATTCCCGATGAGAATTTAAAATGGGATAAAAAGACAAATCATTATATCACAAGTCCTATTAATTGGGATGAGTTTTGGCAAGTAGTAAACGGTAACGGACCTTGCAATAAAGAACGTATTGATGCACGAAAGAAGGCAAAAGAAAATGGAAAATGGGTGAGAGATGCCGCTATGGCTCATGCTGTAAAAAGAAGTGCAATTAATTTATTAACAGCATAAAAATAAATTATGTCAGAAAAAGAATGGCCACTTTGGGAAGTATTTATTCGAAGTAAGCAAGGATTAAATCATAAGCATGTTGGAAGCTTACGGGCACCAGACGCTCAACTAGCAGTTGACAATGCGCGCGATGTTTATACTAGGCGTTCGGAGGGAATTTCCATCTGGGTAGTCGCTTCAAATAATGTTTTTGCATCTGATGCTGCGGAAGCGGATGCTTTTTATGATCCTGCTAATTCCAAAGTTTATCGTCACCCAACTTTTTATGACGTGCCGGATGGAATTTCTCATATGTAAAAAATGAAAGAACATTTACTAAAATATGTTTTGAGATTAGGGGATGATAGCCTCATTCTTGGTCAGCGTTTAGCAGAATGGTGCGGCCACGGACCAATTCTTGAAGAGGATATCGCCCTAACAAATATCTCCTTAGATTTAATCGGGCAAGCAACTAGTTTTCTAAATTATGCTGGGGAATTAGAAGGAAAGGGGCGAAGCGGAGACGATTTTGCCTTCTTACGAATCGAAAAAGAGTATTTGAATTGCCTTTTAGTCGAACAGCTAAACGGTCATTTCGGCGATACAATGCTACGTCAATTTTTTTTCGATGCTTTTCGAAAAAATCTTTTTGAGGCCTTGCTATTATCTAGTAATAAGCAACTCGCTGCTATTGCCGAAAAATCCTTAAAAGAAACACGGTACCATTTAAAGCACTCTTCTGAATGGTTGATTAGGTTGGGTGATGGTACAGAGGAATCAAATTTGAAAATGCAAGAATCCCTTAATACTTTGTGGCGATACACCGATGAATTATTTTTTGAAGACGAAGTAGATTCTTATTTGAGAGAAAACAAGGTAATTCCTGACCTTCGTCACTTAAAAGTTGTTTGGAAAGAATACGTAGATGCTATTCTACTTCAAGCAAAATTAGAGATCCCTACAAATAATTGGCAATTTCAAGGTGGTCGTTTAGGAAAACACTCTGAACACATGGGATTTCTTTTGGCGGAATTGCAATATATGCAACGGACCTATCCAAATATGGAATGGTAACTAGTGAACAAATCTATGCTTGGTTATCTTCGGTTAATGACCCTGAGGTTCCTGTTTTATCAATACTTGATTTAGGAGTCGTTCGGGGCGTTGAACAATTAGAAACGGGAGCATGGGAGATAACAATTACCCCAACATATAGTGGTTGTCCCGCAATGCGCGTAATTGAAGAGGATATTAAAGCTAACTTATTACTTAATGGAATAGATAAGGTGCAAGTCGTTTCTGTTCTGTCGCCTGCTTGGACAACTGATTGGCTTTCGGAAAACGGTAGAAAGAAATTAAAAGAGTATGGAATTGCTCCTCCAGTGAACGAATTGGATAAAAGTGTATTATTTGGTGTGCCAACTCCTGTTCCTTGTCCCTTATGCGATACAATAAATACGAAAATGATTAGTCAGTTTGGTAGCACTGCTTGCAAAGCACACTATCAATGCCAAGATTGCTTGGAGCCTTTTGATTATTTTAAATGCCTAAAATAAAATTGTTTCTATTTTCCTGCTATAGTATTTTCTAAGATTTGCCAAACTTTTTCTGCAGAAGAATCCCAAGAAAACAATTCCGCTCGTTTTAAACCAACTTGAGACAGCTCTTCTCTTAGGGATTTATCTGTAAGTAGTTTTTTCATTCCTTCAGCAATTTCTAATGTATTAAATGGATTACAGTAAATGGCTGCGTTCCCAGCAACCTCAGGCAAACTAGTGGTATTCGCTGCCAAAATGGGTAAGCCACATTTCATTGCTTCAACTAATGGAATTCCAAATCCTTCAAAATAAGGAACGTAAGCTAGTGCTAAAGCACTTCCTGTTATGGCAGTAAGTTCCTCTAGGGGAAGATGACCAGTAAATATCACACGTTTATCGAGTGAACTAGGAATAATTAGTTTGCTCGTTCGCCACATTTTTGCACCAACAATAACAAGTAGAATATCTTTATTTTCAGCAGCTACTATTTCGAATGCTTGTATTAATCGTTGTATATTTTTTCTGGGGTGCAAGGAGCCTACAAATAAGAAATAATCAAGTCCTTGGGTCAATTTCGCCTTTACTATTGCTTGTTCGGGTAAACTAATTTGTTTAAAGGCCTTGTTTGAGCTGTTGGAAATAACGGTAATAACTTCCGGTTTAATTTTATAATGCTGGTGTATGTCCGATTTTGAATATTCTGAAACTGTTATGATATGCTTGGCTTTTTTAGCGAATTTCGGAAAGCAATAGCGTAAGTAAAAGCTAACTAATTTCGGTAAATCTTTTGGATTATGCTCAAAATTAATATCATGAATTACTGCCACTTGTGGTACTTTAGATCGCAAAGAGCAATATCCGTCCGGAGAAAAAAAGAGGTCTATCTTGTGTTTTTTTAATGCCCTTGGTAATTTGATTTCAAACCAAATTAGATGTAAAATTGGATGGCGAGTAGGTGGCGATACTACTACTTCATAGGCATTCGATCCAAAATTGAAGGGCGGATCTATTTGACGATCATAAAAAAGAATAAATTCATGTTCTGGGTGGGCTGAAATCAAACGTGATACTATTTCAAACGTATAGTGCCCAAATCCTTCCATTTTATTGGGAATAAGATTACGGGTATTAATGCCTATTCTCATGAATTAAAATTGATGGATGTAGTTGTTTAATTTTTCCGCTCCTATCGTTGTTGAAGGACCGTGGCCACAATATACAATGGTGTCTTCAGGAAGCTGAAACATCGTTTCAAAAATACTGGTTTTGAGAATTTCTAAATTCCCTCCGGGTAAATCCGTTCTGCCAAAACTTCCATTAAAAAGCACGTCTCCATTAATAACGATTCCCTCCGATTGGAAATAAAAAACAACATGACCCGGACAATGTCCTGGGGTATGCAATACTTTAATTCGCATGTTTCCCAAAATTAATTCGGTAGCATGTTCGAGTGAAACACTTGGCTGTGGGGATGTTTTATAGCCTGAAAACCCATATAAAGAGGCGTATTGTTCAACGGAATTTAGCGTCTTAATATCATCGTTGTGAAGATAATAATCTACCTTGTATTTTTCTTTGACATAAGCGTTCCCCAATACATGATCAATGTGTGCATGTGTATTTAATAGGGCAATGATTGTTAGTTGTTCTTGTTCAATATAGGAAGACAACATTTTTTCTTCTTCATGGGAATAGCAACCTGGATCGATAATGACCCCATTTTTTTCTTCATCAGAAACCACAAACGTGTTTTCTTGAAATCCATTGAACTCGAAAGATTTTATTTTAAGTGACATAGTAGTAGCAAATTTAAGAATTTAATAAGCTTTCTAATTATCGAATGAGATTAACATGTCCCAATAGTTCATATTTTTTATCTTGTTTATCGGAATAAATTAAGCGCCATGTATACGTTCCATCCTGACAAAGTTTTCCTTTGTAGGTCCCATCCCAAAATTCAGCGGTGGAATTTAAGGTGCAAATTAACTCGCCCCATCTGTCAAAAATCACCATTTTCATAGCGGAAATATTTCCACCATACACGCCAAAAAGATCATTTAGATCATTTCCGTCAGGAATAAATGTATTCGGCACATAAATTACTACTTCATAGCTAATGGAAACTAAGTTGTCTGTTTCGCATCCGTTTTCATCCACAAAACTTACATAATAGGTCATGTCCATATCAGGGTTTGCAATGGGATTAGCACAATTAATACAGGACAAATATTCTGGGGGACTCCAAACGTAGGTGCCGGGCTGATTGGCGATTGCTGATAATTGAATTACGTCCCCATAAAAAGCTTGTACACTTGGGCTGATTTGAATGAAAGGTTGAGGATGCAACACCACTTCTACTTGAGCTGTATCCTTGCACCCGTTTTGGTCGGTTCCAATTACTTGGAATTGGGTGCTTTGAGTGGGCATCACTATGGCGTTATTTCCACTTGCAGCCAACACGTATTGTAGTGGCGACCATTGATAGCTAAGCGCACCACTCGCCCATAAATAAGCTTCTTCGCCTGGACAAATAACGGTGTCGTTCCCAGCAAAAATACTTGCGCTTACAATGTTTATATAAATAGAATCAGTGATTGTACCGCATACATTAGTTAAATCACAATAATAATATTGGTTGCTAATTGGGTTAATAAAAACACTGCTGGTATTGGTTGGATTGATGTTGTTATTGGGATACCAAAAATAACTCGTCGCACCACTGATTGTGATATTGGCGCCTGTGCCTTGGCAAAGTTGCAGGGAATCCAAAAGGGTAGATGTTGGCGGATTGTAGTAGACGTTAATGTTCATCGTGTCGGAAAGTATACAGCCATCAATACTTGTTAATGTTGCCACATAAGTTGTGGATGTATCTGGGGTTGAAATTGGGTTAAAGATTAAATTATTATTTAAAAAGAGTGGTGGGGTCCATACGATGGATCCTGTTCCATTCGCAATAAGTGACACACTTTGACCAATACAAATACTTGTATCATTTGAAATCGACAATGAATTTGGAAAAATAGTCAAGGTAACTTGTAAGGTGTCAGAACCACAACTGTCACTAATAATCACTGTAAATAAGGTGTTGGTTGTAATCGTTGCAATTGGATTTGCAATGGTAGGATTACTTAATACATTGGCGGGCGACCAGCTATAAGTACTTCCTCCGAATGCGTCAAGTTCATACGATTCTCCGGGACAAATTGGGCTAGTTGGAAGCGTGACACCGCCTTGAAAATCTCCAATTAAGATGGTCACGTATGCTGTATCTGGTGTGTAACACCCAATCGAATCTGAAACAATTAGTTGAACGACGTATGTTCCTGCACTTGGGTATAAATGACTCGGCTGGGCGATTGAAGAGGAGGTGCCATCGCCGAAGTTCCATTCATAAGTATTCCCATTTTGACTCAAATTATTAAGAAGGACAGGTTGTGGAATACAAATGTATGGTGCCGGTTGCGATATAATAGCATCAATGGCACTCAGGTCAAACTTAAAGCAGGCTAAGTTACAATTTGCACTAAGATTTTGAGTCGACCATGCGCCTGGGGTACTTGTAAAACCAAAATTATTTCCCCCACAAGCGCCACAAACAGCGTGGTAAATTCGCCCTGATTTATCAAAGCGACTTGTTCCACCGTCCACATGATTTGAACTTCCCGTTTGTCCACCCATAAAGGTTGCATACTTGAGAGTTGCTGCATCTTGACTCATTACGGCTAAGTAAAAATTATTACCATTCGTTGTTAATTGAAAACCATTTGGTGTGCATTGAAAACCATTTGAGGTCGAAAAAAGGGCTTGACTAACGGATGCATTCGCATTTAATACCCCACCCCAACCGGCTATGTATATATCAAAACAATCGGAAATTAAAAAAGCGGTAGGGGAGATTTCCACATGGCCTGATCCAGCACCTATCATTGTTGTCCATGCTATCGTGGTTAAATCTGGACTGTATTTTCGAATAAATTGACCCGAATTAGGAATGTTGTAACACCCGGGCGTTATCGCCCATGGAGATTCTGTTTGTCCGTAAACATAAACGTTATTAAGAACATCCACCCTAACAAAATAAGCTTGGTCGTATTCATTTAAACCCATATAAGATCCTGCGATTATGCCTCCTGTTCCGGAATTTAGGCTTAATACGTAGCCATCGCTCATGCCGCCATTATAGGTAAGGTCATTGCCTGAATTAAAAGGCAAGGAAGTTGAGGTGGTACCGCCAGCAACATACAAATTATTGTTAGTCCCAAATTCAAGGGAATTTCCAGTTTCTAGCCCGGATCCTCCGAAATAACGGCTCCATGCTATGCTGCTTAATGCACCATTTAGTTTGAAAATGACAGCGTCTTGAGCTCCTATTAAATTACTGGCAGCAACTATTGAAGGAAAATTTTGTGATTCAGTCGTACTAGAAACATAAACATTTCCATTATTATCTAAAATTATTTCTCCTCTAAATTGGTCGCCATAATTGTAGTGTAAACTATTGGCATTTAATCCATCAGTTCCACTTCCCCCAACAAAAGTAGAGGATAAAAGGCTTGTGCCATTTGAACTTACTTTTGCTACATAAATATCAGACCCGTTAAATTCAAGTGAATTTTCAATTACATAAGGGCCTCCATTAAAGCTGTTGTCGTAGCTTGCTCCAGCCATTGGGAAATTAGTCGATGAGGTAGCGCCATAAAGGTATAGTTCTCCGTTGCTATTCGCTATCATACTATGAGGAGTTTCATTCCCACTCCCTCCTAAATAGGTTGAAAACAACAAGTTGCTACCGCTTGCATTAAATTTGGTTATGCCAATATCCATTGGAAATGACCCTGTACCCGAATTAAAGGAAGCGTCATACGCACCTATGCTCACAGGATAGCCAACTCCAAAAACAATTCCGCCACCATATAAATTTCCCGCTAAGTCGGGTGTTGCAGTGAATCCCCAATTATCAGCTGTTGAACCTGTAAAAGTAGAAAAGGTTAAACTGGGATCGATGAAAAGTGTTTGCGATTTGTCATAACCTTCTGGGAAATTAAAAAAGCAACGACCCTCACTAATACCAAAAGAAATAGCTACTTCGTTCCGTTTTCCATTTTCATCCATTGTCCACGCTTTAGGCGCACTTTGAATGATTTCTCCAAATGTATGCCCGATGATTAGCGCCCCATTTTCGGAAATGCGAAATTTATCAGCCCCGTCAATTTTAAATTGAATCTTTGATGGGTCACCTCCATTATTGATTTCAAAATTATAGGAAAGTGCTCCATTTTTGGTGGAATATATTAAATCGATATTAGGGTAGAACTCACTTAATTTCACATTAGAAACACTATGAATTTTTGATTTCCATTTTGCTGGATCGTTCCCGATAAAATAATTAGCGTAATGTTTACTTGAATCTTTGGAGGTTATTTTTGCATTGGAATTAGCACCGAGGAATGTCTGTTGTATGGCATGTACTTTCAGTTTTTCAGCAGTTTCGTGGTCTTTGCCATCTTCATGAGCATGTGCCATGGCATTGCTTAGGTAATACGTAAGTGCTGTCTTTTCAATATAGAGTTTGCCTTGGTTGATGTCTACACTGAAACTTATTCGATCATCCCACTGTCCTAAATTAGGGGTCATCCAAACCTCTTGAGCAACGACCCAAGTTTGAAAAAACAACAACGATATATAAATAATATATTTCAAGTGAATGGCTAATTTACTGCGATAAGTTAATTTGAGCAATTAATATAACTTGTTTTTAACAAATTAGTTGCTGAAAAAATGGATTGTTTCTTACTTTTTAGTTCATATTATTTTAGTTGGATAGAAATAAATGTTAATATGGAATCGCTTTATTTTTTCTTATTTTTACGCACAAAAAACTGCTTACCATGAAACAATCTCTATTTTTCCTGATTTTATTTTATTTCGCTCACTTTTCATTTTCTCAAAATTACAGCAGAGTAAAGGTTTTTGCTACTGATTTTGAATTAAATAGATTATCAGAATATGGGGTGACCATCGATCATGGTATCCGCAAAGAAAATACTTTTTATATTTCAGATTTTTCCAAAAGAGAAATAGAAATAATGCAAGAAAACGAATACGTCTTTGAAATTTTAATAAGCGATGTGGAAGCTTATTATGTTTCTATCCTAAATGATGAAAACCCTCCACAAGAATTGAGAAACGCTACCTGCTCTGGTTCTACATCAGGTTCAAGTGCTAGTAATTTCACCCCATCAACTCCTTCCAATTTTAATTTGGGCACAATGGGGGGCTACTTAACATACAATGCCATGTTGGCTGAATTAGATGCAATGGCGGCTCAATACCCATCGATTATTACTCCTAAAACACAAATATCGACCTTCTTATCGAGAGAAAATCGCCCCATTTATCATGTAAGAATTTCGGATAACCCAGCATTAGATGAAAACGAACCTAAGGTTTTATATACGGCGATTCATCATGCGAGAGAACCCATGAGCTTAATGGAAACAATTTTTTATATGTGGTATCTTTTGGAAAATTATAATACAAATCCAGAGGTAACTTACCTTGTAAATAATACCCAAATGTATTTTGTTCCATGTGTTAATCCTGATGGGTATTTATATAACGAATCTACGAATCCAACTGGTGGTGGAATGTGGCGAAAAAACAGAAGGAATAACGGGGGTGGAGTTTATGGTGTTGACTTAAACAGGAATTATTCATACGGTTGGGGTACTACGGGAACTAGTTTTACCACAAGTAATGATACCTATTGTGGAACGGCCGCATTTTCTGAGCCGGAAGTTCAAGCGATTCGTTGGTTGGTTCAAAACAATGATTTCACCATGGCTTTTAATGCACATACTTATGCGAAAGATATGTTGTTTCCTATTGGGACAACAACGGCTGAGTTTGCGGCCCACCACAATTATTTTCAGGATTACTCCAATCACATGGTGGAACATAATGGCTATACGGCAATGAAAAGTTCGGCATTGTATCCCGCTTCAGGTGATTCGGATGATTATATGTATAAAGTTGATATTGGTGTAGGTCAAAAAGACACCATATTTGTTAATACACCAGAAGTAGGTACCGCATTTTGGCAACCGCAAGCGGAAATTATTCCAACCTGTCAAGAAATGGTGTTCCCCAATTTAATTTTGGCTCACTTGTCTCGTAATTATCTCATTGCAAAAGATACTGATCCGTCTATGGTGGCTACCTTATCGGGTAATTTTAATCATTCTGCCAAAAGACTTGGTCGGGAAGCTGGACCTGTTACGGTATCGATCCAACCACTTATTAATATTGTTAGTGTGGGTAGTCCGGTAATTTACAACCTTGCTATTTCACAAACTTCGCTTGGCGCCATTTCTTATAATTTAAATCCTGCGATTCAATTTGGGGATGTAATAAAATATATATTAAAAACCGATAATGGATTATGGGTTAAAAATGACACCATCACAAAAACGTATGGTGCACTAACGGTTCAAGCGATTGAAAATGCCACAGCTGCAACGAATTGGACGGGTAATTGGTCTACAACCGGTTCCACCTTTGTTTCCCCTTCCAAATCATTTACGGATACCCCAACGGGAAATTACACTAGTAATACAACAAAAACATATACGTACGTCCCTTCAATTGATTTAACGAATGCATCGGATGCGATGATTTCTTTTTATGCTAAATGGGCCTTAGAGACCGACTATGATTACACGCAATTTCAAGTTTCAATTGATGGTGGAACGACTTGGATTGGTCAATGTGGTAATTACACGGTGCCTGGAACAAATGCCAATGGAAGTGTTCAACCGAATAACCTTCCCGTTTATGAAGGCACGCAATCTTCATGGGTAATCGAAGAAATTAATTTGAGTGATTACTTAGGACAAACAATTAAAGTTCGCTTTATTCTTAAATCTGACGGGGGCACGAATGCGGATGGCTATTATTTTGATGACTTCAAGATTATGTATAACTTGAATGCTCCACCAGCTTTGCCTGTAGCGTCTTTTTCTCCTGCATCAAACACAATTTGTCAAGCTACGTCAATAACATTTAATGATTTAAGTACCAATGCACCAACGACATGGGCATGGGATTTTGGCGACTTGACTAATTCGAATTCGCAAAACCCAAGCCATATTTATACTTCACCGGGTACTTACACCGTGACTTTATTAGTTAGTAATTCTTTAGGTTCAAGTTCTACAAGTGTACAAATTACCGTTCTTGCGAGTCCGGTGGTTTCGATTGTATCAAGTATATTAGACACGGTCTTTTGTATAGATGACTCACCCATTTCAATGACATTAAGTCCTGTAGGAGCAACATTATCAGGGACAGGGGTTGTTGGAAACACATTTGATCCATCCGTATCAGGACTTGGCCAATTTAATTTAACGGCAAGTTTTACAGATGTTAATGGATGTGTAGGACAAGCTGTATTAGCGGTAACTGTTGAGGCATGCGCTTCAATTGATAACTTGAGTTATCAAGGAGTGAAAGTACAACCTAATCCAAACAATGGAAGTTTTGATATTAGTGGGATGGATCTGAATCAAGCTATCGAGATTTATGACTTGAATGGCAAATTGATACTGCTTACAAAAGCCAATACAACGACGGTAACGATTCAACTACCTGTAGTTAATGCCGGGATTTATTATTTGCGAACGTCAAAAAACGGGAAGGTAGGCCAACTCAAATTCGCAGTCATTTAATTTCAGTTCAAAGCGAAAATTAACTTATTTTTGCAATCTTGACTTCGTAGTTCAACGGATAGAATAGAAGTTTCCTAAACTTTTGATCTAGGTTCGATTCCTAGCGAGGTCACAAAGGTAGAGTGAGCAACAGAGAAATTGTCATGTTTTTGATATTCAGTAATCTGACCTCTTAGCTTACTAGTATACTTTATTTACACAAAAGATAGTATTAACGTTGAATTATGCTAGTTTACAAGCAGAATTCTCAGTGTTTTTTCACGGTTCTTTAGTATATAAAATCCTACAGGAAAGTCCATTCGAACCTTAGTAGTCAGTTGGGGAATAGTGTAAACTAAATTTCCATAGACGTCAAACATATCCCATTGCTGTCCATGAATATGTAGCCATTCACCTACCTGCAAAATCGTTGGATAGGGAATAATAAACGCTAACTCCTCAACACCACTAGTAAGCACGGTTAGATTCACCGTCACAATACTGTCGCAGCCAACGGCCGAAGTAAATACTTGGCTATAAATACCTGATGCTGCATAAGAGCTACCATTCCATTCATAACTCTCGTTAGTTACTATGGTATCTATTGAAACATATAGGGTAGGGTTTATCGTGAGTTGCCATAAAACTAATGAGTCGCAACCTAATGAAGAGCTTAATAACTGAGGGACAAGTCCTGAACTCGTGAATAGTTGACCTCCAAGTTCTATCGAATCGCAGGCCTCAAGTGCTACAGTTACGGTATCAGAAGAGAACAAAGTAAACTGAATATTAACAGTTGAATCACAACCTAAAGAAGAGTTAAGTATTTGTTGGTAAGAACCACTTTGGGTGTAGGTTTGACCATTGAGTAGTAAGGGCGAACACTGTCCTATATTGATATTAGACTGTGAATTATTTAATACGGTTAATTGCAGTTGCGTTATGGAATCACAACCAAATTGGCTTTGACTATTAGAAGTGAAAGTACCACTTGTTAAATACCATTGTCCCATCCATAAAAAAGAATCACAGGCCGTTGTAACGAGGTTATTAAAATAACTAGGGTGTTGTGTAATACTTATAATCGTGGTAGGTCCCTGCCCACATTGATTTACGGCACTCACCGAGATGCTTCCATTGGATAAATTAGGAGTCAAACTAACTGAAATAGATGAAAGTTGACTCGAACCGCTTAATCCCTGAGATAAGACCCAATTGTATGAGCTTGCATTCTGCACGGCATTTACGCTATAAGTTATATTGTTGCTTGGCGAACAGACAGATAAGACTGGATTATTAAATACGGGGGCCGCTGTTGGCGCAGCTATTAGTGTAACTAAAACAGCCAATCTATTCAGTGATTGAACACCATTTACGGTTTGAGATGCATAATAGGTTGTTCCATTGCTTAAAATTGTATTAGGTGGAAGAGGATTCCCACCGGATGCAGTACTGTACCATTGCACATTAGTTCCATTAACTGTTAGCTGAGATAAGTTTGAATTGGTGCATAAAGTCTGCATCGCTGCACCTGTTGGTGCTGGTGGCACGACCACTAGTGAAAATGTAGCATTTATAATGCCGCGGTTTCCACTTCCATGGTAAGCATAGTTGAATGAACTCGTATTTCCTCTAGCCCATATCAGCGAAAGAGTTCCCGTTCCTGCTGTGAAGACATGATCGTTAGCATCTCCTGTATTCAACGCGCGCGTAGCAATGATGGTTCTAACTCCTGCCGCGACTTGATCTGATGTGATCGTCCAATCTTGTTGGGCATCCGTTGCTGGGGCATTGTAGCCGGTTAAATTGGCATCGAAATTTGGCAATAAACCCACAGCATGAACGCCCACAACATCGGTGCCCCCCGCCATCGATGAGGCGTCAAATCCGAGGGCAAACCAACGTCCCGACGGACCGCTTAAGGTCATTGTTACATTCGTGGTAATATCAAGTTTGACCGACATGCCTAAGCCAGCTGTTGAGGATAAATTAACAACGCCTGTGGTATAAGTCTGCGAGAAAGACCATTGAGAAAATAAAAGTAGAATGACGGGTAGTAATTTATTTATCATGAGATTCGAAAAGTTTAGTTAATTGTTCGTCTTTATAAAATAATAATAAATCATTTATGTTTTGCCCCTGTGGATTTTGAATGTCTTTTTTGGCTCCATATTTAAGGAGTAAAGAAATTATCCCATAGCGCCTTAAGCTCATAGCAAAGTGCAAAGGAGTTCCAAATTGACTAAATTGACACGTATCATTTGGAGAATATCCTTTTTCCAAAACATATTCTACTAGCGCTGAGTTATCTTTATAAATCATTCCATAAATAGCAGTTCCCTCAGGGGAGCAATATCCAATGTCTGCTCCTTTGTCCATTAGTAATTTTGCAACCGCATTATTTCCTCGATACGAAGCCAAAATAAACGGTGTCATGCCTTGTTCCGATACTGAATTCAAATCACTTGGAACTTTTTTAAGGTGTTCCTCCATTAATGTTACTGTTCCTGTTCGTGCAAGGTCATGTATGGATTGTGACCACGTAATTTGATGCGTTATAAAAATAGAAACTGCAATAAGAATAAATGATTTCATAAAAGGAAAAACGCTAATTTTTAACAAATCATCACTTTAAAGGGTTAAAATACCACAATCTGTAAGTCCTTCTTCCCATTCATTTTTGTTGTCGCAAAGAAATGTAATTCAAGAATTTTTCGAACTCCCTATCAAAAGTAGTAATAAATTTATTATGACTATAATTTTTCATATTAGACAATTTTAAATTAATATTGACCTATTATTAATTAAAATCTAACTATAATCGTTATGAAAACTTTAATATTTTTGATTGCTTTCTGCCTAGCACAGACATTATTAGCTCAAAATAAATACCCTGCTGAAGGTAAATGGGTTCTCGAACAATTCCCAAACACCATGCATATTCTTGAAGGAGGGGTAAGATATACCTATTACTGTACAAGTGGAAATTGTGATTCTCTTTACAATACGTTCGAAGCCGGAGACGCAAATGCAATTTCTGGCACTGAAACTTACACATTTGACAACAACATATTAACAACAGTCTTTTCGGGAGGCCCTTACATTGCCCCTGTTGAATGGGAATGTGAAGGTAATATCATGAAATTCACTAATATAAATGGAACAGTCAGATGGATTAAATTAAATACCAATGTAAATAATTGTATAACTTCAGAAATACTTGAATTGTCTGGTAAAACTTCTAATGATTATATTGTATCCTTAAATAATGCAGAAAAAGAAAAAGCAGATAGTATTATAGCTCAAGCGGAAAAATTAGAAGATGAATTTAAACCCGTGTCTGATTGGCATTTGGCAATTATTGACGGAACACCAAGTACGTATAGTAAAGTTCAAAATGGTTATACGGATGAAAATGGTAAAATATATACAATAACAAATGAAGAATTATCTAATTTTATTAAGTGGTTCTGTGGTTATGATGTAATAAATAAACAAAAAACCCCTAATTCATATCAAGAGACTAGTGGCGTTACTGTTTTGGCACAATACTCATATGTTAGTAGTCTTGGAAAAACAGAAACTTTTCAAAAAACAATTACAAGTGATTTTTTAGTCAAAAGATTAACTCAGAATGTGACTAGCACAAAATTTAACTTTTCTGATATGACAACCAAGAACTATTGGGGTAATATATATTACATACGTAAAGTATTTATGGATTACTATGACGATTATATTGCTAGTAAAATTTAAATACTTCAAATAAACAAAAAAATTAATATTTCTATATAAATAAAAAACAAGAAACAAAATGTTCAAAACTTTTTTCTTCTTAAAAAAAAACTCGTTAAAAGGACGTTTTTGAGCAGTTTTATTTCACGATGAAATTCTTCGCAGATATGAGCTCAACAATATTAATTCAAGGATAAATTCATCTCCCTAAATGAAAAAGCAGGGCCTTATTTTTCCATTTTAGGTGGCTTTTAACATGTTTCAATTATTTTTTCGGGGCAAAGGCATTTTTTTGATATTTTGCGATAATTCGCATGTGTTTGCTTATCTATTCTGCCTTCAGCTTATTTCTTAACTACAAGCACTTGCAATAAAGTAATACTCCTCATTGCTATCAAAATAATTCATAAAGTCACCCTCATTAATTGGCTCTTTATTTTTTATAAACGATTGAAGGGTATAAATTTTCAATCCAATTTCATTAGCCAAAAAATTATACAAATCAGTTGGGGAGGTTTCATAAAAATCGCTCGCTCCTTTTCCGAATTCAAATAAAATAATGGGCTTATGCATTTTTAGTAATTTTTTAGCCCCTTTTAAAACACCAAATTCGCCACCCTCAACATCAATTTTAATAAAGTGAATTTTTTTATCATCGGGAATTATCTCATCTAAAGTTTTTAATTCTACTTTTATTTCTTCAATTTCTGGATTTAAAATATCATACCTTCTTTTTTTAATTCCGCTGTATGCAGGAGCATTTTTAACAAGTTGAAATGTGCTTTCGCCGCTTTTGTCGGATAAAGCACAAGAATAAATAGTGGCTTTTTTATTGTATTTATTTTCTAATTCTTTGTATAAATAAGGTATTGGTTCAAAAGCATAATGCTCTCCCTCAGGCGCATACTTAAGCAACAAATCTAAGATTTCGCCTTTGTGACAACCAACGTCAATACAATTAAAGTTTACTTCAAGATATTTTTTCAGTATTTTTCTTGTAAGTCGGTCATATTTTAGATTTTTAGTTAAATCTAAATGAAGCGATATAAATATTTCCCTAAGAGACTCTTTAACAAAATTCATAATAATTAATGGTAAAGTTACAATCAATTTTCAGTCTTTAATCGAATTTATGATAGCTAAAATTACTTCTTGAGTCAATTTCTGTGATACTGACTTTTTCTTGATTCTTTTGACAATTCTTGTAAAGCAAATTATAGGAAAAAATGAAATTTAAGTAATAAAAAAACTAGGGGCATCTTTTTTTGATATTTTGCGTTAATTCATTTAACTTTGTTATCTAAATTTATAGTTATGAGAATTTTAATTAGCTTTCTTTCCGCGTTAATCCTCTTGGTATTTGTATCTTCTTGTATTGAACACGAGGTTATTCCACCCCCGTCAAGTACTGTAAACCTTACTTGTACATTTAATGGATACGTAAATGGAACACAAATGGAACTGACTCAAAATGTTAATGGATATTTGGGAAACACGCAGAATGTGATCGATATTAACCCTTCTCCAAATCCTTCTTTTATGGTTTATATGACTGAAATGTTATCGCCCAATCAACCGCTATCTATACGGTTAAAATTAGGTGCTTTAAATTGGGATGCAGCTGCGAATAATGAACCAACGCTCACCATGTTTAATAATTATCATACAAATTCAGCCATTAATCAGCAAAATTATGGTGATAATATTAATGCTTTTGGTTTTGAAGTAACCTACACCGACAACAACAGCTCAATTTGGGTATCTAGGGAATTATACAATGTGCCCCACACAGTTACTTTTTCTAATATCAAGCAGCAGTCAGACAATACGGGTGATTATTCTTTCTTCGATTGTAATTTTTCTTGTTACGTATACCGTAATAACCCAATTTCTGGGGCCTTAGATTCCGTGCAAATACAAAACGCAAAATACAGCGGATATTTTCAGAAATAAATTTATAAAAATCCTAAAGGGCATATTTTAATTGATGGAACCATTAAAAATAGCCATTATTGGGGATTACAACTTCACTTTTAATGCGCACCATGCAACCAATCTTTCCTTAGATCACGCATCTATTTTTCTAGATGTAGAGATCAATTACTATTGGATTAAGGTAAGTGATGTGGCGCAGGAAAAAGCAAACTATTTTACGAAGTTTGATGCTTTCTGGATTGCGCCGGGGCCCTTTCAAAACGGATTTTTTCTTAATGGGATTTTTAAACGCCTATTGGATCTGAAAAAACCAGTACTTGCTACAGGTGAAAGTTTTAAAATCCTTCTGGAATTTCTTATCGCCTACAATAATCTTAACCGAGAAGCTGAGAAATTAATTTCCGAGAATTTATCTTCAGGGCCTTATTTTGAAGAGATTCAGATAACACCAAATTCTAAGGTTTTTTCAAAGCTTTATGAAAATTTCACGCGAACAGAACTTACAGCCACGCGTTACAGTTTATATCCTAAATTATTAAATGATTTATCAGGTGATTGGATTGATATTGAAGCGAGAAATCAATTTGATGACCCTGAGGTTTTTTCGCTGAAAGGTTATTCTTTTTTCGTGGCATGCGCATTTTATCCGCAAGTATCATCAACACGAGATATTCCCCATCCCATTATTTATACCTTTTTAAAAAGCGCAGCTCCAGCTGAAAGCTTAGCAAACGATTAATGCTTGGTCCTTTGAATAATATAAATAGGTTTCTATTGGTAGTTTAAACATTTCTTCCATTATTCCTCGGTAGGTTATCGCTTGATCAATATGCTTGGCCTGTTTAGCGCCAGTTTTAAAGTCAATAACAATGACTTTGTCATGATGTATTATTATCTTATCTGGTCTTTTAATCTCATTTGGCCCGACAATAATACTTTGCTCACTTTTTATTTGGTGTGAATTATCAATAAAACTAGCATATATTTCGTTCTGAAGAAGTCCATTCGCTTCTTTTTCTAATCGATCTTTAAAAGAGGTATCTATTTTACCATCATCAATAAGCTCAGTCAATTTTAAATCTAGGCCTTCTAATTTATTGACTTGTGCCATTAATAGATGGAAACTGTTGCCGTAAAGGATCTCATCCGTGGAAAAACCCCCGTCTTGTTCTGCACGCAATACAATATCGGGATACCAAAGTCGATCGGCATTCTCTGCAGGACAATAAAACGAATCTAGATTAGCGCTTGCTGCTTGTTTCAACTCATTTTTGTTGCCTCTTTCAATCACTAATGGCGTATTATTTATCTCGTCTTCTGTTGCAATACTCGTTAAGGCCTCATGGACGAGCTCTCCGAAATTTCCCTTAGAATAATGATTAAAAGCGTAAAGTCGATTTTCTGGGCGAGTCATAGCGACGTAAAAAAGATTTATTTTATCGGTCAAGATAAGTTCTTTCTCCTCTTCCGAAAATAGTCGAACACAATCGATGCGGCTACTCATGGCTAGATTTTTATAAATCATTTGCTCACCTGCGTCTATAAGGTATTTCGCATGCGCTAAAAATTTGGTGTAAAAATCAATTTGTGGTAAAATAACAACAGGAAATTCCAATCCTTTTGATTTATGAATTGTCATAACTTGCACTGCATCTCTTGATTCAGGCAATTGAATGGCTATTTTATTTTTATTTTCCTGAATGTATTCATTGAAGTAAGTTAAGTCGGAATGTCGAGTTGATTGGAAAGCAAAGCAAACGTCGGCAAAATGATGTAAGTAAGCTTCTTCAGTTTCTTTCCACCCCATTATTTTGAAAAACTTTTGAATTAAATCATATAGATTTTCATACGGAAAAAAGAAGTTTGAAACGGCGCCAAATTTATCTGTAAGGAATTGCGCCTCATTAAAAATGCGTATTATGGTTCCATTGGATTTCGTTATTTCTTCAAAATAAGAAAGATACTCACTACCGGCACTTCCATTTTTTAATCTAAAATAGCACTCTGCAAATTTCTTTATTTCGGTTGAGTTTGAGGGTTTTTCGCGCCTTTTTAAATAGGATATGCAAAGTCGTACCTTAGCGTCATTTGTGATTAAAAGTGAATCAACTGAAACTACTTTGTAATTGGCATGGGTGAGACCATTTGCAATGCTATTACCAATTCGTTTTGTTTCTGATAAGACACAAATGTCTGCGGGATCATAGCCATCAGCGATACATTTTTCAATGATCACGATGATAGAATCGACTAAATTCCCTTCGAATGTTTCTTTTGATTGAGACGTAATACTTACAAATCCCTCTTTTTTGGACATCGAGACTTGATTAATGGAAGAGTAGAATGCGGCAGATCTTGGTGATAAATTTGTAATAAGTTCTTGAAAAAACAAATTATTAAAGGATACAATTTGTGTTGCTGACCGATAATTATTTTTTAGGGTATCGAGTTTTCCGCGAGAAAAAAAGTAGTCCGATTGACGCTTTATTGCTGCATTTCCCTCCGGATTATAAATCGCTGGAAGGGATACAAATTGGTCGGCTAAGCCATTATTAAAGCGGTAAATGGATTGTTTTGGATCACCTACAATAAGGTTGCGTTTATTTTTTGACAAGGATTCGTGAAGCAAGGGAATAAGATTTAGCCATTGTAGTCTCGAAGTATCCTGAAACTCATCTAATAGAAAATGGCTTAGTCGATTCCCAAGGCGCTCGTATATGTAAGGCGCCTCTTCATCTCTTACTAAAACACTAATCATTTTGTTGAATTCTGAAATACGGATAATTTGCTCCTCTTTTTTAATAATCTCCATTTCACTCGCTATAAACTGAAGTAAAGCCATATTGAAAAAGTTGCTTTTATAGGCCTCTAACAATAGGAAACGTGGAACATTGACTTGAAATTCTTCATCGATTTGTAGCAAATCTAAACGCAGATCATTTGGAATAAAATTGCATTTTATTTCATCCTTTAATACTTCGTCGACTTTTTTGCTAAATAAAACGCTCTTGCTAGAAGGAAAGCCGACAAAGTTTCCAAGTGCAAGTATTTGATTGTGAAAAGTTGATTTCTGCGGTATTTTGTTAAAATCAATTCCTAATTGAGCATAGCTATCAGATACTATTTTGGCTGTTTGTAAAAATGGACGTTCAATCTGCTTTATCTCTTCTAGTAAATTCTTAAAGGCCTCCTCATCTAATTTCATTTCGACAAGTTTGCTTACGTGTTGGTGGTATTTTTCATTGCTTAATACTCCAGCAAATGCGATCAGTTGGTCGCGAAAATTCCATTTTTGTCCCTCTTCAAAATTATGTTTCGCATAACGCTTCACAAGTTCTGTAAGCTTTTCATAACCGTCAAGCCCAAGTCTATTCAGCATAGAATCTACAACATCTGCCAAAATTTGATTTTCATTAAGGACTACCTCAAAGTCACCTTGTATTTCTAAATCTCTACTGAATGAACGGATTAGTTTCAAATTGAATTTATCAATTGTTGAAACATGAAATTCTTCATATCCATGCAGTATTTCATGAAGCGCCTGCTTTGCTCTGTACTTTAATTCATCTTCTGTAATTGGAAGTAATGCTAGCAAATCGGATTTCATTGAAGTGATTTTTGTGCTGAATTGCTTATTCGCTAGTCCGTCTAATGTGTTAATTATTCGAGTTTTCATTTCCAATGCCGCTTTATTGGTAAAGGTCATGGCAACGATTGATTTGTATTTACCTAAACTGTTTTTTTCTTCAAGAAGTATGGATAAATATTCTAATACTAACTGATGTGTTTTTCCACTACCTGCCGAAGCGCTCATTACAAGCAATGGCTTTTCATCTCTCAGTTTATCACCCATTATGAAATCTTTTTTTTAGTATAAAGGTACTAAATTCTCATTGCTTTCAAGTATATTTACCGCATGAAAATTAGCTGTTTTTTATTTTATCTATTCCTTTTGGCAGGTCTTGTTTCTTGCAAAAAAGACAAGCCTACACCAATTGAAACGCCTAAATCTTATGTAGAGATAACGGTTCAGCCCACGTACAATTCATCGAATCTTTTTCTTGATTCTATATATCTTACTACGGAAGGTTATAAAATTAAATTTACCGATTTAAAATTCTTTGGTACCACTTTAAAAAATGGTCAAAATAGTTTAGCACAAGTTGGCTTTTTTGATTTTGCTTTTTCTGGTAATAATTTTTTGAAAGTGGAACAAGATGTTAATTTATTTTCTGATTTACAATTTATTTTAGGGGTGGATAGCCTAATCAACCATAACGATCCATCGACCTTTTCAAATGATAGCCCATTGAATATTAGCAACGCTGGCACGATGCATTGGGGCTGGAACCCAGGGTATATTTTCATTAGTGTAGAGGGGAAAGCGGATACTTTACAGGATGGCATTGAAAACTATAATCATAATTTTAGTTTTCATGTTGGTACGGATGACTATCTTCAAACTAAAACTTTCTCAGCGATTAATTGGGTAAAAACAGCTTCGAATACGCATACTTTTGCGCTTCAATTAGATTTGTTTGATGTGATTTGTAATGGGCTAGACCCGATCGATTTAAGGACTGAATTTTTAGCGCATTCTTCAAGCTTACAAACAGCCCTTACCTTAAAATTTGGAAAAAACTTTAAATCTGCTCTTACACCCTATTAATGAAAAAGTGGCTTTGTTTTAGTTCGCTAATTCTCTTACTTTCTTGTAATAAAGATAAGGCAAGTTTTTTGCCAACGCCAAGCGCTGTGTCGATTCCATCACACTTCCCTCAAATGTTGATTCCTTCTGATAATCCTATGACGGAAGAAGGTATTGAGTTGGGAAGGTACTTGTTCTATGAAAAAAGGTTGAGTGCTGATAATACGATGAGTTGTGCGACTTGCCATTCTCCGCAAAACTCATTCTCGGATAACAATCAATTCTCAGTTGGCATTGACGGTATACAAGGAAATCGTCAATCCATGGCACTTATTAATTTGGGCTGGGAAGATTTTTTCTTTTGGGATGGAAGGGCAACTTCCTTGGAAAAACAAATACTTGAACCAGTTCCAAATCCCATTGAAATGCATCAAAGTTGGAAAGTTACTGCTCAAAAGCTAAATGCGGATATGGTTTACAGAAATAGATTCTTTCAAGCTTTTGGCGCTACAATTATCGATTCTGCTCAGGTTGCAAAGGCAATCGCTCAATTTATTAGAACAATGGTTTCTGGTGAATCAAAATTTGATGTCATGTACAAATATGAAAATGGTTTGTCACTGAATACGGCTGAACAGCAAATCTTCACGACCATTGAAGTAGATGAATGGGCCGGATACGATTTGTTTAAAAGTTTAAACGGCGCCGATTGTTTTCATTGTCATAATGGGCCATTGATGCGTGTTAAAAAGTTTAGCAACAATGGATTAGATGTCACGCTAACGGATTTAGGGCGTGGTGCGGTAACAGGAAATTCAAATGATAATGGGAAATTCAAAGTGCCAACCCTAAGAAATATCGCTTTAACAGCTCCATATATGCATGACGGAAGGTTCGCAACCCTTGATGAGGTGATTGAGTTTTATTCTACCGGCATACATGCTAGCCCAACCATTGATCCGCTAATCGAATATGCAAGTCAAGGTGGCGTTCAATTGGATGCCCAAGAGAAAATGTTATTGAAAAAGTTTTTGCTTACCCTTACGGATTTGAATTTTGTGAATAATCCAGCATTTAAAGATCCTAATTAATCAATCATTGAGCAGTTATAGAATTACAACGGAGGATAAGGCCTTAAAAATAAACCTGAAAAAGGATATTTATGGTTGTTTCGCCGAAATTGGTGCAGGGCAAGAGGTAGCAGCTAATTTTTTTAAAGCCGGAGGAAGCTCTGGAACAATTGCATTTACTCGTTCTGCTTATGATATGAAAATATCAGATTCCATGTATGGTGCAACTTCAAGATATGTGTGCGAAGAGCGTTTAACAACGATGTTATCAGCCGAATACAATCAATTAACAGCTGTTCTCCCTGAAAAAAATAAGGATGCCCGTTTTTTTGCTTTTTGTAATACCGTTGAATCATTGAATTATCACAAAACGAATCAAGGGCATGGTTGGGTAGGAATTCGTTATCAGAATACTTTAGGTGGAAAGCCAAACGATATTGTTCTGCACGTGAAACTTCACGATTCCGGTCATAAATCACAGCAAGAATCATTGGGGATCTTAGGGGTAAATCTTATTTATGCTGCTTTTTTTGAAATAGAAAATTTAGATCATTTTATCGATGTTCTTGTCGCCCGATTGCCAAGAGAAAAAATGGAAATTGATATGCTTCGTTTCTCTGGTCCAGCCTTTGAAAATATCGACAATAGAATTGTTGCCTTAAATTTAGTCCAACGTGGAATTACAGACGCTACCATGTTTGACCTTGCAAAAAATGTCTTGCAGCCCACAACAGCCCTCTACAAAAAAAATGTATTGTTGATGAGGGGCAGGTTTAGGCCTGTAACTAAGGTTCATATTGATATGATTGAGAAAGGAAAAAATGCTTTTCTTAATGAACATGAAATGGATGAAGGGAGTTTAGAAGTTATCTTCGAACTGACTCTAAAAGATTTAACGGCCGACGGAAAAATTTCGATAAAAGATTTTTTAGATCGAGCTGAATTGTTAGGCTCGCTTGGCTATACGGTTATGATTTCAAATTATTTGAAGCACTACAGAATGGTTGAGTATTTATCGGCAACCACTAAAGGAACTGTGATTGGCGTTATTGTTGGCATTTATAACTTAAATACTATATTTGATGAAAGATATTATGATAACCTTCAGGGAGGACTTTTAGAGGCATTTGGACGCGGTTTTGGTAATTCCGTCAAAATATATGTCTATCCTGCGATTAATGTTGATGATGGATTAATGTATGACTTGTCAACGATTAAATTACCAAAGCATCTTTATAATTTATTGCAATTTATGATAGATAATGGTAAGCTGCAAGCGATAAATGAATTCGATGAATCATTACTGCATATCATGTCTGACGATGTATTAAGTAAAATTAAAATGGGTTCTGCCACCTGGGATAATGACGTTCCTTATGAAGTTGCTCAGGCGATAAAATTCTATAAGTTGTTCGGATACAAATCCAAATAAGTTCCTTTTATGCCGCATATCAAAAATGCTTTAATTCGCTACCGTATCATTGACCGGATGTTACGAAATAAGTATAAGACTTTTCCTTCTAAAGCAGCTCTACGAGAAGCTTGCGAAGAAGCACTTTATGGGGAAAGTTATGGGGACAACATTTGTGACTCTACCATTGAAAAAGATATGTTTGCCATGAAAATGGACCATGATGCACCCATTAAATATAGTAAAAGTAATGCAGGATATTATTATTTAGACCCTGATTTTAGTATCAATGATATTCCTTTATCTGAAGATGAATTAAGTTCAATTCGCTTTGCAGTGAATACCTTACAACAGTTTCGTGAGGTTCCTTTTTTTCAGCAGTTTGGTTCTGCCATTGACAAGATCGTCGATAGAGTTGCTATAGGATCTGATCCTTCAAGTGATGTCGATCAATTTGTGGGTTTTGAGTCGGCAAGTTCGATTGGAGGAAGTGAATTCCTGCCGCGCTTGTTAGCTGCAATCCGCGAAAAACAAGTGGTTAGTTTCATGTACCAAAGTTTTATTTCGGGCCTTGCCAAAAAACGAAAAGGCCTTCCCCTTTATCTTAAGGAGTATCGGAATAGGTGGTATGTCCTTGTCTTTGATTTTGATAAAAATGACATCATTACCTACGCTCTCGATAGAATGAATGAACTAGAGCTACTACTTGAGGCGTATGACTTACCACTCGACTTCAACCCAATAGTATATTTTCAAGATGCTATTGGCATAACAGCATTTAAGGGAAGTCCCGAAAAAATTATCCTGAAAGCAAATAAAATTGCTGAGCGATATATTCATTCTCAGCCATTCCACCATTCTCAAGTGCTTGTAAAGCAAACACACACTCATGGGTTCTTTGAATTAAATATTCTCATTTCTGAGGAGTTTATTCGTTTATTGCTAAGTTATGGCGGTGAGGTGGAAGTGATTGAGCCAGCGCATTTAAGGAAAACCATTCAAGAACGAATAAAGTATCACATTGAAATTTATTCTTCCCTAAAAAAATAAAGTAGTTTTGTACTAATACTTTTCGTTATGGAAATAATTCGTACTGATGTTTTGGGAGTTTGTACTCTGGCTTTAAACAGACCAGAAGTGTACAATTCATTCAACAAGTCTATGGCGCTGCAACTTCAATGCCATCTAGATGATTGCGCCGCTGACCCAGCTGTTCGTGTAATTGTAATTACAGGGATGGGAAAAGCTTTCTGTGCAGGACAAGATTTAGCTGAGGCAACTGACCCTGAGGGTCCAGGTCTTGAAACGATAGTTAGGGATCATTACAATCCGATAATCTTGAAAATACGGACTATTGAAAAGCCTGTTGTAGCTGCAGTAAATGGTGTAGCCGCAGGAGCAGGAGCGAATATTGCCTTGGCTTGCGATATAACCATTGCGAAACAATCCGCTTCGTTTATTCAAGCATTTTCAAAAATTGGATTGATTCCAGATTCTGGTGGCACTTTTTTTCTACCCCGTTTAATTGGGATGCAAAAAGCCTTGGCCTTAATGATGACGGGTGATAAAGTGTCTGCAACTGAAGCGGAAAAATTAAATATGATCTATAAAGTAGTGGAAGACGCTTCTTTTGATGAGGAAATAAAGACCTTTACTGAAAAACTAGCCTTGATGCCAACGAAAGGATTGGGTTTAAGTAAGAGAGCGGTGAATTTAGGTTTGTTTAATTCGTTGGAGGATCAACTTGATATGGAAGTACTTATTCAAGTAGAAGCGGGTTTGACCGATGATTTTACAGAGGGCGTGGATGCCTTTTTACAAAAAAGAACGCCAATATTCAAAGGAAAATAACATGGAAAAAACGATAGGCGTATTGGGTGCAGGCACAATGGGACTTGGAATTGCACAAGTAGCTGCACAATGCGGTCACCAAGTGATCTTGGCTGATTTGAATACCAATCAACTTGATAAAGCGAAAGCAACTTTAGGCGTCACGCTTTCTAAACTTGTCGATAAAGGAAAAATAGATGCTTCCGCTAAATTAGCCATTGAAAATAGGATTCAATATGCAAGTGAAATCGCTGCTTTTGTAGTTTGTGACTTCGTAATTGAAGCCATTATTGAAGACTTGGAAATAAAAAAATCCGTTTTTCAAGCCTTGGAGAGAACGGTTTCTAGTAATTGTATATTGGCGAGCAATACGTCCTCCTTATCTATTGCATCTATTGGTTCGGCACTGATTAATTCTGAAAGAATCATTGGCATTCATTTTTTCAATCCGGCGCCAATCATGCCCTTGGTTGAAATTGTCCCGGCTATTCAAACAAGCACGGAGACACTAAATTCTTCCATAGAATTAATTCGAAGTTGGAATAAAACGGTGGTGGTTTGTAAGGACACCCCTGGATTTATTGTGAACCGTGTTGCTCGCCCTTTCTATGGTGAAGCGCTGAGAATTTATGAGGAAGGGATAGCGGATTTCGCCACAATTGATTGGGCAATGGTACAGCTCGGTGGATTTAAAATGGGGCCATTCACATTGATGGATTACATTGGAAATGATGTCAACTATTCGGTAACGGAAACCGTTTTTAATGCCTTTTATTTCGATCCTAGATTTAAGCCTTCGTTTACTCAAAAACGATATAAAGAAGCAGGTTTTTATGGTCGAAAATCAGGACGTGGATTTTATGATTATTCGTTGGATAGCACCGCACCAACGCCAATAATGGATGAAAAACTAGGACGTGAAATTTTGGACAGGATTCTCAGCATGTTGATTAATGAGGCAATTGACGCCGTATTTTTGCAAATAGCCTCCGTTAAAGATGTTGATTTAGCCATGATAAATGGTGTGAATTATCCCAAAGGATTGCTGGCTTGGGCGGATGAAATAGGCTTGGAAGAAGTCCTTTTACGCTTAGAAGATTTACAATTGATCTATGGCGAGGATCGCTATCGTCCTAATCCTTTACTGAGGAAAATGGTGAGGGAAAACCAGACTTTTTATTAAAAAAAGCGACAAGTTGCTTAATAATAGCCAACAATCTTTTCAGTTTTCTTATTTTTGCATACCTAAACAATAAAAATAATGGCATACTTATTTACATCCGAATCTGTCTCTGAAGGACATCCAGATAAAATTGCTGATCAAATTTCTGATGCAATCATTGATAACTTTATGGCTTTTGACCCTAATTCTAAGGTCGCTTGCGAAACGCTTGTAACAACTGGTCAAGTTATTTTGGCTGGAGAAGTGAAGTCTAATACATATTTAGATGTGCAACAAATTGCAAGAGAAGTAATCAAACGAATAGGTTATACGAAGAGCGAATATAAGTTTGAAGCAGACTCTTGTGGTGTGCTTTCTGCAATTCATGAGCAGTCTTCTGATATTAATCAAGGTGTTGAGCGTACAAATCCTGAAGATCAAGGAGCAGGAGACCAAGGAATGATGTTTGGTTATGCGACGAACGAAACGGTTAATTTTATGCCACTTGCGCTCGACCTTTCCCATGCTTTGTTAATTGAATTAGCGAATTTACGCCGAGAAAATAATGAAATTAAGTACCTACGACCAGATGCCAAATCTCAGGTTACCCTAGAGTATTCAGATGATAATAAGCCGGTTAGAATTGATGCCATTGTAATTTCTACGCAACACGATGATTTTGATCAAAACGATGAGGTAATGTTGGCAAAGATTAAAGCTGATTTAATTGGCATCTTAATTCCTCGAGTGAAAGCGAAATACCCACAATACGTGCATTTATTTAACAATGATATAAAGTACCACATTAACCCTACTGGAAAATTTGTGATAGGTGGGCCGCATGGCGATTCCGGATTAACAGGCAGAAAAATTATTGTGGATACTTACGGTGGTAAAGGTGGTCATGGTGGTGGCGCATTTTCTGGAAAAGATCCTTCTAAAGTGGATCGTTCCGGTGCTTATGCAACAAGACATATCGCTAAAAACTTGGTAGCAGCAGGATTGTGTAACGAAGTGTTGGTGCAAGTATCTTATGCTATTGGTGTTGCTAAGCCAACATCGATATACGTTAATACCTATGGTACTTCTAAGGTAAACATGACGGATGGCGAAATTGGAAAAATAGTAGAAACAATATTTGACATGCGTCCATACTTTATAGAACAACGATTGAAATTACGAAATCCAATTTATCTTGAAACGGCTGCCTATGGTCACATGGGTCGTAAAAATGAAATAGTTACGAAATCTTTCAGGGCCTACGATGGCAAAATTGAAACGCGAGAAGTTGAATTATTTACTTGGGAGAAATTAGATTTTGTGGATAATGTTAAAGCAGCTTTCGGGCTATAATTAGCCGGCTATGTCTACAGCTTTTCGTACCATTTGGACCACCGCAGATAATTATGTTGAAGTAATTGATCAACGTCTGCTTCCTCATCAATTTGTTGTTGTAAAGCTACTTAGTTATTCAGATGCGGTAATCGCCATTAAAAACATGACTGTTCGTGGCGCCCCACTTATTGGAGCAACTGCTGCATATGGCGTGTATCTTGCCGTGCGTGAAATGCAGGAAAGTGGTCACCCAAAAGAATTCTTAACACAGGCATTTGAGGAGCTACGACAATCAAGGCCTACAGCCATCAATTTGTTTTGGTCCTTAGATCGTATGCAAAAGGCATTGTCAATAGCGTATAATCCGCTTGAAACTGCTTGGAATCAAGCGCATTTAATCGTGGAAGAAGACATCGAGACCTGCAGAATGATTGGTGTACATGGTTTGGAATTAATCGAGGAAATTTCTAAAAAGAAAAACGGGGCGCCGGTTAATATCTTGACGCACTGTAATGCTGGCATGTTGGGCTGTATCGAATGGGGAACCGTTACTTCACCCATCTATCAAGCGAAGGAAAAAGGGATTAAGGTACATGTTTGGGTAGATGAAACAAGACCTCGTAACCAAGGCTCCAATCTAACTGCTTATGAACTAACAAGACACGGCATTGACCATACGCTTATTGTTGATAATACAGGAGGGCACCTCATGCAACATGGAATGGTTGATATGGTAATTGTGGGGACAGATAGAACCACTAGAAATGGGGATGTGGCTAATAAAATTGGAACCTATCTTAAGGCCTTAGCTGCAAAGGACAATAACATACCTTTTTACGTAGCCTTGCCGTCAACGACATTAGACATGACGATTAGCGATGGATTGAAAGAAATTCCGATAGAAGAAAGAGACCAAAACGAAGTGCGTTATATTACCGGAAAAACCAGTGCCGGCGCAATTGAACACGTATTAATTTGTCCTGAAACTACAGCGGCAAGTAATTATGGTTTTGATGTAACACCGGCACGTTTAGTTACGTCCTTAATCACTGAGCGTGGCTTGTGCGCGCCTAACGAAGAGTCAATTCTCACAATGTTTGGAGATTTGATTTAATCTTTTTCTTCAATTTCATTCGATTTAAATGCTGAAGGCATCATATCAGGAACTAATTTTAAGATAAAAGGGAGTAAAAGCGAGCCCCCTGGAATTAAGAATATAGCAATAGATGGCATTGTTTTTAAGATGTCTTTAAATTGCGCTTTTACGATTTCCTTCTCTTTACTCGTCAGTTCAGTGTGTGTTGATTTTTTTACAAGGGTCATTAATTCTTTACTTTCTTTGATTTCCTCAAGAAATTGATCTTTACCCCTCCCTAATATTTTTCGATAACGCTTCGAAAGATTTGAATAAACTAACTTTGTTTCTGAACTTTTCGTGAGTAATTCTATATTCTGAGATGATTCAATAATAAATGATTTACATTGAGAAATAGAAGATTCTCTTTGCTGACTATCTAATTTCAGAAGATTACCTAGTTCAAGGTGAAAGGCATGTTCATTTTGATAGGCTTGGTTTGTCGTCTCTAGCATAAACGTGGCTACATCAAATACATAATAACTGAACAGCTTATTATCTTTTTGAAATTGGCAATCGGATAAACTCTTTTTTTTGTTTTCAATTAATTCTCTTATAATTCTTTTATTATTTTCAGATATACCTGATGAAGACATAAAGTGTTCAATTAGTCTCATTTCCACTTTATTGATTGTTCCATCCACCTTCGCAGCGAAAACAATTGCTTGTAGAATTTGCAGCGCATAGGATTCAGAATAGCTTTGAAATCCTTTTGCCTCTCCTCTGAGGTAGGCACTAAACATGATTACATCTAGATAAACAAAGCTATTCGAAAGGTAATTTAGCCAAAAATTAGAGTCAATAACTGCGCTTTTAATTTCAACACGTTTTGTGAATAATCGTTCTAAAGCATTTTTGGGCTTTTGGGAGTAGAACATTGATAACCATGGATAATTATTATTTACTTTATCCGGGGTATAAAAACGACAAAGACAAGCGATGAAATCATCCGGATTAAAAGGCCCATCCGCTTCTTGAATATAAACAAGAATTAGGGCTTCGAATAAGAGCACCTTTAATTTCTCTTCTTTGGTTAAATTGAAATTTAATTCTTCTGAAAAAATTAATCGTAGAGGTGACCCAAAGGTTAAACCTGTATTATTTGCAAAAAAATGAATGATTTCGTCGTTTTGCTCATTTGAACCACCGTTTAAATCGATTAACTCGGCAATGATAATATCGCCACTCTCTATATATGAAAAGTATTTATCGATCCAATTTTTTGCACTAGGTGAAAACATTCAATTTCAAAATTAGAGTTTACCGGCAAGGGTAAAGGCTTTTTTATTGGTAAAAAAAACACTGCCATCTATTGCAAATGCTTCGAAAAGCAATATGTAAACACCAATACTGGCTTTGAAATTAGTATCTGTTATGCCATCCCAAGAAAAAGAACCACTTGTGCCTAGATATTCATTGCTGAATAAGCTTCTTACCTCTCTTCCTCGATCATCAAATACGGTGGCTTTTCCTAACAAACCCTCTTTTATCATGTTGTAAGAAACCTGAAGAACGTCCTCAAAACCATCAAGGTCCGGTGAAAAAACATCGTTCGTTAAATTTATTTCTCCGTTGAT
The DNA here is from genome assembly GCA_026391005.1 of Flavobacteriia bacterium. Classification (GTDB taxonomy): domain Bacteria; phylum Bacteroidota; class Bacteroidia; order Flavobacteriales_D; family Crocinitomicaceae; genus UBA952. The sequence continues at coordinate 69,014 of JAPLEV010000014.1, read as the reverse complement.
TAAGGCAGGAAGATATTGGGAATTAATTCTTCCCGGCGTTCCGAAACCAACCGATTCAGCAGCTGAATGCCAATTGTACGCACTGGATGACGGCCCATTTGGATCAATCCGCTCCAATGAAACGCCGTCCACATTATCTAACAATTTAAACTGCCAAGAATTGTAGTACACAACGGAATCAATTACTTGGTAATTGCTAATAAGGTATACCTGCCCAGAATCATTGTTGTAACTTGGCATTTCGCTATAAACAAAAGTACCTGCTACGCTAAAGGGATAATTTTGCTTGACAAAAACAGAGTCTTTACCAACTACCGCATATCCGCCAGGTTTAAGGATAAAATCCTGTGGGATTATTTTGTTGTTATCGATGGTGTCATTGTCAAAATTGGCCAATTCCATGTTTTTCAGATTAAACATCTTCTGTGAATTGTTATATAATTCTATCCAATCGTAGCCGCCATTTAAGGGATTTTGAAGAATCTCATTAATGATAATATCCCCTTTTTGTGGCATTTCGGTTAACACAAACTCTCCGGAAAGATTGGCGGCGTTCATCCAACAATCGGCAACGGGAGCGATCGTAATATTATAAATCACAGAACTTTGTAAATTTTCAATAAACTGAAGCGTAAATTGAGTGGGATGATTTCCACTGATGTACCTATTTTGAATGGTCAGTGGTGCAACCGTTTGAATAATGGCATTCGCAAGACTTGTTGAATCCATTCCCTCGTCGAAATGAACTTCAACATAATTCGGTGCTAAGGCGATTAGTTGCGTAATGTTTGGCGCATCCGTATCAGGTGTTATATTGTAGACAGAATTAACGACTCCTGGTGTTCCTCCCATAATCCAAGTGGAGGCCGTCCAATTGTCTCCATCTGAACAAGGGTCTTGTTGGTTAATTAATTCCAAGGAATAACCGCCATCGTTTTTTACATTATCCTGGTACCAATCATCTGTATAAACCAAATAATCAATGTACACTCCGTTATCGTCTTTTAAAATAATACTATCTCCAGCATTATTTAGGCTAGGAAAACTGGTAACGCCAACAGGAACCAATGGCGAGAATAATGGGATGCTAGAGGTAGCTGCTAAAATTAAATACTCTCCGGGTAGTAGCCAGGCATTTGCTATCGTCCCTGTAGCGGATCCATCTGTTACGTGCCAATTTTGAATGTTGAATATTTTGTTGCTTTTATTAAAAATTTCTACGTATTCCACTTCTGGCAAGCCAATAACGGGGGTAGGGTCTGCAAAAAATTCATTGATAATCACATCACCTTTTAGTGGAATTTCAGCGACCAAATAATCAAAATTAATGGATTGATTTCCTGCGACATTCCCCACTAGATCCGCGATATTGGCCGTGTTTAGGGTGTAGGTAGTTCCATTAACAAGTGAGCTGCTTAAGGTTAAATGAACTAAGGATAAATTTGCGCCATCTTGAACGGCACTTGAAATACTCTGGAAGGGAATTAAAGAATAGTTGGTAAGTAAATTGGCACTTGCCGTTGAAATCGCCTCATTAAAATAGACATCAACTTGGTTTTGCGAAATGACAATGGCCGTATCTACTACTGGCACAATAATATCAATAATCTCATTGCCAATATAAACATTGTCATAATAGAATTTAGTGGCATTACTCGCCGTATATGTGCAGAGCACACCAAATGAGTTACCGATTAAATTACTGGGATCATTCCCACTCGCTTGAAATATATAGTTTCCTCCACCAGAAAAATCTACGGCTAATTCCCAGTCTCCAATGGCATTTCTTTTTACCCTAACCGAGGAAATAAAACTATTTGCAATTTGTCCATCAATTCCTGCGCAAATTTGTGTTGAAATGCCAGCTTGTAATTTAAATAATCGGATAGCATCGGTTGCATTTGCTTCCCCAAATTGCAGGTAATAGCCATTTTGTGTAAGGGTTAAATTGCTGTTATCAGCACATAAGTAAACCCGCCCAAAATTACTGGTAGACGAAGCAATACTTTGCTTTACATAAATTTGCCATTCTTTATTTGTAAGATCAATTAAGCCATGAGGTATCGAAAGATAAGACGTGCCAGCAATTGAATTGTTAAGTTGCAATTGACCGCTAGCATTAACAATAAATTCGGATGTGTTGCCCTGCCAGGTAGGGTTTGTCGTAAAATCACCATCAGAAAATGTTTCTGTTGTTTGACCCAAAGCGCTGCAAATCAACAATAAAAAGGCTACAAAAGAGAAAAAAAGTCGCATAGAGTATTTGTTCCCCCCAAATGTATAATTTTACAATGAGAAATCAAGGTGTTTTAAGAATTGATAACAATAAAATAAAGGCATGAGAGTAGCAGTAGTAGGAGCAACTGGAATGGTTGGAACGGTTATGTTACAAGTTTTAAGGGAACAAGCGTTTCCAATTACAGAATTATTTCCAGTGGCTTCAGAAAAATCGATTGGAAGTGAACTGGATTTTGGGGGATTGATTTATCCCGTGATAGGTTTGCAAGAAGCCTTGGATAAGCAACCAGACATTGCCATCTTTTCTGCCGGAGGAGACATTTCGTTGGAATGGGCGCCTAAATTTGCAGAGGTAGGCACGGTGGTAAATGATAATTCATCTGCTTGGAGGATGGATCCCACCAAGAAGTTAATCGTTCCGGAAATAAATGGTCATTTGTTGAGCTTGTCTGATAAAATTATTGCCAACCCGAATTGCAGTACGATTCAATTAGTGATGGTGCTTGCTCCTTTACATAAAAAGTATTCTATTAAACGCGTTGTTATTTCTACTTATCAGTCGATCACTGGGACAGGGGTAAAGGCTGTTCAGCAAATGGAAAATGAACGAAGTGGCCTTGCTGGCGAAATGGCGTATAAATATCCAATTGATAAGAATTGCATTCCTCAATGCGATGTATTTTTAGATAATGGTTACACCAAAGAAGAAATGAAATTGTCGGATGAAACCAAAAAGATTTTAGATCCAGCCATTAAATTAACAGCTACAGCGGTAAGAGTACCTGTTGTTGGGGGACATTCGGAAGCCGTTAATATTGAATTTGAGAATGATTTTGATCTCGCTGAGGTTCGTAAACTTCTTCATGATACGCCAGGAGTAGTAGTAAAAGATGATCCGGATACATTTTCGTATCCAATGCCCAAATATGCTGAAGGAAAAGACGATGTCTTTGTAGGCAGAATTCGCCGTGATGAAAGTCAAGAAAATACCCTTAATTTATGGATTGTTGCGGATAACCTTCGGAAAGGAGCAGCAACCAATGCCGTTCAAATCGCGCAACTAATAGCAGCTTTAAAATAAGTTTACTACCTAAAATAGATACGGAAACACCGCCTTTCTGTTTTTCGGGTAATCTGGGAATTTATCTTTATACCATTGGTGGTGATTCAAGGCTCTAGGCACCAAATTAGCGAAAGTCCAAATCGCAAAACTAAGCGCTGGAAGGTTCCAGGCAAGGATAGCAAATCCTGTCCATTCTATAATTTCCCCAAACAAATTGGGCGATGAAATCAATTCAAATAAAAAGCCTTTTGGGATTTGATAACCCGTTTCCCCTTTTTTTCTTAAACCGATCAATAGCGTATCGGAAGTCCAGTTGATGGCCATTCCAATAAAAAATAAACTGCTTCCAATGATGAAATGCGGACTGCTCAACCAAGCAGCGGAATAATTCGCCCCATCCGCTAATTCAGCCAAAAAGTAACCGTTCAATCCCGCATTAAATAAATTAAAAATTACAGCATTGAGCACAATGAATAGCGGCATTTTTTTATCTGTCGACTTGATGCGCAAGGGGTAAATCACGGTACGGTTTAAATAGTGCAAAATCCACATGAGGAATAAGATCCAAGTAAAAGAATAGAGCGATCTTGAACCAAAGAATAAAAAATAACTCATGATCAAAAGGGAAGGTAATTCCATTAAAAACCATCCCCATTTGTTATTAATTGACCGACCATATTTGGTGGAAGTATGCCTACCGAAGGGAGCTTTGATAAAAAACATGGTGACATGAACTGCGATTGCTAATCCAATCCATGAAATGGTGATTATATTAAGGGTTGATAAGGTCATGAATTATTTAATTTCTAATAAAAATAACTATTTTCCTCCGCCTCCGCCGCGGCGGAGCGGAAAATATCGGACTTTATTTCCTTTGTCCTTTTGTCTTGATACTACGGCAAGCTCAGCACAAGTACAAAAGAACGAAAAAATCAAGTCTTGGGTAGCGTGCCTCTCGAGAGCTCATCGAGCGTAGTCGAGATGCGCTCGATGCCCTAACCGAGTATATGTAAATGATTCTCTAACCGTGCCTCTCGAGAGCTCATCGAGCGTAGTCGAGATGCGCTCGATGCCCTAACCGAGTATATGTAAATGATTCACTAACCGTGCCTCTCGTCCGCCTAGGTGGACTCGATGCCCTTTAAGTGAATCGAGCGTAGTCGAGAGACACTTATATAGAAAGCACGGAAACGCACCGATATCTTCGTTTGGCTTAGGATTGGAGAGAATGAACGCATGCCACTTTCGAATTATTTTGCTACTTTTTTTGCGGGCCTTCGACAGCCTCAGTCACCTCAAAAAAAAAGTAGGGTAAGGATTAAAGAAAAAAAAGAATTATGTAGATAGTGTCCTAAACGATTTTGAATTATTAAAAACATAATATTTATCGGACACTAATGATGAAAAATATCCCTAAGCGTTTCTTGCAGTGGCCGTGTTTTATGATGCAGTAGCAATCTTGCTTTCTCATTATTCATTTCAGGATGTCCTTCCGTAATGGCAACGATCGCTTCCTTTGTAAGTGAGGGCGCTGTGCCGGTTATTTTACCTACTAACCAAACAAAAGGAAGGCTGCAAGTTAAAATCCAATTGGGTAGAATCAGGATGGTTTTCTTTTGTGCGCGTACTTTTCCAATTTCTTTTCCCAACTCTTTGAAGCTGTAATACTTTCCAGATAACAAGTAAATTTCTTTATTTTTTGAAAGTTCAAGAGCCGCACAAATGGAAGTTGAAAGATCGCGAACATCCACCAAATCATAGCCACCGTTGGGAAGGAATATGAATTTCTTTTTGTAAAATCCTCGAAGTGCAGCTCCCATTTTGGAAGGTTTAAAATCAAAAGGCCCAATGACACAACTGGGTCTTACCACCACCACTTCTACGCCATCCGTTTCAGCTCCCGAAAGCATAATTTGTTCGCCTTGGGCTTTAGAGTAATCGTAGGCAAAATCACTTTTCGTTTTGTAAGGTCGCGTTTCATCATAAGCTGTATTGTGCGGCAAATCATGAACGGCATGTACACTGCTGACATGAATTATTTTTTTTATTCCAAGTTCTTTGGCTACAGAAAGAATGTTTGCAGGACCTTGGGTATTGGTCTTGTAGACTATTCCACTTGGATCACCATTGATACTTATTAGGGCAGCGCAATTGATTACATAATCACACCCAGATAATAAGTTGCTTACCGCTGTAGGATCAAGAATATCGCCTTTAACCAATGTTAATTGCAAATCTTTTAAACTCGTAGCATCAGAATGATAAAAGGCCTTTACCGAATAGCCTAATTCAATCAGTTTTCTACAAACTACATTTCCAATATGCCCCCGTCTCTAAGGGGTGCCCGTGACAAGGCTGAGATTATACCCATTGAACCTGATTTAGGATAATGCCTACGAAGGGAAGATGACTGTGCTAATTAATAACCAGCTGGAATTAGCCCCTTGTTCTTGTGTAATTTGAAACAAATGAAAACAAGGATTTTTATCAGTATCGGTTTTTTAGTATCGACTTTTCTCTCTTTTGGACAAAATAATTTTACGGGTGTCGTATCCGATGAGGAAGGGAAATGGTTGGAAGGCGTAAAGGTTTGTATCCAAGCGACTACCTTCTGCACCCAAACCGATGCGCAGGGAAAATTTAGCTTAGGACCGGCAATTGGTGGTCAAAACACGCTTGTTTTTGAATTCCCAGGATACACTTCAAGTGCCAACTTTTTTTATTCGGAAGATTTTAATGTTCCATTAAAAATCATGCTCTATAAAAGTACCCAAACCTTGGAAGAGGTTCAAGTTACCTCTACCAGAGCGTCTGCTGCATCTTCCTCCGCGATTTTTGTTGAAGAGAAAACCTTAGAAAAAAAGGCCTTTGGACAAGATTTGCCTTTCTTATTGGATGGCACGCCTTCCTTAGTAACTACCTCAGATGCAGGAAATGGAGTAGGGTATACAGGAATGCGAATTCGAGGAATAGATGCTTCTCGCATCAATGTCACCTTGAACGGTATTCCAATCAATGATCCTGAATCGCACGATGTTTATTGGGTCAATATGCCTGATTTGAGTAGCTCCATTGAAAATATTCAAATTCAACGCGGTATTGGTTCTTCTACCAATGGCGCTGCCGCTTTTGGCGCAGGATTAAACCTGAAGTCTAGCAATCTTTCTGAAACGCCCTACGCAACGATTGACAATAGTTATGGGGCGTTTAACACGCTCAAAAATTCTATTAAAATTGGAACGGGGCTCCTCCATCAAAAGTTTAATTTTGAAACGCGTCTCTCCCGTATTTCTTCCGATGGATTTCTAGATCGAGCTAAATCAAATCTAAATTCCATCTATTTTTCTGGCGCTTACCTCGGTAAAAATTTCCTTCTGAAAGCGCTTGTCTTTAGTGGTCATGAGTTGACGTATCAGGCTTGGTATGGCACACCAGAAAGTCGTTTAACCGGCGATGTAGCGGAGATGAGTGCGTATGCGGATCGCAATTTATTAAGCCCAGAGGAACGACAAAATTTAATCTCCTCGGGAAGAACGTATAATTTTTACACTTACAAAAATCAAGTGGATAATTACAAGCAAGATAACTATCAATTGCACTATGCCTATTCCATAAAATCGAATTTACTTTTAAATATCTCCGGTCACTATACGTATGGAAGAGGGTATTATGAGGAATATAAAAACAACCAAACACTTAGCGGGTATGGAATGTCATCGGTGGTCGTAGGAAACGATACAATTACCACAAGTGATCTAATTCGCCAGCGTTGGTTGAACAATGATTTTATAGGTTCTGTCTTTTCTCTTTCCTATTTTAAACAACGTTTAAATTTGGTGTGGGGTGGTTCGGTGAATACGTATTTGGGTCGTCATTATGGGGAAGTGATCTGGTCTCGTTTTGCATCCGATTCGGAATTGGGAGATCGCTATTACAATGAATCTGGTCAAAAATCGGAATGGTCTTCCTATGTTAAAGGATCGTATAAGCTGAAAGATTGGACGTTCAACGGTGATATCCAGTTCAGGCACTTGGATTATTCTTTTTTGGGCGTGGATCAAGTTTCAGGCGTGTTAAAAGATGTGCAGCAACGGGTAAAATTTGATTTTTTAAACCCAAAAATTTCCATTTCAAGACAGCTTTCTTACGCGCAATCCATTTTTGCTTCTTTTGGTATTTCTCATAGAGAACCCGTGCGGAAAGATTTTAGAGAAAGCACTCCAAATAGCCGGCCAAAAGCGGAGGTTTTACGAGATGTTGAATTGGGCTACACCTACAAAAAATCGAAGCTACTTTTGAATGTAAATGCTTATTTCATGGATTATACCAATCAACTTATTTTAACGGGTGAAATTAATGATGTGGGTTCTTATACCCGTACCAATGTTCCCTCAAGTTATCGACTGGGTATCGAAATGAACTCCGCTTATGCGCCATTTTCTTTCTTAAAATTTAATGGAGCCTTGGCCTTAAGTCAAAATAAAATAAAAGAATTCAATGAATTTTTGGATGTTTATTCCTCCACGGAACCCTATTATTCGCAACAAATTATCACGCATAAAGACGTGGATTTGGCCTTTTCTCCAAATGTAGTTACCAGCCTTGGTGTTGTATGGGTGCCCTTTAAAAATATGAATGTGGAATGGATGAGTAAGTTTGTGTCACAACAATTTTTGGACAATACTTCTGCGCTGGATAGAAGTATTAAGGCTTTTTCATACAGTAATCTAACGCTCAGCTATGCGCTTAGACATGTTTTAGGAAAAGAAATTAATTTCGGTCTACAGGTGAATAATATTTTCAATTATCTTTATGCCAATAACGGATATACTTTTTCATACCTGTATGATGGTCAAAAAACAACAGAGAATTTTTATTACCCTCAAGCGGGAAGAAATTTAATGTGTCGAGTGCTTTTTAAATTTTAATTAACGAATAACTACTTCCTATGAAAACTCAATTACTTTTATTTTTTTGTTTTTCTATTGTTTCCAGCATGTTCTCGCAAGAAGAACCCTTACCTCCTCCGATTGAAGTAGTAGAAGGGCCTTATGATATTGAACCAACTTTTCCAGGTGGACATGAAGCGCTTATGCGTTTTATTCATAGTAATATCACTTACCCTGAATCAGCCATTGAGTTGGGTATGGAAGGCAAGGTGTATGTCCGTTTTTATGTCGAAAAAGACGGAAAGGTTGCAAATGTGGAATTACTTAAAGGCATCAATTGTCCCGCAATAGAACAAGAAGCGCTTCGGGTAGTATCTATTATGCCGAATTGGCTTCCTGGATCAGCAGATACTTCTTTGGCAACAAGGACTGTGATGGATTTACCAATATCATTTGACCTTGAGGGTGAAGGTGAATTTGACGACTCTGAAGAAACTAAATATGAGCCACATTGGGCTTCTTTTGATCTTGGATTTGTGAGCATGTTCCGTTTAAATGAACAGACGAATTCACGTTTTGATACAGATTTTGGAGCGAATGATTACTGGCAAATAGATCCGGTTAAATCCGTGGCTATCAATTTTAATTTTCTAGAATATAAGCTTCCCATTTTTAAGCAATATCTAGGTTTGACTACTGGATTGGGATATGGTTTGACGAGCCTCGGTTTACGAAATAATTACCTTATTCAACATAGTAACGACACCGTTTTTTGTGTCTCGGACACCATCCAATCGTATAAAACAAATACATTGGCAATGCATCGCTTGACCTTGCCCTTATTACTGGAATTTACCACTAAGCCGGAAGCTAAAAAGAGCTTTTACCTCGCCGCAGGTGTTATTGGTGCATGGCGCTTTGCCTCTACGAGTACGAAAACAGGAGAATATGTGAATGGCGATAAGTTCACTAATAATACGTCTTCACGTTTTAATTTACAGCATTTTTCCTTAGACGCAACCGTTAGAGCCGGTTTTGGTAAGTATTTAGGAGCATTTGTAGAGTATAGTTTAACCCCCTTATTCAAAAAAGGAAGCACCATTGCCATTTATCCGCTTCGCTTTGGTCTAAGCATTAATGTTAATTATTAATCGTTCTGATTTTTTCTAGCACCTTTTCTACTTGAATTAACAAAGGAGAAACAGAATCGTTGATAATTTGGTAATTGGCTAAGCTACTTTTTTGTTCGTCGCTCCATTGTGATTGGATTCTTTTTAACACCAACGCTCGCGAGCAATTTTCTCTTTTCATCACACGATCTATGCGAATGGCCTCGGGTGCAATGACCAAAATTGTTGCATCGAAATTCGTGTGAGCACCCGTTTCAAAAAGAATGGCCGCCTCGTTAAAGACGATTTCTTGCGATTGATTACTTGCCCACTGGGCGAAATCTGCCCTCACAATAGGATGCACTATGGCATTCACCTTTTCACGTAATTCAGGGGATTCAAAAATCAGCTCCGCTAATTTCTTTTTGTTTAATTCGCCCTTTTCGTAAATAGAATCACCAAAAAGAAGTAGTAATCCTTCCTTTATTTCTGGATTACTTTCCATTAATGATTTGGCGTTTTCGTCTGAATGATAGACGGGAAACCCCATCGATTTAATAATATCCGAGACGTAAGACTTTCCCGAGCCGATTCCACCAGTAATGCCAATTTTTTTCATTGTCATGTACGAATTTACGGAGTTTCGTGGATTACTTTTACCAAAGGTGTAACTTTGTGCCCATGAAAAAGGCAGAATGGTTCGCGGAATGGTTTGATACTTCGTATTATCATATACTTTATCAGCATAGAAATGATGTGGAGGCCAATGCGTTTATTGAGCGTTTAGTGGCACACCTTTCTTTAAAGCCGGGAAGTAAAGTGTTGGATTTAGCTTGCGGAAAAGGGCGTCATGCGGTGATGTTCCATAAATTGGGAATGGAAGTGTTGGGCGTTGATTTATCAAGTAATAGCATACAAACAGCCAAGGAGAATTCTTGCCAGGGATTGGCTTTTGACGTGCACGACATGCGGGAAGTAATTCCCAACAAAAAGTTTGATTTAATAGCGAACTTATTCACCAGTTTCGGCTATTTTGATTCCCAATCGGACAATGAAAAAATGATCACTTCTATTACCGAAATGCTTCATGAAAAAGGGGAAGTAATTATTGATTTCATGAACGCTATTAAAGTTATTGAGCACTTAGTACCCTCTGAGGAAAAAATGATTGATGGGATATTATTTTCGATCACCCGCCGTTATGATGGGCAGCATATTTATAAAGATATCCGCTTCGAAGATAAAGGAGTAAAACATCATTATACGGAACGTGTGCAGGCCTTAAAACAAGAAGACTTTCTCCGTTTTTTAGCGAAAGATTTTGAAATATTGTCTACCTTTGGCAACTTCCAATTGGATGCATTTGATCCCGAAACATCAGATCGTCTCATACTATTTGCCCGTCGAAAATGATAAGTGCTGGTTTTGTTTTTTTTGGTTTAATTTTTTCGGCTCTTCTGGGCGGTCTAATTGTCACAACTTTACGATATACCAACAATAGCGCTTTCATTAAATTCGCCTTGGCTTTTAGTGGTGGATTTTTGTTAGCTATTATTTTTGAGCATCTTTTGCCCGAATTGTATGCTTCTAACCATGTTAACGTCGGCATCTATATACTTTCTGGCTTTTTAATTCAATTAATACTCGAATATTTCTCAGGAGGTATCGAACACGGACATGTCCATGTTCATAAAGGGCAAGCACTTCCTTGGACTTTATTTATTTCCTTATCAATCCATTCAATTATTGAAGGTATTCCACTGGGGAATCATTATTCGGGAATTGAGTCTGGTCATGATCATAGCAGTAATGATTCCTTGTTTTGGGGAATTGTCTTCCATCAAATCCCAGTTGCTATTGCTTTAATGACCTTGTTGCTAAACACATCGCTTACCAAGATGAAGGCATGGCTAGTTTTACTTCTTTTTGCTTGTATGACACCTTTGGGATTTGTTTTAGGTTTGTATATCACCTCTGGACAATTAGGACTTAATTATCAAATGATACTCGGTGTTGTTATTGGGATGTTTCTTCATATTTCAACGACAATTATCTTCGAAACATCAGAGAACCATAAATTTAACTTTCTTAAATTAATAAGCATTATCGTTGGGGTATCGCTTGCTTTGCTGCTGTATTAACTAGCTCAATTCGAAAAGGTCATTAACCCCCAACAAACGACTTTTTGAAAATCCTTCTGCATATTTTGCTCCGATAGGACGTCCAAGCGTCATCATTCTTCCTTTTAAAAATTCAAAAAAATCCTCACCTGATATGGGGGTTCCTGGTTCTGTTGAATTAGGGTCAAAAAATTGGGAGGAATAACATTTAATTGCCTCAATCTTTTGCTCATAAAATGGAGTTACATCCAATACAATAGCTGGTTCGATGTAATAATCTTGAATGTAATGAAGAAGTAAACGAGGTCGATAATGCGCTTGTTTTTCATTATTATCCATCGTTTCTATTTTGCTTAAGCCAGCAAGGAAGCAGGCATCCGCAACTAGTTTCGCCGCTTTCCCATGATCCGGATGTCGGTCTTCCAATGAATTAGCCAACACAATTTCCGGTCTAAACCGTCGAATTTCAGTGATTATTTTTAGCATGCTTGCTTCATCATTCGAAAAGAATCCGTCTTTTAATTCTAAATTCTTTCTTACCGACAAGCCAAGTGAAATAGAAGAATTCGCTGCTTCCTCTCGTCTTTTTTCTTTGCTTCCGCGTGTCCCTAATTCCCCTTGTGTTAAATCAACTATGCCGATTTTCTTTCCCATTTGCTGATACTTGATCAGTGTCCCACCGCATGAAATTTCAACGTCGTCTGGGTGCGCAGCAAAAGCAAGGATATCTAATTTCATGCGTTTTCTGTTTGGTAACTCTCCACGCTTGGGCACGAACAGATCAAATTCCGATCGCCAAAAGCATTGTCTACTCGTCGAACAGGCACCCAATACTTCCAATCTTTTAAATAAGGCAATGGATATACGGCTTCTTGTGGCGTGTATGGATAATCCCAATTTTTATTGATAATGCAATCGGCCGTGTGAGGAGCGTTTTTAAGTAAATTATTCGCTTTGTCGGCAGTGCCATTTTCGATTTCTTTTATTTCTTCCCTAATTTTAATCATGGCAGAAATAAAACGATCCAACTCTTCCTTGTCCTCAGATTCTGTTGGCTCAATCATCAAGGTACCCGCTACAGGAAACGAAACAGTTGGTGCATGGAAATTAAAATCGATTAATCGTTTTGCCATATCAGCGACTTCCACTTCAGCAGTTTGTTTGAAAGCGCGGCAATCCAAAATCATCTCGTGTGCAACCATGCCATTTTTCCCAGTATACAAAACATCGTAATGTCCTTTAAGCTTTGCCGCAATATAATTTGCATTTAAAATGGCTATTTCTGTAGCTTCTCTTAGGCCTATTGCGCCTAACATTTTGATGTATCCGTATGAAATTAGTAGAATAAGTGCGCTTCCAAAAGGAGCAGCTGAAATAGCATGAATTGCTTTTTCACCACCCATTTTAATTAATGGATTTCCTGGTAAAAAAGGCGCTAAGTGAGCCGCAACTCCGATAGGTCCCATCCCTGGGCCACCACCACCATGAGGAATGGCAAAAGTTTTATGCAGGTTAAGATGACAAACATCCGCTCCAATATTTCCTGGATTTGTTAACCCAACTTGAGCATTCATATTGGCACCATCCATATAAACCTGGCCGCCATTGTCATGAATAATCTTTGTGATTACTTGAATTCCCTCTTCAAATACACCATGTGTAGATGGATAGGTAACCATTAATCCAGCAAGTATATCTTTATTTTCTGTAGCAACGCGTTCTAATTCATCAATGTTAATGTTGCCGTCTTCATCACATCCCGTCACGATTACTTCGAAACCAGCCATTACAGCAGACGCAGGATTGGTGCCATGCGCAGAAGAAGGGATTATTATTTTCTTGCGTTGTAAATCCCCATTCGCCTCATGAAAAGCTTTTATGACCATTAGGCCAGCATACTCTCCTTGTGCACCAGAATTTGGCTGCAAGGAAACAGCGGCAAATCCAGTACAAGCACATAGATCTTTTTCTAATTGATGAAGCATTTCATAGTATCCACTTGCTTGTTCTTTTGGTGCAAATGGATGCATATTGCAAAATTGCGAGTTGGTAATTGGAATTAATTCAGACGCAGCATTAAGTTTCATCGTGCAAGATCCTAATGCGATCATGCTGTGAACCAATGATAAATCTTTGTTTTCAAGGCGTTTCAAATAACGCATCATTTTTGATTCAGAGTGATGCTGGCTGAATACTGGATGACTTAATATCGCTGAAACACGGGCGTTATTCGTTGGAATGCTGTTTGTTCTTTCTCCTAATTGTGGTGCTGAAACACCTTTTAATTCCGCAAAAACGGACAAAATTTTCTGAACATCATTTGTTGTGTGAGGTTCTCCAAAACTTAGGCTTACCGAATCAGTTCCGAAATAATTAAAATTCATACCATTACTTTCGGACAAGGTCTTTAATTTTTCAGTGTCTATTCCATGAACACAAATCGTGTCAAAAAACGAATCCGTTTGCAAGGAGAATCCTAAGTTTCTTAATCCTTTGGCTGTTAAGCTGGCAAGGTCGTTGACGTTTTGAGCAATTTCTTTAATTCCTGCGGGTCCGTGGTACACGGCATACATACTTGCCATAACAGCCAATAAGGCTTGGGCAGTACAAATGTTAGAGGTCGCTTTATCGCGTTTGATATGCTGTTCCCTAGTTTGTAAGGCCATGCGCAACGCTAAATTATCATCCGCATCTTTTGAGACACCAATAATTCTTCCTGGCATTGTTCGTTTGTAAGAATCTCTCGTGGTAAAGAAAGCAGCATGAGGCCCACCAAATCCCATGGGAACACCAAATCGCTGTGACGACCCAAACACCACATCTGCACCCATTTCGCCGGGTGCTTTCAATAGGGCAAGTGCCAATAAATCCGTTGCTACAGCAACCTGTATCCCATTTTCTTTCCAAGTTGAAATTAATGGTTCAATATTTTTAATTTCTCCCTTTGCAGTTGGATATTGTATAAGTGCACCGAAACAATTTTCACTTGATTGGTAAGTAGACTCATCACCAACAATAAGCTCTATACCTAAATTGATCGCTCTTCCTTGTACAACTTCAATCGTTTGAGGGAAACAATCCTCGGATATAAAAAAGGTCTTTTTTCCGGCACTAATATCACTTCTTGAGCGGGAATTGTACATCATAATCATCGCTTCAGCGGCAGATGTAGCTTCGTCAAGTAACGATGCATTAGCTATTTCCATACCGGTCAAATCCATCACCATCGTTTGGAAATTCAAAAGTGCTTCTAAACGTCCCTGAGAAATTTCTGCTTGATATGGCGTATAAGCGGTGTACCACCCTGGATTTTCTAATACATTTCTTAAGATAACTGAAGGAACAATCGTTTCATAGTAACCCAATCCAATGAATGACTTTAATACGTTATTTTTATTCCCTAATTCGGTGATGTGCTTTAAATATTCAGCTTCACTCATCGCGTTTGCGATGTCTAATTCGCTGTTTAAACGAATGTTAGCAGGGATCGTTTTATCAATTAAGGACGCGATGCTAGAAACTCCAATTGATTTGAGCATCTCAGACTTTTCGATCTCGTTAGGTCCAATGTGACGGTTTGAAAATGAGTTTATCATGAAAAAATTAATTTTTTTTAGGCAACAAATATACGTTCTATAAATGAATGAACAACTGATAAACAAGTCGCTTTACAAAGTGTTTATAACAAGCTAAAATTGATCACTATTTTTTTTATATAAGGCAATAATTTTTAAATTGACAGTTCTTAATTATACCACAAATATATTACATAACCCCATAGGAGTTAAAGATTTTTAATCAACATAACTTAATTTGAGCATATTTGAACCCCCTAAATCTTCAATTGGAATAGAGGCAATATTAATCACTAAATCGCCTTGATTCAGATAGCCCTCGTTTTTCATTAAGTATTTTATATCTGCAATAGTATGGTCGGTTGAGATGTGCTTGTTGTAATAAAAAGCTCTAACCCCCCACAATAAATTTAATTGTGTTAGTATACTGCGATTGCTTGTGAAAATAAAAATCGCCGCATTTGGCCGTTGTGACGCAATTTTATAGGCCGTATAACCAGAAAAAGACATCGTAATAATTGCTTTTGCCTCAACGCGTTGACTTAAGCGACAAGCATTAAAACAAATCGAATCCGAAATAAATCGCTCTTGATTGCGCTCTGGAAGCTCCTCTTTATTGTAAATGCCCTCATGGGTTTCCATTTCCTTAATAATATTTGACATTGTACGAATAACTTCCACCGGATATTTTCCTACAGAAGTTTCTCCGGATAGCATCACGGCATCCGTGCCATCTAGAACAGCATTAGCGACATCATTTACCTCTGCTCTGGAAGGTGTCATATTGGTAATCATTGATTCCATCATTTGGGTGGCAACAATAACAGGTTTCGCTTTACGTACACATTTCGAGATGAGCATTTTTTGAATCAATGGAACATTTTGATAAGGAATTTCGACTCCTAAATCTCCTCGTGCCACCATTAATCCATCGCTTTCTTTTATGATGTCATCAATGTTTTCAAGGGCCTCTGGCTTTTCTATTTTTGCAATCACTTTTGCTTTTGCGCCACGAGCTGCAATTCTGTGTTTTAATTCAATAATGTCTCTTGCAGAACGAACAAAAGACAAGCCGATCCAATCTACTTCGTGGTCGAGTGCGAATTCTAAGTCTAGTTGATCTTTCTCTGTTAAGGACGGCAATGAAATTTTGGTGTTAGGGAAATTAACGCCTTTTTTTGAAGACAAGATGCCACCTTGAATAATTTTACACGTAATTTCTGTTTTTCCATTAGTGGTGATTACCTCCAGCATGATCTTCCCATCGTCCAATAAGATTTTCTCTCCCGGAGAAACATCTTGAGGTAGTTTTTGGTAGTTAATCGAGAATCTTACGGCGTTCCCTACCACTTTATCGGTGATTATCTTTATTTCCTTTCCAACTTCCAAAAGGACTCCGTTTGCTTCCATTTCATTGGTTCTGATTTTGGGCCCTTGTAAATCTGCCAAAATCGCCACGTTTAATCCCAACTCGTCGTTTAACTCTCGGATAATTTTAATGGAATTAGCATGGTCGTCATACGCCCCATGTGAAAAATTTAATCGGCAAACATTTAATCCTTCCAACATCATTTCTTTTAACACCTCTTTACTGGACGATGCGGGCCCTAGCGTGGCAACTATTTTTGTTTTTTTCATATTTTACTTTTCGAAAATTAAATATTCTGACATCTGAAATTCTTTACTTGAAAAATTAAAGACAGCGATAATGCAATCCATTTTGCGCAAATTCTCAATCATTTCGATTTCGTTGATAACATAATTATCTTGCATAATTAAAAAATAATCAATACTTGGCTTCTCAGCAAGTAATAAGCATCCTTCTTGTTTATTACGAATCAAATAATAAGAAATCAAATCTTGAGGGTGATAGAAAGAATAAAAATTAAATGAGGAAAGCAAACCCGTTTTTTTATTTGGAATTTCAATATTTTTAGTGTTCTTTTCGAGAAAAATATTAAATCGTGCATTGAGTTGCCATGCTAATCTAAAATCGTTATGGGTAGTGCAAATACCAATAAAATCAAAGGGTTTGGCCTTTTCTTCTTCTAAAAAATATTTTTTTACTTTTTTTATCACCCCACAAAAATAGTGATTTAATTTAGCTATTTTCTGTAACCATTTGGTTAATAATTTATTCTCAAATTATAATTAACCTATTTCCAATATTTTTAAATAATTAATTGAAAATTTATTTCCATTATGAATTACTATTTTAATTAATTTTGTACTTATGAAAAAAACAATTAGTTTAAAAATCTATTGCGCTATTTTGTGTTTACTAATAGTTGCCCAATTTAAGGCTCAACCGGTCAAAAAAGTTACTGAAGGAAATACGTACAAATGGATGTTTGGTTTGGGTTGGAATGCCTTAGATGATGATGGGAATGCAGGCGCATTTTACTCTCCAGAAAATTGGCACTATAACGCTTATCCATCACGATTTTTTGTTGATAGATATTTGTACAATGGCTGGAGTTGTGAACTTTCAACTGCGTTTAATCAATACAATGCCAATAAATTATTGAACGGGCAATTAGGAAAAACCGGAATCTTTTTTGCGACAGATGTTAATTTGAAATATTCATTTTATAAATTATTAAAGTCAGGAACGATTGATCCTTTTGTTTCTGCTGGATTGGGATTAAGTATTCGAAATCGCGATGATGCGTTGGTGGCCCCAACAACCCCAACTCTTAATGTAATGTTAGGGTGTAATTTTTGGTTTTCAAAAGTAATTGGATTGCAATTGCAATCGGGCGGAAAATTTGGATTGACGAGTCCATTTATGGGTAAGTCTAATTATATGCAACATAGCGTGGGTTTAGTTTTTCGCTTTGAAACCTTAGCTTCGCAGAAGTCGGAATTTAGTAAAAAAAGATATAGTATTGACAAGGGAAGAACAAAATTAAAAGTCAAAAAGCCAAAAAAGGAGAAGGAAGGCTAAATATTCGTTATTCTAAATTTCTTCTTCGTTTCTTGTACATCTGTTTTCAAACAATAGAAGTAAAGTCCATTAGGTAACGATGTACTATCAAATCTAAGAATGTGACCTCCAGATTCAAATTCTCTGTTAGCTATTTCAATTACTTTGTTGTCCTCGCTTTCTATGGTAAATACGATCTTCTTAGCGATTTCAGTGGTGAAATAAAAAGGGATTATACCACTTGAAGGATTAATGTCTAATGGGTAAAGAATACAAAAGTTTTCACGGATATGCCTCCCCTTACTCATGCGATTAATCAGTAGTCGATACAGAATAATAATAAATAGGATTAGAAAGGAATAGAATAGTACGTCTTTGAGAATTTGGTATGGATGCATTTATAATGATATTACGCCATTTATGGCACTTGCTTTTTTATAAATTGTTATGATGTCGTCAACAGTAAACATAACTGCTTTTATACTTAAGCTTGTGTAATTTCCCTTACCTGAAGGATGAAGGTTAATACTGGCATTTTCATCAAAAAAGGCAGTGATTTTAGCAATGTTCTCTTGCTCATTTGGCATAATGAATTTAAATAAATAAACATCCGGCCATTCCATTAGTTCTAATTGCTCGCGAAGTGAACTGAAAGTTTCCACGGTGCAAATTTAAGGTGATTTTTTGCTAATGCTAACTATTTAGTTTTAAATCACACGTATTTTTGAATTATTAGTTGCTGATTATTTTTATTTCAACCCGTCGATTAGCGTTTTCTTCCATTACATTTTTTTCAGGTATACTATAGAGCGGACTTGTCACACCCAAGCCGATATAGGTCATCCTATTTTTCGAAATTCCTTTCGAAATTAAAAAATCATAAACACTTTTAGCCCTCTCGGTTGATAAATTCAATTCATCGCTACTTGCGCAGCAAATATGACCCTGTATCTCAATAATAAGATTTTTGTTTTTGATCATTAGACTGTAAAGCTCATTTAATGAAGGAAGGGATGTTGTTAATAAAATCGATAGGCCCGGTTCGAAGTTGAGGGATTTTAAAATAATGTTATCACCAATCTTGGCCTCTTTTAGTTTTTCTTCTAGCAATGAAACATTATGATCTTTTTCACTTATTTGAATCACAACCTTACGGTTTTCTTTATCTAAAGTATTTGGTGCAAAAAGTTCCCCAATAATTGCTTTTTCGGTGGATATTGGGTTTTTTATATTCATAAATGCGCACGCTTCTTCAACGCGCCTTGTGGCTAGGGCGTAATTATAGTCCAAGCTACCTACTGTATCGGTATAACCATAAAATCCCAAAATATCTATTGTTGTCAAATCAATTGCACCTAGTGTTGATTTCGATTGACTTGTCAATGCATTACTATTAAAATCGAAATAGATCACAATATCTTTTTGTGCATTCAAGCTAAAAAGACATAAGTAAATGATGCTCAAGAATAGTTGTTTCATTTTATTTTATGGTTAGATGAATAAAGTCAACGTTTTTTTAATCCTTTAAAAACTAAAAACTAAAATAAGGTTACGTAAATAAATTCAATCAGATTGTTTGTTAAGTAACAAATGCCTTATCTATTTCAACTTTATTATGAATTTCAAACGTATTTTTGCACTATGAAATTATGCTTATTTTTTGTTCTAATATATTTCGGATCTTTTTCTCAAATAATAAATGCGAATAGAACAAATGACAAAATTGTGGTAGATGGAAATTTAGAGGAGTCATTTTGGTTGACTGCCAACTTTGTAGAGGGTTTCACACAAATAAGTCCAAATCCTGGCGTGCAATCATCCCAAAATACGAAAGTAGCCATTGCTTATTCTTTAGATGCTATCTATTTTGCAGCGATTTGTTACGATCATCCAGATTCTATTTCAAAGGTCTTTTCTGCAAGAGACGATAATAGTCCAAATGCGGATATTTTTGCTATTTTTCTTGATACGTATAACGATAATCTAAATGGTTTTTGTTTTGGCGTAACGAGTAAAGGGGTGCAGTTAGATGCAAAAATTACAGAGGGTTTATACAATGAACAATTAAATTTAATTTGGAACAGTGCTGTTAAAATTTCAAATGAATCGTGGCAGGTAGAGATTCGGATCCCGTATTCTGCGATTCGCTTTCCTGAGAAAGATGTCCAAAAGTGGGGGATTAATTTTTCCAGGCAAATTAGTCGAAAACGAGAACTGTCCTCCTGGTCGATTGTGAACCCCGATTTAGAAAATTACCTACTTGAAAGTGGAGAAGTTGCAGGTGTAAGTGGAATAAACCCGCCTTTACGATTGGCTTTAATGCCCTATGTATCGGCATATATAAGCAATGAGTCAGGGAGCACATCTCAATCAATAAATGGCGGCTTGGACATCAAATACGGAATTAATGATGCTTTCACTTTGGACGTCACCTTGATTCCTGACTTTGGCCAAGTTGTGTTTGATAATCAGGTGTTAAATTTAACACCTTTTGAAATTCAATTTAATGAAAACAGGCAATTTTTCACAGAGGGCACGGAGCTCTTCAATAAATCAGGTTTGTTTTATAGTAGACGAATTGGCATTCAGGCTCCAGGTGCTGTCCTTAACAATCTTTTGCTTTCCAATGAGCGCTTATCGTCTGTCCCTTCTGCCACTCAATTATACAATGCCACTAAATTAAGCGGTCGCACCAAATCTGGTTTAGGAATTGGTGTTTTTAATGGAATTACAGCGCCTCAATATGCCATTGCAGTTAATCAATCGACCTTAGCGGAAAGAGAGGTCTTAGTTTCGCCTTTAAGCAATTTTAATGTCTTTGTCTTAGATCAAAATCTAAAAAACAATAGCTACATTAATTTCACCAATACCAATGTAACTAGGGCTGGTTCTTTTTATGATGCTAATGTGAGTTCCCTAAAAACAATGTTGAACACCAAGGATAATAATTACTATGTGGGTGGTTCAACGGCTTTGTCAAACAAGTTTTTTTTAGATAGCACCTCGACGGGTCATAATTGGGGCTTATCCGCAGGAAAGCAAAGAGGGGCTATTGTTTATTCTGCTTCTTACTTTGAAGAATCAGATACCTACGACCCCAATGATTTAGGATACAATCAAAATAATAATCGCAAAATCTCTTCTGCTTCCTTTGCTTACCGAATTTTAAAGCCTTTCGGAAGTTTTATTAAGGTTGTTTCATCCATCGATTTAAATTATAATAGGCTTTATAATCCTGACGTTTTTACAAGTTTTGGTTTTAATGTAAGGACTTTCGCAGTAACGAAAAGCTTTAACGCTTTCGGTATTGAGTCGTACGTTTCACCGGTCAAAGGATATGATTATTTTGAACCTAGAACACCAGGTTATTATTATAAAACCCCTTCTTTTTATGGTTTTTCTACTTGGCTTTCGAGTAATTACCAAAAAAAGGTGGCGCTTGATGCAGGCGGTGGGTATTACATAGTTAATGCTGATAATTGGCGTGAATATGAATATAATATTGGGCTACGCTTTCGCTTATCTAACCATTTGTTTTTAAAATACAATTGGGAACAAGGATTTCAAGTTAATTATTTAGGTTTCGCCGTTCCCTTTGGAGCTCCAGCTGACACTTCTTTTACTGGTATTCTATTCGGATCAAGAAATAGAATTAATACTACGAATACCATCGGTTTAGATTATACAATAACGAATCGAATGAATATTACTTTTAGATTAAGGCATTATCGCTCTACCTTGGCTTATAATTTCTTTTTTGAATTGAATCAAGACGGAAGTTTAACTTCAATCCCTTTTAATGGCTTGGACGCGGAAGGTCAAGCAGCATACAATGTAAATTTCAATGCGTTTACCATTGATTTCGTTTATCGATGGGTTTTTCTTCCTGGTAGCGAAATAAATATCGTTTGGAAAAACTCAATCTTTCAAAGTGACAAGTTCGTAGCTGAATCTTACATCTATAACCTTACCAAAACAATTCAACAAGGGCCAATGAATAGTTTGTCATTTAAACTCATTTATTGGCTGGATGCTCAAAACATCAAGAAAAAGAAGAAATAGTTGTTTTATGGCGTGTTTTTTAACACCCATTCCTGGCCTCTCAGTTTTGCATTCTGATGGATGTTTTCCCAAAAAAGGTTGATGTCACCAATATGAAAATCATTCATTTTCCTTGCGGCAAGGCTGAAGGGGAATTTTAGCTTCGTCAAAACAAGCCCTCCAGAAATGAGTTCTGTTTGAAAAACATGCTTGTATTTTTTTCCATTGTTGTAATAAAATCCTTTCTGCTGGTTTTTCTTACTCAATGGGCTTAAATCCCATGTTATTGGATTAACTACAGCTTTTCCGAAATACCACTTCTCGTATTTTTCTTGATTGAGCTTCTTTTTAAAAGTATTCCATGTAACAAATCCCCCAATTTCTTTGGCATTTATTAGAAAAGGAATGGTATTGAATTCATTGCTTGGTATTCCAATCCCCGGAATGTAAGCTACCACTAATTGTTTTTGAAGTGCCTTGCCATCAAAAAAATCTTTTAACAATAAATCAATGTGGGTTGATCCTTGGCTATGTCCCGCCAAAATTATTCCTCTGCCATGATTGTAATTCTTTAAGTAATATTCAAAGGCCGCTTTAATGTCCGCATAGGCAAATAATAAGGCGTCTCGCCCGCCATTTTCTAAGCTATCATATGATCGAAGATGCGCTTGCTGATAATAGGGTGCGTACATTCGTCCTGCTTCTGCCCAAGCACTTGCTTGAAATCGGATGGCATAATCTAGTACTTCTCTTCTATGAGCAGTGTCATCAATTCCTATATTCCAACGCTTATCTTGAACGTCAACTAGTAAAGTAGGGTAAATGTAGAACACATCGACATTCTTAAATAATGAACTGTCCTTTATTGAATTCCGAATATTTGGCGTTAATTTAGTAGGTAACACAGCCCAGTTTTTCGTCACATTATAGTCAGTAACCTGCGAATAAAGCGGTTGAAAATAGAGTAAGAATAGAGCAAGGAAGATCTTTCGCAAACCAATCTAATTTAAATGATTGTGGTTAAATGATAATTATTTTCATTAAGTCAAAAGTCCCTAAATAAGTATTATCCAAACCAAACATCATTGATTATCAATTGCCCAGCCCTTTCATTTAAACGGGATAAAATAATTTGTTTCCCATTGAGTAATTCCTCCCGCATTACAGATGAGGTGATTTCTAGGTAAAGTACCTTATTATGAATTTTTATACTTTTTGTTCTAAATGCTACAGCACTTCCCATTAATTCAGGCCATGCTGCAATGATGTCCATTTCTTTCATCTTATTTTCTAAGGAATACGCTTTTAAAAACCGGTCAATAACCTTTTTCAAGGGCTGACTTTCCGATTTTCGCTTGTCCGTTGAGCTCATAATTTTACATTATTTTGATATGCTATATCTTGCTTAGAATTGACTTCAAAGATACAATTTGAAACGGTTAATCTCGAAAAAAGTTTTTCCATCCTTTTCAGATCTGTATCGGTAACGATTACTTGCCCAAAAGAACCTTCGGTAACAATTTTAATTAGTTTTTCAACACGGTGCCCATCTAATTTATCAAAAATATCATCGAGTAATAAAACGGGAGAAATTCCTAAACTTGTTTTAAGCCACTCATATTGCGCAAGTCTTAAAGCAATTATAAATGATTTCTGCTGCCCTTGAGAACCAAATTTTTTTACTGGATTACCATTAAGTGTAAAGAGTAAATCATCCTTATGAAGGCCCACGCTTGTGTAGTGAGAAAAAGTGTCTTTACGAATCGAATCTTTTAATAATACTGCAAAATCACCCTCATTTAATTGAGATCGATACGCCAAACCTACATCTTCTGTTTCTTTTCCAATTATCGCATAGAATTTTTGAAATATGGGAATAAATTCTTTCAAAAAGGCACTTCTCTTTTCGTGGATAATAATACCTGAGGAAACTAGTTGATGATCCCAAGCATCAATGCTTTCCGCATCAAATAGTCGGTGCTCAAACATATTTTTTAGCAGTGCATTTCGCTGATCTAATACTCGAACGTACTGTTGGAGTTGGTCCAAATATACACGGTCAATTTGCACAAGAATACCATCCATCCAGCGGCGCCTTAACTCACTACCTTCTGCGATTAAATCACCATCGTAGGGAGAAACAAATACAACAGGGTATAAGCCTATATGGTCCGCTAAACGTTCATATTCTTTCTTGTTGCGTTTTACTATTTTTTTTGCTCCTAGTTTTACAGCACAATTTACAACAGATTCATTTTCACCGTTTTTCCAATGGCCCTGAATGGAGAAAAATAATTCATCAAATTTAATATTCTGCCGGTCGATGCTGTTTAAATATGATTTACACATACTCAGGTAATGTATAGCATCTAAAATATTTGTTTTACCACTACCATTATCGCCAACAATGCCGTTTAGTCGGGGAGAAAAATCGATTTCCGTATCGGAATAGTTTTTAAAATTAAGTAAGTGCAGATGCGATAAATACATGCTCCAAAGGTACAATTTTAATGGCGAAATAATCGTTTGTAGAAATAAATTCTATCGAGTTTTCACCCTTGTTTAGCCCTGTAAATTATAACAAATGTTATATTTGTGTAATTAAAAATGAAATTATGTCAAACGCTTTTTTTAAAACACCTATAGCCATTAATGAACCCGTAAAATCATACGCTAAAGGAAGCGAAGATAGAGCTGGTTTATTGTCTTGTTACAACAAGATGTACTCGCAACAGCCAATTGATGTGCCTATGTATATTGGCGCTCAGGAAATAAGAACGAGCAATAAAAAAACAATGAGCCCACCACATGAGCATCAAAAGGTCTTGGGTCATTTTAATTTTGGCGATGCTTCGCATGTAACGGATGCAATTGATGCAGCAATGGCCGCTAGAAGTGCATGGGCAAATCTTCCTTGGGAGGATCGTGCTGCGATTTTTTTAAAGGCAGCTGATTTATTGGCCGGTCCTTTTAGAAATAAAATGAACGCCGCCACGATGCTAGCGCAATCCAAAAATGTTTTTCAATCTGAAATAGATGCTGCATGTGAATTGATTGATTTTTTGCGCTTCAATGTTCAATACATGACGCAAATTTATAAAGAACAACCTGATTCTTCTCCCGGTGTTTGGAACCGACTTCAATACCGACCACTTGAAGGATTTGTTTTTGCTATTACGCCTTTTAATTTTACGGCAATCGCTGCTAATTTATGCGCTGCTCCAGCTATGATGGGAAATGTCGTGGTTTGGAAGCCGTCTGATTCTCAGGTTTATTCTGCTCAGGTTATCATGGAATTATTTAAAGCTGCTGGCTTGCCTGATGGGGTAGTCAATATGATTACTGTTGATGGCCCTGTTGCTGGGGATATTATTTTTAAGCATAAGGATTTTTCAGGCTTGCATTTTACTGGATCAACTAATGTTTTTCGAGCACTATGGAAGCAAATAGGAGAGAATCTTTCCTATTATCGTACCTATCCACGCATTGTTGGCGAAACAGGAGGAAAGGATTTTGTGGTGGCGCATACCTCAGCTATTCCGGCAGTTGTTGCAACGGCACTTGCTCGTGGTGCATTTGAATTCCAAGGACAAAAGTGTTCTGCTGCATCAAGGGCATATCTCCCAAAATCGCTTTGGCCAGAAATAAAAAAACACTTTGTTGAACAAGTTAATTCAATTAAAATAGGGTCGCCATTCGACACCTCTAATTTTGTAAATGCCGTCATTGATGAAACAGCTTTTGATAAAATCAGTTCATTTATCGATTATTGTAAAGCTCAACCAGATGCCGAATTAATAACGGGCGGAGGCTATGATAAATCTGTTGGTTATTTTATTGAACCAACAACCTTTGTTACTACTAATCCAAAGTTTCGCACCATGTGTGAGGAAATATTTGGCCCTGTTCTTACCATCTATATTTATGATGACAGTGCTTATGAACAAACATTGAAGCTTATTGATGAAACTTCTGAGTATGCTTTAACAGGGTCTATTATTGCTCAGGATCGTTATGCCATTAATACGGCAACTCGAATATTGGAAAATGCCGCAGGAAACTTTTACATTAATGATAAACCCTCAGGAGCAGTGGTAGGGCAGCAGCCTTTTGGTGGAGCAAGGGGTTCTGGAACTAATGATAAAGCAGGTGCTGCTATGAACTTATTAAGATGGGTTTCTGCAAGAACTATAAAAGAAACATTTGTCCCACCAATAAGTTATGAATATCCGTTTCTTGAACAATAATTTTTTTTATTTTAGCGAAATATTAAAGTAAAAGTTATGATAGCGAAACTTTCTGATGGTACCAAAGTGCATTGCTTAAGAAAACCAGAAGCAAAAATGTTAGACCATCATGTAGAGGGTTATCTTCAAAATGGAATTGCTATAAAGGATGGTGATGTCGTTTTTGATGTAGGAGCTAATATTGGTATATTTGGAGTTAGGGCAATGCAGAAAGCAAAAAATGTAAGTGTTTATTGCTTTGAACCGATTCCGGATATTGTGGAGGCCTTGTCTAAAAATGCCGTGCTGCATGGAAATGGAAATATGCATGTTCTTCCTTATGGTGTTTCAAATGAAAACACCAATGCTACCTTCACCTACTTTCCAAATACGCCAGCGCTCTCTACCTTGCATCCACAGCAATGGGATGCTGACCCAACCGCTTTTCAGCGAGCAGTTAAAGGTACCATGCGAAACCCACCCGATGATATGCGATGGATGAAATGGATTCCTTTGATGTTCTCAGGAATTATAGCTAAGTATTTGGTGAAAGGGAAAAAACTAGTTACGTGTGAATTAAAAACCTTATCATCTATTATAGAATCGGAAAATATTCAAAAAATTGATTTGCTTAAAATTGATTGTGAGGGTGCCGAATGGGATGTTTTAACGGGTATTAACGAGGCAGATTGGCTCAAAATAAAATCCATCGTAATAGAGGTTCATGATACTGAAAATAGAGTTCAAAAAGTCAAAGAATTGTTTACCCAAAAAGGATTTACACGCCTTACTGACGAGCAAGAAAAAGGCTTAGAAAACTCAGCTATGTTTAATATTTTTGCAGTGAAAGAATGAGCGCAGCTAGTATTGCTATTTATACCATTGTTTTATTGATTTGTACGAATCTATTTGGACTAATATATTCGATATTGGTCTTGTATACCTCTGCTTTTCAGAAGTTTTCGATTCAAAAGAAACCATATGTAAAAGGCCTTTTTTCCAAACGAATGCCTCTTTATCTTTTCAATATAACCCTTTTGTTGACGATTTCTGGTTTTGGGGCCTATTTTTTCGCTGACTTTTTTATCCAGGATTTTTCTATCGGAACAATTATTTTTCAAGTTGTTGTCGCCTTTGTTATTGATGATATTTTTTTCTATTTCTACCACAGATGGCTGCACGAAAATAAATACATGCTTAAAACAGTACACTCCATTCATCATAGAGCAACAAAACCTTTTCCGCTTGAATACCTTTATGCTCACCCAATTGAATGGTTGTTAGGAATGATAGGTGCATTTTTAGGATTCGCCATTCTTTTCATGTTTATGCCGGTTAATCTTTATGCATTTTGGATTTTCGGTGGATTAAGAAATCTACATGAGATTCACATTCATTCTGATCTAGAATTACCTGTTTCAAGTAAAATACCATTGTTAAGTAAAACGAAACATCACGATGATCATCACGCTAAGTTAACGGGAAATTATTCATCTACTTTTCTTTGGATGGATCGGCTATTTAAAACTAATTTTTAAGCATACCTTGAAAATCATATTAACAATTATTCTTTGCTCGATACTTGTGGTGCTGCAAGCTCAAAAAATAACATACAACTTATCTGTAACCGTAACAAATCTGAAAAATACAAATGGCATGGTTGAACTGGGCTTGTATCGGAATGCTGAAACTTTTGCGGAAGTTGGACTAACTTATAAGCAAATAAGAACAAAGATTACAGAAAAACAAGTTACAGTTATTTTTTATCAATTAGAGCCAGGTAATTATGGTGTTTGTGTTTATCACGATCAAAATAATAATAAATCGTGCGACAGAAATTTTTTTGGTTTACCAACCGAGCCATATGGATTTTCTAACAACATTCGGCCAATATTTTCAGCTCCTTCTTTCGAAAATTGTTTGATTAAACTTGATAAAAACAAAAGTATAACAATTAAGAATAGTTTATAATTCATGTAATGAAATGATGCATGCATAATAGAAGAGATTTTTTGAAGTATTCAGCTCTTTTAGCTTCCGCATCTATAGCGCATCCCCTTCTTAGTCCCCAGAATTCACTGGTTGCCAGTTCACAAAAGTCTTTGATGCCTGCCGCTCTAAAAAAAGGAGATAAAGTTATAATTGTATCCCCTGCAGGAGCCGTTTATGATTCAAAGAAAATCATGGAATTTAAAAAGGTTTTATCAGATTTTGGCTTTGAAGTTGAAATTGCTAAATCTGCTGCTAATTGTTATGGATTTTTAGCAGGAACCGATGAAGAGCGAGCAGCGGATATTAATGCCGCATTTGCTAACCAATCCATAAAAGGTATCTTTTGCTCTCGCGGAGGTTGGGGATGTGCAAGAATTTTTAGACTTTTAGACTTTAAACTAATTGCGGATAATCCAAAGATGATTATGGGATTTAGTGATATTACAAGTCTAATTCTAGCCATTTATACCAAAACAAATTTAATAACTTTTCATGGGCCGCTTGGCTTATCAAGTTGGGATCCTTTTTCAACTCTTTCTTTTACTAAAACTGTTTTACTAGGAGAGAAAAGCGCATTCCCACTTGATGCTGAAATTAAAATGATAATGTTAAGCCCTGGGATAGCTAGAGGTGAATTAATTGGGGGCAATCTTTCCGTTTTTAATAGCTTAATAGGTACCGAATATATACCAAATTGTGATGGTAAAATTTTATTTCTTGAAGACCTCAATGAGGATACATATACGATAGATAGAATGCTAACACAATTAAAACTTGCCGGTATTTTAGATAAGCTATCTGGTTTTATTTTTGGCCAATGTACTGACTGTAAGAGTGAAAATCCGAAGCGCTCTTTTTCTCTCTTAGAAGTTCTAAAGCATCATGTGTTACCGCTAAAAATCCCGGCAATTTTTAATGCCCCCTTTGGCCATACAACTAAAAAGTGGACGATACCAATTGGAGCCATGGCAGAGTTAAACGCACAAAATCTGTCATTAGAATTACTGCAACCTGCTGTGGTGATTTAGCCACCTAATAGCTCACTAGTAATCTTAAGCTAGTGACTTAAAATGTTCTTTTGTATATTTGTCTCTTCTTAAATTAAAAATGATTCAGAAAAAAGAAATCCCCTTAAAAGTTATCCTTGATGAGGAGATGATAAAATTAGCATTCAAGCACATGTGCACGGCTAAATTACTAGCTGAAAAATTTGAGCAAAATAAAGAGGTTACAGCAAAATATGTGCATGCAACTTCTCGTGGTCATGAAGCGATTCAGATTGCAATTGGCATGCAATTAAAACCATACGATTGGGTATCTCCCTATTATCGTGATGACTCATTGCTACTAGGTATTGGAATAAGTCCGTATGAGTTAATGCTGCAAGTTTTTGCAAAAAGGGATGATATTTTTTCAGGTGGCAGAACCTATTATGCCCATCCCTCTCTGAATAAAGAGCAGTTTCCCAAAATTATTCACCAATCTTCCGCCACCGGAATGCAGGCAATCCCCACAACGGGTATAGCTATGGGAATTCAGTATAAAGAAAAAAGAGGATTGAGTATTGTTGATGAATACAATGCTCCTGTTATTGTGTGTTCTCTCGGAGATGCTTCCTGTACTGAAGGTGAGGTATCTGAGGCTTTTCAAATGGCGGCATTGAAACAATTTCCAATTGTTTACTTAGTTCAAGATAATGGCTGGGATATTTCAGCGAAAGCATCGGAAACGAGAGCTCAAGATATTAGCACTTACGCAAAAGGATTTGCGGGGATAGAGGTCCGAACGATTGACGGAACAGATTTTGAGACTTGTTTTCAAACGGTTCAGGAGGTATTTTCCCTAGTTAGAAAAGAACGGCGTCCTTTTATTATACACGCAAAAGTTCCTTTGCTTGGGCATCATACGTCTGGCGTTAGAAAGGAGTGGTATAGAGATGATTTAGAAGAAGCTGAAAAAAATGACCCTTATCCAAAATTAAAGGCAATTTTATCTGAATTTAATGTTTCGCTTGCGGATACTATAAATACAGAGTCACTTTGTAGAAAGTTGATAGATGAACAATACCTTCTGGCTTTAAATTCTCCCGACCCAGCTTTGGATTCTGTGACCGATTATATATTTGCGCCTACGCCCATTACAGAAGAAAAAGGTGTCAGGGAACCGAAAGGTAAAAAGAAAACAGTTATGGTTGATTCTGCTCTTTTTGCCGTTAGGGAATTAATGCAAAAACACCCCGAAGCTTTGCTATATGGCCAAGATGTTGGGGGTAGGTTAGGGGGAGTATTTCGTGAAGCAGCGACCTTAGCTCAAACTTTTGGCGATGATAGGGTTTTTAATACTCCGATTCAGGAAGCTTTTATAATTGGATCAACAGTCGGGATGTCTGCAGTTGGACTGAAACCAATCGTAGAGGTTCAATTCGCTGATTATATTTGGCCTGGATTAAATCAATTGTTTACAGAGGTATCAAGGTCTTATTATTTGTCTAATGGCAAATGGCCGGTTAGTTGTATTATTCGCGTGCCCATA
The DNA here is from genome assembly GCA_026391005.1 of Flavobacteriia bacterium. GTDB lineage: Bacteria > Bacteroidota > Bacteroidia > Flavobacteriales_D > Crocinitomicaceae > UBA952. Next base: position 38,303 of record JAPLEV010000014.1, on the reverse strand, counting down.
GGAGCATACGGTTCAGGCGGACCATACCACTCATCTAGTGTAGAGTCGGTATTGACGAATATCAGGGGTATAAAGCTCTTATACCCTTCTACTGGTGCGGATTTAAAAGGATTGATAAAAGCAGCATTTTATGATCCAAATCCAGTTGTTATTTTAGAACATAAAGGGCTGTATTGGTCCAAAATAGAAGGTACAGAAGGAGCAATGTCGCCAGAGCCCGATGAGGAGTATTGCATACCTATCGGAAAGGCAAGAACAGTTATTGAAGCGGAACCGTTATCCTTAGAGAAAGGAGAAACTTGCGGTGTTATAACATATGGCATGGGCGTTTATTGGGCTTTAAAAGCGGCAAAAGAATTTAAAGGAAGGGTTGAAATTTTGGACCTTAGAAGTTTGAATCCCCTTGATCACGAGGCGATGAATGCGCTATGTCAAAGACATGGAAAAGTTTTAATTGTTACCGAGGAATCAATTGAATGTAATTTTGCTCTCGGTCTTGCCGGGCGTCTTCAACGTGATAATTTTAACTTTCTTGATGCGGCAATACAAATTGTAGGAGCAATCGATACACCTGCAATTCCGCTAAATTCTGGCTTGGAAGATGTGATTTTACCCAATGCATCAAAAGTGCAAACGGCCCTCGAAAAATTATTAAATAATTAACCTTTTTAAAATGGAATTACAAGAAGTAATCAAAGCAGTTGGTACTTTTCATGATGCTTTTGGAATTGAAAACAATCATGCCCCAACGGTGGATTTGACGCCCCAAGATATTGATTTACGTTTTAATCTAATGAAAGAAGAAAATGAGGAATACTTGGAAGCAGCTAAGAATAGGGATATTGTTGAGATAGCCGATGCCCTGGGTGACCAATTATATATTTTGTGCGGAACCATTTTGCGACACGGCCTTCAGTATAAAATAGAGGAGGTTTTTAATGAAATTCAGCGATCTAATATGAGTAAATTAGATAGTGATGGCAAACCAATCTATCGAGAAGATGGAAAGGTGTTGAAATCTAACCTTTATTTTAAGCCAAATATTAAAATAATTCTAGAAAAATAAGTGGAAGAGAATAAAAGAGTAATAGTTATTCACTTTTTACCTTTCATTTCTTTTAGCTTAAGCCCACGATTTAAATTTGACTTTAAGCTAGTTTTGAACTTATCAAAATAGCAAATGAAAGATTTATCTATTTATTTTCAACCCATAAGCCAAACGCTTACATTTCATGATGAACAACTAGGAAATGTTATAGATTCATACACTAACGAATTTCCGGCCTTAATAGCTAATACTTGTGCTATTTTCTATGTCCCAGAATACCGAGGCGTTTTGCTTGAACAAGAAAGGATAGAAAAACAGTTTGTGGGACCAAGTAATTTTAGGGATGAGCTCTATTCTTTATACAAAGGATTAGATTGGAAAACAACGATTTATGACTTAGGCAATCTTATGCCAGGTGATGAATTGTCAGATACCTATTTCGCCTTAGGACAAGTGGTAGCTGAATTAGTTAAAAATAACATTGTCCCAATTGTTGTTGGTGGAGGACAGGACTTGACAACAGCTATGTTTATTGGTTATGAGGAATTGGAGCAATTGATCAATACCTGTACAATCGATTCAAAATTAGATTTAGGAACGCCCGAGGAGCCCGTAACGCATGAAAAGTTTATCGGCAGTTTGTTGATTAGAAGGCCCTGCTATCTGTTTAATCATGCTAATATTGGACTTCAAATTCCCTTTGCTCAGCCTAAAGAATTGGATTTGTTTGAAAAACTGTTTTTTGACGTTTGCCGCCTAGGGGAATTTAATGCCGATTTTAAAACCGCTGAACCTATTCTTAGGAATTCCGATATCATAAGTTTCGATTTTCAAGCTATTCGAGCTTCCGAAATAAATAATAACCAAGGAAATCCAAATGGATTTTATGCTGATCAAGCATGCCAAATTGCTAAATATGCTGGCATTAGTGATAAGGCAACTAGCTTTGGTATTTTTAATTGCTTTTCCGATAAATTGATTGAAGCGAAATTAATTGCCCAAATGTGTTGGTATTTTATGGATGGTTTTTTTGATAGAAAAGGCGACTTTCCGGTTGGTAGCAAAATCGATTACACAAAATTTACCGTTTTCTTAGAAACAGGAGAGCACGAACTAGTCTTTTATCGTAGTAATAAATCCGACCGTTGGTGGATGGAAGTGCCTTATCCACCAAGTGAATTTTCGAAATTTGAACGGCATCATATGGTGCCGTGCAATAAATTTGACTACGATCGGGCAATGAAAAATGAAATGCCGGATTTGTGGTGGAAAACCTATCAGAAATTAGGGTAAGGAAAATCAATCTCGATTACATTCGTGCCACGAGGAAATCTTTTTAATTTTTGAATCATTTTTTTAATTTTTAGTCAACTTTTTTTTCGTTTTGGTTTTTTTTAATTATTTTAGCATCCGAAAATAGTTTTGTTTTGACAATTCTCTTTTCTTTAAAATACTATAACTAAAACTAAATCTATTGAAATTGAGACTTTTACCTATATTAGTTCTGCTTTTTGTCAGTAGTGCTATTGGTCAGCAAGACAAGTTGCTAACCCATTTTTTCTATGATAAAATGAGTATAAATCCAGGGGAAACTGGTTTAGATGACGGAATTTGTGCGACAACTATTTATAGAAATCAATGGGACAAAGTAAATGGTGCTCCTAATTCAGCGGTTTTAAATGTGGAAGCTAATATGAATCGCTTCTTTCCTGGAGGTCTTGGAGTTTCTTTTTATCATGATGCAATTGGATTTTCACGTCAAAATAATGTATTGTTAAATTATTCTTATCCAATTCAAATTGGCAACATTGGTCGTTTAGGCCTTGGGATTGGTGTTGGTATAATGACCTATGGCATGACCCCAGCCTGGATTCCACCTCAAACGCTTAATGACCCTTCGCTTCCTGCTACTGCAGGGTTTCAAGCAGCTAATTTGGATTTAAATTTCGGGGCGTATTTTAAGGGAAAGAATATGTATGCAGGCTTATCATCCACGCATTTAAGCGAATCAGAATTGTCAAATAACTCGAATTTTGGCATTGACCCCGCAACATATCAATCAGCTAGGCACTATTATGCCATGGGTGGTTATAAAATAAGAGACATTGCTGGAGGAAACATTGATGGTAATCTTTTAATAAGAACTGATTTGGTCAAATTCTCCGCAGATATTAACGCACGTTATTTCTATGTTAAAAACAATAAGGAATTGGCATATGGAGGTATAACATACAGAACTTCAGATGCGATTGCTATTATTCTTGGTTATAACCCGATTGCCGATTTAACGGTTGGTTATTCTTATGATTTAACAATTAACAAATTATCAAGCGTTTCCCGTGGATCTCATGAGATTTTGGTGAAATACTGTTTTTATTTACCTCCACCTCCTGTGACAAAAGCACGTCATCCAAGGTGGTTATAATATTTATTTTTTAGCTGTGTAACCATTTTTATTGTTCATACGTTATAACAAACCTTGATGACCTGTAGCAAAGTTAGTTTGAATAACGAAAGAACTTAAACAAGTATAAAATGAAAAGATTTTTTGCGCTAGTAGTAGTAGTGTTAATGTTCGCATCTTGCGATGACATTGACGGAAATTTAGTAGGTGTTCAAGGACGTGATACTTTCTATCCTGATATTTTAGGACCAGGTAAAGTTCCCTACGGAATGATTTATGTTCCTAGTGGAGCATTTCAATCAGGCGAGGATGACGAAGACATAATGGGCTTGCATACTTCCAGAATACGCACTGTGTCTATTGCCGCATTTTATATGGATGCATCAGAAATTTCTAACAATGAGTACCGCCAATTTGTTGATTGGGTGCGTGATTCAATGGCAAGGGAAAAATTATACAGAAGGCAATCCTCAGATGATGCAGAACAATGGGTTAATGTTCCAGATGATTTCTTTAAAGAGCCTTATCGTTCATTAATTTCTCAAGGTTCAGATGTACAAGGTGCTAATACGCCTTTCGAGCCATTTTTAACCGGTGAGGGTGCCGAGGAATTAGACAAAGCTTATCTGTATTTAACAGGTTATGATGGTATTAAAGTAAATGGATTTGATTGGAAAAAAGCAGGCCTAGATAAAGCGCCTAAAAAAATTACCCGAAAGGATATTGAGTTGACGCTTAATCCAATGGAGGTTTCTAATATCTTCTATGCCTACTCCAAAGAAGGTAAGGCAGCGGATATGAAAACAGATGCTCCTAAAGACTTTGACAAAAAGCTTTTAGAAACCAATGGCGGTAGAATAGAAAATAGAAAGTTTTTCACATTAAATTGGGAAGTTCCAATCGATTACACAGACCCTGAAACAGCCTTTTTATTATCCGATATGTATTTGGGACAAGAGGAACAATATTTCAAAAACAAGCAGATTGATACTAGGTTATTGTTTTATGATTATTTTTGGATTGATTACAAAGAAGCAGCAAAACGTGGAAAAATTCAAACAGCTGACGTAGACGCACGTAATTCTTACAACTATTTACAGGAAGATTTGTCAGGAAGTCATCGTCGTGATCCACTTTCAAAAGATTACAAAAATAATGGTTTGCATAGATCTACCTTAAATGTTGATGGTAGCCAAGTAATGTTTGATTCTACAGTATACAATGATGGCGCTCTAATTGATCCAAACAATTTTTCTACTGTTCCAACCGATGCAAACGGAGTAGCTCTTATAGAAGGGGGGATATTAATTAATCCAGGACAAGATTTGGATTTAGGTTATACAAATACTAAAGGTCAACACAATGCAATTCGAGGACATACTGACAGAAGCAGGTTTATTATCAAGGAGCGAATTCATGTTTATCCTGATACAATGTGTTGGGTAAGAGATTTTACTTATTCTTCTCACGAGCCGATGACCCAAAATTATTTCTGGCATACTGCTTATGACAATTATCCAGTGGTTGGTGTAACGTGGTCGCAAGCAAAAGCTTTCTCTGTTTGGAGAACCCAATTGTATCACAGTTGGTTATTGTCTAACGGCGATTTATTTGTCAATGACTTTAGATTACCATCTGAAATGGAGTGGGAGCGAGGAGCTCGTGGAGATTTAAATTTATCGCAATATCCATGGGGAGGGCCTTATATTAGAAATGCTAACGGATGTTTTCTCGCTAACTTTAAACCTATGCGAGGAAGATATTTCGAAGATGGTGGTTTTCATACAGTAAAAGTTTACTCATACAATCCAAATGCTTTCGGTTTATATTGTATGGCAGGCAATGCTGCTGAATGGTGTTCAACGGCATATGAGGCTTCTTTTGGTGAATTTTCGCACGATTTGAATTCTGATAACCAATACGACGCAAAAGATGGGGATTCTCCTATTAAAAAGCGGAAAGTTGTGCGCGGTGGTTCGTGGAAAGATATAGGATACTATCTTATGAATTCTACACGAACATATGAATATCAGGATACTGCTAAGTGCTATATCGGTTTTAGAAATGTAATGACTCACCTGGGTCGTGGAGGAAAGGATCTTGAAGCTGAAAATGGTGAAGAAATCCAAAGTGATATTCAATTAAAATAAATCTGTAACGTTTCAATTATTTAAAGTTTAATGTATAAAATATAAAAGTTATGAGTGGTAAGTCAGGCGGTTTTTTCGCATCAAAAGGGTACAAAAATTTAATGAAATATGTTTATGGCTATGGTGCCTCAGTCGTTATTCTTGGCGCATTATTTAAAATAATGCACTGGCCAGGATGTGATACCATGCTAATAATTGGTCTTTCTACTGAAGCAATTATTTTTGGCTTAAGTGCCATGGAACCGCTTCACGCTGAGCCAAATTGGGCAGTTTATTATCCCTATTTATTACCAGAAGATGAAAGGCCTCAATCTGCGGATGAATTGGCTGCATTTCCAAAGCCACTAGACCTTGCTGGAGGATCTGCTTCAGCTTCAACAGGCATTACAGAAAAATTTGATGAGCTTCTTGCTGCGGCTAAGATCGATCAATCGCTTTTAGATCGTCTAGGTTCATCCATGCGTGACTTAAGTCATAATGCTGAACAATTAAAAAGCGTTTCTTCGGCTGCAGCAGCTACTGATTCTTATGTAGCTAGTTTAGAAGCTGCTTCTAATAAAGTAACAGCATTGTCTTCTGATTATGAAAAAGCATCTGCTGCTCTTGTTGGGATCACCGCTGCACAAAGTGATGGAGAATCGATGGGTATTGCTATGCAAGGTGTATCTAAAAATTTGACAGCATTGAACAATGTTTACGAACTTCAGTTGCAGGGATCTTCTGCTCATTTAGAGGCAACGCAAGGTTTTCAAAAGCAGGTTGAGGAAATGATGACTGATTTATCGGCATCAGCGCAAGACACTAAATTATATCGTGATAATATGGCCATGTTAGCTCAAAACTTAGCAGATTTGAATAATGTATATGGCAATATGTTAAAAGCGATGAAAAGCTAATTAAACCAACATAACATATTAATTAACCTTAAAAACATAGATTATGGCTGGTGGTAAAGAAACCCCAAGACAAAAGATGATTGGGATGATGTACTTAGTTTTAACTGCTCTTCTTGCATTAAACGTATCAAAACAAGTATTAGAGGCTTTTGCAGCTATTGAAGATAATACGCAACGTTCAAATGAAAATTTATACATAAAAGGTCAGCAAAATTTCAGAGACCTTTCTGATGAATATATGGCGCTTAAGGATCCTAAGGATATGGCGAAAAAAGCGAAGATTAAGACATATCTTTCTATTATTGAAAAGTTGGATAAGGAAACGGGAAAAATGATTCAGTCGATTGATAATATTAAATATGAATTATTATCTGAAGCTGGTGAAGAGTTTAACAAGAACTCACCAATGCTAAAGAATAGAGACTATATTGTTTGGTCTAAATTTAACGCTAAGGAACCTGTTAAGCCAATTCGCTTTAATCTATTTAAAGTAGAAAATAAAGATAACTTTGATGTTCCAATGCATGCATTAGTGGGATCCGATATAGGAGATATTACTTCTAAGGAGGGCCTTAAATTGTGGAATGATTTTAAGGCACTGAGAAAAAATATGGTTGAAATAGCGGGAACCTATTCTGAAGGTATTGGTGAAGATGGCAAATTGAAAGCATGGAAGCTAAAAGTTGGTGATATTAATAAATTTGCTGACAGTAAGGATTTACAGAGTCAGTTAACTAAAATGATCAATTCGAGTGGTAATAAAGTCAATCCTGATGATTTAAGTACGCTTCAATTGGTATATGAATTAATGTCAAAAAATGAGATCGATGAATATGGTGAAGATAAAGATCAAATTCATTGGTTAGGTAGAACTTTTGATCACGCGCCTTTAGTTGGTGCATTGGCTTCATTGTCTTCCATGCAGAATGACATTTTGCAGGCTAGAGAAAAATTGATCGATCTTTTAAAGCGTAAGGTGCAGGTTGGTGAATTTTCTTTTAACCAAATTGAGGCTTTTGTCGCTGGTGATGCAGTTGTAACAAACGGCGGTGAATTAAAAATAAGTGTGACTATGGCCGCTTATGATACCGACAAAAATCCAACCGTTATTGTTAACGGTGGCGGTAATCAAGAAATCGGCAAAGGTCTTGTGATTGTAAAGAAAATTGCAACTGGAAATGGTGAACAAACCATTTCTGGTACAGTTACAATTCTTAGTAAATCTTACACCGCATACACAAAATCATGGGAGCATAAATACGTAATTGTTGCTCCTCAAGGATCGATTTCTTTGCCAGAGATGAGTGTTTTATACACAGATTGGGAAAATAAAATTGTTCCTGTTGTTGTGGGCTCAATAAGCTCTTCTATTAGTGTTGATGGGGGATTTGCAACTAAAAAAACTTGGACGACAACGGACGGTTCAAAGTTTGATGGATATTATGTGAAAGTTAATACGGGAACTAAGAATGTAACCATTAAATTAAGTGGTAAAGATAAGGATGGCACGCAGAAACAATATGGTACATTTAAATATAAAGTTAAAGCTTTTCCAACTGCTCAAATTTCAGGAGCAACTATCTCTAAGTCTACAGGTTTTGTTGCAAACGTAGGACTTGGTGCAGATAGCCCCTTTACTGGTGTAGCATTTAATGTTACAGGTGGTTTCATAGATGACGTTCCTTTTACAGGAAAAGTTATACCAGGAAATTTGGTTAAAAATATACGTATTGGAAAGAGGGTTGCTGTTGAGCTTATTTATACAAAAAATGGAGTTAAGTCTAAAAACAATGCGGTAGGGATATTAAAAGTGGTAAATTAAGAAATTATGAAAGTAAAAAATGTATTTCTTTATATTATAATTGGATTAGCATCTTTTGCTAATGCTCAAGACCCAATGCGTGGCCCTCTTAATCAGCCTTCTAATGGAGTGATTGATGGGGTTGTTCTTCAAGAAGAGTTACCTGTTGGTGCTGCTCGTCCATATGAATTTGTGCGTCCAGCTGATTATACTTTCTCTAAAAGAGTATACTCTCGAATCGACGCTCGTGAAAAAATTAATCAATCCATTTTTTTGCCTTATGATTCATTTTATGGGGATGATGAAAATGGATCTTCATATAACCCTGTTAATGTTAACGAAGTTGATAATAGTTCTTGGAATCGAAATCAAAGCAACTGGTCATTATGGACTGTTATTCTTCGTCATGTCCTCTTAGGTGACTTAACGGTATTTCAAGTAGCTAGTAATGATTATCCTGATGTTGAAGATGGTTATAATTTAAGGTATCCAATTGCTAAAAACCCTAATTATAATGGAAATGATTACTTTTCTAACTCAGCATATAAAAGAACAATTTTAGATATTATTTCTGCAAATGGTCCAGGAGATGATTTAAAGTTTGCAAGGGTTAATGATGTTTATGATACAATTGTAATTAAGAAGACAAAACAAACCCTTAGTGCTTTTTTAGATTCTTTAAAAACCTTGCCAGATTACGAAGATTACCAAGCCTTACAAGGAATAGATCAAGTAAAATTAGCTGCTTGGTGGGAAGCTTCAAATGTAGATCAAATTGTTAAAAAAGATTATAAAACGATGTTTGCTGCATCCAATAGTATTTTTGCTTATAATATCAAAGAAGATTGGTATTTTGATAAAGAATTATCAATGTTTGAAAAGCGAATAATCTGTATTGCTCCAGTTGCAAGGTATACTTACTCTGTTGCAGAGCCAACTACTGAACGTGGAGATCTATTGGTTTATAATAAATTAGGGAAAGCATATCGTTTCGATAATGTTTTTGAGGAATATACAGATCAATGGGAGGAGAGAGAAATGTTTTGGTTATATTTTCCGGAATTGAGAAATATAATTGTAAACTATTTTGTTTATAATGATAAATCAGATGCCCAGATGATGTCGTTCGATGATTTATTTTGGAAAAGAAGATTCTCAGGTCAAATTTATAAGAGTTCAAATAGATTTGATCAAGAAATAGAAGATTATCGCTACGGTGTTGATGCTTTATACAAAGCAGAGGAATTTAAAAATACGATGCGTAATTGGGAACACGATGTTTGGAATTATTAAAAGAATCTATTTTTTTGAAACCCTGGCGAAAGCCGGGGTTTTTTGTTTTATTTTTGTCTTATGAAATCAATAGGGCAGCGGATTACCTTCGTTGATCATGGAAGTAAAACAACGATCGTCATTGAACCGGAAAAGAAATTTTGGATTAACACAATGATGGGGGCTTGGTTAGCCATGTGGTATGTAATAGGAATAACTTTATTGTGGGCATTTAATACATTAAGTTTATCAAAACAGGAAAAAATAATTGTTGTTGTTTCATTGGTTTTTTGGTTTTATTATGCCTTACGCGTTACTAAAGCTTTTCTTTGGCTCCAATATGGGAAAGAAAAAATGAAAATTGATGAGGTAGGTCTCCATATCAAAAAATCAATCATTAATTATGGCAAGTCAGTGGTTTACTATCATGAAAATATTGAGCAAATTAGTTTGATTTATCCTGAACCGAATTCCCTACAAAGTGTTTGGGAATCTTCACCATGGATAAACGGTGGTGAAAGATTTCAATTTGTTTATAGGGAGAAGACGGTAAAATTTGGAAAAAAAATAGATCAGAAAGATGCGAATGTACTTTTAAATCTTTTATTGAAACGCAGTCGACAATTTATAAAAAAGTAACTATGTACGGAAAATTAAAGCAATATTTATCGGATGAGTTGGCTCAAATTGATGCCAATGGTCTCTTGAAAAGAGAGCGAATCATTACTACGCCGCAAGGACCACAAGTTTCTGTTTCTACAGGAGAACATGTGGTAATTATGTGTGCGAATAACTATTTGGGTCTGTCTTCGCATCCAGAAGTGGTTCAAGCATCTAAAGACGCTTTAGATTCCCATGGATTTGGTATGTCCTCAGTGCGCTTTATTTGTGGAACCCAAGATATCCACAAGGAATTAGAGCGGAAAATTGCGGAATTTTATGGAACGGAAGATACCATTCTCTATGCTGCTGCATTCGATGCCAATGGAGGTTTATTTGAACCCTTATTTAACGAAGAAGATGCCATCATCTCTGATGCTTTGAACCATGCTTCTATTATTGATGGGGTTAGGTTGTGTAAGGCCCAGCGTTATCGCTATAATCATTCTGATATGGCGGATTTAGAACTTCAACTTCAAAAAGCACAAGCGCAACGCCACCGTATTATTGTAACAGATGGTGTTTTTTCAATGGATGGTGATATTGCCTTAATGGATCAGATTTGTGCTTTAGCTGATAAATATGATGCACTCGTCATGACAGATGAATGCCATTCAGCAGGATTTATTGGTAAAACAGGCAGGGGAGTTCCAGAGTATTGTGGCGTAATGGATCGTGTTGATATTATTACAGGAACTCTTGGAAAAGCACTTGGTGGTGCAATGGGAGGCTATACTACAGGAAAGAAAGAAATAATTGAAATGCTTCGCCAACGCTCCCGTCCTTACTTATTTTCCAATTCACTAGCACCAGCTATAGTCGGTGCATCGTTAAAAGTATTTGAGATTTTATCCAAAAACACGTCTTTAAGGGACAAATTAGAACAAAATACGCTTTATTTTAAAGATAAAATAGTAGCTGCAGGTTTCGATATTAAACCTGGCAATTCGCCTATAGTTCCTATTATGCTCTACGATGCAGCGCTATCTCAAACTTTCGCAAACGAACTGTTAAACGAAGGGGTATATGCTATTGGTTTCTTTTATCCGGTTGTTGCAAAGGGACAGGCTCGAATACGGACACAAGTTTCTGCCGCTCACTCTAAAGAAGATTTGGATAAAGCGATCGCTGCTTTTGTTAAAGTCGGAAAAAAATTAAATGTTATTTGATTAATTCGCTTGTTATTTAACTTTTCAATCTTATTTTTGTGGCATGATAAAATGCAATACAACAATTAAATTATTTTTTTTAAGCTTGTTTTTATTGCAATTAATTTCCGTTTGTTATCAATTCGAATGTAAATCAGCCAATATTAAGCTAGGCGATGTTTCAACTGAAGAGGGGATAGTAGATTTTTCGACAGAAGATAGTGAGGGTGAAGTTGATGCAGAATTTTATTTAATTGATAATAAAAATTCAAGTTCGAATCATGTTGTTTGTGATGTATATCAACAAACTATTTATTTGAGCCATAATAATCAGATTCCAAAACCGGTATACTTAGAAATACCTTATTCCCCCCCAGAAAATAAAATTTAGATAAATTACCCAGTAGTTATTTAAATTTTATATTAATGAATCATTTTTTTAAAGCTTGGCAAAAAGATTTGCCAGCGAGTATCGTAGTTTTTTTTGTGGCCTTACCATTATGTATAGGTCTTGGTTTAGCTTCAACCTCCGTTGCTGGTATACCTGGGCTACCTAGTCCTTTTGCAGGAATTTTGGCCGGGATTATTGGTGGAATTATCGTAGGTGCGGTAAGTGGATCTAGCAAAGGCGTTTCAGGACCCGCAGCAGGTTTAATTACCATAGTTATCGGAGGAATAAGCGTACTAGGAAGTTATCAAGGGTTTTTATTAGCGGTTGTTTTAGCGGGGATTATTCAATTAATAGCGGGATTCCTCCGCTTTGGGTTAATAGCTAATTATTTCCCATCAGCGGTTATAAAAGGTATGTTGGCTTCGATTGGGATTATATTAATTTTAAAACAAATGCCACATTTAATCGGATTTGATGCTGATTTCATTGGAGATGAGGCATTTATTCAAAAAGATGGCCATAATACGTTAACTGAATTGTTTTACGCGATCCAAAATTCAAATGTCGGAGCCTTAATAATAGGATTGATCTCACTAGCATTATTTATAGTGCTTGATTTATCACATGTTAAAAAAATTCGTTTTTTCTCACTCATTCCTGGGTCATTATTGGTCGTTGTTTTTGCAATTAGTATTAATCAATTATTTCTAACCTTCTCTCCTTCTATTGCTATTCAAGCATCCCATTTGGTTAAATTGCCTATATTAAATACACCTTTTGATCTTTTTAATCATTTTGTACATCCTGACCTTTCTTTTTTAAAAAATGTTGATTGCTATATTATCGCTTTTACACTTGCTATTGTCGGTAGTTTAGAAACGTTGTTAGGTGCAGAAGCAACTGATAAGTTGGATAGCGAAAGAATGATTACCCCGACAAATAGAGAACTTAAAGCGCAAGGCATTGGTAATATTCTATCTGGGTTAATCGGTGGACTGCCAATTACCCAAGTGGTTGTGAGAAGTTCGGCAAATATAAGTGGTGGTGCAAAGTCTAAATTGTCCACCATATTACATGGTTTTTGGCTTCTGCTAGCTGTGTTATTTGTCGCTAAATGGCTAAATCTAATTCCGCTTTCAGTCTTAGCTGCTTTATTGGTTTTTGTTGGATATAAACTCACCAAAATCAATTTATTTAGGGAGCAATATAAAAATGGTTTGGATCAATTTATTCCTTTTATTTCCACCATTTTAGGTGTGTTATTTACTGATTTGTTAATCGGAATCGCTATTGGAATTATTGTTTCCATATTTTTCTTATTAAGAAAAAACTTAAAAAATGATTTTCGTAAAGAATTAAATGATGGGGTAATTGTTATCACACTTTCTGAACAAGTTTCTTTCTTAAATAAAGCAAGTATTAAAGCAGAATTAAATGACATTTCTTCTAATTTTGCATTAAAAATTGATGGAACAGCGTGTAAAAATATTGATTTTGATGTGCTTGAACTTATGAGAGAGTTTGTGTTGTATAAAGCGCCACAAAAAAATATTAGTGTAGAGTTAATAAACATCAAATTATAATAAAAAGTATTAATTTAATCGAATGAATATGGAAAATTTTTATAAGTCCTTGCTAGATAATAACAAGGTTTGGGTGTCTAAGAATTTAGAGAAAGACCCTGATTTTTTTAATCGCTTAGCGAATGGTCAGCAGCCTCCATTGCTTTGGATTGGTTGTTCGGATAGTCGTGTGCCTGCGAATGAAATTATTGGAGCACAACCTGGAGAAGTCTTTGTACACCGTAATATTGCAAATATGGTTATTCATACAGATATGAGTATGTTATCTGTATTAGATTATGCTGTAAATGTTTTAAACGTGAAGCACATCATCGTTTGTGGCCATTATGGTTGTGGCGGTGTTCATGCTGCGATGGGCAATAAGCAGATTGGATTAATTGATAATTGGATTCGTCACATTAAGGATGTTTACAGGCATCATGCAACTGAATTAAATGCTATTGATGGAGAAAAGGATCGTTTTAATCGTTTTGTTGAATTAAACGTAGCTGAACAAGTGTTTGATTTGGCAAAAACGTCAATCGTGCAAGGAGCGTGGAAGAAAAAGAAGGAGTTACATATCCACGGATGGGTGTACGATATTGCTGATGGTCTAATTAATGATTTAGAAGTAACTATTGCAAACAATGAATCACTAGGTGAAGTATATAAACTAGATATTTTTTAAACGACTAGTTAGATTCAACTAATGTGATTACCGCATTCTCTCCATCTTCTTTAGTTATCTCGCCGTTTAATTGCGTGATGCCATCAATTTCAGTTTGATTTAGCGTTCCACTTGCGTGTTTATTGCCGTTTAGTATGATTTTGACTTCAATCTGACTATCTGCTTTGTTTACCATGATAAGCTCGTAAATTTCTTTTGGCTGATTAATAAAAAAGAAGCTGCCGGAACTTTCTCCACTCAATAGATTAATACTTGCTTTTATTTCAAGTCCGTCTAGCTTACCATCAAAAGAAGTTGCTTTTTGAGCATATAAACTAAGTGAGGTCATCATTATTAATGCAAAAGAGAGTAGATTTTTCATGGTGTTTTTTTGTTAAAATTAATAAATAATTGAGTCTTCGCAATCGTACAAGTAAATTATTTTAATGTTAAAAATAAAGAATTCATTCGAAGTGAGAACTACATAGTGAATATTAGTGAACAATAATTTCTCAAATAGAGATTGATTTTCGCGTTATGAATTTGAATAGGATTTCGAATAGTGGAACGAAAGTGATTATCAAAATAATTAATATCAATTTTGTCCTGCGCCCCGGCGGAAAAAATCAGACGTTATTTTCTTTGTCCTTTTGTCTTGATACTACGGCAAGCTCAGCACAAGTACAAAAGAATGGGTAACGCGCCTCTCGACTCCGCTCGATGCCCTTTAAGTGAATCGAGCGGAGCCGAGAGACACTTAAATCAAACGACACACCGAAACGTCGCACCGAGAATTCGGTGCTTTTCGGTATAGTTTTCGACTCGATCCGCCTAGGCGGATCTTCATCCTCACTTTGCCAATCGAGACAAAGAAAAAACGAATAGTAAGTATGGATGTTTTTGGGAAATCTCTATAATTTAAGCACTTTTTTTAGTGTTTAATTTCTCCGAGTTGCTTTGGATCGTGTTTGTGGTGAAACAAGAGTGCAAAAAATACCGCGATGAATAAGGCATACACAGCAAAACAAATCCAAATTCCAGTCCAGTCTTTACTTCCATCCGGAAATAGGAAATAGTGATCGATTAAATAGCCACTGGCAAGACTTCCCAAAATAGCACCAAAACCGTTGGTCATCATCATAAATAATCCTTGTGCACTCGACCGTATACTTGGATCAACAGTTGAATCGACAAAAAGAGAACCGGAAATATTAAAAAAGTCGAAGGCCATTCCGTAAACAATACACGAGATGATAATCATCCAAAGACCATCTGCAGGATTAGCGTACGCTAACAAACCAAATCGTAAAACCCAGGCGATCATACTAATTAGCATCACCTTTTTTATTCCAAATCGATAAAGGAAAAATGGAATCGCAAGGATGAATAGCGTTTCTGAAATTTGTGAAATAGACATTATTATCGTCGAATATTTGACCGCAAATGAATCAGCATAGATATCAATTTTCTTAAAGTGATCAAGAAATAAATCCCCATACATGTTTGTCAATTGTAATGCGCCGCCCAATAGCAAAGAAAACAGAAAGAAGATGAGCATTTTGTAGGAAGCTAATAATTTAAAGGCGTCTAATCCAAGAACTTGAACCCAACTTTGTTTAGTGTTTTCTTTCGGGATTGGAGGGCATTTGGGTAAGCTAAGCGCATAAATTACTAAAACGACTGCCGCTATTCCAGCAAAGTAAAATTGATTAGCGGAAGCCTTATTTCCGGTTAAATTAGTTAGCCACATGGCTGCAATAAATCCTATGGTCCCCCATACTCGAATGGGTGGAAAGGTGCTAACTATGTCTAATTTGTATTTTGTTAATACACTGTAACTAATGGCATTTGATAGCGCAATCGTCGGCATATAAAAAAGCATGGCGATTAATGTTATACAAAAGAATTCGACAGGATTTCCTGCTAATGGAATTAGTACTAAGCTTAGACCACTCAGCAAATGCAATAATGCATAAAGTCGTTCCTTATTAAACCATTTATCTGCTATTACACCCATTAAACTAGGCATGAAAATAGATGATATTCCCATTGTCGTGAAAATTGCACCAAAATTTGTTGAACTCCATTTAATTTCACCAACCCAATATCTCCATTCTTTTATCAACCAAGATTCATTAGTGATAAACGAATACTCTATTTCTCTCCCTTCTACAAACCAATAATTCGCAATAGTGATCAACCAAGCTCCCCAAACAAAATATTGTAAAAAGATCATAATGATCAATCTCAACTTAATTGTTATTACCGTATTATTTTCGATTAATTGAGAATTTTGATTCATCATTTCAAAGTTCTTTTAGCAATCTCATCTCTCAACTGCGATGCAAGCTCGTATTCTTCGCGTTCAATTGCTTCTTTAAGTTGTTTCTGTAGCTCTTCTATGGATTCGTTTCCTTCCCCCTCAAAATCCTCGAATGGCTTATCCAATTCTAATTGCTCCTGTATTTCCTCACTTGAGGTTTCATCCTCCTCCTCATTTAAGTTTTTTGAATTCCCAACCTCTGTTAAAACATTTTCAAGCGCATAAATAGGGCAATCAAATCGTACTCCTATCGCTACGGCATCTGAGGTTCTAGAGTCAATTTCTGTAACATGCTTATCTTTTTTGCAGATTATTTTAGCAAAAAATACGCCTTCAAGAAATTTATAAATAATTACTTCAGTAACTTGAACTGCAAAAGATTCGCAGAAAGATTTAAAAAGATCATGGGTAAGAGGACGATTAGGAACCATCTTTTCAAGTTCGATTGCAATAGCTTGTGCTTCAAAACCCCCAATAATAATGGGCAGTTTTCTTTTGCCGTCTACTTCGCATAATGTAAGGACATAAGATCCAGATGAGGTTTGGCTATATGCAATGCCAACAATTTCTAATTCTATCTTTTTCATTTTGGAAATTATACCTAAAGATTAAAATTACAAAAAAAGGTTAACTATTTGAGGATTTAAATTTTATTACTGCTTCAGTAAGTTTAGGGATTACGTCGAAAGCATCACCAATTACCCCATAGTCAGCGGCCTTAAAAAACGGTGCTTCACTGTCCGTGTTTACCACTACAATTACTTTAGAGCCGTTCACTCCAGCAAGGTGTTGAATCGCCCCGGAAATACCAACGGCGATATATAAATTGGGCCGAATAGCGACTCCCGTTTGACCGACATGTTCATGGTGTGGTCGCCATCCGATATCTGCTACTGGTCGAGAACATGCGGTAGCTGCTCCCAATGCAGAGGCTAAATTTTCAATAATTGCCCAATTTTCTGGACCTTTCATTCCCCTTCCTGCCGATACTACTAATTCTGCTTCAGGCAATGGTATAGCACCTTCTGGTTTTTTTACCGAAATAATAGTTATAGAAGTAGCACCAAAATCGCCATCAATCTCTTTTATACTGCATGCGGACTCGTTTAATTCCAACGGAATACTATTGGGTAAAAGGGATATAATTTTAACTGGAGTATTTACTTTCACATGAGCCATTGCCTTTCCAGAAAAAACGTTGACTTTTATCGTTCCATCCTCTCCAGGTAATGATATAGCACCGGAAACAAGGCCTGCTTTTAATCGAACAGACAGCCGAGGCGCTATTGCTTTACCCGTAAAATCATGCGAGAATAAAATGGTTTCTGCCGACAAAGAAAGTGCAAAATCTGAAATCAATCGTGTTACTTGTTGTTGATCGTCTCCGTTTATCAATCGATTAACTAAAATTGAATTTGCACCATACTGTCCAAGTACAGCCAGCTCTTTTTCGGAGGCAGTACCGCAAGTAATCACCGTAACTTCTTTAGATAATTTACGCGCATAGCTTACCGCTTCTAACGCTGATTTAGAAATACCATTCTGAGATGTAATATATACTAATACCATTTTTTTTGAATTTTATATTAAATAACTTTTGCTTCGCTATGTAATAACCTTACCAACTCATCCATATTGGAGGCGTCAATTATTTTTACAGCTGCTTTGGAAGCAGGTGTTACAAATGACACATAGCTAGTCAGCTCTTCTACACTTACTGGTGTGACAATTTGTAACGGTTTTGTTCGAGCGGCCATAATGCCTCGCATGTTTGGAATTCGTTGTTCCGCCATTCCTTTGGCGCAAGAAATAACAATTGGTATACTGGCTTCTACCACTTGAATACCTCCCGCAATCTCACGTTCTACAGAAACAGTTTTATCAACTATATCAAGTTTCGATGCAAGAGAAATAAAAGGAAGATCCAATACTTCAGCAATCATTCCCCCAACTTGAGAGCCGTTAAAATTGATTGTTTCCTTGCCGGTTAATACTAAATCAAAACCTTTCTCTTTTGCAAAATGACCAATTTGATAAGCAGTGTAATATGCATCTTTAGCATCTGCATCGATTCTAAACGCCTCATCTGCTCCAATTGCCAATGCTTTTCGCATAATAGCATCGTCATTGGCCGTTCCAACGGTGATAATTGTAACCTGCCCACCTAGGGTTTCCTTTAATTCAAGCGCCCGCACTAAAGCATACCATTCATCATAAGGATTAACGATGTATTGAACACCATTTTCATCAAATACTTTATTATTTTCAATAAAAGCAATTTTTGAAGTCGTGTCGGGGGATTTACTAATACAAACTAAAATATTCATATATCCATATATTTGGCAACAAATTTACTAATTATATTCAGTTCTATTTACTTATTAGGACTTGAATTCATCAATTTACAAGCTCAAAAAACTAATTATGAATAACAGTAATCCAGAAAAAAAGGTGCTTAGGGCAAGAACTTTCAATTCTGGGTCAAAATCTTTGGGCAGTTCTATTTTTTTAATTTTCAATAAATGTTTAAGAAAGAAAAAATAGGGTAAAAAGCCAATAAAATAAAGCGCATTCTTCTCCTTTACATATAAAGAAAATAGTAAAATTGTCCAACTGATTATTCCAATAATTATTAGTCCAACATGGTAATTCTTAGCACCATCATACCCTAATTTAACGGCTAAGGTATTTTTATTACTTTGTTTATCATTTTCTTGATCCCGCATATTATTAAGGTTGAGGACGCCAACGCTCCACGCTCCAATGCTGATACAGGCGAGCATTGTTTGCATGTTTAACGGATTGCCAAATAAGCCAAAAGATCCATTTACACTTACGGCACCAAAGAAAATGAAGACCATTAAATCGCCTAGTCCATGATACCCATAAGCTTTTTTGCCAATGGTATAGGTAATTGCGGCGATTATGCAAAGCAATGCAAGTACTCCGTAAATTAATATAGCGGATGCTGTAAGTGTTTTTGAGCAGTAATAAATTAAAAAGATGGAAGAGCAGCAACAAAGCACAACAAATAGTAGGATTGCAATTGTCATCGTTTTTTTTGAAATTAATCCCGATTGAACACCGCGCATAGGTCCGATGCGCTTATCCGTATCAGTTCCTTTTAACGTATCGCCTAAATCATTGGCTAAATTTGAGGTGATTTGAAATAATAGTGTTGTGCTAATAGCTCCCCAAAAAAGAACGGCATCCCATTGACCATTGATTTTTGCCAATGCAATACCGACCAGAATGCCTGAAATTGACAAGGGGAGTGTTCGTAATCTAACTGCGCTAATCCAAGTTTTTAGCAAAATCAATTTTCGAAAGTTTTTTTACGCCTTGATAAAACACTATCAAGGACAAAATTACTATTATATGTGATAAATCATTACGATCAAAATACTGATGGGGATTTATTTTAAATAATTGTAATGCCGTTGTAGGAACTAATACTAGCAATCCGATCCAAAAATAGTTAAAGTTTTCAGAAATTGTTTGCTGATAATAGTACCCTAAAAATCCTGCATAGCATCCTATGCCAATAAAGAAATTTATGGAAGGCACGATTAAACCAAGCGCTTGATTCTTGTCAATGTCAACAAATGATAAAATCAATAATTCAATAATAAAGATGATTACTAGCTTAGCATATGAAATGAGATAGAGAATCTTTTTTACTTTGGGATTAGGATAAATAGAAATAAAAGCCATTTCCAGAAAGATCGAACTAATTAGTGATCCTAACCACCCAAACCATTTCCCAAAAGCGCCTGTGTAATTATATAGGAGATGCCCGAGACCTCCAAATATTATTGCTATCCCGAAGCTTATAAAAAACCACCGCCAGTAATAAAAAAAGAGTGCCTTGGTATTCATCTTTAGAATTTTGTAGGCAAAATAAAAGCAAAAAGCAGCGATTAATAGGTCCCCAAAAAAAGTAATAGGCTCTAGTAAATCCAGGTTACATACCTTCCACTCTATTTTATCGTAATTACTTCCTATGCGCATTTCTTTAGTTTTCGCTTTTAAATTTATAGCGGTTGCTAATATCTGTTCGTCTTTATTAATTTTAAGCGGTGCAAAGGTAAGGTTATATTTATATTTTTTCCTTTTTATGGGGTAAAGAGTATCGTATATTACTTTTGATTCTTTAGATGGAATGATTATTTTATTTGATCAACTTACCTAGAATGTTCAGACAGAATGTCAGCTAATTCGTTTAGGTACAGCATTTGAAGACGTAGCTGTATGGGAATAAATATAAAGGAAGAAATTTCATTAAAAAGGGCTGCTCTATATGGCTTGTTTATTCTTTTGTCAATGTGGCTGGTCTATTGGGCAGACGCCTTATTTTCCTATAATTTTCATGAGCTTGGCGTTTTACCAAAACAATTAAAAGGACTCAAGGGCATTCTTTTTATGCCGCTCATTCATGCAAGTGATGATACTAAGCACATCTTGAATAATTCGCCAGCCATATTTTTTTTAAGCACTTTGTTATTTTATTCGTATCATAAAATTGGTTTCAAGATTTTTGTCCTTTCATGGATTATGAGTGGATTGTTATTGTGGGCTTTTGCGGAGGACCGGGGTGTTTATCACATTGGAATGAGCGCTGTGATTTACGCTTTAGCTGGTTTTCTATTTATGTCTGGGATTTTGCGAAAATATTTTCCACTTCAAGCATTGTCCTTATTGATTGTCTTTTTATATGGAAGTATGGTTTGGGGACTTTTTCCAACCAATCTAAGAATTTCTTGGGAAGGCCATCTAATGGGTTTGTCTGCGGGAATATTTTTGGCAATATATTATCGATCAAAAGGACCTCAACGTCCAAAATTTCAATATGAAATAGAAAAAGAGTTAGGTATTGACCCGCCGGATTTGGAAGGAATTTATAACCAAAAATTACGTGAAGAGGCGGAGCGTGAGGCAGGAATTAAATCACCTCAACAAATCATCTATCACTACCTAGATGGCAAAGACGGCAAAGATAAAGCAGTGATTAATCCACCTTCGGATGAAACTGTGCGATAATCCTTCCTTTTTGGATGAAAATATCCGCCCAATCGTTTCCAGGACATTCAAGTTCGATATACTCACAGGTTTTTAGGCAAATGGAATTTCCGCAAACTTCTTCCGCTAATGCTGACAAGCCATCGTTATGACCAATGATAAATAAATCATGATTTTCTTGTCCTGCAATAACTGTTTTCAATTCATATGGCTCTGCAAGGTATAATTCGTTGGTATATTCGACGGCTTTAAATTGCCTCGCCACCGTTACGTTTTCGAGTGTTTGTTTGGTTCGGGTTGCGTCTGAACACAAGAGCAGGGTGTTTTTCCATTCGGTTTTCGAAAGAAACGTTTTCATTTCAATCGCTTGCCGAAGTCCTTTTTCAGCTAATTCTCGATCAATGTCTTTACCGCTGAAAGATAATACTTGTGTTTTGGCGTGCCTTAATAGGTGGAGCTTCACAAGAATTTATTTTTTAGTAAATAGTTGTTCAGTTTTTCTAGTTGAGGAAGGGTTAGTGATGCTTCAAGTAGCGTAAGATGCTCCATTCGGTGACAATCCGAACCAACAAAATCAAATTCACAGGCATCAATGAGCATTTCAGCTTGTTTCTTTATTTCCATTCCATAATGCCCGGTGAGAGAAAGTAAATTAACTTGAATATTCACGCCTCTTTTTCGCCATTCAACGGCTTTCTCAATTGACCCTAAAAAGTATAAGTAGCGCTCAAAATGAGCAATAACAGGCTTATAACCGGCTTTTATTAATTCATCAAATAGTACATCTACAAAAGTCGGAGTATGATAAAATGAGAATTCAAATAAAACGTAATTATCGCCAAAAGTGAGTAAATCGCGGCTTTTAACTTTTTCGAGAAAGCTCTCATCGTAAAAATATTCTGCTGCAGCTTCCAGTGTTAAGCTAATACCCAGTTCTTTCATTTGATTTCGCACCTCATTTAATCCGCTTAAAATAATAGCACTTGAATTTGGATAGGAGGGATGTTTAATATGTGGGGTCGTAATTATTTTAGAGAATCCTAAAGCTTCAAATTTAGCAAGCATCCCGATTGTTTCCTCCATATTTTGCGCTCCATCATCAATCTCAGGGATTAAGTGGCTGTGCATATCCACTTTTACTTTTGATAAATCGAGGGCTACTCGGTTTTTCGGTTTAGTACTAAAAAATCCAAATAATCCCATGTAAGTTATCGGTTATGGTATTGTTTGGTGTAGTAATTTTGGTAATCACCGCTCGTCACTTTTTTGATCCATTCCGTATTATCGAGGTACCAATCGATTGTTTTTGACAAGCCTTCTTCAAATGTAATGGAGGGTTTCCAAGCTAATTCATCATCGAGTTTATGTGCATCAATCGCATAGCGTTGATCATGTCCTGCTCTGTCTGCAATATAGGTGATTAATTTAGCAGAACTCCCTGCTGGCCGACCAAGTTTTTCATCCATTAACTGACATAAATAATGGACGAGGGAGATATTTGTCCATTCATTCAAACCGCCGACATTGTATGATTCTCCAACTTTTCCTTTATGAAAAACAACATCAATGGCGCTTGCGTGATCTTCTACCCATAACCAATCACGAATGTTTAGACCATTACCATAGATTGGCAAGGGTTTTTCGTTCAAAATATTCGTAATCATCAAAGGGATAAGTTTTTCCGGAAAATGATGACTGCCGTAATTATTCGAACAATTGGACAATTTTATGGGCAGTTGATACGTATGAAAATAGGCCCTCACAAAATGATCAGAAGAGGCTTTAGAGGCAGAGTAAGGGCTGCGCGGATCGTAAGGAGTTTGTTCTGTAAAAAAACCTTCTTCTTCCAAACTTCCAAATACTTCATCGGTGGACACATGATAGAATACATGGTTATCTTTATTTACCCAATATTTTCTTGCGGTTTCTAATAAAGTCACGGTTCCTACCACATTGGTGAACACAAATTCCATCGGTCCTTCAATCGAACGATCTACGTGCGATTCGGCAGCAAGGTGAATGACATCAGTAATTTTATATTTTAGAAACAACTCATCCATTGCTTTTTTATCAACTACATCCGCTTTTTCGAACACATAATTAGGGTTGTTTTCTATATCTGTTAAGTTTTCTAAATTACCAGCATAGGTAAGTTTATCGACATTAATTAGTAGGTATGCTGGATAATGCGTCACAAATCGTCTTACAACATGAGACCCAATAAATCCTGCTCCACCCGTTATCATTATGCGCTTAGTATATTTTTCCATTTTTACAAACTCCAATATTCTAGGTCCTTAATTTTTGATTTATATATTCCTTTCACATCGATAAAAACACCCATTCCATCTTTGAATAAACTTTTAAAATACGTTTCTGTTAACTCTAAATAGGCATGATGATTAACGGCAACGATAATGGCATCATAGTTATTAGAAGGTTGTTGAATGAGTGAAACTCCGTATTCTCTTTCCATTTCTTCCGAATTGGCATGTGGATCGACAATATCAACTGCCATTTGGTAGGATTTCAATTCAGTTACGATATCAATAACTTTCGTATTCCGAATATCGCTTACATCTTCTTTAAATGTAGCGCCCATAATGAGTGCTCTTGCTTCCTGAATGTGTTTTCCTTGGGCAATTACTTTTTTTACAGTTTGCTTAGCGATATAAAAACCCATGGAGTCGTTGACATACCGACCACTTGTAATTACCCGAGAGTGATAACCTGCTTGTTGCGCTTTATGCGTTAAATAATAAGGATCAACACCAATGCAATGTCCGCCTACCAAACCGGGGGAGAATTTTAAAAAATTCCATTTAGTCCCTGCTGCTTCCAGCACATCAAAGGTGTTAATTTTAAGCTTGTTAAAAATGATTGATAATTCATTAATCAAAGCAATATTTACATCGCGCTGTGTGTTTTCGATAATTTTTGCCGCTTCGGCCACCTTAATTGATGTGGCGCGATGCACGCCTGCTTGTACAACTAGTTCATAAGTAAGTGCAATTTCTTGCAGTGATTCATCGCCACATCCTGAAACAACCTTCACCACATTTTGGAGTGTATGCTCTTTATCTCCCGGGTTTATTCTTTCAGGGGAATATCCAACCTTAAAATCTTCTTTAAACCGCAAACCGCTTTCCTCTTCTATAAGTGGGATACAGTCCTCCTCAGTACAGCCAGGATAAACCGTTGATTCGTACACGACGTAATCTCCTTTTTTCAAGACCTTTGAAATGGTTCGTGTGGCAGCGAGTAGAGGTTTTAGATCCGGTAAATTAGCATCATCTATTGGAGTAGGAACAGCAATGATAAAAAAGGAAGCTTTTTTTAACGCTGTTAAATCGGAGGTGAAATGAATGCTGCAATTTTCAAAATCATTGCTAATTAATTCGTTGCTTGGATCAATTTTCTGTTTCATTAATTCGATCCGTTCTTGGCTGATATCAAAGCCAATCACGTTTATCTTTTTAGCAAATTCTAAGGCAATTGGCAATCCAACATAACCTAATCCAATAACTGCGAGGCTTGCTTCTCGGTCAACTAATTGCTGGTATATTTTCTTTTCCATTTTATTATCTGTTCATGGATTCGTTCCTAACTTTATAAATTCGCTCAATAATTTCGACCACTTTCATTCCTTCTAATGCGTTAGTAGTTGCCGATGTGCGTCCTTTTAGGGTATCAATAACATTCGAAATAACATAATTATGATTGGCAGCAGAACCTTTGTAAGGCCCGTAATCATTGGCTGGATTGGACACCTTTAATTCGGACATGTTATAGTTGGAAATAGTACAAACTTCGACCTCATTCATGTATTGTCCGCCAATTTTCACACTGCCATTCTTACCAATAATGGTCATAGATGACTCTAAATTTTGATGAGCGATAGCAGTAGAATAATTAATACTACCCATTCCACCATTAATAAAATCAAAACTAACAAATCCGGAATCTTCAAAATCAGTTAATTCTTTGTGCGTAAAATCGGCAAACTTCCCTTGAATATTATCAATATCACCAAACAGCCAGTACATTATGTCAATAAAGTGTGAGAATTGGGTAAACAACGTTCCGCCATCCAACTCTTCGGTTCCTTTCCATCCACCAGCTTTATAATACTGTTCATCTCTGTTCCAAAAACAATTCAATTGAACCATAAAAATCTCCCCTAATTTCCCTTCGGTAATTATTGATTTTATCCATTCAGAAGGTGGAGAATACCGGTTCTGCATAACACAAAATACTTGCTTTGCTTCTTGTAACGCTTTGAACAACACTTTTTCGCAACTTTCTTTGGAGAGTCCCATTGGTTTTTCGCAGACAACGTGTTTTTTTGCTTCTAACGCTGTGATGGCTTGTTCGGCATGTAAGCCGTTGGGCGTACAAATATTCACCACATCAATTTCAATATTAGCCGCCAGTAATTCTTCCATTGTTGAAAAGAAAGGAACATTAAATTCTTCTGCATGACATTCCTTTGCTGTTCTAACATCCACCATTGCGACCAATTCCGCTTCATTTTCTCTACGAATCATTTCCGCGTGCCTTTTCCCAATGTGCCCTGCACCAACTACAGCAAATCGAATTTTATTTTCTTCTGACATTATACAATAATTGAAAGTTTGTTTTCATTTAGCTGATATTTTTCACCACTTTCGGGACAGTTAGCCAATCCATGTTCATCAAAAATTAATTTATGCCCAAATTTACTCATCCAACCAATTTGCCGTGCAGGATTCCCAACCACTAAGGCATAAGGAAGCACTTCTTTTGTCACCACGGCTCCAGCACCAATAAAGGCAAATTCACCAATTTCGTGGCCACAAACGATGGTTGCGTTGGCACCAATACTTGCTCCTTTTCGCACGATGGTTTTCGCATATTGTCCTCTTCGATTCACATGACTTCTAGGATTAATCACATTGGTAAATACCATGGAAGGCCCAAGAAAAACATCATCCTCACAAATTACCCCCGTATAAATGGACACATTGTTTTGTATTTTGACATTATTTCCGAGTTCTACTTCTGGAGATATCACTACATTTTGCCCAATATTACACCCATTTCCAATCTTACAATTGGCCATGATATGAGAAAAATGCCAAATTTTTGTTCCTTCCCCGATAGAGGAATTCGTATCTATGATGGCTGTCTCATGTGAAAAGTAGTTACTCATTAGTTTATAATGTATTTATCAAAATCATTATGTTCTGTTGCCATTAATTCTTCTTTGGTTAATCCTAAAAAATAGGCGTATGTCCGATCCAAGCCTTCTTTTCTATCAATTAACGGAGTCCAATCAAGCAATTTATTTGCTTTGGAAATATCAGGCCTTCGTTGTTTAGGGTCATCGATTGGCAACCCTTTATACACTACTTTTTGTTGTGTATTTGTTAATTCAATAATTTCTTGTGCAAATTGATCGATCGTAATTTCAGCAGGGTTCCCCAGGTTTACGGGATCAGCACAATCACTATGCAATAAACGAACAATTCCTTCTACCAAATCATCTACGTAGCAAAAGGAGCGAGTTTGAGAACCATCGCCAAAAACGGTTAAGTCTTCGCCACGGATTGCCTGACCAATAAATGCTGGAAGAACACGACCATCATTTAGGCGCATTCTTGGTCCATAGGTATTAAATATACGAGCAATTCTAGTTTCCAAACCATGAAAATTATGATAAGCCATCGTAATTGCTTCCTGAAATCGTTTCGCTTCATCGTATACACCTCTGGGCCCAACAGGGTTTACGTTTCCCCAATATCCTTCATGCTGCGGATGAATTTCAGGGTCTCCATATACTTCCGAAGTCGAGGCGATAAGAATTCGCGCTTTTTTGGATTTTGCTAAGCCTAAGCAATTATGCACGCCTAAGGAGCCAACTTTTAA
Organism: Flavobacteriia bacterium; assembly: GCA_026391005.1. GTDB lineage: Bacteria > Bacteroidota > Bacteroidia > Flavobacteriales_D > Crocinitomicaceae > UBA952. The sequence goes on along the minus strand of JAPLEV010000014.1, from coordinate 11,055 downwards.
GGTTTGAATTGGAATTTTAAGGTAATCAATAGGACTAGCAGGAGAGGCAAAATGCAAGATGAAGTCTAATTGTCCCGGGACATGAATAAATTTAGATATGTCGTGATTGTAAAACTCGAACTGTTCTAGTTTAAAAAGGTGTTCAATATTTTTAAGGTTACCAGTAATTAGATTATCCATTCCAATCACATGATATCCATCTTTAATAAACCGATCGCAAAGGTGTGAGCCTAAAAAGCCTGCTGCACCAGTAATAAGTATTCGCTTCATTGTTTTGCGTTTATGATCTGACGTCCTATACTAAAATAACAAAATCCTTTGGATTGCATGTCTTCTAGGTCGAATAAGTTTCTACCGTCAAAAATCACATTCCCCTTCATTTCAGCTTTAATTCTAGTAAAATCTGGATTTCTAAAAATACTCCATTCGGTGCAGATGATCAAAGCATCTGCATTTTTTAACGCTTGATGTTCATCTTCTGCATACGTTATTTTATCTCCAACTAATTGCTGTACATTCTCCATTGCTTCCGGATCAAAGGCTGAAATTATAGCTCCTGATTCTACTAATTTATCAATTAAATAGAGAGCGGGAGCTTCGCGAATATCATCCGTATCAGGCTTAAATGCCAAGCCCCAAAGTGCAATGTTTTTCCCTGTTATATTCCCATCGAAGTAATTCATTATTTTAGGAAACAAGACTGTTTTTTGACGGTTATTCACCTCCATAACAGCATTTAAGATGTTAAATTCAAAAGCATCATCCTTCCCCGATTTGACAAGTGCCTGCACATCTTTGGGAAAACATGACCCACCATAGCCAATTCCGGGAAATAAAAAGCGTTTTCCTATCCGATCATCAGAACCAATACCGATTCTAACTTGATCTACATTTGCGCCAACTAACTCACAATAATTAGCAATTTCATTCATGAAGGTAATTTTCGTCGCCAAAAAAGCATTGGCTGCATATTTTGTTAGTTCAGCTGATTTTGCATCCATAAATATAATGGGGTTACCTTGCCGGACAAATGGTTTATATAGTCTTTCCATTACTTTTCTTGCTGTGGCATCCTCGGTTCCAATAACAACTCTGTCCGGTTTCATGAAATCGCTAATAGCAAAGCCTTCGCGTAAAAATTCAGGGTTCGAAACAACGCTAAATGTACATTTTGCTTTCTTGGAGATGATGGCATGTACTTTATCTGCCGTGCCAACAGGAACGGTGCTTTTGTCAACGATAATGGTATATTTTTCGATCATGCTACCCAATTGTTCGGCAACCTTTAAAATGTAGGATAAATCTGCAGATCCATCCTCACCGGGAGGAGTAGGAAGTGCTAGAAAGATCACCTCAGCATCTTTAATCCCATCTACCAATGAGGTTGTAAAGAACAAACGCTGGGCTTTCATGTTACGTTCAAAGTAAGTATCTAATTGTGGCTCATAAATGGGCACTTCTCCCTTATTTAAACGATCGATTTATTCCCCGTTTCTGCAAGACAAGTACCAGTTACTAGTCCAACATATCCGGTTCCAATTACAGCTATTTTCATTTTTTTTGAATGAATTCAATGATTTCTGATGTGATTAATTCAAGTTGTTCATCTTGCATTTCAGTATGAATGGGAAGTGAAATAACAATGGATGTAAGTTCGTCCGTTACCGGTAAATTAGTGGTATCACTTCCAAAATGGGCAAACATTTTTTGACGATGAGCCGGAACCGGATAATAAATCATGGACGGAATTTCTTTGCTTGCTAAATATTCATTTAATCCATTGCGATCAATCCCTTCCAATTTAAGAGTGTATTGATGAAAAACATGTTTGGAATCATGTGCACGAAATGGAATGCTCACGCCTTTTATACTTCCCAAAATCCCATCATAGTAATCAGCAACGTTTCTTCGTGCATCAATATAATTATCTAATTGGCGAAGTTTAATGCGCAACACAGCTGCTTGAATGCTATCTAATCGTGAGTTACATCCTACCATATCGTGGTAATACCTTTTACTTTGGCCATGATTTGCGATCATTCGAATTTTTTCAGCCAGTGCATCATCATTTGTACACATTGCGCCACCATCGCCGTAGCAGCCTAGGTTTTTACTAGGAAAAAATGATGTGCAGCCAATATGTCCAATGGTACCTGTTTTTACGACTGATCCATTATCCAGGTGATAATCAGAGCCAATAGCTTGCGCATTATCCTCTATTACATAGAGTTTGTGCTTTTCTGCGATAGCCATTATTTTATTCATATCGGCAGCTTGTCCATAGAGATGAACGGGAACAATTGCCTTGGTATTTTTGGTGATTGCTGCTTCAATTTTGCTCGGGTCTAAACAAAATGTATGTGGATCTACATCAACAAAAATGGGTGTTAGTCCAAGCAGTGCCATCACTTCTGTGGTGGCTATATAGGTAAAGGAAGGCGTAATAATTTCATCACCAGGTTTCAATCCCAAACTCATCATGGCGATTTGTAAGGCATCTGTGCCATTAGCACAAGGGATTACATGCTTAATTCCTAAATAGCTTTCAAATTCACTTTGAAAACCAGTAACTTCTGGTCCATTAATAAATTGAGCATTTTGTATAACCGAAAAAATCGCTTCATCAATGGCAGGCTTGATTTTTTCATATTGGCTGATCAAATCGACCATTTGAATTTTTCTCATACAAAAAACGGTAATAAATAACGCTTCAAAAGTAAGGATTTTGCCTAAGATAACAGCTAAGAGACAACAATAATTTCGATATTATAAAGGATGATAATAGAGAAGCAACTCTATTAAATAGAATTAATAACTGTTATTTTTTATCTTTATATAAAAATTGTAAAACATTTCCCTTGAAAAGACCAAGTTTATATTTCCGAATAGCAGTTATTGTTGCAATTCTCAGCTCAAGTTGCGGTGGTAGTTCCAGTAATGAAAAAACAAAATCGACCATTAAGTGGATTTCCATCCCAGCGGGCACTTTTATGATGGGCAGCCCAGCTTCTGAAGAAAGTAGAAATGATAATGAAACGCAACATGAAGTAAGCTTGAGTGCTTTTAAAATGAGTGCCCATGAAGTTACTTTTGCTCAGTATGATGCTTTTTGCGATGCTACTATGCGTAAGAAGCCAAGTGATAAATTTTGGGGTAGGGGAAAGCGCCCTGTGATCTACGTTAGTTGGGGCGATGCTACAGCCTTTGCAAAGTGGATGGGCTGCCGTTTACCAACAGAGGCGGAGTGGGAATATGCCTGCCGAGCAGGCAGCACTACACCTTTCAATACCGGTGAGAATCTGACAACTAGTCAAGCGAATTATAACGGAAATTATCCCTATAATAATAATCAAAAAGGAATATATGCTGACCAAACAAAAGAGGTGGGCAGCTTTGAACCAAATGCATGGGGCTTGTATGATATGCATGGTAACGCATGGGAGTGGTGCAGTGATTGGTATGGGGAATCTACCAGATTTAAACAAAGTAACCCACAAGGACCAAGCAATGGAACAAAGCGAATTCGTCGAGGCGGTGGTTGGTGCTACGATGCACGCCGCTGTCGTTCAGCATGCCGCAACGGAATTAGTCCAGACCACCCTTATATGTGTTTGGGCTTCCGCCTTGTTTCTCTGGAGTAACAGGGGTATTTCTATTCTTCCTTTTAAGCTGAGCGCTTAGCCAAAGGTGAGCTTTTGAGCTATTCGTGGATCTCGGTCCGCCTCTGCGGACTCGATCCACTTTCATGAGCTCATTGAGCTCAGTGTAAGACGAACGAGCAAAAGGCAAAGCGATAGTTTTAATTATCAGCGTAAAAAGCTAAAAAATAAATTACTTTTGAACCATGAATCGCTTTCAGATAGTTTTATTTTTCTTCATGCTACAATCTATTCAAGTGTTTGTCGCTCAGCGAACAGTGAAAGATTCTGCCATCGCTACGCCTTGGGTAGGCGTACATTATGGAGGAAATTTCCCATCAGGAGATCTTGATGATCGTTACGGATACCTTAATCATATTGGTTTTATGGCGGGCTATAAAACAGCAAAGCAGTTTTACCTTGGTTTAGATGCCAATTTTATTTTTGGACAAAAAGTAAATTTAACGGGCTTATTTGATCACTTAGTTGATGCACAAGGAAACATCACGGATATTAATGGCGACATTGCAAGGGTTTTGGTTATGCCTCGAGGATTTAATGCGAATGCATCAATCGGAGGCTTATTTCCTGTTTGGGGGTCAAATAAAAACTCAGGTATTTTTGTGCACGGCGGCGTGGGCTATTTGTTGCATCACATGCGCGTTGAAACCCAAGATCAGGTCATTCCACAATTGGAACTCACCTATAAAAAGGGATATGACCGAATGACAACGGGTATTAATACACATCAATTTGTTGGGTATTCTTTTTTGTCTGACGGTGGATTCTACAATTTTTATGCTGGGTTCTATGCACAGCAGGGCTTTACAAAAAATCGAAGAACAATTTTCTTTGATCAACCCACAACTACCGTTTCAACAGATTTGCGTTTAGACCTTCAATTTGGTTTTCGTTTAGGTTGGTTTATTCCTATCTACAAGCGTCAACCCAAAGCATATTATTACAATTAATATGGGCTTTTTGTATCATATTTCCATTGTCATGCTCGGATGTACCATACGTATAGCGTCTTTATTTTTGCCAAAAGCAAAACGATGGGTGGATGGACGAAAAAATTGGAAGGAAAAATTAGATAGCATTCCTAAAAGTGAGAAGATTATTTGGTTTCATTGTGCATCATTAGGCGAATTTGACCAAGGCTTAGACTTAATGTTTGCTTTAAAAGAGCGTGAACCCACTTGTTTGATTGTTGTCTCTTTCTTCTCGCCTTCTGGCATGGATCATTATCAAAAGAGGAAAAACTGTGTCGATTACGCAGTGTATTTGCCGCTCGACACACCCAAAAATGCGGCGATTTTTATTCAAAAACTTCAACCTACTTACGCTATATTTATTAAGTATGAGTTTTGGGCTAATGTTGTTTTTGCCGCCAAAAAACAAGGGGTTGTATTACTTTCAGTAGCTACTTTGCTTCGAAAGGATCAAGTTTATTTTAAATTTTATGGGGGATTCTTCCGTCAACTACTTCAATCGTTTGATTATTTCTTTGTTCAAAATAAGTCAACATTTGCTTTGCTACAGTCTATCCAAATAAAACAGGTAGCATGTGTTGGCGACACACGATTTGATCGCGTTTTGGCAAATCGCGCTGCAACAATTGAAAAATCAAACCTTACATCTTTTGAAAACACGCTTTTTAGCACTTTTTTGGAAGGTGAAAAAGCCATCATTTTTGGCAGCAGTTGGCGAGAAGAAGAGGGTTTGCTCCTTGCTTTATTGGAAAGTGGCTGCACACGAAAAATCATTGTTGCACCACATGATGTTAAAGAAGAAAATAGTGCTCGACTCAAGGCTAGTATTGGTGATAAGGCCATTCGCTTTACAGCATTTAGCGATTACAGGCAGCAACAGGTCTTAATTTTAGACACGATTGGTCATTTATCAATGGCTTATCGATTTGGCGATATTGCAGTAATCGGCGGCGGATTTTCCGGTAAATTGCATAACATTCTTGAACCCTTGGTTTTTGGTTTGCCAGTTATTTTTGGGCCAAAGGTCAGTAAGTTCCCAGAAACCGAACAACCACTTTTAGAAGGTTTTGCCTTTAAAGCAGCTAATACAAGTGAATTTTTAGAGGTGCTAAATGCGATACAAGAAAATACAGCTGATTTAAGCTTATCTGCTAGTTTGTATATTGAACAAAATGCTGGCGCTACTCATTCTATTAGCACGCATTCAATGTTTACCTTTTAATACGCTCTTTCGTTTTTCTTTTCAACCCAATTAACAAAGGCTCGATTGACTACTTTGTTTCCACCGGGTGTTGGATAGTTTCCTGTAAAATACCAATCGCCCGTATGATTCGGACAGGCAAGGTGCAGGTTTTCAACTTTTTGATAAATAATTTCTACTGCTGCATTTACTGTTTTTGGTTTTAATAATACAGCAATTTTAGCGGAAATTTCTTCATCTGTAAAAGGTGCGTAAATTTCTTTCACATAATTTTTTACTTGTTCTTTAGGAAGCAACAGTTGCTCTTTACATTTACGGTAAACAAAATCGATAGTGGATTGCATATTTCGATCGTGAAGAAGTGAAATAGCGGCTTCAAAGGCAATGAAATCCCCTAACTTAGCCATATCAATTCCGTAGCAATCAGGATACCTGATTTGTGGAGCGGAGGAAACAACAATAATTTTTTTAGGACTCAAGCGATCAAGCATTCGTAAAATACTTTGTTTCAAGGTGGTTCCTCGAACAATGCTATCGTCAATAATGACTAAATTATCGAGGCCTTTACGCACACTTCCATAGGTAATATCATAAACGTGGGTTACGAGGTCGTCACGTGAATTATCTTGTGTAATGAAGGTTCGAAGTTTGGCATCTTTAATCGCTATTTTTTCAATTCTTGTCCGTTGCTGAATTATTTTCGTAATATCTTCCGAGGATGGATTTGCGCCTAGTGCTGTAATTTCTTTTACTTTTCGCTCATTTAATTCATCCTCGATACCTTTTATCATTCCAAGAAATGATACCTCTGCCGTATTTGGAATAAAAGAGAAAACTGAATCACAAAGATCGTTATCGATAGCCTTCATTACTTGATTAACGATCAAGTTGCCAAGGGCTTGACGTTCTTTGTAAATATCGGCATCGGATCCTCTGGAGAAATAGATTCTTTCAAAAGAGCATTGCCTTACAGGAAGTGGTTGATGAATTAATTCTTCGCTAACTACTCCATTTTTTTTAATGATTAGGGCATGTCCTGGTTTCAATTCATTGATGTCTTCCAATTGCAAATTAAAAGCGGTCTGTATAACAGGTCTTTCGGAAGCAACAACACACACTTCATCATTCTCAAACCAAAAAGTAGGTCGTATACCGGCGGGATCTCTCAATACAAAAGCATCTCCGTGTCCTAGCAAACCAGCCATGGCATATCCGCCATCCCAATTATGAGATGATTTCCGCAAAATCGAGGAAATGCTAAGCTGCTCGGCAATCAATTTATAGCTATCCGATTTCTCGTATCCTTTAGATTTATATTCTTGAATGAGGGCATCGTGTTCAAGATCCAGGAAATGGCCAATTTCCTCCAAAACAGTAACTGTATCTGATTTCTCTTTTGGGTGTTGTCCAATTTTTACTAGCGCTTCAAAAAGTTCATCTACATTGGTGAGGTTAAAATTTCCAGCCACGACGAGATTTCTAGAAATCCAGTTATTTTGTCGCAAGAAGGGGTGGCAGCTTTCTATGGAATTTCGTCCGAAGGTACCATAGCGAAGATGTCCAAGAAATAATTCACCGGTAAAACCGGCATTTCTTTTTAGAAAATCGATGTCTTTGAGTAGTTTAGGATCTTCGCGCTGAATCTGAACAAAACGCGCATTGATTTGCTCAAAAATATCTTGAATAGAATTTTTTTGAATGGACCTAACCCTTGAAATGTATCGGTCTCCGGGGAGCATGTCCAACTTAATATTGGCTAATCCAGCACCATCTTGCCCTCGATTATGCTGTTTTTCCATCAGGAGTTGCATTTTATTCAAGCCATAAAATGCAGTACCATATTTTTCAAGGTAAAATTGTAGTGGTTTTTTTAACCTTAGAAGTGCAATTCCGCATTCATGTTTGATCGCATCACTCATGTTTTCTGAACAAATTTTATGCGAAGATAACCATTGTTATTCGAACAAATAGAAATAAAAGTAAAAAGCAGTTAATTGTTATTAACTATTCATTACACAGTTTAAAAAGCAATTTTTTGCATTAGCCGTTCTGCTATTCTAATGCCCATTTGGTTGGCAGCATTTGGGTAATTTAAAAACAGCCTCAGCATTTGCTTTTGTTTCATCGGCATCGTATCCAATTTTAGCGATGATATCTTTAATCTCTTGCGCATTTATTTTCTTGGTTTTATATTGCACGCTTACCTTTTTAGTTTCGAGGTCTAAGTCTGCGAATTTCACACCTTTTGTATAATTTAAAGCACCTTCAATTCGTTCTTTGCAATCATCACATTGCGCTGAGGTTTGAATGACAATGGTTTGTTTTTTTGCTTGTTGAGAAAATACTACTTGGCTTAAGCAAATCGCCAGAATTAAAAGCGTTGTTTTCATAGTTTATTTTTTTAGTGGTTTACGTAAAAGGGCATATCGCAGTCCAATGTATGCATTTGTTCCGGTAATTGGACCCCAAACACAGGTAGCATCAAAATCATTTCCAAATGGATTACTAGCATCAACGACCGGTGTTTTTTGCCTAAAGTTAGCTAAGTTTTCAATACCAATGTAAAAATTCCACCGCTTAAACACGTGGGTAATTTGCGAATTAATCATTGGATAAGCGGGGCTATATCTTTCGGGATCGTTTGGTTTTTCTACGGGAAGTCGCGATTTTCCAAAGACCGAGCAGGTTACATCATATTCCCAACGTTTGTTTTTACTTTTATAGGCGATATTTACAAACCCTCGATATTTTGGAAGCATAATCTGCTGCTGAAATCTTCCATCGAGTATCGTTTTTACATCCAAGTATTTTACAGCCATTCGAATAGCTAGATTTTTAAGTGGATTAATCGCTACTTCAGCTTGCAAGCTATTCGAAATAGAGGGCGAATCCAGGTTTTTAAACACCACTTTAGAAGGGTCTTCATCTCGGTCAATGATTAATTGTCTTTCGAAGAAGGTTCGATAAAAATCGATACTCACGGTCCCTTTACGTTTAAATAAGGTAAACTCTTGTGCAATTGAACCGCCAAAATTCCACGATATTTCGGGTAAAATACTCGTTGGTGCAACCCAAGTTTTCGAGCTTGCGAGCAAAGAAACATTATCGATAATGTAATTTGGAACGCGCCATCCCTTGCCCACCGTTCCGCGTAAATCTGTTGTTTGTGTGAGCCTATATTTTGCATGAAGTCGTGGTGAAAACTGCCACCCGAACAAATTATGATAATCAATTCGTGCACCAAGCACACTACTCAATCTTGCCCCTGTGAACGTGTACTCAGCGAAAGCCCCGGGAACAAATTCATTTCTATTATCTGAGAGCAAATCTGCTTTCTGGGTAATTTGAAGCATGACCATACTCGAACCAAGTTTTATTTTATGGTCGCTTGTTCCTATTATGTCCTCATATAGCGCATTAACATACGCCCGTTTTTCCGTTCCTAGAAAAGAACGGATTCCGAATTGGCCATCCATATCTTGGTATTTAAGGTTGTAGACAACGCCAAATGAGCGAAGTGGCTTTTTGGAAAAAAAACCAGTTTTTGCCATGAGGTCGATGTGTTGTGAATTGATTAAAACACCATATCCAAGAGGATTTTCGCGTTGGAAGCTAATTTGCCCTCCGACTTTTCGGTCTTGGTAAGCATTAACGGCAATTTGCGCCTCCATTTTATCGCCTTGGAATACCCAACGATTCATGAAAGAGAGGTTATCACCCATTGGTAGGTCGCGAAACCCATCCTTATTTTCATCAATGTTGCCGTATACTGCTGAGGCGTGTACAAAGGATCCAGTGCTCCATTTTTTATTGATTACTTGACCGGCATTCACATTTACTTCAGAACGTCCAAACCTATTCTGATAAGCGTTGACGTATAGCCGTTCCATTTCAGTTGGTTTTTTCAATTCTAAATTAATAAGCCCAGCCATGGATTCGTAACCGTTCACTACGTTTCCTGTCCCTTTAGTGATTTGTATCGATTCAATCCAGGTTCCTGGAAGTGTATTTAATCCATAAGAACTTTCTAAACCCCTGAGGTATGGAATATTTTCCAGTTGAATTTGAGTGTAAACACCATTTAATCCCATCATTTGAATTTTTTTTGCACCCGATACGGCATCGGTGATGTTAACATCTACAGAAGCATTTGTCTCAAAGGATTCAGATAAATTACAACAGGCGGCTTTTCGTAATTCTCCCGCCGTAATTTCTTCTACGTGCAAGGTTTTCATTTTGGAAATACCATGGGTATTTTTCTTGCCATCAACTGTAATTTCTCCAAAATGTACTTCTGCTTTTAGCATAATGTTTAATGAAACAAAACGGTCTTTTTTATTTACAATGATGGAATCAGGATAATATCCCGGGTAGAAAAACACAAGCGTATCTGGTAGTGATTTCGGCAAAGCCAATTCAAATGTGCCGTTTTCGAGTGTTTTAGTGCCCGTATTGGCATGGAGTAGAGTGATTTTTGCACCAACAAGAATCTCCGTTGAAGAGGAATTAAGCCCTTGAACAAGGCCCTTGATTTGAGCATTTAGTGTTGTAAGTAAAAGCAAACAACACAGTGTTAAGATAAGTTTCATAATTAAAGAATTTAAAGGTTAGAAATAATTTCGCCTTCATCTTCAAATCTGAAATACTTGTTTTTTAATTAATAATAATTTTCCGGAGGGTTTCCAAGGAGGTGGAATAAAACAAGCAATTGGAGTTGCTTCATGGATGAGGTTTTTGGTATTGTCAAATACAAAAGGGGTATTAATCGTTGCATTGAAAGCAAAATCCGTTTTAAAATCATCCGTTTTGTCGTAATCAATGTCAATTTTATATAAAGCGGAATAATCGGAGCAACATCCATCATTTTTGGGATCTTCTTTTTTGCAGCAAGGAGGTAACTTCTTTGTTTCACTTGGACAGGCGTGGTGATTTTCAAAAATATAAGAAGTGAACACCCCTTCTTTTGAACAAGAATGACTAAACACACGAATACCAATATTTCCAACGAAAAGCAATAAAATGGTCGCGAAGAGTATGAATCTTTTTAGCACATCTTAAAATTAAATAAAACCATTATATTATCCTATATAATTCCCCCCTTATTTAGGACAGGGATAATTCAAATATAGGTTTATTTTTGGTATTCGTATTAATTGGATTAAAATATTTTTCAGGGGTATTATTATTTATGCTCGTATGCCTTCTTTCTGTGTTATAAAATTCA
>JAPLEV010000018.1 GCA_026391005.1 Flavobacteriia bacterium | reverse complement strand
GAATTTCGCCTCCATTTTTGCAGAGCCATAAAACTTACCGAAATATGTTTCCGCATGTAAGGAACTGGCAGCTTTTCCAAGTCGGCGATAAGTTAGACCTATATACCCCGTATTTACAGATCGAGAACATAGATGACCGCCAATATCAACCTTAAAATCATTCGATTTACGAATAAATAAATTCAAGTTAAAGCTTGAATCTTTCTTCAAGCCGAATGTAGGATACATGAAGTCAATTTGAGGATTTGAAGACAAGCGAAAATATCTCTTCTGAAGTAAATCGACTGATAAGCCCTCTGAATTATTTTTAGAGTAAAGTGATTTACTTACAAAGCTTAGATTTCGCTTCTCATTGCTCTCGATAGTAATGGAACTTACCACAAGTGGGATCGTTTTTCGCTTAAAAACATCTCTTTTAAGCCCAAGTTCCTCGGCACTAACCCTTCTTTTTATCTGCTTTTCTATTGTATCCATTGCAAGAATAGTCGCGCGATAGCCATCCTCTATTGCTTGTTTTACGGCTTCAAACTGAAAAGTACCAACTCCCGTATTCGTTTTGATTATGATACCTTGCTCGCAAGGTAATTTATACTCTGTTGGAGTTTCCATCATGTACTGAATTAAGCTAATAAAATCTTTTTCATTTGGTTTGGATGCACTAGTCGCACAATTACTACCAATGATATAATCGGGGTTAAACTCAGAATACATAACATTAACCGGAAAGTTATTATATAAGCCTCCATCAAAATAAATAATACCATTCACCTTGATCGGATTTAGATAAAAGGGGAAAGTCATGGATGCGCGTATAGCTTCGTTTAAATTACCATCTTCGAAAACAGTGCTTTTTTTATTTACAATATCAGATGCTACGCAACGAAATGGGACAAATAAAGAATCAAAATTTGATGCATTAAAGGAACCGATAACACCGAAATTTTTAGCCATTTCAAAATCCAATAAAGCTGGATTAATAAAATTTAGAGGGATCGACTTCCGTAAAATGGAATCTTTTGAAACGTTAAAACTAAAAAGTCCGGCATTCAAATCCTCTTCATTGAACAAAAATCGCTTTTCTGAATTTAACTTACCAGTACTCATTAATTGAAATTGCTCACTCAACACAAACTCCTCAATTTCTTTTGGAGAATATCCAGCAGCATAAAGGCCGCCAACTAAAGCACCTGCCGAAGTGCCCGAAATATAATCTACAGGAATGCCGTTTTCTTCGAGCGCTTTTAGAACCCCAATATGTGTTAAACCCGACGCACCACCACCACTTAACACCAATCCTACTCCTCCCTGCGCTAAGCAGAAATGACCTTTTAATAAAAATAGTATGACTAATAAACCTAAAAACGCTTTCAATTTTGTTCTTTTGTACAAATTTAGGTGCTTAATTTAAAAAAATGATAACTCTCAATAATTTAACAAAAGATTCTATTTGTATTACCCTAAAATGCTTCTTTGGTTTTGAAGATACCTTGGCTGAAGAATTAACTGAATTAGGTTACAAAGACATCACTAAATTAAATCGTGCTGTTCAAATTAAAGGCACGTGGAAAGATGTTTATTACTTAAACTTGCACGCACGATGCGCCATTTCCATATTAGTTGAAATTGCGCAATTTAGAATTCATGACGAACAAGATGTTTACAAAAAAGCAGCTCAAATAGATTGGACTAGCTTTTTTAGAAGTAATCAAACCTTTGCCATAAAAGGCGCTATTAATTCAAGTTTATTTAAAAATACCCATTATCCCTTTTTATTGGTAAAAGATGCGATAATAGATTGTTTCCGAGATAGTAATATGGATCGACCATCTATTGAATTAAAGACTCCGAACATATTAATTGACTTGTATATTCGCGAAAACATGCTAACACTTTCGATCAATACAAGCGGAGCACCACTCTTTCACAGAGGTTATCGGACAGAAACAGGATCAGCACCCTTAAATGAAGTGGTAGCGGCCTGCTTGATAAGGTTATCTGGTTGGGATAAAAAAACAACTTTTTTAGATCCTTTTTGTGGTTCAGGAACGATTTTAATTGAGGCAGCCCTTCTTGCAGCTGGTGTTCCTTCTTCAATTGAAAGACAACACTATGCTTTTAAGAACCTCAAAAACTTTGATCAGAAATTATGGGATAAAATTTATGACGAGGCTCCAAAAAACGCAAGGATTCTTCCGTGCAGAATTTTTGGATCCGACATAGCTGATGAAATGGTTTTAAAAACTAGGGCTAATCTACGTGCCATGAGCTTTGGAAAGTTAATCGCCATCTCTGCCTTAGACTTCAGCGAAATTCAAAAACAAGAGGAAACTATTTTTATTTTAACGAATCCGCCATACGGACAGCGTCTTGAAGCAGATGTATTGGATTTATATTCAGGAATTGGCGACTGGCTTAAAAACACGATGAATCCCTCTACTACTTGGATTATCACCTCCAACGAAGATGGCCCTAAATCAATCGGACTTCGTCCAGGAAAAAAGTTCAATATTTACAATGGCGATATTCCATGCACTTTTAGATCTTACGAAACATTTTCAGGCAGCCTGAAAGAATATAAAAGTAAGGCCAACGAAAATACACAGCGGTAAGGAATCCTTATTATCTTTTAGAAATGTCTACGTATTCTCGTGACGTATGACCAATGTATACCTGTCTTGGACGACCAATTGGTTCTTTATTTTCCGTCATTTCTTTCCATTGCGCAACCCATCCCGGAAGACGACCTAGCGCAAACATTACCGTAAACATTTCAGTTGGAATACCCATAGCTTTGTATATAATTCCCGAATAAAAATCAACATTTGGGTATAAATTTCGCTCTATAAAATAAGGATCTTCCAAAGCAACCCTCTCCAATTTTTTAGCGATATCCAATAATGGATCGACAATTCCTAATTTTTCTAAAACATCATCACAGGCCTTTTTAATAAGTGTTGCACGAGGATCGAAACTTTTATATACTCGGTGACCAAAGCCCATTAATCGGAAGGGATCTTCTTTGTCTTTTGCTTTTGAGACCCATTTATCGACATTTCCTCCATCATTATGAATTTGCTCAAGCATTTCGATTACTTCTTGATTAGCTCCGCCGTGCAGGGGTCCCCATAGTGCAGAAATACCTGCAGAAACGGCCGAATACAAATTAGCTTGAGAAGAACCGACTAAACGAACGGTAGAGGTAGAACAATTTTGTTCGTGATCGCCATGCAAAATCAACAAGGTATTCAATGCTTCAACGACAACAGGATGAACATTATAATCTTCTGTTGGCATTGAAAACATCATGTAAAGGAAGTTCTTACAATAACCATGTTCGTTTCGAGGATACATAAACGGATGGCTCAAAGAATTTTTATATGCCCACGCTGCCAAAGTTGGTAACTTAGCGATAACGCGATGAATAGTTAAATTTTTTGCTTCCTTACTTCTATTTGGATCTAAAGATTCAGGATAAAAGGTTGAAAGAGACGAAATCATAGAAGACAATACGCCCATCGGGTGTGCTTTTGCAGGATATGCCTCAAAAAATTGCTTCATATCCTCACTCACTAAAGTATGCCTTTTAATACTACCTTCAAATTCCAATAATTCATTTTGAGTTGGCAAATCACCATATATTAAGAGATAAGCAACCTCCAAAAAACTTGCTTTGGATGCTAATTGCTCAATAGCGTAGCCACGATACCTTAAAACTCCCTTTTCACCATCTAAAAAGGTAATAGCACTCTTTGCGGCACCAGTATTTTTATATCCCGAGTCAAGGGTAATGTACCCCGTCAAGTCTCTCAGTTTTGAAACATCGATCGCCTTTTCATTTTCCGAACCAATAATAACAGGCAGCTCGTATACTTTACCATCTAACTCTAATCTAGCAACTTCACTCATCTTTGATTTTTTTTTTAATTGCCTAAAATTACAAAACAAATTTGTTCTAATATATCAAGGAAGTGAAATAAATTTTATGATTGAATCAGAATGCTATGATTTTATAATCAATCTAACAAAAGAACAGAAATAACTGAGCGATTAAAGGTTCTTCTCGATAAAATTCAACATCATGGTAAACAAATGATTACGTGTATTTCCGCCGTAAATACCATGATTTCGGTTAGGATAAATAAATAAATCAAATTGCTTATCAGCTTTTACCATGGCATTAACCAATTCCATCGAATTTTGATAATGCACATTATCATCTGCCGATCCATGTATAAGTAAAAACTTACCCTTCATTAATTTTACAAAATTAACAGGAGAATTAGCATCATAGCCATCAGGATTTTCTTTTGGTGTTCGCATAAAACGTTCCGTGTATATATTATCATAATTACGCCAATTAGTTACCGGTGCGACTGCAATAGCCATTTTAAATACATCCGCGCCTTTAGTGATAGCCAACGAAGCCATGAAACCGCCATAACTCCATCCCATTACACCAATTCTATTAGCATCCACATAGGGGTACCCTTGTAATTCTTTTGCTGAGGCGATTAAGTCCTCTGTTTCTAACTTCCCTAATTGCAAATAAGTAGATTTTTTGAAAGCCGCCCCTCTGTAAAGTGTGCCTCTTGGCTCAACACAAACGACAATATAGCCCTTTTGAGTTAGTAACTGATGAAACATATAGTCTGAATTGTCCCAAGCATCGACCACTTCATTGTGTCCAGGTCCACCATATAAAGTCATGTATACGGGATATTTTTTTGTGGAATTAAAATTGGCCGGCTTCATGATCCAACCATTTAATTTATTTCCATTTACATCAAATGTGATGAACTCTTTTTTACTTAATGCTAGATTTCCAAGTTTACTTTTTAACACCTTATTATCCTCCAACATCAGAACAAGACTTCCATCATTTTTATTTAAGGTAGAGACAGGCGGGGTATTCGCATCAGAATGCGTGAGCACCATAAACTTCATTCCGGCAGTAAATTCAGCATCACTAACTCCCATTGGCAATGACAATAAGCTCTTATTTGTCCCATTAGTACTAATTGAATGTATCGTTTTGATCATCGGGGAAACTTCGGCAGAAGAATAATAAACGATATTTGTGCTTTCATCAATTCCGTATAAATCTATTACATCCCAAGTACCTTTCGTGACTTGCGTAGTTACTCCATTAAAATCAAGTTGATAAATATGATTGAACCCATCGATTTCACTCGTTCTTAAAATCGAATTTCCATCTTTTCGAATCATTAAATTGTTGTCAATTTCAACGTATGTAGTCGACTTTTCCTCGAAAAACATTTTTTGCGTCATTTTTTTTCCAGTCAAATCAACTAAATGATATTGTAGCTGGTTCTGATGCCGATTAAGGGTCTGAAGGATAAGTTTATTAGCCGTTTTTGACCAAGATAGTCTTGGAATATACTCGTATTCCCCAAGCATAATTGGCGTGATTTTTCCGTTGGACACATTAACAATATTGGCCGTTACTTTACTGTTGTCCTCTCCAGCCTTAGGATATTTGTAGGTATATTCAGTAGGATAGAGTTCGTTGTAGAAAGTCAGATTAAATTCCTTTACCTCCTTTTCATTAAAACGTAAAAAAGCAATCCATTTAGAATCCGGCGACCAGTCATAGCCTTTGGTAATACTAAATTCTTCCTCATAGACCCAATCCGTTGTACCGTTAATGATTTTATTTCTTTTCCCATCTTCCGTTAATTTTACGACTTTACCATTGGCAACTTGCTTTACAAAAATGTCATTCCCATAAATAAAAGAAACTGATTTTCCATCGGGTGAATACTCCGCTAATGATTGCGGTTGATGTTTTTCATCTAAAGGCATTAATTGTTTTGTCGTAAGATCATATAAATAGTATACAGCAGTAAAACTTCTTCGATAAATAGGAGCTATACTTGTCATGAACAAAATCTTCGTCTCATCAAAATTGAACTCATAATCTTCAAAAGCGATCGTTGCCTCCTTATACATCAAAGAATTACCGTTTACCAACAAAGTGCCAGCATCAGTTGGATCTGTTAATTTATACATAACAATAGAGCCCTCCTCATTCATTTTTGTATAATGCTCACCGTCTTTCATCGATTTGAATCCCTCTACTCCTTTCGGATAAAACTCATACTTTTTCCATATTTGTTCGACCGTAATATCTTGAGCGCAGAGCTGTAAACTCAGAAGAAAGAATGAACAGAAAATAATTTTCATGGTATTTGTTTTTTAAGTGACGAAGATACTTGTTAAAGTTTAATTAATATATAGGGCTAAAAAATTTAATCTTAAACAACCATTGAGTTGTGTTATTAACTAATTTTTAAATTACTTTTGTAAAATAAAAAATCTAACCATGAAAATAACCGCTACTTTACTTTTTTTATTTGCAATTAATGCAATAACTGCACAATCAAATTGCAGTCAATTATTTATTTCAGAATACGTGGAAGGCTGGTCAAATAACAAAGCCCTAGAAATTTATAATCCAACATCATTACCTATTGATTTAAGTCAATATTTTGTTTCGCGTTATTCCAATGGATCATCTACTGCTACAGTTTCTAATTCCATTCAATTATCAGGTACAATTGCAGCGCATAGTGTTTACGTTGCTGTATTGGAAAAATTAGATCCACTTGGAATGGGCCAAGAAGCACCAGTTTGGGATTCATTACAAGTTAGAGCTGACGGATTTTATTGCCCGGTATATAATACTTCTAACTGTTTCTATTGGAATGGAAATGATGCTGTTATGTTAGCAAAAGGTACCTTGCCTGCATCCGGCACAACATTAATTAATCCTACGAATGTACCTGGATTTGTGATCGTAGATATTTTTGGTAAAATAGGTGAAAATCCTGCGAATGATACTGGAAGTGCGGCAGGAAACGATGGCGCTTGGTCTTCGCAATTTCCTTACAGTACAGGTCTTGGAACGTTGGTTACCAAAGACCACTCTATGATTCGTAAAATGGCGATTGAAAAAGGCGTAAATACACCTGTTTCTTTCTTCGATCCTTTATTAGAATGGGATTCTATCCCAGCTGTAATTGTTCGATTAGATGCAAATGGAGATACTATTTTTGGAACAAGCGGAAACCCAATTTTAGATGGAAATTGGAACTCATTAGGTTCACACGATTGCAGTTGTAATCCTGCAGCTATCAATGAGACAAGCGTTCCGGATTTAATTATGTATCCAAATCCAACATCTGGTATCGTATATTTGAAAAATGCTCAAAACATTAAGGCAGTTCAGTTAGTAAATGCTTTCGGTCAGCAAATGACATATAACACTTACGACAACAAAGCCAATTTGACGATTGATATAGATGGTCATAAAGGAGTTTATTTCTTGAGAATTACCATGAAAAATGGATCGCAAGAAATTAAAAAAGTAATTGTAAGATAATTTCTCTCAATATATAAAAGCCGTTAAAACGGCTTTTATTATTTTATTCTTCCAATGAAGACATACCTACTTATTTTTTCCTGCGTGTTATCTTTTTTTGTCGTAGGACAGAATAAAGGTTCTTTAAGCATCAAAGTTGTCGACGTAAATAAAGATATCGTTGTCGGTGCAAAGGTGATTTTAACGAGTGAAACAGATCCAAATGCTATTTTCAAAGCCATTACATCATCAGATGGAACATGTATAATTAGCAATCTAATTTTCGGAGCTTACCAGGCCAATGCAAGTATGATTGGCTTTGAGCCTATCGCACAATCCATAAAAATCTCAAAAACGGAGAATACATTAACGATACTACTTGGAGGGAATCAAGAATTTGAGGAAGTGAAAGTAATTGGAAATCTTGTAAATGAAGGCAACGTTCCAGTCGCAGTTACCAAAATATCGCTGCAAAAAATAACGGAAGAATTAGGTTCTAGGGATTTACCCATGTTATTAAATGGTACTGCAGGAGTTTATGCAACGTCACAAGGTGGAGGAGATGGAGATGCAAGAATCAACGTCCGTGGTTTTGACCAACGAAATGTGGGTGTTATGATAGATGGTGTTCCTGTTAACGACATGGAAAATGGCGCTGTTTATTGGTCAAATTGGTTCGGTTTAGATGCCATTACTGCCCAAATGCAAGTTCAAAGAGGATTGGGCGCCACAAAAATTGCCATGCCTTCAATCGGTGGAACGATTAATATCATTACACAAGGAATCGGAAATAAAAAAGGAGGAAGTTTTAAACAAGAATATGGAACGGGAAACCTGCTTAGATCGAGTTTTTCATACAATACAGGTATGACACCAAAAGGTTGGGGTGTGACTGTTTCTGCGTCCTACAAACAAGCTGATGGTTGGGTAGATGGAACATATAGTCAAGGATTATTTGGCTACGCAAAAATTTCAAAAAAGATAAATTCGCATTTAATTACCCTATCAGGATTTGCTGCCCCTCAAAAACATGGTCAACGTTCCTATACACAAGCCATTCAATATTGGGATAAAGATGCAGCGAGAAATTTAGGGACAAACATTGATACAAACACGCAGTTTTTTGACATGGGGATTCGATACAACCAACATTGGGGATATCGAACGGAAAACGGAAAAAGAGAAATCCTATCTGAACGTGAAAATTTTTACACTAAGCCACAGTTAACCTTAAAAGATTTTTGGAAAGTAAATGATAAATTATCCGTTTCTAATATGGCCTATTTTTCAATAGGACGTGGTGGAGGAACAAGTATTTATAATTCATCTGCAGTGCTCAGGGATTCCAATAATTTGATAGATTGGGATTTGATGGAACAATCCAATAAAGTCAACTCGTTATTTGGTACTCCAAACATAGATCTTCTTTACTCCCCTACTGAAATAAAATCAAGTCAGCTAATCATCGCAAGTATAAACAATCATTTTTGGGCGGGGTATTTAGGACAATTTAATTATGAATTATCAAAGAAAGTAGAAGTGTCAGGAGGGATTGATTTGCGGTACTATGAAGGAAGGCATTATCAAGTGGTTTCAGATTTATTGGGCGGTGATTATTACGTAGACAATGCCAACAAAAACGCTGCGTCTCCTATGAAAAGAGTGGGCGATAAAATCGCTAAAAACCCCTTTAATGCCGATCGAAGTGGATTGGTTCAATGGACTGGTGCCTTTGGTCAGATGGCTTACACAGGAGACAAACTATCGTTTTTTGTGAATGTAACTGGGATCTTAAACGGATACAAAGGCATTGATTATTTCCAAAAAAGGGTCTTGGAAATTGGAGATACTACTTTGCGAATTGGCACGGGAGATACGATTCAATATCAAGGTAATACGTATACATCTTCCTCGGTAGGACTAAAAAACGACCAAACAGATTGGAAATTTTTACCCGGAGCTACTTTTAAAGGCGGAGTTGCTTACCGAATTTTTGAAAATGCGAGTGCTTATATCAACCTTGGTTATTTAAATCGCACGCCACAATTTTCTAATGTCATTGACAATAACACCAATGCCTTCTTTGGCACCTTCACCAACGAACGTATTTTAGCGTTAGAAGGCGGGTTAAATTATGCGAACAAAAAATTTGGCGTGAACCTGAATGGTTATGCGACTAATTGGAAAAACAAACCTTTTCCATATGGCGTTTCCGTTCCAGATCCAAATGATCCCACAGAATCTATACGTGTTAATATTAACGGAATGGATGCTATACACTTAGGTGGAGAAATCGACATTGCCTATAACATCACCAAAAAATTAAGTGCCGAATTCATGTTTTCTTATGGAAACTGGTATTGGAATTCAGACAAGACCGTCCTTATTCCTCAATATGACTCATTACTGGTAAAATTTGATGCAAAAGGCGTTCATGTAGGAGATGCTGCACAAACAGCTTTATCTGCTTCTATTCGTTATGAGCCCTTTAAAAATTTCTATTGTAAAGTTCAAGCTCAGTATTTTGATCGATACTATTCTAATTTTGACCCTTTTACTTTACAAGGAGTAAATGCAAGAAGAGAATCATGGATAATGCCATCTTATTATCTTATCAACTTATTTGCTGGTTATAAATACCCCTTAAAAAACTGCACACTTAATACAAGTGCTACCATCACTAATTTATTAAATATGAGATATATTTCTGATGCTACCAACAATGCAAACGATAGTTATGATACCTTTGATGCGCAATCAGCCACCGTTATGTTTGGAGGAGGGTTTCGATTTAATGTGTCAGTCGGTATTCAATTTTAATGTTTAACTAATTTTTATGAAAAAAATAATTTTAAGTAGCCTCGTAATTTTCTCATCGATCTCCCTTTTTGGACAAAATATTGCTACGGCAAGAAATGCGGGTATTGGTCAAACAGTAACGGTTACAGGTGTGTCCTCGAATGGATCGGAACTAGGATCTATTCGCTACATCCAAGATGGAACGGCAGCAATCCCATGCTATGGATCGAATTTAAGTAGTGTGCTAAATGGTGATTCTATCACGGCTACTGGTGTATTATTTGACTTTAACGGTTTATTGGAAATTTCTCCAACAAACTCGTTTACGAATCATGGTCAAACAACTCAAAACACCCCTTTAAACATTCCAATAACAAGTGCTGGCGAACCATTAGAAGCCCAATTAATTCGAATAGAAAATGTGACATTTGTTCAAAGTGGCAACTTAGCAGCTGGAAACAGTACCATTCAAATTACAGATGGAACGAATACCTTAGATGTTCGAATCAATGGTACAACTAACATCGATGGCACACCCATTATGGCTGGTCCAGTTACCATAACAGGAGTACTTGGTCAATTTAATGCAAATTATCAAATTGTTCCAAGAAGTACCAACGATATCGTAGCGTATGTAGCACCATTAAATGAAATAAATGTAAAAATTAATGGAGCAACAGTATTAAACAATGGCTCATACATCATTGGCAACACCGCAATTAATACTATCACTATTGAAAATACAGGCGTTCAAAACCTTAGCGTAACAGCAGCAACAATTTCTGGAGTTAATGCTGCCGATTATACTACTAACCTAAATACAGCGACTATTCCGGGTGGAGCTAACCAAAACTACACACTGAATTTTAACCCTGCAGGACCTGGTTCAAGGTATGCTTCTATTTCTATTAGTAATTCAGACATTGACGAAAACCCGTACATAATTAATTTCATTGCCGTTGGAAATGACAATTTAGCTACAGAACCCACTAGTAATCCAAGCAGCTTAACATTTTCAAATGTACAAGCATACACGCTTGCGGGAGCATATAATGACGGTGTAAATGCAGAAAAGTACATCGTTCTTTGGAAAAATGGAAGCGCTGTTAACGCCGCTCCAACAGATGGAACTTCTTATTTGAGAGGCGATATTATTGGCGATGCTAAAGTGGCGTACATTGGTCCAGGCACCTCATTTACACCAAGAGGAATTATTGCCAATCAATCGTATCATTTTGCCGTTTTTGCCTTTAATGGCCCCGCTGGTTTTCAGAATTATAAAACAACAAATGCTGCTATTGGCAATACAAGTAGCACAGGATTGAATATCGGGAATTACTACGCTAGTATGAATTCATCAGCGCCAACATTTTTAACAAGCTTATCTAACCTTATCAATCCGCACACTGTTATCAGTTACTTCAATTACAAACAAACGGTTATGAATCAATTTGAGGTGAGAGACACTACAAATGGACAATCGTATGTAATTTGTGCGTATTCAGGCGAAAGAAAAGTATTTAACGATCCGTTTGATTGGTCAACCCAAGGCTATTCAAGAGAACATAGCTATTGTCATTCATGGATGCCTACTTTTCCAGCAGACAATCCAGAATTGATGGAATACAGCGATCAACATAATTTATACCCAACGAACTTACAAAATGCAAATACCCCTCGAAGTAATCTTCCTTTAATGGACATTACAGGTAATGTTGTATTCACCTATTTAGAAGGAAGTGTTGGTTACAATGGAGCGCAAATGGTATACGAACCAAGAGCGTCGCAAAAAGGAAATGCAGCAAGAGCCATTTTTTATATGGCGACCTGCTACAATGGTATCAGCGGAAATAATTGGAAACTACCGGTATATCAGGATCAAACTTCATTGAAAAATTGGCATTTTGCAGATTTACCAGATAACTATGAAATTGCTAGACAAGAATATATTTTTAGTACGCAAGGTAATAGAAATCCATACATCGATTCAGTTAATTTTGTTTGTCACGTAAGTTTTTCAAACATGACCTATTTAACTGTTGATTGCAACGTAGGCTTAGAAGAAAAATTAGCAATGAACTTTAGCGTATTCCCTGTTCCTTCTAATGGAAAAGTATTCGCTCAAGTAAATGGATTAAACATTACTGGGTATGTTATAACAGATATACTTGGCAAAACAGTTCTTCAAAACAACTTAGTTAGCCTACCTGTTTTAGAACTAGATGGCAGCCAACTTAAGGCTGGAAAGTATTTAATGGAAGTAAATACAGAACTTGGCAAAGCTAGAAGTTCTTTTATCATTGAATAATGAATAAGGCAATTTGGATTTTATGTTTAGGAGCAAGCCTTGTGGCTTGCTCTTCGCATTTAGTCTTACATCAAACCCCACTCATCCCTCTATCAAAAGAAGCAGTTTTCGTCAGTGAAACGGAAGAAGTAATCCGGCCATATCGCGATTCAATGGCCACAGTCATGAACAAACATATCGCTAATTCACCCTGTAACTTTGTTATTGAACGCCCTTCATCTAATTTGATGAACTGGGTAGCAGATGCCTTATTTGTGAATCAAACGAAAACTGTTCGCCTAAGTCAGCCTGCATTTTGCCTTTTAAATTTTGGAGGCCTGCGCGCTACCTTGAATAAAGGCGAAATCCTCATGGGCGACCTCTATAAACTCATGCCTTTTGACAATACCGTAACTTGGGTTGAAATACCCGTTGCTTTGTTGCCAGAAATTGCTGCATATCTGCTTAAAACTGGAGGAGAACCGCTATCAAATGCGTACATCGAAAACGGAAAAATAGTTGTCAATGGCCTCAACGAAAACCACACCCATGTTTGGATCATCACCTCAGATTACTTAGCAAATGGAGGTGACAACATGCTCTTTTTTAAAAAAGGAAGCTCCTATTCAAGCAAAAGCACTACCTTGAGAGACGCATTGATCGAGGAGGCCACGTACCAAGAAAACCTCTTGGAAATAATTGATAAACGCATTCGCTAATGGAGAGACGGAAATTTATTAGAAATGCAAGCTTAGGTTTAACCGGATTAGCATTTGTTCACCAAGGGCTTGGACAAGCAATGAATGCGAAAAGCAAAAAGCTCACCATACTTCACACGAACGATACCCACTCCAACATAGACCCGCTTCCCGACAACCATCCGAAATATCCAGGAATGGGAGGCGTAGCAAAAAGACATGCCCTCATTAAAAAAATAAGAAGTGAAGAACAACACGTTTTGTTATTTGATTCCGGCGATATTTTCCAAGGAACTCCCTATTTCAATACCTTCAAAGGGCATTTAGAAATGAAGCTCATGACGGCCATGGGCTACGATGCTGCAACAATGGGAAACCATGATTTTGACATCGGATTAGAGGGTTTTATTGATGCCCAAACGAATGCAAATTTCCCTTTCCTCTGTGCGAACTATGATTTTTCGAACACCATCATGGAGGGAAAAACACAAGCACATACCATTTTTTACAAAGGAGGGATGAAAATTGGGGTATTTGGAATTGGGGT
>JAPLEV010000013.1 GCA_026391005.1 Flavobacteriia bacterium | reverse complement strand
GTTCTTTTAATTTTGTAGTATGATCTTATTTCCAATAGCTAAAATTAATTTAGGTTTACACGTTTTGAACAAGCGCCCAGATGGCTTTCACGAAATTGAAAGTTGTTTGTACCCTATTCCGCTTTGTGATATTTTGGAAATAATTCCGGCTGAGGAAACTATATTTCTACAAACGGGGATCGAATTGCCAAACAGTAATGAAAAAAATATTTGCGTTAAGGCATATGATTTATTGGCTGCTAAGTACAACATACCACCTGTATACATTCATCTAAGGAAACAAATTCCAATTGGTGCAGGTTTGGGGGGAGGATCGTCTGATGCGGCATTTGTACTTAAAGGATTAAACGAGTTGTTTTCTTTAAACTTATCGAACGAAACGTTAGAAACCTTGTCCGCAGAATTAGGTAGTGACTGTCCCTTTTTTATCAAAAGTTTACCCTGTTTAGTTAGTGGAAGAGGGGAAATATTATCACCTAGTAGCATTGATTTAAGCGGTAAGTTTCTTGTATTGATAAATCCCAATATTCACATAAGTACTAAGGAGGCTTATGCGCTTATTAATCCAAAACAGCCAGTAGGTGATTTGGAGGCAATACTTTCTGATAAGCAAAACGATTGGAAAAGTACGCTTGTGAATGATTTCCAAACTCCCATCGCTCTAAAATATCCAATAATTTCTGAAACGATTGATTTCTTATATGAAAATGGTGCTTATTATGCGGCAATGTCTGGAAGTGGTTCAACGGTATTCGGCCTTTTCGATTTCGCTCCTCCCGCTGAAATTCGAATAAAAAAAGCGGCTCTTTTTATCGGCGAGCTCTAAAATAATGAACTGTAAATATGTATTTTTACAAAAAAAAAACACACATTTATATTTGCTTATTGTAATATTCTTTTTAATTTTATATTGTCATTTTGACACTAAGCATTATTTTTTTAACCTTTTAAATCTTTTTTTATGAAAAAAATCTTTACGCTAATTTCTGCTTGTTTTGTGGGTGCTGTGGCTATCGCTCAAGCAGACGTGACTTTTCAAGTAGATGTCACTAACTACGTTGCTGGAGGAGCAACAATCGACGGTACAGGTATTCGTATTGCCGGTAATTTTTCTGGTAATAGTGGTACTGCCAATGGAGGTCCTATGGCTGATTGGTCACCGACAACTGCTGGTTCTGCCATGACAGACATCGGAAATAATGTTTGGGAAATTGTTGTTACATTTCCTGCTGCTGGTGGAAACCTAACGTATAAATTTGTAAATGGTAACTGGGGTATGAATGAAGGTACAGATCCAATGAGCACTATCGCTACTGGTGGTTGTGGTGTAGATGATGGCGCTGGAAACATTAACCGCACGATGGTTATCCCAGGTGTTGGAACAACTGTTCGTTACTGTTGGGACATGTGTTTGTACGCATGCAACGGAAGTGGAGCAAATGTTACAGAAGGTAGCATCTCTAATTTAGTGGTTTCTCCAAATCCTGCAACGGATGTAACTACCTTTGCATTTGAAACGAATGAAAACAATGCGACCGTTACTTTATTTGATCTTTCAGGTAAAACAGTAGCTGAGCAAACTGCCGTAACAGGTGCATCTAATCAAATTGAGGTGAATACTGCTAATTTAATGGCTGGTTATTATATCTATTCAGTGAAAGCTGGAGATGATGTTGTTACAGGAAAATTAATGAAGAAATAATCTTTATTGTTCTTTTTTGAAAAGCCTATGTGAAAGCATAGGCTTTTTCTTTACCTTATTCTTATGCAAACGAGATTTAAATCACTTTTCTTTTTACTTGTTTTAACGTTTTCGTTAAATGGACAAATTTTAGAGCTTAGTCCCGCTTTTCCTACTGTAAATGATGTGGTTACTATCGTTTATGATGCGTCTCAAGGTAATGCTGCTCTGCTCGGTGTAAACCAAGTGTATTGTCATGCTGGTTTGATTACGTCTACAAGTACCTCTCCAACAAATTGGCAGTATGTTCAAGGGATTTGGGGGCAAGCAGACCCACAGGTTCAAATGACCAACCTTGGCAATAATAAGCATTCAATAACTATTAATATAGCTACTTTTTATGGTTTCCCAGTGAATACAAATATCTTAAAATTGGCGTTTGTTTTCAGAAATCAAGCGGGAACAACAGTAGGACGTGCTGCCGATGGCAGTGATATATATTATGATATTTACCCCGTTAACGGTGGCCTTCAAGCGGCTATCTTCAATCCCATTCCGCCCTTACTAATAGATTTAAATCAAAGTTTCATCTTCAAAGGGCAATCCAATCAAATCGCAAGTCTAAGCCTTAAACAGGACGGATTGCTTATTCAAGCAGCTAATAATACAACTGTTTTGAACTACAACATGACGGCAACTTCTGCAGGTACGCATACACTATTATTTGAGGCAAACAATGGCACCACCATTCAAAAAGATAGCCTTGTTTATACTGTAAATCCCTCTATTTCTTATGTAAATCCGCCACTTGGTATTAAAAATGGAGCAAATCACATCAATGATTCGACTGTTATATTCCAACTTTATGCTCCCGAAAAACCCCATGTTTATTTAATTGGCGATTTCAATAATTGGACGGCTACCGCGCCTTATCATATGAACTGTTCAATCGACTCAAGCCGTTGGTGGTTGATGTTAGACAACCTAAATCCAGGCCAGAAATATGCTTATCAATATTTTATTGTAGGTCAAGCAGCTTATGCTGATCCACTCAGCACCCTTATACTAGACCCCAGTAACGACGGTTTTGTGGGTTCAATAACTTTTCCAAATATGCATCCTTACCCAACTGGTTTGACTACGGGGATGGTATCCGTTTATGAAACAAGCCCCCAAGTGTATAATTGGCAAAATTTATTTATTCGCCCGGATAAGAAAGATTTGGTGATCTACGAACTTCTTATCAGAGATTTTGTAACTGCTAGAAACTACCAAACCCTAATAGATACCATTGCATATTTGGATCAATTGGGAATCAACGCCATTGAATTAATGCCTAATTTTGAATTTGAGGGTAATCAAAGTTGGGGATATAACCCTTCTTTCCACCACGCTTTAGATAAATATTATGGGACAGCCCAGAAATTCAAGGAATTTGTAGATACCTGTCATGGAAGAGGTATTGCCGTTATTACGGACATGGTTTTAAATCATGCTTTTGGACAAAATCCCATGGTTAACATGTATTGGGACGCTTTAAATAGCAGGCCCGCAGCAAATAACCCTTGGTTCAATGCGGTTTGTCCACATCCACCAAACTGCTGGGGATATGACTTCAATCACTCAAGCTCTGCGACCAAAGAATATGTTGATCAGGTCAATCGGTATTGGATTCAAGAGTACCATATCGACGGTATTCGTTTTGATTTCACAAAGGGTTTTGCTAATACCGCTGCAAGTTATAGTATCGAGCGCATCAATAACATCAAACGCATGTCTGATAGCATTTGGACCTTTGACCCTAGTCAGTATGTGATTCTTGAGCATTGGTGCGACAACAACGAAGAGGAGCAATTGGCTGATTATGGTTGTATGCTGTGGGGGAATGTTACTTTTGGCTATCAAAATGCTGCAAAAGGGTATATCGCAAATTCGAGTTTGATGAACGGTATCTATACCAACAGAACATGGGCACTGCCACACCTCATTACCTACATGGAAAGTCACGATGAAGAGCGATTGATGTACGAATCCATTACCTATGGAAACGCGACAAATCCTTCACACAATGCCAAAGATCCTTATACCGCTTTGGGAAGAATGCAGGCTTTAGCGGTGAGCTTCTTGACCCAACCCGGCCCTAGAATGATATGGCAATTCGGTGAAATCGGCTACGATATTTCAATTGATTATCCTTGCCGAACTTGCAACAAGCCCATTCTTTGGAACTATTTGCAGCAGGGGCGTCGCCAACAACTATTGGATGTCTATAAGGCTACTTTGGCCTTGCGCAACAATTACGAAACCTTTCGCTCCTTGAATTTTCAAGCTAGTTTAGGAGCAGGTATCAAACGCATGATTATGAATCATGCTAGCATGAACGGAATTTCATTAGTGAATGTAGATGTAAACGTGGCTTCAGCAGTTCCAGCTTTTCAGCATACCGGTTGGTGGTATGAATATTTTTCAGGAGATAGCCTCAACGTCAGCAATGTGAATAGCGGAATCGTTTTGCAACCTGGCGAGTACCGCGTATATACCGATATCAAATTACCTAAACCATACATTACCTCCGTGGCGAGTTTAGAAGAATTGGAGACCGAAGCTTTTGAATTTAAGGTTTATCCTGTTCCTTTTGATGAAAGCTTGAGCTTTTCCTTCAACGCAGAGGGCATTCTGCCCTACGAGATACAATGGTATACCTCAGAAGGTCAACTAGTAGATTCCAAAAAAGGATTCTCTAATTATGGTGTGAATGTCGTGGACTGGAAAAATATACAGATTCCTCCAGGAACGTATTTAATAGTGCTGCACCTAGGAAATAAATTCACTTCAAAAATTATAGTAAAATGAGGATTCTGTTCTCGGTTCTATTTTTAGTTTTTTCCTTCGGTTCTATTTCTCAATTGGTGCATCCTGCCAATTCAGCTGCCTTTAAACAAGATGAGGTGGCGAAAATTTACATCACCATGAGCCCTCAACATTTTAACACCATGGTTGGCGATAGTTCTGGCT
The DNA here is from genome assembly GCA_026391005.1 of Flavobacteriia bacterium. Taxonomy (GTDB): domain Bacteria; phylum Bacteroidota; class Bacteroidia; order Flavobacteriales_D; family Crocinitomicaceae; genus UBA952. Next base: position 74,174 of record JAPLEV010000013.1, on the reverse strand, counting down.
CAAGTTACGAATTTCCGGCATCGTTCATTTATATTAGTAGTACACTTACCGATACAATGGCCTCCATAGGTATTCGGCTGCGCGGAAATACCTCCTTGCAATCGGCTAAAAAATCCTTTAAATTAGACTTCAATGCTTATGTTCCCAGTCAGAAGTGGGAAAATTTAAAATCCATGAACCTCAATGGAGAACACAACGACGTTTCCATTATGCGTGCCCGTACTTGTCATGAAATGCTCCGATGGGCCGGTTGTCCTGTTGCTCGAAGCTCTTATGTAGAATTATATATAAATGGGACCTATAAAGGATTATACCTCAATGTTGAACACCTTGATGATCAGTTTTTAGAAGCCCGCTTCATCGGAAATGCTGGTGGGAATTTATACAAGGCCCAATATGGCGCTGATCTTACTAATTTGGGTAGTAACCCCAATGTTTATGTCCCACTGTATGAACTTAAAACCAACCAAGATACCAATGATTATTCAGGATTGATTCATTTTATCGATGTCTTAAACAACACTTCTAATGCAGAATTTCCTTGCGCCATTCAAGAAGTATTGGATGTGGACCTTTGTCTAAAAACCATGGCACTGGAGGTATTGGCAGCCCATTGGGACGGTTATATTGTGAATAAAAATAATTACTATCTCTACCAAAGGCCATCAGATGGCAAGTTCGTTTATATAGAGTACGATGTAGATAATACATTCGGTGTTGATTGGTTCTCAATCAATTGGCAAACCCGCAATATTTATTTATGGGCATTGCCAAATACCCAACGCCCCTTGTACTATCGTTTAATGCAAGTGCCTTATTTTAAAGATCGATTTTCCTATTATATAAATTTGCACTGTCAACAGTTTTTCAATCCTTCTTTTTTACTTTCCGTATGGAACCAAACCCAAGCGGTTATCGCGCCTTCTGCCCTTGCGGATACATACAAAGGACTAGATTATGGGTTTACCAATGCTGATTTTATGTCTGCCATTTCTCAGAATTGGGGTAGTCACATTCCTGTTAGCCTAAATGAGCACGTTACTTTGCGACATTCATCGGCATTAAGTCAATCTTCTTACCTAGGCTTGGCGAATCCTTGCTCACTCAGTTTGACGGAATCCATTGATTTGGATGCCCCAATTCCAGTTTCATACTATGATGTACTTGGTCGTATTTTGTTAGCACCGCCTGCAAATCAAGTTTATTTGGTGCGGTATAACGATGGTAGTACCCGACAATTCTATTCCGTAGCACCATGATTCTTAGAATTTTCTTATTCTTTTCATTGGCTCTAGCATGTCCAGGGCATACTCAGAAAATTATTTTGAGCCATGTCGAGCCAGGTAATTGGTGGGTAGGCATGAAGCACCATCAAGTTCAAGTTTTGTTACATGGACCACAAATTGCAAATTATACACCAAGTGTACAAGGGTTGAATGTGCTTGGAATTAGTAAAACTGAAAATCCTAATTACCTCTTTATTACGGTTGAAACGCAAGATAAAAATGCAGGAACATATCCAATTATTTTGTCAGATAACAAGAAGAAGGAAGTGGCGCGTTTTGAATTCAAATTAGAGGAACGAATCTATCAATCCGCTAATCGAGAGGGATTTTCGTCTAAGGATGTGATTTATTTGTTGATGCCTGACCGCTTTGCGAACTTGTTGCCAGGCCAAGACACCTACCCGGGAATGACAGAGCCAGGTAATCGCGATTTACCAGGTGGTCGCCATGGCGGAGATATTCAGGGAATAATAGAACATTTAAGTTATATCAAGGAATTAGGTGCAACAACCATTTGGACGACCCCCTTACTCGAGGATAATGAACCTACTTATTCCTATCACGGTTATGCGCAATCTGATTTGTATAAAGTAGATCCAAGGTATGGCACCAATTCTTGGTTTAAGGAAATGGTCCTAGAAGCGCACCGCCAAGGCTTAAAAGTAATCAAAGATGAGGTGCCCAATCATTGGTCTAGTAAGCATTGGATGATGAATGACTTACCAACCAAAACATGGATTCATGAATTCCCTACTTTCACGCGCTCAAGTTACCGCACCAGCACACAGATGGATCCCTATGCGTCAGAAAGCGACGTTCGCGCATCCGAAGATGCTTGGTTCGATACCTCCATGCCCGACATGAATCAATCGAATCCTCTACTTTTGAATTACTTGATTCAAAATACGCTTTGGTGGATCGAGTTTGCCTGCCTTGATGGACTTCGGGTAGATACGTATTCCTACAATGATAAAAAAGCCATTGCAAAATGGACTCAATCCATCATGGAGGAATACCCCAATCTAAATATTGTTGGAGAAATATGGCTGCACAATCAAGCGCAAATTTCTTATTGGCAAAAAGACAGTCCCATTGGTGCTCTTGAATCATACAATAGTGGCTTGCCTTCGGTGATGGATTTTACCCTACATGATGCAATCACTCAAGCATTCAGTGAAACTAAACAGGGTTGGGATCAAGGAATGGTGCGTATTTATGAGAATTTCGTAAATGATTTTCTCTATAAAAACCCTAACAATTTGCTCGTATTTATGGAAAATCATGACACCAAAAGGTTTAATGAGATCTATCCAAATCTTGCAGATTATAAACTCGCCCTTACCTTACTATCAACAACGAGAGGAATACCACAGATTTATTATGGTTCTGAAATCGGAATGAAAGGATCCAAGGAAGTGGGAGATGCAGATATCCGAAGGGATTTCCCAGGTGGATGGCCTACAGACAAACAAACAGCTTTTTATGCCAACGATGATAAACGAAGATATGGACTCGAGGGACGAACTCCTGAACAAGAAGCCTACTTTCAGTTCACAAAAAAACTATTGAATTGGCGCAAAAATCAAGTAGTCATTCATGAAGGTAAACTCGTTCAGTATGTACCGGAAAACAATGTATATGTCTATTTCAGAATTCAAGAAAGTGAAAATGGCCTTCAAAGTTCAAAACGTCTTATGGTAGTATTAAATAATTCATTGGATGAGCAAAAGATCAACTTAGATCGATTCGAGGAGTCACTCGATGTATCTCAACTCAAAAGCGTTCCAATTAGAAAAGAGATTTTAAGTGATTTACCCCTAGATTTTTCGCAGAAAACACTAACTATTCCAGGAAAAACGGCATGGATAATCGAACTTTAATGAAGGCAATATTTGTTTTTGTGGCCATGGTGTTTAATACTGTTGCCTTTTGTCAAAATCCAAGCAGACAGTTTAAAAGTATTGAGTCAATAAATGCCGGTTTGAAGGTATCGGTGTCAGATGGAGTATATATCTTCAGAACCTATGGACCTAATGTCATTGAAACGACCTTTATTCCGAACGGCCAAAAACACGAAGCGAATTCACATGCAGTGGTTACACAACCTGACAATAATCCATTCACTTGGGCGGCATCTTCAAACACCTTCATTCCCCCCCATTTATTTATATATAGCAAATCAGCGAAAAGTAAAGGAAAAAAAGCCTCTATTGTTGTGCAAACCAATCCGTTTCAAATTTCATATTTCTATAAAGGGAAATACTTGACCTCAGAACGTTGGGGCTATGATGTGGATTCAACAATGGAAAAAATCCAATTTAATTTAAGCGAAGGAGAAAAGTTATTCGGAACAGGAAATCGGGTACTTGGTATGGATAGAAGAGGGTATAGGCTACCCTCATACAACAGGGCGCACTATGGTTATGAAACCCATTCGGAACAAATGAATTTCTCTATGCCGTTGGTAATTTCTGATCGCCTGTATGCCCTTCATTTTGACAATTCGTACACTGGCTTTTTGGATTTAGATTCAAAAAAAGATAGCAGTCTGACCTATGAAATGACTGGGGGAAGAAAAACCTATCAGGTGATTGCAGCAAGTGATTATAAAGAGTTGGTCTCAGCTTACACTAGCCTTACAGGTCGCCAACCCATGCCCCCGAGATGGGCCTTTGGTAATTTTGCGAGCCGTTTCGGTTACCATTCGGAACAAGAGGCACGTACAGTGGTGTCTAAATTTAGAGCGGATAGCATTCCCTTAGATGCGATTGTTTTTGATTTGTATTGGTTCGGGAAAGATATTCAAGGAACATTGGGCAACTTTGCCTTTTATACAGATTCCTTTCCTACTCCGCAAAAAATGATTAATGATTTTTCAAGTCAGAAGGTCAATACTGTATTGATTACAGAACCATTTATTCTTACCACATCCAATCGTTGGCAGGAGGCGAAAGATAAAAAATTACTAGCTGTTGATAGTTTGGATAACCCTTTTACCTATGATTTTTATTTCGGAAATACTGGCCTAATTGATATCTATGCTCCCCATGCGAAAAAGTGGTTTTGGAATATTTATGCTGAACTAGCAAATATGGGGGTGAAGGGCTTTTGGGGAGATCTTGGTGAACCAGAGGTTCATCCTAGTAAATTACTGCATGCCAATGGCGTATCAGCGGATCAAGTACATAATATATATGGGCACGATTGGGCACGATTAATTTATGAGGGATACAAAACTACTTTTCCACTCGAACGACCATTTATTTTAATGCGGGCTGGATATTCAGGTTCTCAGCGTTTTGGAATGATCCCATGGACAGGTGATGTAAATCGCTCATGGGGAGGATTGAAACCTCAGATGGAACTTACCATGCAGATGGGTATGCAAGGAATTGCTTATATGCATTCAGATTTAGGAGGATTTGCTGGAGCGAACGATGATCCTGAATTGTATGTTCGCTGGCTTCAATATGGCGTGTTTCAACCTATTTTCCGACCGCATGCGCAGCAGGAAGTGGCTAGTGAAGCCATTTTTAAAGATGAAAAAACAAAACAATTGGCCAAAGAAGCCATCGAATTACGCTATCAATTGCTTCCTTATAATTATACCTTGGCTTTTGAAAATCATCTCAATGGTACGCCACTTATGCGCCCTATTTTTATGGAAAATATTCAGGCATCGTGGGCGGATACCATCACAAATGAATTCATGTGGGGCCCGAGTTTGTTGGTAAAGCCAATCACAAATCCAATCCTTAAAAACACGCTACCTCTTCAGGATGTAAGAGCGCCAAAGGGAACATGGTATGATCTGCGAAGTGGAAAACAACGCAGTGAAAACTATCAGCCAAATCAATTTAATCAACATGAAGCGCATTACCTCATGCCGGGCGATTTATCTGGTATTCCTGTTTTGGTAAAAGGCGGGGCGTTTATCCCAATGTCACCAACGATTCAATCAACTAAAGAGTATGCTGATTCATCGGTAACGATTCATTACTATGATGACAAGGATATTAAGACAAGCCAAGGACAATGGTATGAAGACGATGGTTTGACCAATGAGGCTTACGAGAAGGGCTTATATAAACTTCTTCGAATGGCAATGAAACAATCGAATCGACAATCAACTTTGCTTTTTATACCAGAATATGGAAAAAGTTGCTCGCAAATGTCTTTTTCATTTGAAGTATGTATCCATTCTAAACGAATACCCAAAAAACTCATTTTAAATGGAAAGAAAAATGTACCGTTCGTGGTGGATCAAAAAACCCAAACCATTCGTTTAACAACGCATTTGAGCGAAAAACAATCGCGTTTAAAAATAAAATGGTAATATTTTTTTTCTTTGTGTCAAATTGACATTAAGAAATATTTTTATATTTGTTAAACAGATTTAATTTTAAATTGACTTTGCTATGATAAGAAAACTACTTTTTACACTACTTTCATTATTATTTATTTCCCTAGCTGCCCATGGGCAAACAGCCAGTATTATTGGGAAAATAACTGATGTTGAGGGACTTCCGGTTTATCCAGCAACCCTTGTATTAGAGGGAAAAGGCATGGGGGCACAAACCAATGAGAATGGTGAATTTGAAATTAAATTTGTTCCTATTGGAACTGTTGTTCTAATCGTTCGTGCCACAGGTTTTGTTACTTATAATCAAGAAATTATTGTTTCTTCGGGTACTGTTCTTAATCAAAATATTACTTTGACAAAAGAAGCGAAAGAGTATGATGAGGTTGTAGTGATCGGATATGGAACAACAAGGACCAAAGATTTGACAGGAGCGGCTACCGTTATTACAGAGAAAAACTTTCTTCAGGGTTCCTTGGCGACGCCTGAACAATTGATTATGGGAAAAGTGGCCGGATTGAAAGTTACTTCAAATGACGGAGCGCCAGGTTCTGGGAGTACTTTGCGTCTTAGAGGCGGAACCTCTATCAATGCCAGTAATGATCCCTTGATTGTTATCGATGGTGTTCCAATTGATAATGGTGGAATTGCTGGTGCCGCCAATCCTTTGTCATTGGTTAACCCCAACGATATTGCCTCTTTTGTTATTTTGAAAGACGCTTCTGCTACTGCTATCTATGGTGCGCGTGCGGCCAATGGTGTTATTCTCATTACCACCAAAAAAGGCAGCGCAAGTCAAAAAGAGGTTCATGTGACCTTAAATTCCAAGATTTCCATTTCCACCATTGCAAAATATGCGGAGGTATTATCTGGCGACTCGCTTCGAACTCTCGTAAATAGACAGGGAAGCCAGCAACAAATAGATCTTTTAGGCGCTGCGAATACCGATTGGCAGAAAGAAGTATTTAGAACGGCCATTACCTCAGATAATAACGTATCCATTACAGGAGGTATTATCGGATTGCCATACCGTTTATCAGTAGCGAATCGATTTGAAAATGGTTTGCTTAAGCGCGATAACATGAACAGAACATCATTGGGGCTTAACTTAAATCCAACGTTTCTCGATGGAAATTTACAATTGGAAGTTAATCAGAAAATGGTTCAATCGCGTGCCTTTTTTGCGAACAGAGGCGCTTTAGGGGCTGCTTTCTTCGATCCAACTCAAGCGGTGCAATCAGGAAATAACAATCTCTTTGGCGGCTATTTTGAATGGATAGATAATGGCAAGCCCAACGTTTTATCCGCTCGCAATCCTCTGGGTTTAATTATGCAGTCTGAAGACAGAAGTGTAGTCAATCGATACATTGGAAATGCTAAAGTAAGCTACAAAATGCCTTTTCTTCCAATGTTAAAGGCGACTGTCAATTTAGGAACAGATCAATCAGAAGGAACGGGCTATACCATCACCGATTCCTTATCTGCTGCGGGCTATTTTACTCAAGGAAGCTACAGTCAATATCGCCAGACCAAAGGAAATAAATTAATTGAGGCGTATGCTAATTTTAATACGGGCGAAAAATACAAAGATCATCTCTTAGATTTAACTGCTGGGTATTCCTACCAAGATTGGTTCACCTCAAGCCCAAACAATGCAAGCTATAACCAAGCTAAAGACTCAGTTATTGGTCTGCCGGCAGCGAATCCTTTTTATACCAAAAATGCCTTACTTTCTTTTTATGCGAGGGGTATTTATACGTTTAAAAATCAATTTGTTGTGAATCTATCGATGAGAAGAGACGGTTCCTCCCGATTCAGCTCAGAGCAGAGATGGGGCTGGTTTCCTGCCGCTTCTGCTGCTTGGTTACTCAGCGAGGGTTTCTTGAAGGACGTCAAAGAAATCAGTATGCTAAAAATCAGGGCAGGTTATGGAGTTACAGGGCAACAAGATGGAATTGGAGACTATGCCTATATAGGAAATTATTTTGAGGGTGCTACCAATGCCCAATACGCCTTTGGTGGACAATACTATACGGTTTTTCGTCCTGCAGGATACGATGCCAATTTGAAATGGGAAACTACCAGTAGTATCAATATCGGATTGGATTTCGGATTATATAAAGATCGCTTCTCAGGTTCAATTGATGTGTATAGAAAGTCGACATCCGATTTGTTGGCGACAGTAGCGGTGCCAGCAGGAACCAACTTTACAAATCAAATTTTGACGAATGTAGGTGGTATGCAAAACCAAGGAATTGAGGTGAGCCTAAACACGGGTTTGATCGCAAAAAAGAATATGCGCTTAGATTGGATGGTCAACTTTACCAGGAATTTTAATGAAGTGACCAAGTTGTCGCAAATCGAAGATCCTAATTCACCGGGAATTTTAGTCGGAGGCATCGCAGGAGGAATTGGAAATCAAGTACTGATTCACCAAGTGGGACAACCTACTTTTACCTATTTTGTGTATGAACAGCAATACGAGCAAGATGGATCACTCATTGAAGTAGGTCAACAAGCTTCTATTGATATGAATGGAGATGGTACGATTAATACATCCGATAAATGGAAGGATACAAACGCATTTGTTGATCGAAATAACGATGGCATCATTAACGTCAAAGACCGTTACTATGCTGGCCAAGTGGCACCGAAGTTTTTTATGGGAACCGCGCTTAATTTTCAATACGGGAAATGGAATGCGGGTGTGTCTATGAGAAGCGAGATAGGCGCAACCATCTATAATAATATCCACTCGAATTCGGCCACATTCAGTGCCATTGATGGCACCAAAAAGTATTTAAGCAACATCAGTTCCTTGTTCTATGAGGACGAAGTGCAAAAAACAACGACCAATCAACTTTTATCAGATCATTATCTCGAACGGGCAGATTTCCTGCGAATTGATAATATCAGTGTAGGATATAATTTTGGTAAATTAGGATTCACCAAGGATAAAGTTGGGGTAAATGTTGGTTTTTCCGTTCAAAATGTATTCGTGTTCACCAAGTACTCTGGGCAGGACCCTGAGGTTGGCGGTGGTGTTGACAATAATTTTTATCCAAGACCAAGGGTGTATACCTTGAATCTAAACTTTGATTTTTAACTAATTAGCTATGAAAAAAATAATCATTTTCTCTCTGTTACTTACCGGTCTCTCTGTTTCATCGTGTAAGAAACAACTAAATCAAGCGCCAAAATATGGATTAAATGCTGAGGTAGTGTATAGCGATCCCGCTAACTATATCAAGGTATTGGCAAAACTGTATGCTGGGCTTTCTATGACAGGAAATCAAGGTCCTGCTGGCCAGGCGGATATTGCGGGCATTGATGAAGGATTTTCCGCCTATGTTCGCGTCTTGTGGAACTTGCAGGAACTACCTACCGACGAAGCTATTTGCGGTTGGAATGATCCCGGTATTCCAGAATTAAATAAATCTCAATGGAATGCTGAAAATGTTTGGGTCAAAGGAATGTACTACCGGATTTACTATCAAATCACACTTTGTAATGAATTCATTTGGCAAGCAAGAGATGAGAAATTGGCGGAGAGGGGCTTTAGTGATTCAGATGTTGAGATGATTCGTAAATTTAGAAATGAAGCACGTTTTTTACGCGCCCTAAGTTATTATCATGCCTTAGATTTATTCGGTAATGTGCCTTTTGTAACTGAGTTGGATCAAGTAGGTGCTTTTCAACCGAAACGAATAGAAAGATCGGCATTATTTGAATATGTCGAGAATGAGTTACTCGCTATTGAAGACCAATTGTTACCTGCCTCTTCCGCACCTTATGGACGAGCATCTCAAGCTGCTGCACAGTCGCTTATGGCTAAATTATATCTAAATGCTGAAGTCTACTCTGGAACACCTCGCTATAATGATTGCGTGACCTATTGCGAAAAAATAATTAATGGAAATACGCATCAATTGAGTTCAAATTATCAAAGCTTGTTTTTAGCTGATAATAATACCTCACCTGAGATTATTTTTCCAGTAGTCTATGATGGTTTATACGCTCAAACATATGGTGGCACCACCTTTTTAATCTGTGCATCTTTGGGCGGCTCAATGGTTGCTGCTGATTATGGTGTAAATGGTAAATGGGCTGGCTTGCGTGCTAAACCAAATCTGGTAGATAAGTTTTCCGATTCAACCTTAGATTCAAGGTATTTGTTTTATCGCACTGGTCAAGTGAAGGACATTACAACTATGGCCACCTTCTCTAATGGTTATGCGCTTCCAAAATTTAAGAACAAAACGTTGGCGGGTTTAAATGGCTCAAATAGTTCAAATTCTCCCCACGTTGACACTGATTTTCCTATGTTTCGATTGGGGGATATCTATTTGATGTATGCTGAAGCTAAACACCGATCGGGAGATGCAGGTACTGCGCTTCAATATGTAAATATGTTAAGGGAAAGGGCCTACGGAAATAATGGCTATAATTTAGCCTCTGTTTCATTAAATGATATTTTAGATGAGCGCGCCAGAGAGTTACAATGGGAAGGTACAAGAAGAACAGATCTTATTCGCTATGGTCTATTTACAAGCGGATCCTATTTATGGCCATTCAAAGGTGGAGATTTGGCAGGAACAGCTGTTTCTGATAATTTTAACCTGTTTCCCCTTCCAACTTCTGACATAATTTTAAATCCAAATTTGATCCAAAATCCAGGGTATTAAGCTGGGTTTAGTTGATTTGAAGTTTGTATTTTATGCTGCCTATCCAGTAGTCATTATTGTTGAGAAAAGGGTTTTTCTTTCCTAAACTTATTTGTATGATTTGCGCTTTTGGTAATTCAATATCAAATCCTTATTTAGCTTTCTTAAATAGGAGATTAAAGATTGTGTACCCTATCATAATTCCAAAAAGGATGATTGCGAAGATTCCGATGTAATCACCGTGCTTGGCGTAATAGGTCATTTCTTCTAATAAGGGAGCGGAAACATTCATAACAGCTGTTTGTGAATATGGAGTTGAGCTTAACACTTCACCTCGGTCATTTATAACTCCACTTGTCCCGGTATTTGCTGCTTGTATAACATACCGGCGGTTTTCAATGGCTCGCAATTGAGCAAAGCTATAGTGCTGCTTGTATCCGGGTGTATCACCCCACCAGCCATCATTGGTAATAATGATGAATAACTTAGCGCCCAATCTTGTTTGTTGAGTTAAAAAATCACCGTAAATGGATTCGTAGCAAATTATTGGCGCGACTTTTAGCTTTCTCATATTGAAAATCTTTGCATGGTTCTCAATTCCTAAAGAGCCCGATGTACCGCCATTTTGAATCGCGTATTCCTCTAAAAAAGGAAAGGCAGAGGAAAATGGAATTTTTTCAACGCCTAACACTAATTTTGATTTATGAATAAATTGTGGCTTAGTGTTGTATTGAAGGAATAAGGAGGTATTATAGGATTCATAAAAAGTATCGCTATTAGGGATTTGCTGTGATGCGGAAGAATTCTTTTTTGAAAAAATCCGATAGGTAGAGGCGCCAATTAATAGATCAAATGGTGAGCTAGGTCCCAATAAATCAGAATTTAGAAGCTCTAAGGCATCATTGCTCATCGGGGTGTCCTCATCTAATCCGCCTTGTACGGCTGTTTCTGGACCAATGACAAGTTTTGTTTTATTCGTAATTTTTTCTTTGGCTAAACTGATAAATTTGGCCATCTGCATCCTTGGAGTATATTGCGCATTAAATTTTTCTTTGTAAGGATCAATATTGGGTTGGACAATTACCACTTCGTAGTTCTTGTGATGAACGCTGTTGTCTGCTAATTGTAAATAAATAACGATGGAGACGATGATTGGAAATGTTACGCCAGCTATTAGTCCGATCAGGGTAGCGTTTCTTTTTTGCTTTTCCTTCCAGTTTTTTAAAAGTAAAAAGACAAGAATATTCACAAGCAATACCCATAGTGTGCCGCCTAAAACGCCAGTAAATTCATACCATTGGATCAATTTGGGACTAATTGAAAAGAAATTTCCCATCGTCAACCAAGGATGTGATAATTCCCAGTTGTAGTGAAGGTATTCAAAGCAAATCCATACGGTAATTAAGCTCCAAACGCCAATTTTTTCTGGAAGTCTTTTTTTTAAGAGATGATAGATCAGAAAAGTTAATGCCATTAACAAGGAGTTGAAGATAAAGGCCATGATGGCGCCGCCTAAATCTGCATTCCAGATCCACCAAGTTGTTCCGATGTTAAAGAGGATAAAGACTAAATAGGCATGTGTAAAAACGTGTATGGCTTTTTTTTTATTGTCGATAAGGGCTTTTTCAATAAGTAATAAAGGCACCCACGCTACAAAAACGAGTGGTGTAATACTTCCTGTAAATGGAAAAGCAAGTGTAAAAAGTAAGCCTGATAAAATAGATAAAAGATAACGCTTGCCGATGGATAATTTAAACATGTTCAAATGTACTAAATATCAAAAAAAAAGGGTCGAGATTATCGACCCTTTTAACAAAAACTTAATTTTATTATGATTCAGAAGACTCTTCGCTTTCCTCAGTTGCTGTGTTTTCAGGAGTTTCAGGAGCTTCCGTGTCCACGATGTTTTCAACTACCTCTACTGCTGCAGTGGTTTCTTCTGTGCTCGCTACTTTTTTAGCTTTCACTACTTTCTTAACTTCTGCCGTTTCAATTGCTTCAGGGATTTCAAAAGGAATAACAGAGACAAATGAACGATTGTTTTTCTTTCTTTTAAATGCTACAAGTCCAGGTGTTAATGCAAATAAGGTATGGTCTTTACCGATACCAACATTATCTCCTGCATGGTGGTGAGTTCCACGTTGACGAACAATGATATTTCCAGCGATAGCTGCTTGTCCTCCAAATATTTTTACGCCTAAGCGTTTGCTATGTGATTCGCGTCCGTTCTTCGAACTACCTGCGCCTTTTTTGTGTGCCATTTTATTTTTTTTTAATTCCCTAGAGAATAGTAATACTTATCCTTTTATTTCTGTGATTTGAATAGAAGTAAATTGCTGGCGGTGGCCATTCTTTTTCTTGTATCCTTTTCGTCGTTTTTTCTTAAAAACAATTACTTTGTCACCTTTCACGTGACTAATTACTTCTGCGGTGACTTTTGTCTATCAATAAAACACGGTCAAAACTTACTTTTGATCCACATTCTTCTGCTAAACGATGAACAAAAACTTTTTGGTCTTTTTGCACTTTAAATTGCTGCCCGGCTATTTCTACTATTGCGTACATTTAGCTTTTTTTTAGTTTAAATTCAGTTTTTTAGGAGTGCAAAGATAGGATATAATTCCTTATTCGCAAATTATTTATCGATTTCTTTGCCTTTGAAAAAGACTTTTTGGCCATAATTAACGATAAATACACCAAGTAATACAATCGCCATGGAGCCAACCTGGTACCAGGTAATTTCTTCTGAAAAATAAAATCCAATTATTACAGCAACAATTGGTATTAAATAGGTCACGCTACTAGCAAAAAGAGCAGATGAATTTTTTATAATACCGTTGAATAGAAAAACGGCCATTGCTGTTCCGATTATTCCTAAGATACTAATGTAAAAAAAAGCAGGTCCAGCCTCCGGATTTGTCATTATTACGCTGGGTGTTCCGAAATATATAAATGCAATTAATGAAGGGAGAAGAATGCTTGTAAATGTAAGCGAGGTGATTTCAAGAGGTGAAAATTCGGAGAGACGTTGCTTTATTAAATTAAGGCTTAGTCCATATAAAAAGGTTGCTGTTACAACTGCTAGAATATGTTCTGTATTGCCGCTTAGCACATTTGATTTACCAAGCAATACAAGTAAAATGATGCCAACGGTGCCTATTGCTGCGCCAATAACTTGAATTAGTTTTAAAGGCACACGAAATATAATAAGCCCCACTAATAAGGTGAAAATGGGCGTAAAGCTATTCAGCATGCCAGCCATGCCCGAAGAAATTCCAGTTTCTGCATAGGTAAATAAAAAGGCAGGGATAAGATTGCCGCAAAGACCAACTCCCAAAAATGGCAGGAGGTTTTTTCGGTAATATAATTTTTTAATGAAGGGCAGCGCAAATGGAAGAAGGGATAAAGATGCGAGGAGAATTCGCAAGGAAGCTACTTGAGGTGCGGAAAAAATAGTTGCCCCGTTTGGACCATACATTCCTTTTTTCATTAACATAAATGAACTCCCCCAAATACAAGCTAGAAAAATTAAAAGTAACCAGCTTTTTAAATTTTGTTTCACGGAGCAAAAGTAGGTATTCAAAATTGAAATTGTTTATATTTTTTTACCACTTTTTACCACTTTTGTTAAAACCTATATTATATTGGGTTTTAAACGATAATATTGATTATTTTGAAACTAAATAATCCTTTATTCGTTAGAAGTTTTCAACAATTTATAAAACTGTGGTAAAAAGTGGTAAATATCCATTATTTTTACCCATTATTTAAGTTATGGCAGGATTAGTAGGCGAATTTGAAGTGAAATTGGACGACAAGGGTCGGTTTCTATTTCCTTCCGGGCTCCGGAAGCAATTGCCTGCTGCGTCTCAACGTGATTTTATGCTCAATAAAGGATTTGAAGATTGCCTCACGATTTATCCAATGACCGAATGGGATCGGATAAGCGAAAAGCTATCGAAATTGAATTTATTTAAACCGAAAAACAGGATGTTTTATCGCTTGTTCCATCAAGGAGCAAAAGCCATAACCCTGGACAATGCCGGAAGGGTGTTGGTGCCAACTTCTCACATGGAGCGCGCAGGTTTAGGTCAGGAGGTAATGCTTATTGCCTATTATGACAGGGTTGAAATTTGGGACAAGTCCAAATACTTCGGTATGATCGAAGGAAACATGACGAATTTCGCTGATTTGGCGGATGAAGTAATGGGTGATTTGGACAATGGTGAATAGTACCCAATATCACATACCAGTTTTGCTGCAGGAATGCATGGAAGGTTTGAATATCAACCCGGAAGGCGTTTATGTAGATGCTACTTTTGGCGGTGGTGGCCACGCCCGTAAATTATTCGCTAGTCTTAACGAAAAAGGAATCTTGTTTGGTTTTGATCAAGATGATGATGTACTGGGAAATTCGTGGAAAGCAGCCAACTTTCATTTTGTAAAAAGCAATTTCCGATTTATTCAAAACCATCTTGGTTTGTTTGGGGTTGATAAAATCGATGGCCTATTAGCAGACCTTGGAGTGTCTTCGCATCAATTTGATGTTCTTGAGCGTGGTTTTTCCATCAGAGAATCTGCCCCTTTAGATATGCGAATGAATAAAAACGGCCAGATAACGGCAGCAGATGTTTTAAATAATACGGAGGAAAATGAATTGTATAAGCTGTTTAGAAGCTATTCCGATATTCTTAATCTTGGAAAATTGATCCCTAATTTGGTTCATTTTAGATTGTCAAAACCTTTCGAAACAACAAAAGAATTAGTCGATGTAGCTAAATTGTCTGCTCCAAAAGGAAAGGAAAATAAATATTTAGCGCAGGTTTTTCAGGCCTTGAGAATTGAAGTTAATCAAGAATTAGAGGCGCTAAAAGACTTGTTAGAACAATCAACTAAAATCCTTAAGCCTGGTGGTCGTTTAGTTGTGATGTCGTATCATTCCCTTGAAGATAGAATTGTAAAAAACTATATGAAACGAGGGGCTTTTGACGGAAAAATAGAAAAAGATTTTTTTGGAAATGTATTAAAGCCTTTTACCGAAATAACACGCCATCCGATTGTTCCCGGTGAAGATGAAATTGAGATTAATTCCAGATCTAGAAGTGCTAAACTTAGAATTGCTGTTAGAAATGAAGGATAACGAATACATAGAAAATACGGCTCCTGAATCAGAAATCAGGCAGGAAGGCGCAAGTAAAGCTTCGTCAAACGGCAAGACAAAAACGTCTGCGTTTAGCCAAATATTAAATGGTGAGTTTTTAACTAAAGACTTCGTGCTCAACAATCTAAACTACATTTTCTTTCTTTTTTTGTTGCTAATGCTTCTAGTTGCTAAAGGCTATTACGTAAAGCAGGTGATTGATGAAACGAATGAATCTCAAATTGAACTCGATCAAAATACAGCTGATTATATTGAAGCAAAAACAACTATTGAGGCTATTACGGAAAGGAAATTATTGGTAGGTAAGCTGCAACAAAGAGAATTGATAGAGTCTCAAAAAGCGACAAAGGTTATACGTTTAAAAAAGGAAAAAAGTGAGTAAGGAAAAAAGTCATGTTGTTTTTCGTGCTTATCTAATTTATTTTGGATTTGTATTGATAATGCTTCTAGTGCTTTATCAAATAATACGATTGCAATTTAATGTCGCAAATACGGAATACGGAGACGAAATGATACCAGTTCGAACTGTGGCCAGAACTCCAAGAATGGGCGATATCTTAGATGCTCACTTGTTGCCTTTACTTACCTCTGTTTCTTATTTTGATATTCACATGGACCCCACTGTTGTAAAACAGGAAATATTCGATAACGAATTGAGTGGTTTGGCAGAAGGTCTTAATCGTTTGTACCCAGTTAAGACTTCTCGAGAATATGAAAATTATATTCGAAGTGGCAGGGTGAATGGTAGCCGCTATCTATTAATCCGAAAGAAAGCGACTAATGCCGAACGGAAAGCGATTAGGAAGCTACCTATTTTGAAAGAGGGAAGAATGAAAGGAGGGCTTATCGACAATGAGGATACCATTCAGCGAAAGAAACCAAATGGAAATTTATTAAACAGAACACTTGGCTATTATAAAATTGTAAACGGTAAACCATTAAAGGTTGGAATTGAAGGGGCTTATTATAATTATTTAAAAGGAGAGGATGGCGCTGAAATTGAACAAAAAATTTCGATTGGTTGGAAAAAAACAGGCAAAATAACCAAAGAGGCAATCGAAGGCGCGGATGTTGTCGCTACTATTGAGAAAGATATTCAAGAAGTCGCACATTCTGAATTGGAGAAGCAGCTCAAGGAAATGGATGCAGAAAGTGGCTCTGTGATTGTGATGGAAGTGAGTACAGGCTATGTTCGAGCAATTGTAAATCTATCTCGTGAAAAAAACGGTGGTTTTGCTGAAAATTATAACCGCGCATTTGGTTATGTTGAGGCACCCGGATCAACGTTTAAATTAGCATCCCTTATGGCTGCTTTGGAGGACGGCAAAGTTAAAATAACAGATAAGGTAAATGCAAATGGAGTTTATTCTTTTTATGGCGCCAAATTATCAGATTCAAATCATGGAAGGGGATATGGATCCATTACTTTACAGCAAGCATTTGAAAAGTCATCCAATGTAATTGCTCAAGTTATAAATACGCATTACAGCAAAAATCCGCAGCTTTTCATGGATCGATTGGATCAATTTGGCATAACGGAAAAGCTAGGAATCGATTTAGAGGGAGAGGCAGCACCAGATTTTTCTCGACCAGGTGATAAAAAATGGTCTAGGTTATCAATTCCTTGGATGGCAATTGGGTATGGTGTGAGGCAATCGCCAATGCAAACCCTTGCTTTTTATAATGCTGTAGCCAATAATGGAAAATTGATGCGTCCTATTTTTGTGCAAGCAATTCAGCGGCGCGGGGTAGTTATTAAAAAGTTTTTACCAATCGTCTTACGCGAAAATATTTGTTCTCAAAAAACAATTGAAATACTAAAAGGATGCCTTCAAGGGGTAATGACAACGGGCACTGGTTCGTCCTTAACCAGCTCCCAATTCAAAATAGCGGGAAAAACAGGTACAACAAAACTCCCTAAGGATAAGCAGTATTTAGATGAAAGTAATAGTGTTTATCAAGCATCTTTTGTTGGATATTTTCCTGCGGATAAACCAAAATATTCTTGTATTGTCGTCATAACAGATCCTAAAAAAGAATACTATGGCGCTCGTGTTTCTGGAACAGTTTTCGCCGAAATTGCTAATAAGGTTTGGGCATCTTCCTTAGAATACCACAGGGCAGTTAATCAAAATAAATCAATCAAAAATCAAGTTCCATTTGTAAAGTGTGGGTTTAGGAGTGATTTGTTAAAGAGTTTAAAATCGTTGGGAATTAACTTCAATCTCAACGGCTATAGTGACTGGTTGGTTGCAGATACCCTTTCAAGGAAGGTATCCTTAAAGCAATTCGCAATGGTTAACGGCTTTGTGCCAAATGTAATTGGAATGACAGCTAAAGATGCGGTCTACTTATTAGAAAGGCTTGGCTTGTATGTTCAACTAACAGGTTATGGTGCGGTAAAAACTCAAAGTATTAGTGCCGGGAAACTTGCTTTTAAAGGTGGTTTAATTCAATTGCAATTAAAATGAGAGAAGTGATGGATCTTTTTAAAGCAGTTCAAGTTGAATCCATCCATGGAAATGAGAGTCATTTGATAAATGATTTGACTTTTGATTCTCGCACTGCCGGTCCTCAAAGTTTATTCTTCGCTATCAAGGGAACCAACCAAGATGGCCACGATTATATTCAAAATGTATTGGATCAGGGTTGCAAAGCTGTAGTGGTAAATAAAATCATTAAGCTACCAAATGAGGTAACACAAATTGTGGTTAATGATACGCACAAAGCACTAGCACTGGTGGCTTGTGATTTCTTTCAGAACCCTTCTGCTAAGTTGCGTTTAATTGGTGTTACAGGTACTAATGGAAAAACAACAACGGCCACTTTACTTCATAATTTATTTACAGACTTATCGCATCCTTGTGGATTAATCTCAACGGTAGTTAATAAAATCGGGGAGAGAGAAGTTCCTGCAACACACACCACTCCTGATCCTATTTCATTAAATAAGCTTCTTGCCGAAATGGTCAGCAAAGGATGCTCTTATTGCTTCATGGAAGTTAGCTCGCATGCGATTCATCAAAATAGAATTTTAGGTTTGCAATTTTTCGGTGGGGTATTCACAAATATTACCCATGACCATTTAGATTATCACGAAACTTTTTCAGAATACATAAGAGTAAAAAAAATGTTTTTTGACAATCTTTCGGAAAATGCCTTTGCCCTCTCTAATCAAGATGATAAGAATGGAGCCGTTATGTTGCAAAATACAAGGGCTTCAAAGCATCTTTTTGCCATTAAGTCAATGGCCGAATTTAAAGGAAAAATTATTCAAAATGACTTTGACGGTCTCTTGCTCTCAATTAATAAAATCGAAGTTTTAACGCAATTGACAGGAGAATTTAATGCATCTAACTTACTCGCAGTTTACGCTGTATCCATATTATGTGGCATTGATGAGCTAGCTACATTAACTAGCTTAAGTAAATTAAAATCTGTTGAAGGAAGATTTCAATATTTAACAAGTCCATCGGGAATTACCGCAGTTGTAGATTATGCTCATACACCAGATGCCATGGAGAATGTCCTTGATACCATTCGGTCCTTGCGCAAACCACAGTCTAAAATTATTTCTGTAATTGGCTGCGGTGGTGATCGCGACAAAACGAAAAGGCCTAAAATGGCAAAGATTGCTGTCGCTAAAAGCGATCAAGTGATTCTTACTTCTGATAATCCACGATCGGAAGATCCAATTTCTATTATTGATGAAATGAGAGCGGGATTAAGTGATATGGAGGGAATTCTTGCGCTTAGCATCCCCGATAGACGCCAAGCAATACAAACAGCAATAGTTATTGCACAGACGAATGACATTATACTTATCGCGGGAAAAGGGCATGAGAAGTACCAGGAAATAAAGGGTGTTAAATATGATTTTGATGATTATATGACGGCGTTGGAATTGTTTACTCAAATGAAAAAATAAGATGCTATATTATTTATTCGATTACTTAGATAAATTAAATTTTCCTGGTGCGGGATTGTTTGATTTTATTTCCTTCAGGGCTGCTTTAGCTATGCTCTCCTCATTGATAATATCAATCCTTTTCGGAAAAAAAATAATTAATAAACTCCGTAATCAACAAATTGGCGAAACAGTTAGGGATCTTGGTTTGGCTGGACAAATCGAAAAGTCGGGCACACCGACCATGGGTGGTATTATTATTCTCGCAGCGATATTTATTCCCACAATCCTTTTCGCAAAACTTCATAATATTTATGTGATAACCATGCTCATTGCAACAGTTTGGCTTGGTATGATTGGATTTTTAGATGATTATATTAAAGTTTTTAAGAAAAATAAAGATGGACTTAAAGGAAGATTTAAAATTATTGGGCAAATTGGTGTTGGGCTAATAGTTGGGTCTATTTTATATTTCTCGGATGATGTTACGGTCCACAAAAGAGTCTCTAGCGATTATAAATTAGGAAAGGAAGAAACGTTTGTTTCACATAAGCATCATCAAAACCAAGGGGAAAATTATAAATGGATTAAAACCGATGATATGACTACCACGATTCCTTTCTTTAAAGGAAATGAGTTCAATTATAATTGGTTGATAGGGGATTCAAATAAATCCTATGGCTGGCTATTATTTATTCCGGTTGTTATTTTTATCGTTATTGCCGTATCCAACGGAGCAAATATGACCGATGGACTTGATGGTCTTGCTACAGGAAGTTCTGCAATTATTGGCCTCGCCTTAGCGATTTTTGCATATGTTAGTTCTAATGTAACTTTTGCTGATTACTTAAATGTAATGTATATCCCTTTGGCAGAGGAATTGGTGATTTTTATTGCAGCTTTTGTAGGGGCTTGCATTGGATTTCTTTGGTATAATTCGTATCCCGCACAAGTTTTTATGGGAGACACTGGTAGTCTCGCTCTCGGGGGAATAATTGCTGTTTTTGCAATTTCTATTCGCAAAGAATTATTGATTCCTGTGCTATGTGGTATTTTTTTAATTGAAAATTTATCCGTCATAATCCAAGTTGGTTATTTTAAGTTGTCTAAACGCAGATTCGGAGAAGGAAGGCGAATTTTTCTTATGGCTCCACTTCATCACCATTATCAGAAAAAAGGCATGCACGAAGCTAAAATTGTATCGCGGTTTTGGATTGTTGCGGTCCTTCTTGCAGTTATTTCTATTGTAACATTAAAATTAAGATAGTGAATATTTTTGGTCAAAATATTGTTGTTTTGGGCGCCGGAGAAAGTGGCGTTGGAGCTAGCTTATTGGCCAAAAATAAAGGATTTGATGTTTTTGTTTCAGATAGTGGAATTATACAGGAAGCATTCAAAGATGAATTGATTGCTAATCACATATTGTGGGAAGAAAAGGGACACGACTTAGATAAAATTTTAGCCGCAAACACTATTGTTAAATCTCCAGGAATACCGGAAAAAACGAGGGTTATGGAGGCAATTCGTGCAGCGGGAATTAGGGTTGTTTCGGAAATTGAATTTGCCAAACCTTTTTCTAAAGGCAAGACTGTTTGTATAACAGGCAGTAATGGCAAAACAACCACGACTTTACTCATCCATCACATTCTTAAAAAAGCTGGCTTTGATGTTGGCCTAGCCGGAAATATTGGTAAAAGTTATGCCCGCCAAGTAGCTCATGAAGACCATGAATGGTACGTACTTGAACTTAGTTCTTTTCAGCTTGATGATATGCACGATTTTAAAGCAAATATTGCTGTACTAACCAATATTACACCGGATCATTTGGATCGCTACGAATATAATATGGGCAAGTATATCGAATCAAAATTTCGGATAACAAATAATCTTGGTGCGGATGATTGGTTCATTTATAATGCCGATGATGAGATTATTTTAAAAGAGCTTGCAACCAAGAAACTAGCAGTAAATATTGCTCCATTTTCGCTAAAGAAAAAAGAGGCAATGGCGGCTTATGCTGATGAGAAACAACTAACAATCAATATAAAACAACAATTAATTATGTCTATTCATGAATTAGCTTTGAAGGGTAAGCACAATACTCAAAATGCACTAGCTGCAGGAATCGCCGGAAGACTTTTGGAGGTACGAAAAGATTTAGTCCGAGAATCGCTTGGGGACTTTATCAATGCCGAACACCGAATGGAATTTGTCGCTAAGGTAAATGGTATCGAATTTATCAATGACTCGAAGGCCACTAATATCAATGCCACTTGGTTCGCTCTAGAAAGTATGGAGAAACCCACAATTTGGATCGTTGGTGGAGTCGATAAAGGGAATGACTACAGCGAACTTATTAATTTGGTAAAGCAAAAGGTGAAGGCAATTATCTGCCTTGGAGTCGATAATTCGAAAGTAATAGAAGCTTTTTCGGGGGTTGTTGAGACAATTGTTGAGGCTAACTCTGCTTTAGAAGCGGTTGCTTTTGGCTATCAACTTGGAAAGAAAGAAGAGGTTGTTCTTTTATCTCCTGCCTGCGCTAGTTTTGATTTATTTGAAAATTATGAGGATAGAGGAAATCAGTTTAAGAAAGCAGTTAAATCTCTTTAAATGAATAGGTTCGTGAAAGATGTGAAAAATATAGATTCTCAATTAGTACTTGATCGATTACAAAATCTTTCCGATTTTGCTGAATCATCAATTTGTCCTCAAGGAAAATGGCAAGGACTTGATGTTTTTACTTGGAATAACCCTCAAAATTTTCAGTTGGAGTCTACTATTATTGCATTTCCATTTCCTGTGATGCTTGTTTATTTTGATTATGAATGCCTTGAAAAAAGTCGAAAGGTAATCTCTTCCCAAGATTGGGTATTTTCATATTTTTTAATCGATGAGGCAATTATTAATGGTGAGGATTTAGAAGGTGTTGTTGTTGTCCCTGATCTAGTATCCCTATCTCAAAAATTGCACGGCTTTAAGACGAAAGCCATTGTTCTATTTATCTCTTACAACGAATTTGGAAATAAAAATATAGGCAAACTAATAAATTTCTTAAATTTAGAAACGTCGAAATGAGAAAATACCTAACCTATCTAAAAGGCGATCCAGTAATTTGGATGATAACACTTTTGATGTTAGCATTTTCATTGGTAACGGTTTATAGTTTTGTGCCTATTTTAGTTAAAATTGAAGGTGGCACACCTTTTCATTACTTATTTAAGCATTTTATTTATGTGCTAATTGGTTTTTTCTCGATTTATTTTATTCACAAAGTAGACCCTAAATATATTTCGCAAATTGCCAAATTCTCTTACTATGTTGCCATTGCTCTGCTGATTTTCACAATCTTTTTTGGAGCGAAAGTTAATGATGCAGGGAGGTGGATAAAAATACCGTTTATTGGCCTAACTTTCCAATCTTCGGATTTTGCAAAATTGGCGCTATTTCTCTACTTGTCAAAAATATTAGTTAAGAAAAAGGATTTACTTAACGACTGGAAACAAGGTGTTGGACCTCTAATGCTGCCTATTATTGTAATCTGTGCTTTGATTTTTAAAGATAATTTATCAACATCTGTAATGCTTTTTCTTTTGTCAATGTTTGTTCTGTTTATAGGAAAAGTTCCCATTATCAAGTTGTTTACGATCGCTGGAATAGGAATTCTAGGTATTTCTATTTTAATTGGAGTTCATAAGTTATTGCCAGATATTAACTTTTTGCCCCGCTACCAAACTTGGGAGAATAGAATTTTGAATAAAATCGCTTCGGATGATGGTTCGATAGAAAATGCACAAGCCATAAACGCTAAATTAGCAATTCATAATGGTTCCATTTTTGGACAAGGCGTAGGCGATGGAAAATTAAAAAAATACCTTCCTGAAGCATATGCAGACTTCTACTTCGCAAGTTTTGTTGAAGAGTTTGGTCTCGTTTCAGCATTAATTCTAGTGCTTTTATATTTGATTTTATTGTTCCGAATAATTCGAATTGGTTTAAATTCAGGAAACCTATTCGAGACTTATGTTTGTCTTGCGATTGGGCTTCATCTTCTTTCTCAGGCAAGTATAAATATGTTAGTTTGCACTGGTTTTCTGCCCGTTACAGGACAAAATATGCCGTTTTTGGCAATGGGGGGTTCGGCATTAATTATGGCGTGTGTTTCGATCGGTATAGTGCAATCTTTCGCTGTAAAGCAATCCAATAATAGTAGTGCATTTGAAATGGTAGCCGAAAATGGAAATGATTAGTAGGGTAATTATTTCTGGAGGAGGAACTGGTGGGCATATTTTCCCAGCAATCGCTATTGCAAATGAAATTCGTAAGAGAAATCCAAGCGCTTCTATCCTTTTTATTGGGGCGAATGGAAAAATGGAAATGGAAAAAGTGCCGCAAGCGGGCTATTTGATAGAGGGCTTGAATATTGTTGGTTTCAAACGTTCTTTTTCGTTTAGTAATTTTTTACTTCCTTTCAAGTTATTCGGAAGTTTATGGAAAGCGAAAAAGTTGATACAGTCATTTCAACCTGAATTGGTTATTGGTGTAGGTGGTTATGCAAGTGGACCAACACTTAAAATGGCAGGATGGATCAATGTTCCAACCATTATCCAAGAACAAAATTCTTTTCCCGGAAAAACCAATTTATTGCTGGCGAGGAAGGCGGCTTTAATATGTACTGCTTATCCAAATATGGAAGTTTTTTTTCCAAAAGAAAAAATAATATTAACGGGAAATCCGGTTCGTTCGGAAACTGTTGATTTATTCAATAAAAGGGAAGATGGCTTGCGATTTTATGGATTGGAAAGTAATAAGAAAACAATTCTTATCATGGGAGGGAGTTTGGGCGCAAGAACTCTAAATAATGCGGTTTGTAATGCTCTTTCTGTTTTAAATGATATGCAAGATGTTCAACTACTTTGGCAATGTGGCCAACTTTATTTTGAAACGCTCAATAATGAGTTGACACTCCCTAAAAATGTTAAAATGGTTCAATTTATTGATCGAATGGATTTTGCTTATGCAGCCTCGGACATTATAGTTTCCCGCGCTGGTGCAACTTCTATTTCTGAGCTATGTATTGTTGGCAAACCTACGTTTCTGGTCCCTTCTCCAAATGTTTCAGAAGATCATCAAACAAAAAATGCTAAGGTGCTAGTTGATCGGGAAGCTGCCGTTTTAGTAACAGATGCCGAAGCAAAAGAGTCGCTTTTTCGACAAATTTTTGAGGTTCTCAAGGAAGAAGAGCTATTATTAAAATTGACGACGAATATAAATAATATGGGGATGCCCAATGCAACTATTGATATTGTCAACGCCTGCGAAAAGATACTCTTTAATTCAAAACATCAAAATGGCTAACGAGGTAAATACGTTTAGTAAAGTATACTTTTTGGGAATTGGTGGGATCGGAATGTCTGCTTTAGCTCGCTACTTTCTACAGGAAGGAAAAAGGGTTGCCGGGTATGATCGGGGGGATTCTGATTTAACAAAGGAATTAGTTAGTGAAGGATGTAGTATTTGCTTTTTAGATGATCCTTCCTTGATTCCAGAATCATTCATGGTGAAAGCGGAAGTGCTAGTTGTTTATACTCCAGCTGTTAAACTAGACAATCGCATGCTCCAGTATTTTATGGCGCATGATTTTACAATTATGAAAAGGGCAGAGGTTCTTGGTTTGATAACACAAATCGCAAAAAGTTTGTGCGTGGCAGGTACACACGGAAAATCAACCACTAGCTCGCTTTTAGCACATATATTAAGTTGTTCTTCAATTAAGTTTAATGCTTTTCTTGGGGCAATAGCGACAAATTTCAATTCTAATATAGTCCTTCACAAAGAAGCAGAATACGTTGTAGTAGAAGCAGATGAATTTGATCGGTCTTTTTTACAATTATCACCCTTTTCAGCTATTGTAACCTCTGTTGATCCAGATCACTTAGACATCTATGGCTCAAAAGAATCTTTTTTAGATGGCTTTAAACAATTTGCAAATAAGATTGATTCGAACGGCTTATTGGTTATTAAAGAAGGACTATCCTTACAAACGGCTGCGAGGAAAATAACATATGGTTTATTCTCATCGACTGCAGATTACACAATTGAAAGGTTGTATTTCGAAAATGATGTTCCATATTGCGATATTCGATTAAAGGGCGAAATATGGGATCATATTAAACTTGGACTTGCGGGAATTCATAATGCTGAGAATGCGCTTGCCTGTATCGCACTTTTAAAAGAATTAGATATTTTATCTTCTGAGGTTATTAAAGAAGGACTAAAATCTTTTCTTGGGCTCAAAAGAAGATTCGAAACGATTCTTCAAACTGAAAAAATACTTTTTTTAGATGATTATGCGCATCACCCTACCGAGATAGACGCATTAATAGCGTCAATAAAAATGCGCTACCCGAATAAGAAAATAACAGGTGTCTTTCAACCACACTTATACTCCAGAACAAAAGATTTTGCAATTGATTTCGCTCGTTCGCTTTCAGCTTTAGATGAGGTGATCTTATTGCCAATTTATGCTGCTCGTGAATTGCCGATTATGGGTGTAAGCTCTCTTTGGCTGCTCAATTTAATAGATAATTCGAACAAAAAATTATTGTCGATTGATGAATTATTTGATAGGGTTAAAGACTTTGAAAATGGTATTTTTGTAACCATCGGAGCCGGAGATATTGATCGAATAGTTATGCCAATCAAAGAAATATTTATTAATAATTTATCGCAAAAATGAAAAAAATTTTCTTAGTTACTTTTTGGACGATTCTAGGAATTGCGATTATCTTAATCCTCATTTTTGCAAATTTGGAAAATGGTAAGGATATTTCAACCCCCCCTACTATTTTAATCCATGTGCAAGGCGAAAATGCTTTCTTAACGGAAAATGAATTGTTTGACCGTTTGGTATTTAAAAAGCTGTTTACGCCGGGAGCGCCAGTCAATAAAATTAACATAAAAAAAATAGAGGAATTTATTCTTAATATGGAAGAAATAAAAAGCGCTAAAGTTTACAAGAATATTGGTAATACATGGAATATCGACGTAGTACTTCGCAGACCTATCGCTAGAATTTTTAACCTTTCAAATCAATCATATTATTTGGATGATCAAGGACTAACTATTAATCGATCGAATTTGCATACTGCTCGCGTTTTGGTAATTTCTGGTTATATTAATGAAAATCTAAAAAAAGCGTCAGTAAAAGAAATTATTAACAATGATTCTTTGAAAAGTATTCGAAAATTAGATGATATCTATCGAATTTCGAATTATGTTTGTAATGATCCATTTTTTAATGCTTTAATTGGACAAGTTTACCTAGAAATGAACGGAGATTTCTTGCTTATTCCGCTAGTTGGCAGTCAAACTATATTATTTGGCTCGGCAATTTCTGATGAAGAGGTTAAGGATAAGTTTAATCGTTTAAAGGTATTTTATCAAGAGGGGATGCCCCATGAAGGTTGGGATAAGTATAATACGATAATAGTGAAATATGAAGGACAAATCGTTTGTAGAAAATAGTGAAATTCCAGCGGGTGCTAAGCGTTCTAAAATAGTTGTCGGTTTAGATATCGGAACGACAAAAATAGCATGTTTTGTTGGTCGTAAAAATGACCATGGCAAAATTGAAATCCTTTCAATGGGAAAAAGTGAATCATTGGGTGTTATGAGTGGTGTTGTTTCTAACATTCAAAAAACAATATCTTCAATTAAATTGGCCGTGGAAGAAACGCAATCACGGGTAGAAGGTGACTTAGTAATAAAAAATGTAAACGTAGGAATTGCTGGTCAGCACATCAAAAGTTTGCAACATAGAGGTATCTATACTAGGAATAATACAGAAAATGAAATTTGCCAAGAAGATATCAACGCTCTCGTTAAGGATATGCATAAATTAGTTATGAATCCTGGAGAGGAAATTATTGATGTACTACCTCAAGAATATATCGTTGATAACCAACAAGGGATTAAAGACCCTAAGGGTATGGCAGGGGTTAGATTAGAAGCTAATTTCCATATCATTACCGGTCATGTCAGTAATGTTCAAAATATTAGAAAATGTATAGAGCAAGCTGGTCTGCAAATTAAATCACTTGTCCTAGAACCGATTGCCTCTGCACACGCTGTCCTTAGTGAGGAGGAGAAAGAAGAAGGAGTAGTTTTAGTCGATATTGGTGGTGGAACTACTGATATTGCAATATTTTATGAGGGAATAATTCGACATACAGCAGTTATTCCGTTTGGAGGAAATGTTATCACTGACGATATAAAAGAGGGGTGTAAAATTATGCGTCGTCATGCTGAAAATCTAAAAGTAAGATTTGGTAGTGCATTTGCATCTGAAAGTAAAGAACATGAAGTGGTTTGTATTCCCGGGCTAAAGGGAAAAGACCCTAAGGAAATTACATTAAGGAACTTAGCAAAAATCATTCAGTCAAGAATGGAGGATATTATTGAATTAGTTCATTATGAAATAGAAAACTCTGGATTCAGTAAAAAGGTTTTAGCGGGAATTGTTGTTACAGGAGGGGGGGCTCAAATGCAACATTTAACGCAGCTTTTTGAATATACAACAGGTTTTGATACTCGAATTGGTTACCCAACAGAACACCTTGCCAATACTAATCAAATGGATAACTTGGTTAGTCCGATGTATTCTACTGGTATTGGATTGGTGATAAAAGGTTTCGAGAATTTAGAGTACTCGCAACCAGAAGAGTCAATCTCACCTCAAAAAAATAAAATAATTACGCATAATGATCCGAAGCTGAGAGGGAACTTCTTTAATAAAATTCTTGATAAGTTACCTCGATTATTTGATGAAGATTAATAAATTATAAATAAACTAAATTAACGTTATGGAATTTGATTTGCCTAAAGAAATGTCCTCAATTATTAAAGTAATCGGAGTAGGTGGGGGCGGAAGTAATGCTGTGAACCACATGTTTAATCAAGGAATTGTTGGAGTAGATTTTATTGTTTGCAATACAGATCGACAAGCACTAGATATTTCACCGGTTCCTCATAAAATACAATTAGGCCCAACGCTTACAGAGGGAAGGGGAGCTGGTATGATTCCAGAAGTTGGAATGAATGCAGCTATTGAAAATATTGAGGACTTAAGGGAAGTGCTATCCAAAAATACTAAGATGGTTTTTGTTACTGCAGGTATGGGCGGGGGAACTGGGACAGGAGCCGCTCCAGTAATTGCTCAGGTCGCAAAAGATCTTGGTATTCTAACCGTTGGAATTGTTACCATTCCATTTGATTTTGAAGGTAGAAAACGTAGATTGCAAGCAGAAGAGGGCTTAGAAAAAATGCGCCAAAATGTTGACACGCTGTTAATTATTAATAATGAGAAACTAAGAGAATTTGGCAAAAATATGTCACTCACAAAAGCTTTTGCTGAAGCAGATAATGTATTGACTGTAGCGGCAAAAGGAATTGCGGAAGTTATCTCTGTAACAGGATTGGTTAATGTCGACTTTAACGATGTAAATACGGTATTGCGGAATAGTGGTCATGCAATTATGGGTAGCGCCTCGGCTGAAGGAGAAAATCGTGCGATGGAGGTAGTACAGTCTGCATTGAACTCACCGCTGTTAAATGAAAATAATATCAATGGGGCTAAATATGTCTTGTTGAATATTACTTATGGCGATATGGAAGTTATGATGGATGAAATTACAAATATTACTGATTTTATTCAAGACGCTGCAGGTGCAACCGCTGATGTTATCTGGGGGCATGGTTATGATGCAAGTTTAGGAAATCGCCTTAGTATTACGCTAATAGCAACAGGTTTTTCATCTGCTCCTTACACAGGATTTGAGGCATTGCCAGAACGAAATGTTGTTTCACTTTCCGACGATTCAAAGAAGGAAATAACGAATACAATGACTTCCCCGATAGATAGCCCAGTCGTTGAAAATATGGGTGATGTTTTAGCAAGGGAGCCTTTTTTGAAGAGTAAGGATATTAATGAAGCTGATTCAATTAATATGGAGAAACAGGAATTTACGTCTAACCAAGGTGTAAATAACGTATCCTTCGATTTGTTTGATTCAGAGACTAATTCTGGTGACGATTACTCCCTCAATTCAAGTGATAATGAAATAAAGGATATTAATATTGCGGATTCTGATGGCACTAGTGATTTATCCTCTACCCATCCGTTGGTTTGGAATATTAATTCCGACAGCTCGAACGCTGAAGTTATTCCTAAAATAATTCGTCATGTTTTGGAGGATAGTTTAGAAAATAGCATAAATGAATCAAATTCACAGGTAATTCTTTCGCCGGAGGAGCAGCAAAAAAAGTCCGATGAAAGAAATGCGAAAATTCACGCTTACACTTCTAAATTAAAAAATCCAAATGGTATTTCTGAATTTGAGAATGAGCCAGCTTTTGTTAGACGCAATATTCAAATCGATATCAATACTCCTAGTAATGAGAATAATGTATCACGGTTTGGCTTGTCTGATGACCAGTCGGGATCGGGATTAAGAAATAATAATTTCCTTCACGATAATGTTGACTAAATGAGCCTAGCCACAGAGATAAATGATGCAATAAAAACGGCAATGTTAGCACGCGATAAAGATCGTTTGTCTGCTTTAAGAGATATTAAATCTAAAATTTTACTCGAAGCTACTGCTGGTGGGTCCTCAGAAGTTAGTGATGATACAGCAATCAAAATATGCTTGAAATTATATAAGCAGCGAATGGAAACCTATGCGTTGTATATCACTCAGAATAGGCCCGATTTAGCGCATGATGAGCTGGTTCAAGCTAAGGTTATTGAAGAATATCTCCCAAAAATGCTGAGCGATGAAGATGTTAAAAAGGAGGTTGATAGCGCCATTGCTTCAACCGGAGCTAAAGGATTACATGACATAGGTAAGGTAATGGGAATGCTTTCCGTTAAGTTAGCCGGAAAAGCGGATGGTAAACTTATCGCTTCATTTACAAAGGAAGCACTCGGAAAGTTATAAATGAAGGCGAATTTAACGACATGTATTCGTCAACTTCATGATAAAGGGCACTCGCCTGGGACCTCTACTAATTACTCGTTTAAAGATCCTTCCAATCAAATTTGGGTGTCGCGCTCAGGTATTGATAAAAGCCAAATGAATGATAATGATTTTATTTCTCTTGACGTTGATGGTAATCCAACACTAAATTATAAGGATGTAAAGGCTTCGGCTGAAGCTGGTATTCATTGCGTCTTATATGACTTATTCCCTGAAACAATGGTTGTTTTACACAGCCATGCTGTTTATCCTATTGCTTTAACAGCTTTAATTAAGGACGATTATTTGATATTTGGTGGCTACGAGATGCAGAAAGGTTTTAAGGGCGTAGTAACTCACGAGGGATTTGTGCGGATTCCTGTTTTTGAAAATGCGCAGGACATGCTGTTTTTTAAGCATGAGTTAGCTTATCGTAAAATGGAATTATCTTACGGTATTTTTATGATCCGTAAACATGGGTTTTATGCTTGGGGAGAAAATTTATTTGAAGCAAAACGTCACCTCGAAACCTTCGATTATCTTTGTCATTGTGAATGGTTAAGTCTTAAAAAATAATGTAATGGCGGTATTGTCTATCCCTGATTTAAATTTTGAATCCCATAATGTTTCGGATATTAGAGCTTTCATGAATGAAAAAGGGATTTTTTTTGATCAATGGCAGTGTGATGTTGCTTTCAGTGATAAGGCGAATCAAGATGAAATTTTATTAGCTTACCAAAAGGATCTGTCTCCTTTTATGGAATTGAATGGCTACCTTACTGCAGATGTTATTTCGATCAATGCACTAACGGATAACTATGAATTTATTCGTAATAAGTTCATTCAAGAGCATACTCATTCTGAGGATGAAATTCGTTTTTTTGTAGATGGAAAAGGCTTGTTTTGGTTTAATCTTGAAAATCAGCCGGTTTTTAATTTGTTATGTGAAAGGGGCGATTTGATAAGTGTTCCCGCTGGAACAAAACATTGGTTTGATGCTGGGCAAAATAATCCCTTTGTTAAAGCGATCCGGATTTTTATAGATAGTAGCGGTTGGGTTCCTGATTACACAAATTCAATGCTTGAAAATCAATTTGCAGATTTTAAATTTCCTGCAGGTGAAAGGTGAAGTAAAGTGCGTGTTGATGGACATTGAAGGTACAACAACTTCTGTTTCCTTTGTTTATGACGTATTATTTCCCTATTTCTTAACGAATGTAGAGAAGCTTCTTTTCAATGATTCGGCTGAGGTAGTTGCTGCATTTGATGAAGTAAAGGAATTAGTTAAAAATGAAGGTGGTTTGGAATTACTTTCTAGGCAAGATTGTATTAATCAATTGGTTCTTTGGTGTAAGGAGGATCGTAAAGTGACACCCTTAAAATTTTTACAAGGAGTAATTTGGGAGGAAGGTTATCTCTCAGGTACCTTGGTTTCTCATGTCTATGATGATGTTCCTCATTCTTTAAAAGAATGGTATGATAACAATATTGAATTAGCCATCTTCTCTTCTGGTTCAGTCGAAGCACAAAAATTAATTTTCAAATTT
Source organism: Flavobacteriia bacterium (assembly GCA_026391005.1). Lineage (GTDB taxonomy): Bacteria > Bacteroidota > Bacteroidia > Flavobacteriales_D > Crocinitomicaceae > UBA952. Next base: position 42,234 of record JAPLEV010000013.1, on the reverse strand, counting down.
GCTGAGAAAGGTGACTTGTCCAGCTATATAAGTGCTTATTTTGACACAGTTACTGGTCCGAAAAGAGAGTCAAGTACCTATAAGTTAATCGCTGAGAAACTAAAATTACCTTCGACTTCTATTCTTTTTTTATCAGATATTCGCGAAGAATTAATGGCAGCAGACGAGGCTGGCATGAAAACAATTCAACTTGTTCGCCCCGGCACAAAATTAAATTGGGAAATTACAGCAGAAAATTTCACTGAAATTAATTGCTGATTCTTTCACTCAATTAGTCATTAAAAAATCGCTTAATGCTGTACTACAATCTTTTTCGTGAAGGTATTTCCGTTTGTAGTTATTTTAAGCAAATAAACCCCGTTGGAAATAGATGTCGTAGAGATGTCTGTTTGCATAGTGTTTGCGTTCGTCTTTTTAATTGAATTCCCCTTTAAATCAACGATTTCAATCGTAGCATTATTGCCATCTGACAATTTTACAGTGAGTTGGTCATTGGAAGGATTCGGGTATATCGTGAACGGGATTGCGTTCGCACTTGCTTCTATACCTAAGCTTGGATCAAAATTCATCCGTACCATTGGTGAGGAGGATGTGTAATACCAAGTTTGATCGGTATAATCATAGTAAAATGCTGTTTGTGGAGCCGAAGACCCAGAGGTAGCGCACACTAAATCATTGCTAGTACCGCCGTCACCGAATGAACCAACCATTACTAAGTAAGATTCGTTTGCTAATAAAGCTTGGAAGTTTTGAAGAGGTAAAGTTATCTTTTGTCCTAAATCTCCTGCTTGAATAACATAAGGAGCGCTTTCATCCACAAAATCAAATACGCCTGTACCTGTATTATTGTAATATAATTTGGTAAAGATTTCTGACCCTACTTCCGCTGTTGGATGAATATAAGCATCAATTCCATAAAGAACATCATTGGTAAAGATATCAAAGACATTTCCCACTTCGTAACCTTCTCCAGCATTTGATATACCTCCTAGAATTGTTCCGCGGTCCCTTGCGTAGATATTTGTGTTAATCTCAATATTCATTGAAGGTAATACATTATTTGTCATGTCTGGCTCAATGTTGATTGTCGATGCCGCCAATTGAACAACATGTGTTGCAACAGTAGCTGCCGGGGTAAATGTTGTTCCACACCAAACGGTATCTAAGTTAGATGCAGCTATAAATGTAGGTGGCGTTGATCCACTGTAAACCGCATTAATGATAGCGGTGAAAGTTGCGTCACTAATATCTTGAACACCTATGTTTTTTAATGCACCACCAAAATTGATTGGGGCAACTTGTAGCGTTGGCACCTGATAATAGGGTAAGCGTTCACCGAAAGCACCGTCTGTTCCCCATGCAATCGACTGAAGTTTTAAATCGTACTGATCTGTTTCAATTACTTTGATGTCATCAACTGCCCAATACCATCCCCAATTTCCTTGGTAATTTAGTTGAATTTTTACGTTTGCTTGGTTGCCTGCAACAGCAGAGATGTTGACCGATGCAATATCTGGATTAGCTGAATTTTGCGCGGTTGGTTCATTTCCATCGGTGATGTAAAAGTCGGTCCAAGTTGTTCCTCCATCGTTACTCACGCGTACAATTCGGGTGTCTAAGTAGGTTCTGTATTGTTGTTCGAATACAAGGCTTACATTTGGATATCCGGTGCAATTTATTGTGCCATTATAGGTCATGTTGGCATTTTGAACGCCATTTTGCCCTTGAGAATCTGAGTTAATAAATGCAAAACCATTCGCAACGGTGGTAAAGATGGCAGGACTTAATGCTGCTACTGGTATCGTGTCGGCTGCGGTAGTTATTTCCCAGTTTAGATAAGGTGCCGAAGTGTTATCATAGGTCCATTGTGAATTATCAGAAAAGTCATTTTGCCATATAGTTATTCCTTTTACTGTTGGAATTTTTTCTGGTTTTACAGGATCGGAAACAATAACATGTTTCTTTTCTGAAGAAATATCTTTAAATTGTTTTTGAGCTTGAACGCTACTTGTTATCAATACAATTAGAAGTAAAATGTAACTGTTTTTCATGTTTGCAAATTTAAATGAATTCTAAATTACTAAATTATTCGATTACTCTTCGAAAATTTAAGATAAAAAAAAAGGGCCCGAAGGCCCTTTTATATCTAAATCAGTATAGATTAGTTTCTGATAACTAATTTCTTAGTAGAAATGTTTCCGTTAGAATTAACAGCAACCATGTAGATTCCATTTGCGAAATTACTTGTGTTGATTGTTACGTTTTTCGTTCCGTTAACAGTTCCTAAATTATTGTTGTAAACAACTTTACCTGACAAATCAGTAAGTGATACAGCAACGTTTGCATTTTCAACAGAAACACTAATGTTTGCTTCGTTTTCTGCAGGATTAGGGTAAACGTTTAATCCGAAGCTTGCATCGTTATCCTCAATTCCAGCTGCAGAGAAGTTCATTCTTACCATTGGAGTAGAAGTTGTGTAGAACCATGTTCCAGCTTCATCTAAATAAAAAGATGTTTGAGCTTCTGAAGATCCTGAGGTACCAACAACCAAGTCGTTTGTTGCTCCACCATCACCATTTGAACCGGCAACGATTAAGTATGATTCACCAGCATTTAATGTATAGGCACCTCCAGCTAATGAAAATGTCACAATATTGTCCATGTCATTTGCTGTTAAGGTGTATGCATTTGACTCATCAACAAAGACAAAGTCTCCAGTTGTTGCGTCAATAGAATATAATTTTGCATAACATTCTGCACCAACTTCTGCTACACCATTAATCATAACATCAATAGCACTTAAAGGTGCTGTTGTGTAGATGTCAAAAATATTTCCTACTTCAAATCCAAGTCCTTGATTGTATGATCCATTTGTCATATTGTCTTTGTCACGTGCATAAATAGAAGTATTTATTACTAAAGTTGCTGCTGCAGGCAAAGAATTATTTGCAGGTGCTGCGTCAACGGCACCAGAAGTAGTGCTAAAATTAATAACATGTGTCATTGCTACCGCTGGAGGTGTAAGCGCTGTTGGTAATGATAATGTATCTGAAGCGCCAGCAATGATTGTTGATGGAGCAGAAGATCCACTCCATGCTCCACTTGCAAGTGCAGCTGTAAATACGATATCTGTTTGGTTTAAAGCACCCAAGTTGCTAATAACACCTGAAATATCAATTGGTGCTAATTGCGCCATTGGTATTTGGTAGTATGGAAGTCTTGCGCCCCAAAAACCAGTTGATCCCCAGTATCCAGCATTCATTGATAAATCGTAATCATCTGGCGTCATTAATTTTACATCATCAACTGCCCAGAACCAATCGTATTGACCGGTATATTTGAAACCAATCTTAACATTTGCTTGATTGCCAAGGTATGCAGACATGTTTACTTGAACTGTTTGTGGATTCGTTGAATTAGTACTTGTACCCATCATGTCATTTACCTCGATTTCTTGCCAAACAGCACCTCCGTCTGTACTATATACAACAAAGGTTGATTCAGCATATCTTCTGTGTGTTTGTTGAAAAACCAATACAACTAAAGGTTGTCCAGTAAGATCAATACTATTTGCTGTTACAATCTTTGCATTCTGAGTTTCAGTTGCTCCAGCACCATCGGAATCAATAAGTGCATAACCATTTGCCGCAGAGGTATGTCCTGCAGGATTTAAAGCAGCCACCGGACCAGCATTTACATTTGTAACGATCGCCCAATCACCAGCGGTATGACCTGGAGATCCACCAGGTGCAGGTGCATTTGAAGTTACCCAATCAGCAGGAACAGAAAAATCATTCGACCACAAAGTAATTCCTTTAGGTTCAGAAAAAATCTCTTTCTTCGCTTTAACGTCTAAAGCTTGTATTTTCTTGTCGTTCATTGGATTAGTAGTCACTTTTTGACCAAATACAAATCCTGAAACAAGTATACTAGCTAAACCAATGTATACATTTTTCATTTTTAAAATTTTAAAGTTAGGGTCTAAAGTTACTAATAAATTAATTTATCAATAAGGTTTGAATCAAAAAAATTAAAAAAACTTAACTATTAGACCAGTTAAGCATCCCTATTTAACAAAAAGTTGGAGATTTCAAAAAACAAATCCTTATTCGTTGGGCTTTCAATAGCTGTTAAGGCATCTATTGCAAGCTTCATATAGCGCTCCTTTTCTGCATTACATTTATTAAAGATGTCCAATTCTTTGAAGAGTTTTTTTGCCTTTGATATTTTTAGTACAGGGTCCTTTTCATTAAACATTTCATCTAATAGAAGGGTGTTTTTTTGATCGGCATGCGTTTCTGCAAGAATACACAACAATGTTTTTTTGTTAGCAATTATATCGCCACCGACTTGTTTACCTACACTTTTTGGTTCGCCATAAAGGTCTAATAAATCATCTTGAATTTGAAATGCGATGCCCAAATTGATTCCGAACTCATAAATCAATGCTTGATTTTTTTTGGATGCACCCGCGATAATTGCGCCAAATTGTAGCGCACACCCTAGCAAAACCGACGTTTTTAGTCGTATCATTTCAATGTAAGCTTCCACCGTAACTGTTGGGAGTAACTCAAAGTCCATGTCCATTTGTTGGCCTTCACACACTTCAATGGCCGTTTTATTGAACAAGTTTAGTAAATCGAAAAGATGCTCGCTTGATTGCTTGCTTAATTCTTGGTAGGCTATAACAAATAATACGTCCCCGGAAAGAATGGCTATATTAGAATTCCATTTTTCATGTACAGTCTGTTTTCCTCTACGAAGTGGTGCATGATCCATGATATCATCGTGAATCAAGCTAAAATTGTGAAATAATTCAATGGCCAAAGCAGCGGGTAGGGCACTTTCTTTTTTCGTCTCAAAAAGTTCTGCAGCCATTAGTGTTAATACGGGTCGTATTCTTTTACCACCTATTTGGATAAAATATTCAATAGGTTGGTATAGATTTTCAGGGGTTTTAGGCAAGTTGATTTTCTCGAGCCCTTCTTCAATTAATTGAACGTATGGTTCTAACGCTTTCATCTTCGCTTAATCAAATTTAGTAGGTAATTACCGTAGCCACTTTTCACAAGAGGTTCTGCAATTTTTTTGAGTTCTTCTTTGCTGATAAAGCCATTTCGATAGGCCACTTCTTCTATACATCCGATTTTTAATCCTTGTCTTTCTTCAATTACTTGAACAAATTGTCCGGCTTGCATAAGTGAATGGAATGTTCCAGTGTCCAACCATGCTGTCCCACGATCTAAAAGCGCAACCTTTAATTTTCCTAATGTTAAGTAAGCGGCATTGATATCGGTGATTTCGTATTCTCCTCTGATTGAAGGCTTAAGATTTTTTGCAATATCAATAACAGAATTATCATAAAAATAAAGTCCAGGTACTGCAAAGTTAGATTTTGGTTTCTTTGGTTTTTCTTCAATGGAAATGGCATTCATCTCAGCATCAAATTCCACTACACCATAGCGCTCAGGATCACTTACGTGATAGGCATAAACAACTCCACCGTCAGGGTCGTTATTTTCTTTTAGCAATGCGTCCATACCAACGCCATAAAAAATATTGTCTCCAAGAATTAAAGCGACTTTATCCTTTCCAATAAATTTTTCGCCAATTACAAACGCTTGTGCTAAACCATTTGGCACTTCTTGCACAGCATATGAAAATTTACATCCCAAGGATTTTCCATTTCCTAAGAGCTTTTTAAAGTTCGGTAAATCATGAGGTGTTGAAATGATTAAAATCTCCCTAATTCCCGCACTCATCAGAATGGATAGCGGATAATAAATCATTGGTTTATCATACACGGGCATTAGCTGCTTACTCACAGCTAGCGTAATGGGGTGTAACCTTGTGCCAGAACCTCCGGCTAAAATAATACCTTTCATCTGTCTATTTTAAACGTACTTAAAAAGCGTTTATAACCATCGAAATAAATCGCCAAAAAGTCTTTTCCCCCAAGGAGTATTTCCATATTCCTTTTCAATTTTTGCTCTAAATTCTAACATCGTATAATATTTATTTTTCCCTAGATCAATTTTAAAGGTTTCTGCGGGAACACTTTGTAACAACTCCACTTTTTTAGCGAAATAAATAATTCCGCCATCTTCCGTTGCAATACCCATAATTAGTCCTGGTAATCCACAAAATCCCTCCGGACCAACTGATGGAGTAATTGAATTTGTATACCATGCATATATACGTGTCGAATCGTTTTTTTGGTAAATGGCTTTTCGACAATTATAACCGCTTATAACTCGTTTGCTATCGGTGATTTTCCATGGCCTAGCGGGCAAAGAGTCTTTGATATAAATATCCTGACCAAAAATGGAAAGGATAGAAACTTGTTTTTCTTGATTTAAAAATTGATAATATTGATTTTTAGTAGTCATCCAAGCCATTTCATCAACGGTATTAGTAGGCACGGGTTTAAAATAAGAAATGCTATCATTAAAGGTTAAGGTAAATTCTTCGGTTTTTATTTTATTGTCCTCGTTGACAAATCGCTTCATCCTAGGATCATTATACCTTTTCATTAAATTGGTTCTTCTTTCGTAGGTAATTTTTCCTGTGGTACTTACTTGTGCCCATGAACTAACATGAAACAGACATAAAACCAAGAAAACTAATTGCTTAATGCCAGCCGCTGAAATCATCTTCTTTCGTTTTATTGTTATTGAATTTATACGTTAGTTTCATCAGAAAATACCGCGTTATAATTTTGGTAAAGTTATCGGTAATGATGTTACCATTTAATTGTCGTTGAACCGTTAGGTTTTGGTTGAGTATGTCATTGGCCTGTATAGAAAGAATGGTGTTTTGTCTAGCGCCAAATTCTTTCTTGATCTCGGCATTAAGGATAAATAGGTTTTTATTATAGCCGTTCGCGCGCTGAGAATTAATCGAATACTCAGCATCAAATTCAACAATAATGTGCGCTGGCAAAGTCCATTTAAAATCTATACCATAATTTTGAGCGGAGTAGGGTAAGTTTGAAGAAGCTGATAAGGAACTGACAGGCTTGTTATAACTGTAGGATTGGCTTATTTCAATTTCAAGTGAATCTAATTGAAATTCAATACTTAAACCACCACTCAAGGCGGTGTTCTTGGTAATATTTTGTTGGCTATTTATAAAGTTTGAATATTTCGTATACGATGCATTTACATTTGGCGAGAATTCTATTTTTCGATTTAAAATAGGAAATCCTACTCCTGCAAATACGTTAGCAAATAAATTACCATCTACATTTTCTGTTTTAGAAGTTTGCCGTCCAAAACTATCAAAGTCAGTCGAATTAGCAAAAGCATTATTCGTTAAGGTGGCATTGGCTCCGGACCAAATATAACGCCCAGTCATCGCTTGCCAGGAATTAAAATTTATACGGAGGTTGTGAACGTAATTTGGTTTTAGATCGGGGTTACCCTCTTTTATTCTGTTTGGATTGCTGTTGTCTTGAACGGGTTGTAAATCGGCAATGCTAGGTTGTGAGGAGTTCGTGGTATAAAAAATACCCAGGCGTTTGCTCATGCTTGGCTTAAATTGATAGCTAAATCGAGGAAGGAAATTATAGATTTGCTGATTGATGCTTGTATCGCTTACTAAATTATTATTGTTAATCGAAATCGATCGAAAACCAAGGCCACCAATAATGGTTTGGATGTTTGTCTCATAAATAAGTAATGCCGTTCCTCTGTGTTGCAAGCGGTTATTATCAAATTGATTACTTAGGTACGCAACGTTTTGTGTGTAAGAACTATCAAGGCCTCTATTAAAGGTCTGCTTGTCTTGTTTTGAGGTGCCATATTCAAATAAATATTCTACTTGTCCTTTCCAGTTTTTATTAAAAGGCTCTGTGTAGGTTAAAAAACTGTAATGGCTGATGCTTGAATTGTCATTTATCTTTTTCTGGTCAACGGAATCGATAGATTGGGTAATCAGTTTTCCATCTGTTTTGTTGTCAATAAGTTGTGTAACGTATTTGAACTCTAGCATTCTTCGGGGTAATCGGAATTTTCTACCGATTGTCACTTCATTTCGAAAATTAATTCCTTTGGATTCATTAACATTTTGAATCAATGTTTCAAAGGTTGGAGAAAAGTCTTCACTAAGAAATTTAGCTGAACTGGTATTGTCTGTATTCGCAATATCAAAGGAAACACTAGGCTTAATTTCAAAAGTGGTTAGGGAATCTAAATTACTACTGATGTTAAAATTAATTTTGTGTGATTGGTTATTTGAGATGTTGTTGCTTGAATCTCTCGTGTAATAGCTTGTATCTAACAAAAAATACTGCGACAAACTATTTTCAACAGCCCTTAATTTGTTATTGTAAAAAGAGTAATTAAAGCCAACTTTTCCAGTTTTTCCGAAACGATCTGAGTAATAAATTCCTGCTTTTAATGTTTGTGGAACTCCTCCGGTTAATTTTTGAGCACTTTGATCCCACATACTCATCCCGCTACTTTCTCGCTCATTTTCTAAGCCGAATTTGTTCATGTCTCCCCATCCAAAATTAGATCTTGGTGTATTAGAGCTTAGTACGAACACAGAAATCTTTTGTTTTTTATCAAATTTATTGAAGAGCAACTCCCCTTCATAAAATCCATTCTCACTGATTAATCCAAAATCTGATGCGCCAGAAATTTTTCCAAAATAGCCCCGTTTAGCTGCATCTTTTAATTTTAGATCCAGGACTTGAATTTTTTCATCGTCGCCAAGGGCAGCATCTTCGTTTTTCTTCTCATAGATCTCGACAGATTCAACTCCTTTAGCGGCTAAGTTCTTGGTTGCGATGGTAGGATCTGAACCAAAAAATTCGTCTCCATCAACGAGTACTTGACTGATTTCTCTTCCTTGAGAAGTTATTTTTCCGTCTTTATCTATTTTTATTCCTGGTAATTTCTTTAACAAGTCTTCTACTACCGCATTTTCACCAACTTTAAATGAATCAGCGACATATACTAGGGTGTCACCACGATAATAAATCGGATTTTTATTGGCATAAATCATTATCTCATCAAATTCTTGCACTTTGGTTCCTAACTTAATGGAGTTAACATTTAAAAGGGCATTTTCGGCATTTCCAAAAATATAAATCGTTTTCGTTTCAAAACTGGGATGCTCGATATATAAGGTAAAAGTGTCGATCTCAAATCCTTTGAGTTCGAATTGCCCTTCAAGATTAGAGTGGGTATAACTCAGTAATAGGGAGTCCTTAATTCTAACTGCGGTAATGGTTGCATTATTTACAGGTTTTGATCCCGTAGAATCATAAATTGCTCCGTTTATTTTCATGGCTTGACCAAGAATCAGATTACTGAGGGAGAGAAAAACAAAGGATATAGTGAGGAAAAGGAGATTTTTCATTTTGTTCTTTAACTTAAAAGTCGTCAAAGGTACGAAAAATCAAGGAATGATTATTCTTCAATCATCTTTACATTTGTTAGGCCTTGAAAGCTAAATCCATTTGATTCTGTAATTTCCACAAATTCTACTTTCAGTAATTTATTAAGGAATTTCCCTTCATTTTTTTTAAGCATTTGAATTGCCTTGTCATCCGGCTGAACGGCTAAAACAGAATAATAAGGATCTTTTCCAATTGCGCTAACAATAATAAATTCTTTACCTCCAATACTCATAAAGCTTTGAAATCGAGTTTCAAATCGCCCTTTTTGATTTAAAATTTCTAAAGCCTCGTCAATTTTAAAGCTATATTTTTTATCGGTACGAAAGTTAAGCGAGGCGATACTCTCTTCATCTTTTGCTTTTCTTGAACAGCAATAGACAACCATATCATTTTCAATGTAGTATGACTTTATTTCCCTACAATAACCCCTCTTATCGTCAACAAACAAAGTTTTGTTTAGGGTGCAAATTAGTCTCCTATTTTCAAAATAGAAATCTAGGATTACTTTAATCCCTTTACCATCTGAATATTCTTGAGATAATTTTAATATCTCGCCATTTTTATCAATTAACCCAGAGACTGATTGAGTTTTACCTGCGTCATTAGTATACAACAAGCTACGAATTTGGATTAATGATTTGTTTCCGTCAATTTGCTTTATTACTTTTTCATATTTAGCTCCATCTTTAAAAGAACTAATCCCATTTTTAACGGTAATATTTGGATCTTGTAATGGTTTAGACTTTGTTTGGCAAGCAAACATAACCAATAGGGTAAGAATCAGAATGGATATATTTTTCAAGGTCATAAATAGCAGATTAATTGCCTTTCTTAAAGTTAGAATTTTTTATTGCGTTACAAAAATAGATTTATTTTTAGTGTTTTTAAGCTTGTTGGATTAAAAGTGTTTTTTTTTAGGTATCGCTATTCTATTTTTGACATAATAAACATTAAGTATCTTTACAGAATGGAAAAAGCATTAGGAATTGATTTCGGATTAAAAAGAACAGGACTTGCTATTACGGATGATTTGGGTTTAATTGCTAGTCCATTATTAGCGGTGCCATCTGAAAAACTAATGGAATTTTTAATTAAATTGATTCCAAAGGAAAAAATCAAATTAATTGTTTTGGGATTCCCAACCTCTTTGGATGGTTCTGATACGCATATTACGGAAAACGTCCGTTTATTTAAATCAGCTTTAGAAAAGCAATTCAACTTACCTGTTGAATTGCAAGATGAACGTATGTCCTCATCCCGGGCCATGCAGGTAATACATCAAGGAGGAAAGGCTAAACAAAAAAAAAACAAAGGATTAGTAGACACAATAAGTGCTACCTTGATATTACAGGATTACATGGAAAGCTATGAATTATAAGCCCCTTTCATTACTTTTGCACTAAATTAGTTGACATGATTTTGCCTATTATTGCTTTTGGTAATCCAATCTTAAAGAGGATTGCTGATGATCTGCCGGAAAATTTTGAGGGTTTATCGTCTCTTTTGGCAGATATGTTCGAAACAATGTATGCTGCTAAAGGCGTTGGTCTTGCTGCTCCTCAAATTGGCGAAAGTATTCGCTTGTTTATTGTCGATGGATCGCCCTTTGCGAATGAGGAGGGGGAAGAAATTGACCCTAAAGCGATTGGAATAGAGGGATTTAAAAAAGTATTTATTAATCCTATTATTGAGGAGGAATCAGGTGATTTATGGGCTTTTCAAGAAGGATGTTTATCCATTCCTAAGATTCGTGAGAATGTCAATCGAAAGGAAAAAATTTGCGTTTCTTATTATGATGAAAATGGGTCTTTTCATCGCGATGAATTTGATGGGTATAAGGCACGCATAATTCAACATGAATATGACCATTTGGAGGGGATTTTATTCACGGATAAATTATCTCCGCTCAAAAAGAAGTTGCTTTCGAAACGATTAAGCAATGTTTCAATAGGGATAGTTGAAGTTGACTATAAAATGAAATTTAATAAGAAAAAATAGTAATGATGATAAATAAAAGTTTATTCTTACTCACATTAATAATAGTGCTGTTGGTATCTTGTAAAGATGCTACTTCTGAAAAAGTTGATGCGCTTAAAAATAAAGAGGGGACATTTTCTAGCATTGAATTAAAGGGTTCTATTAAACAAATGGAGGATTCTATTGCAGGGATGCTGCAAAATAAAAGCAGTATAAAATTAATTCCAAATTTAACCTACATAGAGTTAATTAATCGTCTCAAGACTTATTATAAACGATTTCCAAATGACCCATATTCAGCAGAATGTCTTTTCAAAATTCATATTAAGTATATGGATTTGAACGCGCTAGAAAATTCCGTAGCGTATGGAGATACGCTTTTGGCTAATTTCCCTAATTTTCAAAATCGTGATTTTCTTTTAGAAAGTATGGGTTCTGCTTATGACTCGGGAATTGAGCCGAGAGATACGGCGATGGTTAGAAGATATTATACGCTATTATTAAAGGAACCTACAGTAGCACCCGAAACGCGCGAGGGAATAATAATGCGCTTAAAATATATTAAGATGAATTTTTTCGAATACGTTAACTTCCAATCGAAAAAGGCATCTAACAGTAAGAAGTAAAAATTTTAATCTTGTTAATGTTCTGTTAATTTTTTTCTCGCTCACAAATACGTTGTACTTTTGATAAAAACTAAACCCTATGAAAAAATTAATCTTAACATTTAGCATTTTATTCGTTGCTGCAGTAGCAATGAACACAACCTTAGCTCAAATAGATAAGGGATCAAAAATTGAATTCTCCAAGGACACGCATGATTATGGATCAATTAAATACGATGCAGACCCATATTGCACATTTGAATTTAAAAATACAGGTAATGAGCCTTTAATTATATCTAATGCGAAGGGTTCTTGTGGATGTACTGTTCCTGAGTGGTCTAAGGAGCCAATCGCTCCAGGTGCATCTGGTTCTATCCGTGTAAAGTATGACACAAAAAGACCAGGTCCAATAAATAAAGCAGTTACTGTTTTTACAAATGTCGTAACTGGAAAAGATGATAAAGGCATGCCGATTTATTACGAAGCAACACTTAAAATAAAAGGTGAAGTAGGTCCTGCTCCTGAGGGAGGAGCTCCTGTAAATAATACTGGTGCACCTACTGGAAATTAATATTAAAGTTGGAATTTAATGAAGGTCGTTTCTAAGAAACGGCCTTTTTTATTGTTCGAAAAATTGCCAAATTGGTTCGCTTGGAACGGGTGCGATTATAGTAATAGGTTCTTTGGAAGTTGGGTGAATAAAGGATAGTTCGCGTGCATGCAAACAAATTGATCCATCGGGATTCGATCTTTTTGCCCCATATTTCAAATCCCCTTTTATGATACAACCAATTGTAGATAATTGAGCACGAATTTGATGATGGCGGCCAGTCTCTAAATTTACTTCTAGCAGATGATAATTATCGGAGGACTTAATTAGGCGATAGTTTAATTTGGCCTCTTTACCACCTAATGTTTTAGTTGTACAGACATAACTTTTATTTTGCTTCTCATTTTTTTTTAAAAAATGAATCAACTCTCCAGTTATTTCTTTTGGCGCATTTTCTACGATAGCCCAATATACTTTATGCGTCTCTTTTTCTCTAAATTGAGCGTTTAATCGCTCCAATCCTTTGCTCGTCTTTGCGAATATAACCGCTCCACTGGTTGGGCGATCTAAGCGATGCACTACTCCACAAAAAACATTACCTGGTTTATTGTATTTTTCTTTTAGGTATTCTTTTATACCATCAGGCATCGTTTTATCTCCTGTTTTATCCCCTTGAACAATCTCTGAGGGTAATTTATTAATTACAATAACATGGTTATCCTCGTACAATATATTTTCAGGATTCAATTTGGAGGGATTTAGAAGGTGATTTATTATGAGATTTATTGCGAATACCCGCAACTATAGTTAACAAAAAGAAGAATACAATGGAAATAATTACCCAACTTGGCATTTTACCTAATCCATCTCCCTGTGCATATGAATGCAAGCCTACGAGCATGAAATTTACGCCAAAAAAGGTAAATAAAATAGCGGAATAACCCCAAAAAGAAGCCACATTGAAAATAAATTTACTTTTCATTGCTGGAATATAACGGAAATGTAAAATTACCGCATAAACCAAAACAGAAACTAAAGCCCATGTTTCTTTTGGATCCCAGCCCCAATATCTGCCCCAAGATTCGTTCGCCCAAATTCCACCAAGGAAGGTGCCAATGGTAAGCATAAATACGCCAATGGTCATAGTCATTTCTGAAATATAAGTAAGTTCAGTAATATTGCGACTAACAATTTCTCCGTTTGATTTTCTTCGGATAATGTAGAGGATAAGATTTAATAAACCGAGAATACATGCCAATCCTAAGAATCCATAACTTCCTGTAATAATTGCTACGTGAATCATCAACCAATAAGATTTAAGCACGGGAACGAGTGGGGTGATTTCCGGATCTAATAGATTCATCTCCGTCACAAATATCATTAAGGCAGCAAGGATAACTGTCCCGGGTAATACCACTTCATTTTTACGTGAAAAAAGAAAACCGGCAATCATGGTTATCCATGCAATAAAGATTACTGCTTCGTAGCCATTACTCCATGGGGCATGTTCCGAAATATACCACCTGAAACCAAGTCCCACACCATGATAAACGAAGAAAACAATCAGAATGAAAACAAATACTTTTCTTACGATCGCAAGTGTTTTTGTTAGTCGAGAATCTATTTTTGTGAAGACGGAGATATAAAAAAGAACCAGCATCAAAAACCCAACACTTAAATATACTCGCCAAGTATTAAGGAATATTTGCATTTTATTATAACTAATCTCAATACTAACCCTCGACTCAGAAGGCACGACATTCGCACCTGTTCTGCGTTGGAATTCTTTAATGTTTTTTAATTGTGAGGTGGCATTACTGTATTGCCCTGTCTTCGATGCCTTGTCTACGAATGATAAATACTTTAGCGTTTCAATTGTTGAAAGTGAATCGACTTTCATTAATGACATTTGCATAGGGATATACCAGGAGTTATTGGCATCATTCTTTTTTGGAATAATGCGCATGTATTGCCAGGCAAAAATGCTATTTATTACTTCAAACTTTTCATTTAACTTGATGATTTTTTTATCGAATTCGTCTCGTTTCGATTCTGATTTTTGAAATGCAGTCTGGTAGATAGACAACCATTTAAAGTTACCATTGCTTGCCACTAAATCTGTAACAGGCACATATTTTTTGAGTTTCAGACGTTCTTGTAGTACGGCAGGCACAGCAATTAACGCCTCCTCTGCCCAATAGTTCGGATACATGTGCATGCTCATAATAACCTGAACACAATTTAAGTCCTTGTATTTATTTTTACCATGTATTTTTCTTAATAATTGGTCGCTCAACGAATGAAAAGGGACAATCCGACCTTCATAATTCTGTACTAATAAGGATGCTAATTCTTCCGAGTGTGGAGCACTAATCACCCTGTGAATAGCTCTTTTTTCATTTTTCGAATGAGTGTGTTGCCCAAAGCCATTATTGCTTATAGTTGTACTTAGCAATAGCAAAATAAGCAGCGCGCTTTTTTTATGTTCTTTTAACTTTTTAAGTTTAGAATTTAAGTCTCTAAATCGTCCATTTGGGGAGAAAATAGACAAGATCATTCCAATGGCCATCAATAAGTAGCCAAGGTAAGTTACATTTGTGCCAGCTTCGTCGTAGTTTACACTTAATCGCGTCCCTTCCTCATTTTCCGGTGTTTTGGGATCGTCTAAATCATAGCTAGATTGAAAAAACCGGTAGCCTTTATAATCGGTTACATTGTTCATGAAAACTTTACGCTTTTTATAATAGTTGTTTTTTAGATCTATAATGGTTAATTCACTTTCGAAGGATGATGGAGATTCAGAGCCCGGGTATTTTATAAGCGTGAATTCATTACATGCTACAGAAAAAGGAAGTGGTATCCTCACAGAACCATATTCTAATTGGATTCTGATGCCAGCCATCATAAAAGTGTCTGCTGTAGGTAAAGCGCCCATTCCACCAACTAAACGAACAATTTTTGATTCCTCGCCACAAGATGCCTTTACTGTTAAATAATCAGCACCAACATTTTTCTTTCCCGAGGCGATTAATTTTTTTCGAGCATGTCTAATTATTTGTTTAATTACAAACTGTTCGCTTCCCGCTTGATATAGTGTGGTGGTGCGCATGGTATCCCAAGTGTTTAGTGCAATCAGGTGGTAGGCACTGTCGGGAATGGCGGCACCCGTTTGTCTTGCTTTTTGCATTTGCGACATCGGTAGATACCGAACCGGCAAGGAAGTTTTTATTAAATAATTTTTACCGGAGGATTTGATTTCAATACCAGGTACAGAAAGTTCTTTTCCAAAGCTGATGGGGATATTTCCGACATCGAGAACTTCATTTTTCCCTAAATAATTGGATTGCATACCATTGGTAATTATATCAATTACATCCTCGTTGTAAGATTTATTTATTTCTATACTATCAATCATCTTGGATTGAAAATCTTTATACTCAACTAAAATTTTCTTTTCACCAAAAATTAACGTATAACTAAAATCGTTTCCAAACATAGGTATGTCAACAGGGCTCATAAATGTTTGGTGTGCTTCAGTTTTCGATTTTTCCTCGTCCCTTGCATAAATCAATAATTTTGGATCTGCAGAATAAATAAAATCAATAGAATCGCCTTCTCTTATCACCATTAGGCCTTCAAATCCCGTGTATCGTGTTAGTGCCGAACCAATCATGATTATTAAAAAGGCAACGTGAAAACTTAAAACCGCAATTTTTTTTGCCTGCCACATTTGATGCGTTATAATATTTGAAATTAATCCGAAGCTCAAATAAACAAGAAGAATCGTAAACCAATTGGCGTTATAAACTACAATTTTAGCGGTTTGTATGCCGTAAATAGACTCGAGAAAAGTAGCACCGCCAATAGCTATAAGGAATAATAGCAATCCCATGGAAATAAAACGCATGGCAAAAAAGTTTTTCAATAAGCGATTTATCATGGTGTATTTAATTCAAGCCACAAAAATAAGCATTGCATTGGGGATAAATGAAATTATATTTGCTTTTTATAGTACTATTTTAACGATTATGATTAAGTATTGTTTATGCTTCTTTTTTATTTTTTCATTCTGTCAAATAATTGGGCAAGTGCTGGTGTTAGATTCGGTTCGGATGCAGCAATTAAACTTGAAATATAGTTCCTTACGAAGTTATAAAGCGCAAAAAAATGGTGAGTCACGCAGGATTGATATTTGGCTTCCTGATCAGTATTCTCCGAAAAAAAAATACAATGTTTTGTATATGCACGACGGTCAAATGCTTTTTGATTCAACGCAAACATGGAATCATCAAGAATGGAAAGTAGACGAAGTATTAAGTTCTCTGCTGATTGATGGAAAAATTAATCCAACGATTGTGGTTGGAATTTGGAATGATCCTTTAAACCGTTATGCTGAATTTTTTCCCGAAGCAATTTATTCTGATTTAGACACCAATTTTTCCGGGAAATATATACGAGAATTATGGCATCAAGAATTGCGTGCTGATGCATATTTAAAATGGATTGTAGATACCATAATTCCTGCTGTTAAGCAAGAATTTTCTTGCTATGGTGGAAAATCTCACACCTTCATGATGGGATCTAGTATGGGAGCTGTCATTTCAATGTACGCCATGTGCATGTACCCGAAGATTTTTGGTAAAGTCGCATGTATGTCTTTTCACGGGCCAATGGTGAATATCGCGATGGTAGACGAGAATCACCTTGATAAAATGATGCTCCCGTTTATTTCGTTTTTGAAACGGAATCTTCCCAGTCAGCGTGGTCATTGTATTTATTTGGACCGTGGAGATAAAGAATTGGATGCCTTATATCCGCCGTATCATAAACTATTAAATGAGTTTATTTCAAGTCGCTATAAGCGCCAACATTTTAAGTCGCTTGTCTTTAACGAGCAGGGGCATAATGAAAAGGATTGGTCAAGGCGCTTAGAAATACCAATGTGTTTTTTATTAAAATAAAGACCATTGCAAAACCCACAACTCTTCGTTATTCCAAAAATTTAACCACTTCATTAACAAGGGTTAACTCAGTTTAAAATTTTTAAAATGCCTCAATTTAAAGATTTTGCAACGGTCTTATAATGTAGTTATTATCACCTAGAATTTTTTTGGTATAAAAAAAACCATCGATCAAAGACCGATGGCTTTTTATATAATGCCGTCTCTAGCTATCCGAATAAATCGGGAAGAAAGAAACGTGAAAGGGCTCGAAAGCCCTATAGTCTTACATCATTCCGGGCATGCCGCCACCCATTCCACCCATTGCAGCACCAGGGTTGTTTTCTTCTGGTTGGTCTGCAATAACACATTCTGTGGTAAGCAACATAGCGGCTATTGAAGCAGCATTTTCAATTGCGATTCTAGTTACTTTGGTAGGGTCAATAACACCTGCTGCGTATAATTTCTCATACTTATCTGTGCGCGCATTATAACCGAAATCATCTTTTCCTTCTTTTACTTTCTGTACAATTACAGCGCCCTCGCCTCCAGCATTTGCAATTATTTGTCTTAGCGGTTCTTCAACGGCTCTTCTAACGATTGCTATTCCGGTGGTTTCATCCTCGTTTAACCCAATGATTTTATCCAATGAAGAACTAGCGCGAATTAGGGCAACACCACCTCCAGGAACTATTCCTTCTTCCACAGCAGCGCGCGTTGCGGCTAATGCATCATCTACGCGATCTTTCTTTTCTTTCATTTCCATTTCTGTAGGAGCACCAATAAATAGCACGGCAACACCGCCAGAAAGTTTAGCTAAACGCTCTTGTAATTTTTCTTTATCGTAATCGGAGGTTGTAGCCTCAATCTGAGCTCGGATTTGAGTTATTCTATTTTTAATATCTTTTGACGTACCTTTTCCATTGATAATGGTAGTATTGTCTTTATCGATTTCGATCTTCTGAGCCGTTCCTAACATATCCATGGTAACATTCTCTAAGGTCATTCCTCTTTCTTCAGAAATAACTTGTCCGCCCGTTAAAATGGCAATATCTTCCAACATCGCTTTTCTTCGATCCCCAAAACCTGGAGCTTTAACGGCTGCAACTTTTAAGGAACCCCTCAATCGATTAACTACCAATGTGCCTAATGCCTCACCATCTACATCTTCTGCAATGATTAACAGTCCTTTTCCAGCTTGAACGACAGGCTCTAAAATGGGCATTAATTCTTTCATGCTCGAAATTTTCTTTTCGCAAATCAGAATCAGTGGGTTTTCCATATCAGTGATCATCTTTTCAGGATTGGTAACAAAATATGGTGATAAATAACCACGGTCAAATTGCATTCCCTCAACCGTTTTCACCTCTGTTTCTGTTCCTTTCGCTTCTTCAACGGTAATTACACCATCGTTGCCCACCACCTTCATTGCTTTGGCAATTAATTTTCCTATCGCTTCATCATTATTAGCTGAAATGGTAGCAATTTGTTCTATTTTGCTATTGTCGGAACCAACTTCTTTAGATATTTTCTTTAGATTTTTAACTATTTCAGCAACCGCTTTATCGATACCTCTTTTTAGGTCCATTGGGTTAGCACCTGCCGCTACATTTTTTAAACCTGCCGTAATAATTGCTTGTGCAAGAACGGTTGCAGTAGTCGTTCCATCACCAGCGATGTCGGCTGTTTTTGAGGCAACTTCTTTTACCATCTGCGCACCCATGTTCTCAATAGGGTCTTTTAATTCGATTTCTTTCGCTACGGTAACACCATCTTTAGTAATCTGTGGAGCACCAAATTTTTTACTGATCACTACATTACGACCTTTAGGTCCAAGGGTAACCTTTACTGCATTTGCTAAAGCATCAACACCTGTTTTTAATTTTTCGCGTGCTTCAACATCAAATAATATATCTTTTGCCATTTTTTTTTAAGTTTTAAAATATTCCATAAACATCCGACTCTCTCATGATGAGGTAGTTTTTTCCATCAATTTTAATTTCAGTTCCGGCATATTGACCATATAGAACTTTATCGCCTTTCTTTAATGACATAGGCTCATCTTTTTTGCCAACCCCAACTGCTATTATAGTGCCTTGCAATGGCTTTTCTTTTGCCGTATCGGGAATGAATATTCCGCTTGCTGTTTTTTGCTCAGTTGGCGAGGCTTCAATAATTACCCTATCCGCTAAAGGTTTAAATTTAAATGACATATATATTTATTTAATTAATAACGATTTTGATTTAGACGAATTTAATGCCATTTTCTTATTCACGCCAATTTAACATTTTGTTAGGTGAGCGAACAAAAAAAATGTCAGTAAGTAAATGACAAACTGACATTTGAAAGTTGTGCTAACTTTTAATTATTATGAATTAATTCGGTTTATTGCTCTGGTTTGGACCTGCAGGAGCTTGTTTACTTTCTTTTTTTTGCTGCTGCTTTTCAGAAGGTTTTTTCATGCTTGGCTGAAGCATCGTTATTATTATACTGCTTGCTACTATAATGCCAGCAAGAGACCAGGTTAGTTTATCTATAAATTCATTTGTTTTTTTTACCCCACCTAGTTGAGAAGGAGATCCGAAATCGGAACTCAGTCCACCACCTTTTGGATTTTGAATAAAGATGACTAAGGTTAATAAAATCGCTGCTACTATAATGATTAACGATAAAATTGTATTCATGATTAAATTATTAGTTTATTCAATAATGCGTTTATTTGGACTGCAAAGGTACTCTTTTTTTCTGGATATAATAAAATTAATTGTTCATAAACATAGATTGCTTTGGGATAATTTCCCTGAAGGACAAATATTTTTGCCAACGTTTCACTTACCGGCATTTTATTTTCATCAATACTTTCTTTTGCTTTTTTACTTGGCGAGTAAAATTCTCGTTTTGGTTTTTCAATTGCAATCATTGTAGATAAACGAGTATCACTTTTTTTATCATTTGGTAGATTCCCCAGCTCCAACCATTGGTTAAATGATTTTGGTTGCTCAACGATAATGATTTTTCTAGGTTCAACTTGAATTTTTTGTGGATCGTTTTGTTTTGTTGGAATTTCTTCTTCCAAGTTTGTTGTAGCAAGGACTTCCTGTTGGTTAAATTCATTTATGAAGACGGTGTTCGCTGCGGATGAATTGATTAAGATTTCTAGTTCATCTGTAATTATCTCGTTTTCGAGTTCGGAGCTAATTAGTGCTTCTTTATGCGTTATTTCATCACCAATACTAATTTCTTCATCTTGATGCATCGCCGCTAGTTCTTCTACTTGCTTATCTGAATCTTCTAAAGGTTCTTGGTTTAATAAATCATATAATACTTGTCTACTCCCGATCTTAAATGCGTGCTTTAATAATTCATCTTCGAAATGTATGTCCCCAGCATTTTTTAAACTTTTTAAATAAGCAATTGTAAAAGTTGAGGCATAAGGAAAGGTTGAGATTAATTCTTTAAAGGTTAAAACAGTATTTTCACTTAACCCTTCTGGGGTAAATAAATGCTGATTGATATTTAATTTATTTAATATCACCAGTTACTCATTAGTTTATTAATCAAATCTTGGATAATTTGCTCAGTTATATTTTCTAACAGCTGATTTTCAATGGAAGAAAGATTAGTTGTCGCCTCAAAATCTTCAAAACGACTGCTCGTTAATGTTAATTTTTCTTCCGTTGGTTTAGTGCTATTTATAGTAAATTGAACGGTTAAAGACAATCTATTTTTTGAGGCATTGTCACCATTTTGTATTGCTATTGGACTGACCTGATAATTTAATATTTCTCCTTCTATTTGTACTTCGGCATCTGTTAATTTAGTTGCCAGGGAAAGTCTGGTGTTATTTTGGACTCCGTCTTTTATCTTTTCTGTCAACTGAGCACCATAAAATAAGGGGCAGTTGGGTGCATTCACCTCTAAGGTTTTTACGTGAAAGGATTTCCATTCGATTGGCATTGATCCGGCATCTTTGAAACTAACACTGCTCGGCCAACAAGAGGTAAGCATAAGAAATAATGAAATACAAAATATCAACTTCATAATTCTGTTAAGTTATACTCTTTAATTTTTCGATATAGGGTTCGTTCAGAAATACCTAGTTCGCTTGCGGCATATTTTCTCTTCCCTCTGTGTTTTTCAAGTGCTTTTTGAATTAATTCTTTTTCTCGGTCTTCCAAAGAAAGTGATTCTTCATAAACCTCGTGCATTTCAAATGGTTCTGATTCAGGTTTTTTTACATTAGGTAAATCCGGCCTTCCAACCGGTAAAATTCGCGAACCATTATTGATTGGCTCATTTAAGTCGCTATAAATACGATTCACAACGGCTGTTTGGTCGTTATTTAAATGAATATCATTTCGCTGAGAAATTAGCTCAACTACTAATTTTTTTAGTTCGGTTAAGTCTTTCTTCATTTCAAAAAGAAACTTATACATTATTTCTCGTTCCGAAAATGCTTCATTAACGGGGTCATTTATTCTTACGGGGGATTTATCTGCTAATTTTGGAAGGTAAGAATCTAATAGTGTGGAATTTATCTCTCGTACTGTTTCAATAACAGAAAGTTGCTCAACTAAGTTTTTTAGCTGTCTAATGTTACCCGGCCATGGATAGGCAACCATTATTTCAACAGCATCTTCGGTTAGTTTAATTGCGGGCATGCGGTATTTATCAGCAAAATCTTGAGCGAATTTTCTAAATATCAAATGGATGTCTTCAAAGCGATCTCTTAATGGAGGAAGTTGTATAGGAACTGTATTCAATCTGTAATATAAATCTTCTCTGAACTTTCCGCTTGAGATGGCTTTTAGCATATTTTCATTTGTTGCTGCTACCACACGCACGTTTGTTTTAATCACTTTTGATGAACCAACGCGGATAAACTCCCCGGTCTCTAGTACGCGCAACAAACGAACTTGCGTTTGCATGGGTAATTCAGCTACTTCATCTAAAAATATAGTGCCGCCATTTGCCACTTCAAAATAACCCTGTCTGCTCCCACTTGCACCTGTAAAAGCGCCTTTTTCATGTCCAAAAAGTTCTGAATCAATGGTTCCTTCAGGTATAGCCCCGCAATTTACAGCAATATACTCGCCGTGTTTTCGTGCGCTAATGTGATGAATAACTTGAGGAATGATTTCTTTTCCAGTACCACTTTCTCCGGTAACTAAAACAGATATATCAGTTGGCGCAACTTGAATAGCAACTTCTAGCGCACGATTTAATAATGTTGCATTACCAATTATACCGAATCGTTGTTTAACTTGTTGGATATTCATCGCTTATTTTTTATTCAATCTCAATAATTTCTCCAAATAATGTGGCAGAGGTGCAAGAGGTGATTTTTACATGTACATAACTTCCCTTTTCCAGCGAAGATTTAGGAAAGATTACCATTTTATTTCCACCTGTCCGTCCGCAATAGTCTTCGGTCGATCTTTTAGAATGTCCCTCAATGAGCACTTTGTGTATGCTGCCTATTTGTCGCTCGTTTAAAATTAAACTATGTTTTAATTGCTTATTGATAATTTCTTCTAATCGTCTCCCTTTTACCTCATCTGGAACATCATCCTCGAAGCGCCTCTCTGCTAAGGTTTTAGGCCGTTCAGAATATTTATACATGAAGGCATAATCATAATTCACTTCATCCATTAAGGACAGTGTGTCTTGATGTTGCTCTTCAGTCTCACCACAAAAACCACTGATTATATCGGTTGTAATAGCGCAATCAGGCATTATTCGTTTTATTGCTGCAATTCGATCTAAATACCATTCCCTGCTATATCCTCTATTCATTCTTTCTAATACTTCCGTATTACCCGACTGAACAGGTAAATGAATATAGGGACAAATATTTTCATAGCTAGCCATCATATGCATTACTTCATCCACCATATCTTTTGGGTGTGATGTGCTAAAACGCACTCTTAATTCAGGAGAAACTAATGCCACCATCTCGAGTAGTTGAGCGAAATCTGTGGTGGGTTCTGCCTCGGATTTTATTTCTCCTTTTGAGGTAAGATTCCATCTATAACTGTCAACGTTTTGACCTAACAAGGTGACTTCTCGGTACCCATCTGCGAAGAGTATTTTACATTCATCGACAATCGTTTTAGGATCACGTGAACGTTCTCTGCCTCTTGTAAATGGAACCACACAAAAAGAACACATGTTATCGCAACCCCTTGTAATACTAACGAAGGCAGAAACTCCGCCTTGGTCTAAGCGTACGGGTGTAATATCGGCATATGTTTCATCCCGAGACAACAAAACATTTACCGCTTTTTGTCCAGTACCAACTTCTTCAATAAGGTTTGGAAGGTCACGGTAGGAATCTGGCCCTGCTATTAAATCGACTAATTTTTCTTCTTCTAACAAAGCTTTTTTTAGTCTTTCAGCCATACATCCTAATATCCCAATGACTAAATTGGGGTTGGCAACTTTTTTACTTTTAAATTCTGTAAGTCGCTTTCTAACTTTTGCTTCTGCATTCTCTCTTATGGAACAGGTGTTTATAAAAACGACATCCGCCTCATCAACATTTCGAGTTGTTTCATAACCGTCTTTGACTAATATTGATGCTACCACTTCGCTATCCGCAAAATTCATTTGACAGCCATAGCTTTCAAGGTACAATTTTTTTGTAGGGTTTATTGAATCGTGAGCTTCCATTATCAAGGTTTCTCCTTGACGACTTTCATCATGATTTTCTATATTTTTTTGTTCCATTTTACTTTTAGCAATATCGAAGACAAAATTAGACAAATCGAGCGTAGTGTCAAAATGTCAGTAAAAGATTTTTATTTTGATTAACCAAAGGTTATTTGCACTCAAAAATTAAATCTCTAAATAATATAGTGTCTTGTATTGAATTCATTTTACATTTGTACCGAAAATTAGAGTTCATGGCTAAAAATTTAGTAATCGTTGAGTCACCTGCAAAAGCAAAAACTATCGAGGGGTATTTGGGAAATCAATACATTGTTAAATCTAGTTATGGTCATGTCCGGGACCTTGCGAAGAAAGGGTTGTCGGTAGATATAGAGAATGATTTTACGCCTGTTTATGAGGTGACACCAGAAAAAAAAGCACTAGTCGCTGAACTAAAAAAATTAGTTAAGTCTTCCGAAATGGTATGGCTTGCAACGGATGAGGATCGCGAAGGAGAAGCCATTTCTTGGCATTTATTTGAAACGCTCGGATTAAAAGAAGAAAATACAAGGCGGATAACGTTTAATGAAATCACAAAATCGGCCATTTTAAAAGCAATCGAGAATCCTAGAAAAGTTAACAAAGAATTAGTTGACGCCCAGCAAGCACGAAGAATTTTAGATCGAATAGTGGGATTTGAATTATCTCCTGTGCTTTGGAGAAAAGTTAAACCTGGATTATCTGCTGGTCGTGTTCAATCAGTTGCTGTAAAGTTAATTGTTGATAAAGAAGATGAGATTGAAGCATTTAATTCTGCCGGTTTTTATCGTGTTGTTGGAAGTTTTCAGGCATTAAACGGAAGTTTTAAAGCAGAGCTCAATAAAAATTTAACCAACATAAATGAGGCAAGCTCTTTACTTGAGCATTGTATAAATACCGATTTTTTTGTCGAAAGTACGGTAAAAAAACCGGCAAGTAAATCACCATCAGCTCCTTTCACGACATCTACTTTGCAACAAGAAGCCAGTTTAAAACTGGGTTATTCCGTAACAAAAACGATGAGTGTTGCGCAACGCTTGTATGAGTCGGGTTGGATTACTTATATGCGAACCGACTCCATGAATTTATCTGAGACAGCAATAAATGCTGCAAAGGATGAAATTATTAGAAAATACGGGGAGCAATATTGGAATTTGACAAAATATACGACCAAATCAGCGGGTGCTCAAGAAGCGCATGAGGCAATTCGCCCAACTGACTTTTCGAAAAGTGATTTTTCTGGCGAACCCGACGAAAAAAAATTATACGATTTAATTTGGAAACGCGCTATTGCCAGTCAAATGGCACATGCAAAACTGGAAAGGACAACCATCACTATAGGTGGGCTAAATACTGGGAATCATTTTGTAGCGAAAGGCGAAGTAATACTTTTTGATGGTTTCTTGAAAGTTTATTTAGCATCGAATGTAGATGAAGCGGATGAAGAGGAAAATGATCTACTACCTGCGGTAAGTGATTCAGAAAAATTGGAAGTGATAGAAATTAAAGCTACAGAAAGATTTACTAGGCCACCGGCGCGTTATGCGGAGGCATCTTTAGTTAAAAAATTGGAAGAATTAGGCATTGGTCGACCTTCAACCTATGCTCCGACGATTACGACAATTCAAAATAGGGGCTACGTTGAGAAAAAAGAAAACGAGGGTCAACTTAGAAATTATCAAGAACTTACCTTGTTAGCTGGTTCGATTAGCACCATTGCGAAAACAGAAACGACTGGAAAAGAAAAAAATCGATTGTCACCAACAGATATTGGCGTCTTGGTTACTCGTTTTTTAAGCGAAAATTTTGAAAACGTACTGGATTATAATTTTACTGCTAAAGTTGAAGCTGAATTTGATGAGATCGCTGGAGGGCGAATTAAGTGGACGGCCATGCTTGAGGATTTTTACAAGCCTTTTCATGTTACAGTGGAAAACACATTGGAACATTCAGCGCGTGCTACAGGAGAAAGAGAATTGGGGATTCATCCAAGCAATGGCAGAAAAGTAATCGCACGTATGGGCCGTTTTGGTCCTATGGCGCAAATTGGTGATGAGGAATTAGATGGCGAAAAACCATTATTCGCCTCCTTATTAAAAAATCAATCGATTCATACCATTACCTTGGAAGAGGTGTTGGAATTATTTAAGTTACCTCGCATGTTAGGTGCGTATGAAGAATTGGATGTGAAAGCAAATATTGGTCGGTTTGGGCCATACGTTCAGCATGGAAAAGCGTTTATTTCCATTCCAAAAGAGGATGACCCAATCTCTATTACCTTGGAAAGAGCGATTGAGTTAATTGTTTTGAAAAAAGAAGTGGATGCGAATCGCTTGGTGAAATCATTTGATGGAAGAGAGGACGTAACGCTTTTAAATGGAAGATGGGGGGTTTACCTTAAGATAGGGAAGGATAATTTCAAGCTGCCTAAAGATGTAGATGTTGAAAAAATATCTTTGGAAGAATGTTTAACCATTGCTAAAAATCAACCCCAAAAATCAAAAACAAAAAAAATATTTAAGAAGAAATAATAGTTTATATTTGTAGAAATGAGCGGAAGCGTTAATAAAGTTATATTAATTGGAAATCTTGGTAAAGACCCTGAAATCAGAAGGCTTGAAAATGGCGCTGTTCTCGCATCTTTCTCCTTGGCGACCTCCGAATCCTACACTGATAAACAGTCTGGCGAAAAAAAAGAAATTACAGATTGGCATGATGTGGTCTTGTGGAGAGGCTTGGCAGAGGTTGCTGAGAAATACTTGCACAAAGGCACTAAAATATATATTGAAGGTAAATTGAAAAAAAAATCTTGGCAGGATAAGGAAGGAAATACGCGTTACAACATAGAAATCATTGGCGATGAAATGACGATTTTATCAAGGTTGGAAAACAAAGAAAATACATCAGCGCCTTATCGCCAAGAAGATAATAAACCTGCTGTTGATAATTTGCCTGATTTGGCTCCTGACGAAGGTGATGTCTTACCATTTTAATTTACATGATTAGTATCGAACCTCCCAGTTTAATTTTACCTGAAATAATCCAAGCAGGAATAAGCACAGAAACAATAGTTTATTCTGTTATCATTTTCTTTTTGTTATTTGTCTGTGCAGCAATGTCGGGTTCAGAGTCAGCTTTATTTTCTCTTAAACCGGATGAAAATAAAAAGTTAAAGTCTGAAACCACAAAAGATTCTAAAACGATTATTCAATTGTTATCCAACCCTAGGGAACTCTTGGCAACAATTCTAATTGTGAATAATTTTGTAATCGTTGGGATAGTAATTTTGTCAACCTTTGTTTTGGATGAGAATTTTCCTGTAAAACCCGGTAATGAACTGATTCGATTCTTAATAGAGGTGGTTGGAATTACATTCATGATTTTATTGATAGGTGAGGTTGTTCCTAAAATATATGCCACTAATAACGCTGAAAAGTTTTCTCGTTGGGTTGCTAGGCCTTTGTATTTTGTTAGTAAAATGCCGCCTGTATCATGGTTGAAATGGGTACTTGTTAGTGGAAGTAAATTTATTTCTAAAACTAAGAAAAAGTCAATTCAGATATCATCGGATGAACTTGAACATGCAATTGCTTTGACAAAAGAAAGTTCAACTTCCGATGAGGAACAAAAATTATTAGAGGGAATTGTGAAGTTTGGTAGAACAGAGGCCTCTCAGATTATGAAGCCTAGAATTGAAATGTCGGCTTTAGATGCGGACTCTGATTTTAAAGAAGTTCTTTCTTTTGTTTTAGATGCTGGGTATTCCCGAATTCCAGTATTCAAGTTAAACACCGATAATGTTATCGGAATACTTTATATCAAAGATCTTCTCCCTTTTTTACTTGAAGAAATTGATTTTAATTGGCTTTCGGTTATTAGAAAACCTTTTTTCATCCCTGAAAATAAAAAAATTAACGACTTATTACAAGAGTTTAGGAACATGAAAATGCATTTGGCTGTTGTTGTGGATGAATACGGAGGGGCTTCGGGATTAATAACACTAGAGGATATCTTAGAAGAAATTGTCGGTGACATTACTGACGAGTTTGGGGATGATGAAATATCTTATGAGAAATTAAACGATTCAACTTACATTTTTGAAGGTAGAACGACCCTAAATGATTTTTATAAGGTGCTTGGAATAGAAGGTAAGGATTTCGAATTGATTAAAGGGGACGCAGAAACAATTGGTGGATTCATTAATGAGCAGTCTGGGAGAATAATGAAAAATAAGGAATTTATTTTACAAGGAAATATTAAATTAATTGTCGATTCTTCTGACAAGCGCCGTGTGAAATTAGTAAGAGTATTAATTAACGGTTGAGTCAATGCGGTTTAAAAGACACATTTATATCGGATCAGCAATCTTAATTTTTTTAGCCTTTCTACTTTATGCGAAGGATTATTTTTTCTCTCAAGTACCCATTCCTAAACCACCTACATACTTAAGGTTAAATTTTCCCGATCATGCATACCATGAAGAATATTTGGCCTGTTTTGCAAAAGCTAAATCCGCTGATATTTTTACGCTAAAAGCTTTTTCGACAGATAATAGTGGGCAATGTGCCCAAGAGGTTGATCTTGGCCCAATTAACGGCGTTCTTTATTTGTTCTCGAAGCGCTTTAATTCAAAAGACTCATTGGTCGACCTAATTAATTATTCCAACGATCGGGTGGATGATCACAAAATAAAAGCGGATAAAATTGATTTTCTTCAAATAATCGACGCTAAAAGAAAAGTCTATGGTACTTTTTTTACTTTAAAAGGAAATGTGGCAACAAACTATCAGTTTTATTTAACTGATTCTGTATCCAGATTTATAAGAGGTGAAGTTTTATTGAATTGCCGACCAAATTATGATAGCTTGCGCCCAGCGCTTGATTATTTGAAAGTAGATTTACTATATTTTGTAAATACGCTTGAATGGAAGGAAAACTAAATCAGATTTACCTTGGTTTAGGAACTAATCTTGGGGACAAACAGGAGAATATTAAAAAAGCATTAAAGTCTATATCTACTGATTGTGGAAGGATATTAAAAATATCTAGTTATTTCTTCTCAAAGCCGCAAGGTTTTATTTCTAATAATGAATTTATCAATTTAGTTATTAAGATAGAATCAACCAAATTACCGACTGAATTATTGTTTGAAATTCAGAAAATAGAGCGCGATTTAGGACGTTTGGCTAAGTCTAATGGCGAATACCAGGATAGAATAATCGACATTGACATATTGCATTACAATAATGATTTTATTAATTCCGTAGGGCTAGTTATTCCACACCCCTTAATTTTTGAAAGAGATTTTGTAAAGCTACCTTTGTTGGAAATTATCGATGAATCATATTTAGTAGATTTATATTCTAATAAGTAAAATTTGGGAAAGTTTCATTTTAAATAAATTTTTCCTAATTTTGCTACTTAAACTAAAAAAACTGTCATGAAAATAAACAATTTAAGTTTTCTATCTTTAATAGCTATTACTGCGGTTACTTTATCAAGTTGTGATTTATTAAAGGATGTTACCTATTCTGTAAGTCCTAATCCATTGGAACTGCATGGTGATAATGTCAAAATTGCTGTTACTGTTTCGATTCCTGAAAAGGGATTAAAGAAAAAAGCAAAGGTTGAAATTACACCAAGCTTAGGTGATACAAAACTCTCTACATGGATAATTCAAGGAGAGAAAGCGACTGGAAATGGACAGACTATTACATTTAAACCAGGTGGAACGGCTACTTTTGAAGAAACCGTAGCATACAATCCATCAATGGAAGCAGCGTCTTTAAAATTGACTGGAAAAATTTACAAGGGAGTGAAAGAAAAAGATGTTCTTCCCGAAACTAAAATTGCGGATGCAACAATTATTACCCCTCTTTTAGTGCGTACTGAATTTATGGTCTTAACTGCTGACGATAAGTTAGTTCGATCGAAAGATACAATTGTTACTGCAGCGTTTAATTTTGAGAAAGGTAAGTCTAATGTCCGTTCAACGGAATTGAAAGATAAAGATATTCTAGACTTGGTTATTTGGTTAACGGAGGCTCAAGCCAATAATAAAATTATGATCAATTCTATTGATATACAAGGTTCAGCATCTCCTGATGGCGAAGAAATGAAGAACGGTACTTTGTCCTTGGAAAGGTCTAAAATGGCACGTATGGCATTTATGGAACTTATGAAAAATGCGAAATTGATGCTTTATGCTGACTCATCGAAATATTCAATTTCGGGTTTAGGAGAGGATTTTGAAGGATTTCAGCAGCAGTTAGCAATTACAACTTCTATTACTGAAGCAGACAAAGCGTTGATCGTTCGGGTAATCCAAGGATCTAAAGATCTTAAAGAAAGAGAAACGCAAATGATTACCCTAGGTAAAAGTTGGACAGAATTAGAAAAAGATGTTTTTCCGATGATTCGCCGTTCTGTTATTACTGTAAAATATACCTTAAAAGGTTGGACGGATGCTGAGCTAATTTCTACTGCAGCTTCTAACCCTACTTCCCTAACAATAGAAGAACTTTTGTTTACTGCCAACAGATTAACAATGGATAAGAATGAAAAAACGCGTATCTATCAAGCAGCAGCATCAACATATCCTTCTGACTTCAGAGGTCACAATAATTTGGGGGCGATGAAATACTTAGATAAAAAATTATCTGAAGCTAAGGCTAGTTTAGAAAAAGCAAATAACCTTAAGGATAATGCAATGTCAAAAAACAATTTGGCGGGTGTTGCAATGTCAGGTGGAGATAGAGAATCGGCAAAAAAACTTTTAGGACAAGTGAAAGATAAAACGCCTCAATTAGCTTATAACAATGCTATCATTAGTATTTTAGAAGGAAATTATTCTGCTGCGATTACTGGATTTGGCTCAGATGCTTCTTACAATAAGGCGCTAGCACAAATTTTAGCTAATAAATTAGATGAAGCAAGTAAAACAATTGCTGCAAGTTCAGATAAAGAATCAGCAGATGGTCATTACTTAAAGGCGATTATCGCTTCAAGAAGTAATGCTGGCGTTGATGCTGTCGTTAGTTGCTTAAAGTCAGCTTTTGCAAAAAACCCGGGTTTGAAAGCTAAAGCAGCAATGGATAGAGAGTTTATTAAGTTAATGTCAGATGCTACTTTTACTGCAGCAGTTAACTAACATTAAATCAAAATATCAAAAAGCCTTAGTCGTTGACTGAGGCTTTTTGTTTTTTAGCTAAATAGATTTGCTCAGATTGTCCTTTAGTAGCTATTAAAATAGCTTTGCACTTAAGGAGTTCTAAATCCATTAGTGTTGAATAACCGCTATATGATAGGATTGTTTTTGTTCTTAGTAAAAGGTCGTCCGTTTCTCGCCAAATATTATTTGGTTTGAAATAGTTGGATAATTCAAGGGGAAGGATTGATAATAATTCGCTTGATCCAACAATGTATTTAGGTTCGCTAATTTCAATAAACGTATCCCGAAAGTGATTAACTAACGCAGGTGAGAATTCAATTGGTCCGCTAACTAATAAAATACCCTCGATATCTTTTTTTCTTTCCGAATTTATTGAGTCAGCAAAACGTGAATGGATTCCGATATAATGACACATTGGGCCGAGGGATGCTGATAATTTACCAGCTAAGCGTTTTTGTTTATCGTCCATAATCCAAACCTCACTGAATTTTTTAATGAGAAACTGATGAAATACTTGAATTGGCCAAGCGATTCGATGTATAGGTAAATAGCATTGGTGAGTGATGAAGATACTTCTACATTTAGCAGTTCGAAATCCATAACGGTGATCTGAGATTACAAGGTTAATTTTATGCTCTTCTACGAGTAAAGAAACAGTTTTTAACTCTTGCTTATAACATTTGATTAAGGGTATGAGCGATCGAATAAAATCTGAAATTCGAAATCCTTGGCCATGGAAGACGAAAGGGTAGGGCGTATGTTGAATATAGTTGATTTCGTTTGAAAAATATTCGCGAAGGATGCTAAAATCACTTTCCTTCCCGGCAAAAAAAACAACATTATTATTTTTAAGCAAGATGTCAATAATTGAAATACATCGCGATAAATGACCGTAGCCCCAATTCAACGGAGAAATTAAAATGCGCTTATTTATGATTTCTTGAGCTTTCATTCTTTTTTTTGTCTAAAATGGTAAATTTACTGCCTAATGTGATATTCGTATCGTTGATATTGGTTATTTTTGAATTTCATATAAATTTAATGATATGTTTGATAATAACGAATTTAGAAAGTATGCAACCAAGCACATGGGACTTAATAGTCTTAGTGTAGATCACTATATCGAATCTTCTATGACGCCTTACATTATTGAGGAAAGGCCAATGAATATGACGCAAATGGATGTTTTTTCCAGATTAATGATGGATAGAATCATTTTTTTGGGTACTGGTATTAATGATCAAGTTGCTAATATTATTAATGCTCAGTTGCTTTTTTTAGAGTCAGTTGACCCTAAAAAAGATATACAGATATACATGAATTCCCCAGGAGGATCAGTTTATGCAGGATTGGGAATCTATGATACAATGCAATATATTCGCCCTGATGTGGCAACAATTTGTACTGGAATTGCTGCATCAATGGGTGCGGTTTTATTATGCGCAGGTGCTGAAGGAAAAAGAAGTGCACTTAAGCATTCACGTGTAATGATTCATCAGCCCTTAGGTGGTGCGCAAGGTCAAGCTTCCGATATCGAGATCACAACCAGGGAGATTCTCAAATTGAAAAAAGAATTATACGATATTTTAGCATTGCATTCTAAACAAACCTTCAAAAAGGTTTCGCTTGACTCAGATAGGGACTATTGGATGACCGCTTCAGAAGCTAAAGAATACGGAATGGTTGATGAAGTATTACTTCGAAATCCTAAATAAAAAAAGAATGGGTAAAAATGATGCGAATTGTTCTTTTTGTGGTGCGGAACGCGGTAGTGTAAATTTATTGATAGCAGGTGCGTCGGGTCATATATGTGACAGTTGTGCTTTGCAGGCCGTAAATATTGTAAAGGAGGAAGAAAAAATCAAAGTCGCTAATAATCCCATCTCCAAGTCTCAAAATAATGTGCTAAAGCCTATTGAAATTAAAAGAGGACTTGATGACTACATAATTGGCCAGGATGCAGCAAAAAAGGTGCTGGCTGTGGCAGTTTACAATCACTACAAACGACTAAACGAGCCATCGAAAAGTGATGATGTGGAGATTGAAAAATCGAACGTCGTCTTAGTAGGTAGGACAGGCACCGGAAAGACATTGTTGGCCAAAACGATTGCTAAAATGCTAGATGTTCCTTTTTGCATTGCAGATGCTACTGTACTAACAGAAGCGGGCTATGTAGGAGAAGATGTTGAAAGTATTCTGTCTCGTCTATTACAAGCCGCAGATTATAATGTTGATTTGGCTCAAAAAGGGATTGTTTTTATTGACGAAATTGATAAAATTGCAAGAAAAAGCGATAACCCATCAATTACAAGGGATGTTTCTGGCGAAGGTGTACAGCAAGCCTTATTAAAATTGTTAGAAGGGGCGGTTATCAATGTGCCTCCTCAAGGGGGAAGAAAGCACCCAGAACAAAAGATGATTCAAGTTGACACTAAAAATGTGCTTTTTATCTGTGGTGGAGCTTTCGATGGAATTGAAAAAATTATCGCCAACCGCGTGAATAGACAAACAATTGGTTTCTCAACGGAAGATCAAGGATATCATGATACAGACGCCTTATTAGAAAACATCTCGCCTGCCGATCTGAGAACCTTTGGACTTATTCCGGAATTAATAGGCCGCTTTCCTGTTTTGTCTTACCTAGAGCCATTAAGTAAAGAAACCCTCAGAAGAATACTAACAGAGCCCAAAAACTCTTTAATTAAGCAATTTATTAGATTGTTTGAGTTAGATGGGATTAAACTCACTTTTGATAAAGATGTTTTAGATTTAATCGTAGAAAAAGCGGCGGTTTTCAATCTTGGCGCAAGAGGTCTTAGGGCTATATGTGAGGCCATCTTAATGAATGCCATGTATGATTTACCCTCAACTAAAACAAAAGTATTTCATGTGGACATTACCTATGCTAAAGGGCAATTTGAAAAATCTAAATTAGGTAAATTGAAGGTCGCTTAAGCCAAATTATTAGAATCAATTTAAAGTTGTTAAATTTGCATTCGTTAATTTTTAATTATTATGAAAACTTTACAATATAGAGAAGCGCTAAGGGAAGCAATGTGCGAGGAGATGAGAATGGATAGTCGCGTTTTTCTATTAGGGGAGGAGGTCGCTGAATATAATGGTGCATACAAGGTTTCCCAAGGTATGCTCGATGAATTTGGACCAAAAAGAGTGATTGACACACCAATAGCAGAATTGGGATTTTCGGGTATCGCTGTTGGTGCTTCAATGAATGGACTCCGACCAATAGTAGAATTCATGACTTGGAATTTTGCTATTCTTGCAGCGGACCAAATCATAAATTCAGCCGCTAAAATGTTACAAATGTCAGGCGGTCAATATAATTGCCCTATTGTATTTCGTGGGGGAAATGGTCCTGCAGGTCAACTTGGAGCTACGCATTCTCAAAGTTTTGAAGCGTTTTATGCGCATGTTCCCGGATTAAAAGTAATCACGCCTTCATGCCCCGCAGATGCAAAAGGATTACTCAAAGCTGCAATACGAGATAACGACCCTGTCGTGTTTTTAGAATCGGAAAAAATGTATGGCGATAAAGGGGAAGTTCCAGAAGGTGAATACATCATACCAATTGGTGTAGCAGATATAAAACGCAAGGGCACAGATGTTACGGTTGTATCTTTTGGAAAAATAATTAAAGTCGCTTATGAAGCTGCTGAAATACTTTCTAAAGAAAATATAAGTCTCGAAGTCATAGATTTAAGAACAATAAGACCAATAGATTACGATACGGTTGTTACTTCAATTAAAAAAACAAATCGTTGTGTTGTGTTAGAAGAGTCTTGGCCTTTGGCAAGTATTTCCTCCGAAATTGCCTACCATTTGCAACGTTACGCATTTGATTACCTCGACGCTCCCGTGGAACGTGTGACTCAAACGGATACGCCATTTGCATTTTCACCAACCCTAATTGAAGAAGCGTTGCCTAATACTGAGCGCCTCATTAAGGCAGTAAAACGAACGCTTCAACGCTAAACACACTTATTTAGCAATAAATTATTGCTTTAATTATTTCTTATAACGTTTAGTTTTTGTCTGTTTTCTGATTCTTAATACGAATCATTTTCGTTCAATAGGATGAAATTTAGAAACAATTGGATTCAGTACATTTATTATCTTTAACCCCTAAAAACGTTGAGTAATATTCAATAATTGAGAAATTACATTACCAGTCAAATGCAAAAAAAATAGGACATTCATATTGGGAAATATCAAATCACCAAACTTGATACAACCATCTAATCACCCATATCCAAAAAGCAACTAAAATAACAAGGCCAATTATCAATGCCGCTCCCCCAACGATTTTAATTAACTTAAATCCAAAGGAATCTAAATCTCGATTTAACTTTGCATCGTGATCAAAATTTTTATCCTCAATTTTTCTTCGAAAGAGCGATAAAATTGGGCTTTTCATTTTCTTATCTGAATTCATTTAATAAAGGTAATAATTTTAATTATGAATATCGCAGCGTAAAATACGCCAATTGCAGTTTTTCCAAAAACCTTTCCGAAGCGTTGACTAATGCTGATCGTCTCATCAAGGAAGTAAATCGCAGACTCTAGCGCTATAATGCTTGTTTAGCAATAAATTTAGCTGTAATTAATTTTCATTTCTTCGAGTATTTGTCTATCTTCGAATTCAATCTTAATTCAAAACGATGAAAAATATTTTACTTTTTTGTTCTTTTTTCGTGTTTTTAACCTCTCAGGCCCAAACAATTGTTTGGCAAGACGATTTCGAGAATCCTGCCAATTGGTATTTAAATGTATCACAACAATAATCTACTTAAATGATTAAAAGAGTTAGTTTAATTTTTTCTGTCCTTCTAACATTGTTTTTTAGCAATCAATCTTTTGCCTCCCATATTCTCGGAGGGGAAATTTATTACGATTCCCTAGGCAATAATCAATATAAAATAACGATTGAAATTTATCGAGATTGTAATAGTGGCACAAGCTACGACAACCCTCTTTATTATACTGTGTTTTTAGGAGATGGCTCATATTATGGTGAATTTGATGTTGCGCTCTATAGCAACCAACCCCTGCCCGTGGTTTATGACGACCCTTGCGTTACTGTACCGAATAATATTTGTGTAGAAAAGGGGGTATATATCGATACGATTACTCTTCCTTTTAACCCCAGTGGTTATCACGTTTCTTATCAAAGGTGCTGTTGGGCCAATAATGTTGACAATATAATAAATCCTGGCGATAATGGAATCACGCTCACTACTTTTATCCCAGGTTCAGACTTAACTAACATTTATAACCAAGGCGCAAGGTTTATCAATTATCCACCACTCGTGCTTTGCTCTCAAAACACCTTAAATTTTGACCATTCAGCCTACGACCCCGATGGCGATTCCTTAGTATACGAGCTAGTCTCGCCTCTAGAAGGGGGGAGCCTTGCTAATGTAATTCCAAATCCAGAGAGCCCGCCGCCATATGCAGATGTGCAATGGAATCCGAATTTTTCGGGTTTAGTTCCCTTTGGATTGGGTTCAACAATTACCATAAATAGCCAAACCGGTCAAATGGCTTTTACACCAAATCAAATTGGAAATTTTGTAGCGGGCGTAATGGTCAAAGAATACCGAAATGGTATTTTAATTAATTCAAAGATTAGAACCTTCGCTTTCCGTGTAGTCGCTTGTCAAATCGAAGTGCCCATTACTGTGGATATTACTGGGCCCCCTCAACTTGTTGAAGATTGCGGATTCGCTGGATTTATTATTTCTAGGACCGATACCACTGAAAACTTAGTTATTCAAATTCTTCTGAGCGGCAACTCTACCAATGGAGTGGATTATCCTTTTATTACCGATTCATTAGTTATTCCCGCTGGGGTATTTGCCGATACCATCGGAATAGAAGCCTTATTAGATACCTTGGTTGAAACAACCGAAACGGTCTTCCTAAGTGTTATTGTGCCAAATCCTTGCGATGGGACATTTGATACCTTATCAATTTCCTTAAATCTAATTGATTATCAACCCTTAAGTCTAAGTGCCTTAGATTCTATCAATATTTGCGCCCTAACAGGCGAAAATGCTAGTCTTTTATGTGAAGTTGCTCAGGGCTTGCCGCCATATAATTTCAATTGGGAACCAGGTGTTTTTCCTAATTCAGATTCTATTTTAGTTTATGGAAATACCCTCCAGCCGAACCTGAATCTGTATAGTGTAGAAGTAACTGACGCCTGCGGAAAATCCATTCTATACGACTCTATTAAATTATATAATCAATGCCCCTTGTCAGCACCGAATGTAGTAACGTTTAACGATGATGACGCAAATGATTATTTTCTTATTAATAATCTCGAGGATTATGACGCCGTTCACTTAACCGTTTTAAACCGTTGGGGAAATGTTATTTATGATAATGAAAAATATTTGAATGATTGGAGTGGTAAAGATGTGTCAGGAAAAAATATCGAGGATGGCGTTTATTTTTACACTGTGGTAGCACAAAGTGAAAAGTATATTTACGATGACACTAAAAAATCACGGTTTCTACTCACTGGGTTTTTTCATGTGTTTCATTGATTTTTGTTCCATTTCAACCTTTCATTCAGGTTTTTAGTTAAATAGAAAATTTCTCGTCTTTTCCTAAAAAATTATTAAGCCATCAAACATTCATTCACTGTAATTTCTAGTATATTTGTATTTAAAATTTTTAAATATGAGAAAGACTTTGTTGTTTATAGTGTTGACTGGCTTATCTTTAGTAAGTAATGCTCAAAATGCGGATGAAATTGTTGCAAAATACTACGAAACTGTTGGCGGTAATAAATGGGAGGCTGTAACAGGTATTCTGTTGACGGCGAATGTGGATGGTGGTGGAATGAAAATCCCGCTAGAAATTGTTAAAATGAGTGATGGAAGGGGGTATCTAAAAATTAATATTCAAGGACAAGAGATCTTTCAAAATGCCTTTGATGGTGTGACTAGCTGGAGTACAAACTTTATGACCCAAAAAGCAGAAAAAAGCACCGCTGATGACACTGAAAATACAAAACGTTCTTCTAAGGAATTTCCAGATGCCTTAGTTTCGTATAAGAAGTTGGGTTATAAGTTGAGTTTAGAAGGGGAAGATAAAATTGATGGAACGGCTTGTTGGAAGCTAAAATTAGAGAAAAACACGCAGCTCGTTGAAGGAGAAGAAGTTCCAAACATTGAATATTATTACATAGATAAAGATTCAAATGTTCCCATTATGATGGAGTCGGAAATAAATTCGGGTGATATGAAAGGGAAAATAGGACAAACGAAATTCAGCGATTACCAAGAAGTTAGTGGCTTAATCTATCCATTTTCTATTTCGCAAGGAATCAAAGATGGCCCTTCTCAACCGATCACTTTTGAAAAAGTGGTGATCAGTCCTACAGTTGACGCAAAAACATTTTCATTCCCTGAAAATTAAATCGCATTTTAATAATTAATTACCATGAAAAAGCAACTATTTGTTGGTGTTTCTGTGCTTTATAGTTTTGCTTTTTTAGCACAAACAAACACTGTAATAAACGGAGCAGATTATTTTGGAGATGTAAAGGCAAGACACATTGGTCCGGCACTTATGAGTGGTCGCGTTTCTGATATTGAAAATCACCCCACCAACTCGAATATCGTTTATATCGGAGCAGCTGGCGGTGGTGTTTGGAAGTCAAATGATGGTGGTGTAAAGTTTAATCCCATTTTTGATAAATATTGCCAGTCGATTGGTGTCGTGTCAATTGACCCTTCTGACCCTGATAATACGGTTTGGGTGGGTACAGGTGAGGTTTGGACAAGAAACAGTGTTTCTATAGGTGATGGGATTTATAAAACAATTGATGGAGGGAAAAATTGGACTAAAATGGGCCTTGAAAAATCAGACCGAATTTCGTCTATTCAAATTGATCCTAAGAATCCAAACACAATTTATGTTGGTGTGCTAGGGGAACTTTGGGGTGACAATCAAGAACGAGGTGTTTTCAAAACAACGGATGGTGGAAAAACGTGGAACAAGATTTTTTATATTAATGAAAGAACGGGCTGTTCCGAATTAATAATTGACCCATCAAATCCGTCGGTTCTTTATGCATCTTTTTGGGAATTTAGAAGATCGGCTTATTCGTTTAGTTCTGGAGGATTGAATAGTGCCCTATACAAAAGCGCCGATGGAGGTCTTACTTGGAATAAAATTCACACAGGTTTTCCAACAGGGAAGTTAGGAAGGATAGCGGTGAGTATTGCTCCGTCCAATCCGTCTATTGTATATGCTGTGGTGGAATGTGAAAAAGCGGAAGAGAAAGGGTTGTATCGCTCCAATGATGGCGGAGCAACATGGAAATTCTTAAATGGTGATTTTGGTTTGACGGTTCGTCCTTTTTATTTTTCAAGGATTACCATTGACCCGAAAAATCCTGATATTATTGTGAAAGCAGGTCTTTTCGGTTCGATAAGCCGCGATGGTGGTAGTACCTTTAAAAGTCTAGGGGCCATGCATTCAGATATTCATGACATTTCGTTTGACCCTTCGAATTCTGATAAAGTATTTGTTGCAACCGATGGTGGGCTTTATCGCAGTTTGAATGGTGGAACTACCATGGAACGTATTGAAAACTTACCGCTAAGTCAATTTTATCATGTAAGCGTGGATAATCAAGAACCGTATAATGTCTATGGTGGTTTGCAGGATAATAATTCGTGGTACGGTCCATCGGCAAGTCCTGGTGGTATTGAAGCACGGGATTGGGAATTGGTAGGACAGGGCGATGGGTTTAGGGTGTATCCTCATCCTACAAAACCGCATATTGTTTACTCAGAAATGCAAGGTGCGGAAGCTATTTGGCGTTTTGATACCAAAGAAAAACAACTTCGGGTAGTAAAGCCATACGCCGTTAGCGGTGATCCAAAGCTTCGATTTAATTGGAATACGCCTATAACAACAAGTCCCCATAACCCAGATCGCTTGTTTGCTGGAAGTCAATTTGTGCATGTTTCAAACGATATGGGAAATACTTGGACAAAGATTTCTCCCGATTTATCTACCAATGATAAGTTGAAACAAAATCAAGTAGAGTCAGGTGGTTTATCGGCCGATAATTCAGGTGCGGAAAATCATTGTACCATTTTTACTATAGCTGAATCTCCTTTAAGTGAAAAAGTGATTTGGGCTGGAACCGATGATGGGAATATACAAGTGACAAAAGACGGTGGTAAATCTTGGGCAAATGTAACATCAAATCTCAAAGGATTACCATTAAATACCTGGTGTTATCACATTGAAGCAAGTGTTTTTAATGAAGCAATAGCGTATGCGGTATTCACAGGATATACGAATGGAGATTATTTGCCTTATGTATACAAAACAACTGATTTTGGACAGACATGGATGTCAATCATCACGAAAGACATCCCTGTTTTTGCGCGTAGCATTCAAGAAGACCTGAAAAACCCTAATTTATTGTTTTTAGGAACGGAATTAGGCTTGTTTATTACCTTGGATGGAGGTGCATCTTGGTCTAAGTTTGAAAATAATTTTCCAAGTGTTGCCATCCATTGCATGGAAATGCATCCTAAGAAAAATGACTTAGTCGTTGCAACGCATGGCCGTGGAATAATTATTTTGGATGACATTTCGCCCTTACGAGCTGTGACGCCGGAAATATTGACTAAAACGCTTCACTTTTTTGATTCAAAACCTTTTGTTATGAGTGAAAAAAGTTCTTTTGGAGGGACAAGCAGTGAAGTAGAGTTTGTTGGGCAAAACCCAAGTGATGCCGCTCAAATAAAATACTTCCTTTCGAAACGCCATACTTTTGGGAAAATGACGATGGAGATTTTGGATAGTGAAGGCAAATTGATCGCCACTTGCCAGGCGGGTAAGCAAAAAGGCATAAATACGGTAGAATGGTATTTTAACCGGCAAGCACCAAAAGTGGCGAAAGGAAAAACGCTAGCATTTGCTGCTGGATTTGCACCAAACGTCAAAGCTGGAAAATACACCGTTAAAATAACAAAAGGCGCCGAAGTCTTTACGAAAGAAATAGTGGTGCTTTACGATCCTGCATCTACTTTCACACTAAACGAAAGAATCGAACAACAAACGGTTACGAATGACTTATTTGACATGACACAAGACTTGGCTTACTTTGTTTTTGTCATTGATCGTTGGGACGATTGCGTAGCAAACTATAAATTAAAAAATCCTGGGAAGAATAAAGTAGCTGATGATTTAGATAAAGCGTTAGATGCTTTACGAGATAAGTTAGTGGTTACTAAAGGTGATAATTATGTTGGAGCAGGGGAGCCGCAACTTAGGGAAAAGCTAGGGCAAATATATAGCACAATTGGTTCATATTATGGTGCGCCTACATCTTCACAGCTTGAAAATATTACCATGCTCAAAAATAGTTTTGCGGAAGCTAAAGCACAATTTGAAAAGATGAAAGCTACCAATTTGAAGGCCTTTGAAAAAGAATTAACAAAAAAATCAATCAACCTTCCTATTATAGTTCCTTTCGAAGAATTCTTAAAGTTGGAATAAAGAGGGGATTCATTTTTATTCTTAGATTTTTAAATTCTCAAGTTCGTTTATAGTCCCCTAAAAACCGCCCAAAACCCTAACAATAGGGTTGTTTATTTGGAGTTTTCATTTCCTAAATCGCTCACAATTAAATGGTTCATTGTTTTTTTGATTATAAAGCACTTTTTTTTTTAATGTTTTGTTGTATATTAAATAAAGAGTGGTATCTTTGCACCCCTCAAAGAGCGTTTGAGGAGTTTTTATTTATTACAAATTAAGAGTATTTTATGCCTACTATACAACAATTAGTTCGCAAAGGAAGAACTGCGGTGGTGAAGAAAAGTAAATCTGCTGCGCTTGA
>JAPLEV010000028.1 GCA_026391005.1 Flavobacteriia bacterium | reverse complement strand
CAAGCAACGGACAGTAAAGCCGTGCGCTCGGTTGGTGACGCTCATGCTGGCACCACTGCTGCCGAAGTCCAAGTAGCGTGAGTCCGTTCCACTTACCGTGCTACTCCAATAGTAGCCGCCCGTGCCGACACCGCCGAGCGATCCATCGCTGAGGTTACGGAGGCCCGCCAAAGTCCATTTGAGCGGGGAGGCAAAAGCGCCTGCACCGTTGTTACTACTCCAACTTAAGCGTTCTGCATTAATTTCTGTTTCCGTAGGAATTCTATAG
Organism: Flavobacteriia bacterium; assembly: GCA_026391005.1. Lineage (GTDB taxonomy): Bacteria > Bacteroidota > Bacteroidia > Flavobacteriales_D > Crocinitomicaceae > UBA952. Next base: position 34,431 of record JAPLEV010000028.1, on the reverse strand, counting down.
CCACTTGGACAAGGGTTATTCACCCCATTTACGCCTTGCCATAAATTCGTGTTTTGAGGAGAACGCCAATCGTATGGAGCATTGGGTCCTAAAATAAAATTACCATGCGCTGGTTGGTCAATGCTGCTTAAGGTAACTGTGGTAGGTGAAGTTCTACACTGGTGGCCATCTGCCCGTCGGCCCCATTGGTATAAGTCTCCGTAGGCGTTTTGGTCGGTGCTGGAGGTGGCTACTTGCGTAGCGCCGAGGTTTCTGTCCATCCAAATGCGCCCAGTGGTGGGGTTCGTTACATCTACTACGGTGGTAGCACCCGCACAATTCACCGTTCCTGCTGGGTATTGCGGTTGGGCAGCTCCCACACTCACCGTAAAGGAACAAGATTGTCCACCTACCGTGATGGCAAAACTTGCCGTACCACTCGTAGTTGGGGTGCCTGTTATCGTATAGGTCAATGAGCCGGCGCCATTAGCCAGCGTACCGGCAGAAAGTGTTGCTGTTAAGCCAACAACGCCGGTAGAGGAGACACTTTGCGCACCGTAGGTTCCAGCGTTTCCACCTGTATATGGAACACTTACACTTACATTGCTCGCAACCGAACCACTGAACAAATTGCCTGCAGTAGTTGCACCCCCGCAGTTTAACGCACCTAGCGCGCCTGCGATTTCTTTGATGCAACGGACAGTCCATCCCCAAGCTCGGGGAATTCCGCCAATAGAGGAATTGCCGCTGTCGAAGCTCATATAACTTGAGCCCGAACCACTCACCGTGCTACTCAAATAGCCGCCATATAAGCCGACACTGTTGAGCGTGCCATTACTGTAGCTGCGGTTGCCCGCCAAAGTCCATTTGAGCGGGGAAGCAAAAGCACCCACGCTATTATTTTGACTCCAACTTAAGCGTTCATCATTGATTTCTATTTCCGTTGGAATTCTGTAGCCACTGGGGCATGGATTATTTATCCCGTTTACTCCCTGCCATAAATTTACATTCTGTGGACTGCGCCAATCGGATGGAGAAGATGCTAGTATAAAATTGCCATGCGCCGGTTGGTCAATACTGGAAAGGGTAGCTGTTGTGGGAGAAGTACGGCACTGGTGCCCATCCGCCCTTCTACCCCATTGGTATAAATCTCCGTAGGATGCTGCGTTTGTTGAACTTGTGGCTACTTGTGATGCACCCAAATTTCTGTCCATCCAAATGCGCCCCGTGGTGGGGTTTGTTACATCCACTACTGTGGTAGCACCTGCGCAATGCACCGTTCCTGCTGGGTATTGTCCTATGGCTGCTCCCACACTCACCGTAAAGGAACAAGATTGCCCACCTACCGTGATGGCAAAACTAGCAGTTCCACTCGTAGTTGGCGTACCTGTTATCGCATAGGTCAATGAGCCGGCACCATTAGCCAGCGTACCGGCAGAAAGTGTTGCTGTTAAGCCAACAACGCCGGTAGAGGAGACACTTTGCGCACCGTACGTGCCAGCGTTCCCGCCAGTATAAGATATTGCGGAACTCACGCCACTGGCTGCTGCTCCGTTCGTTAAGGTTCCGGTGGTGGTAGCACCCCCGCAGTTGATCGTGGTGAGGGTGGCAGTGTATGTGGGAGTACCGCAGGTTTCAAACCAGGCCGCACCCGTATAAAAATTTAAGCAATTGGTGGTGATATTAAAGATTACCAAGCCTATAGCGGGTGAAGCAATCGCATTGCGTTGCGTAGTAGTCATGCGAGGAGGGAGAAATCCTTGTGTAGTTGATGTTAAATCAGTTAGCGCTGAGGCATGGGGACTAGTTGTACCAACCCCTAAATTACTACCATTGTTAAACAAATTCGTGCCATTAACAACCCATTGCGAACCATTCCAATAAGGTGTATTTCCTGCTGCTGCTCCGCTTGTTAATAAACCTGTTGCGCCTTGAATTCCTTGAGCACCTGCTGGGCCTGTTGCTCCAACAGCACCGTTTGTTCCATTCGTCCCTGAGGCTCCCGAAGGGCCAGCCGCACCTGTTGCACCAGTAGCACCTGTGAGACCAGTTGGTCCTGCAATACCTTGAATACCTTGAATACCTTGAATGTTAGTTCCGTTTGATCCAGCGGGACCTGTTAAGCCTGTTGGACCTGTAGCACCAGTGGGACCCGTTAAACCTTGAATACCTTGAGCACCAGCAGGGCCAGTTAAGCCAGTTGCGCCTGCTGGACCTGTTAAGCCTGTTGGGCCAGTTAAACCGATTGGACCTTGCGGGCCAGCAGGGCCGGTTAAGCCAGTTGCGCCAGTTGAACCGGTAGCTCCTTGCGCACCGGTGGCTCCAATAGGACCCGGTAAACCTTGAATACCAGCTGAACCATTTGCTCCTTGTGGGCCTGTTGGTCCAGTTAGACCTGTAGCGCCCGTTAAACCTTGAGTTCCTTGTGCACCGGAAGGTCCGGTGAGACCATTACATACATACGTGGTTAATAAAGCATTTACTTCAGCAGCGTCTAAGATTCCATTGTTATTGGCATCTAACCCTGATTCAACTTTTACACCTCCAGTAAGACAATTTGCACCTGCAGGTTCTAAAGTTGTTTTCACTAACGTATTCTGACCATTTAATCCATTGGAACCCGCAGCCCCAATTGGGCCAGTTAAACCTTGGATTCCTTGCGGACCTGGAACACCAGGGGCACCTTGTATTCCTTGTGCACCGTTCGTTCCTGCGGCTCCCGAAGGACCTGCTACTCCTTGAATTCCTTGTGCACCTGTTGCACCTGTCGCACCCGCAGCACCTGCTGGTCCGGTTATGTTACCGGTTAACAACCACGTAGTTGGGTTTGTTTTGTAATATACATTTCCATCGGTCATGTTCAGGTAGAAATCGCCCAAAGTACCTAATGCCGCAGCTGGTACAGTAGTGCCGTAGCGCCATTGATTTAATTGATTCCCTGAATTTTTAGCATACAACGCATACGGCACACTCATTAATTGTTGGGAGCCGTAATCTAAGTAGGTACTTCCATTGGTAAAGTTTACGCCTAAGCTTACAAAATATGGACCTGTCGCCCAGTTTATGGTAGAAAAGTTGCCACCTAGCAAGGTTCCTTGTCCAATTACTAAATTCACTACGCCTTGCGCTGAGGTGGTAACGCTATGTCTTTCTTGAAAAACGATGGTACCCGAAGCGGATGTTTGCTTGATTTGAATACGAATGGCTATCGTGGTATTGGCCACCAAAGTACCCGAAAAGTTGCGAATGACCGCTTGATAATTGATCCCATCAGGTGCTTGCGCATGTGCCTTTGTGCCTAACAATAGACTACAAAAGGAAATCAAAACGGCACTAAGGATATACTTTGGTGAAGTTGTGTATTTCATGAATTTAAAATTTTTAGTAAAAGTAGCTGAAAAAATTGACTGATTGCGTTTTTAGCGGGGTATTTTTTTTGCGAGTATCAGCTATTGGCTGAAACTCGCAAAAAAGGAGGAGAGTGAGGTGTTTTTCTCACTGGATTTCGATAGCTTCTCTCGATCCACCGTGTCTCTCGATCCACCTAGGCGGACTCGATTCACGCAAAGGGCATCGAGCGGAGTCGAGATGCGCTCGATAAGCTTTATGGAAGCAAGCCGAGTGTTCTGAAAAACAGCTAGCCGGGTGTTCCTACGAAGGAGGAATGTCCGCCTCCGCCGCGGCGGAGCGGACGAGAAAAGCTTGCTGAAGTTAGCCGAGATATGTAGTACAGATTAGACCCAAATAAACTCCTTTTTTAACTATTGATTTGACTATATGGTGATAGTTTAATGATTAAATCATTTTTTCTTTATTTCTCTCCCTACTTTTTTTTCCGCAAAAAAAGTAACAAAAAAACTCGAAAGTGGCATGCATTCATTCTTTCCAATCCTAAGACTTGACCCTTTCGGTGATTTCTATCGAACTACCTCACGGTACCCAAGTCTTAGTTCAATACTATCATTCTCTTATGCAAGCTTTCAATTAAAAAACCTTACTAATAGTTTTTCTGCTGTCTCGATTCACTCAAGGAGCATCGAGCGGAGTCGAGATGCGCTCGATAAGCTGGTCGAGCGGCTTGTGCTGAGCCTGGACTCCCCAGAGCCTGTCGAAGGGCCGTAGTAAGCCGAGAAAAGCTTGCTGAAGTTAGCCGAGATGCGCTCGATAAGCTTTATGAAAGCTCGAAACTTCAAACAGCTTTCACTGAAGCGAAATTTATCAAACTAAACACAATTCAATTTCGTTTTATTTCACTTAAAACCGTAATTTCGTGCTTCAAAACATTTAAATGAAACAATTCTTATTATTTCTCTCTATTTTCATTCAGATCACCCTATTTGCACAAGACTTTAATCTAAGAGGGTACGTTTATGATAAATCTAACGGAGACGCAATCAGTTTTCAAAAAGTAAAATTACTTCGCAAAGACAGTACAATATTGGCAGGTGCTGTAACTGATTTAAATGGAATTTTTTCAATCCCTAAATTGAGTGCTGGCGAATATATCGTCAAAGTAGACAACCAAGCGTACGAATTATTTACGACCAACATTACCTTCGCATCAAAAAAGATAATTGATATTACCATTGAAATTTCTAAGTTATCCTCAACAAAAGCATTTGATGAAATTCGTGTAACTGCAGAAGATAAGACCAAGCGTACAGAAATTGAGATCTCAAAAATAAAATTAGATCAAAAAGGCTTGGAACGCATACCTAGTTATGGAGCAGAAAACGATATTGTTGGTGCATTTAGTGTTACTCCTGGTGTAATTACAACTGGTGACCAAGGAGGACAACTGTATGTTAGAGGAGGAACACCCATCCAGAACAAAGTATTGCTCGATGGAATGACCATTTACAACCCATTTCATTCAATCGGCTTTTTCTCCATTTTCGAAACCGAACTTGTTAAAAACGTGGATATTTATACAGGTGGATTTGAATCAAAATATGGCGGACGTATTTCTTCTGTCATGGACATCACCTACAGAGATGGCAACCGCAAAGAATTTGGTGGGAAGTTATCAACCTCTCCTTTTTTGGCAAAGTTAGTACTTGAAGGGCCGATTGGAAAGATAAAAAATGACAAACCAGCAGCTGGATCGTATATCTTTTCCGCTAAACACAGCTTACTGGATTACACCTCTAAAGCCCTTTATCCAAATATCAATGAAGGAAATGGATTGCCATTCAATTTTACAGACTTATACGGCAAGGTCACCTTTACAGGAGATGGCGGCTCGAAAGTGAGTGTATTTGGTTTCCACAACCAAGACAGTGTAAATTATTCAGTGGCCGATTTAAATTGGGAAGCTTCTGGTGGCGGATTAAATTTTCTTTTGATTCCGAGTGGCTCACCCGTATTTATTCGTGGGCACGTTAATGGAAGTAATTTCCAAACAACGTTTTCTGAATCTGGCGTTGAACCTCGTTTTTCAAAAATAGGTGGATTTGATCTTGGATTTGATTTTAGTTATTTCCTTAAGAACGAAAGCGAAATGAATTATGGATTTAATTTAAATGGTTTTAATACCGAATTTGTTACTTACAATGAGGTACAACGAAAAATTGAAGCTACTAATTTTACAACGGAAATTGGTGGGTATTTTAATTACCGACATGTTGGTTTACGTTGGGTATTCCAAGCAGGATTTAGAGTGCAAGCCTATACTTCCTTGGGAACCATTTCTCCCGAACCTAGATTAGGACTCAAGTATAATGCTACTGAAAAGCTACGCTTCAAATTTTCTGGAGGAAGGTATTCTCAAAACTTTACCTCAGCATCATCGGACAAAGATGTCGTAAACTTATTTAATGGCTTACTGTCTGCCCCTACGAACGTTCAGAGTAATTTCATCAATGAATTTCAACAAGTAAATAAAGTTAATAATGGCTTGCAATATGCTTGGCACGCAATTATCGGAACTGAATATGATCTTGGAAATAATCTAAGTATTAACGTTGAAGGATATTACAAATATTTCTCTCAATTAAGCAATATAAATCCAAACAAATTATACGAAGATATCGCCCAGTTTGAGCAGATTGACGACGTATTTAAAAAAGATTTTGTCATTGAATCAGGTCAGTCATATGGGGTTGATTTTTTAATCAAATACAGCAAAGACCGCTTATTTCTATGGGCAGTTTATTCCTTGGGTAAGTCAACGCGTTGGGATGGGTTTTCGCAATATGCGCCCGTATTTGACCGTAGACACAACGTGAATTTGGTAGGTTCTTATTCATTTGGAAAGAAGAAAGATTTGGAATTAAATATGCGCTGGAACCTAGGTTCAGGCTTACCCTTTACACCAACTGCTGGATACTACCAAGCTGAAAATTTCTCTGGTGGTGTAACTACCGATTATGTGACCAACAATCCTTCTACGGTTTCTACGATTTTAGGTGCCTTTAATAGCCAACGATTACCTTATTATCATCGCTTAGACATTACCTTGAAAAAGCACATTGTTTTCAAAAACAAAAATGTATTGGAACTAATTGGAAGCGTTACGAACGTTTACAATCGAAAAAATATTTTTTACGTGAATAGAATCAGTTCAAAAGAAATTTATCAATTCCCACTGTTACCTAGTTTTGGAGTAAGTTTTAAATTTTAACGATGGCGAAAATTAGTCCTTTTAGAGCTATTCGTCCTAAACGGGACATCGTGCATCTGGTAGCAACAAGACCTTTTTACACGTACAAGAAAAATGTACTGAAAGCAAAAATGGAAGACAATCCCTTTACTTTCTTGCATATTATTAATCCTGAATTCAAGCAAACCACCAAAACAAAACCCAATTCAAAAGAACGCTTCCAACTCGTTAAGAAACGATACGAAGAATTCCTTGCTGCGGGTATTCTTTTTAAAGAAAAAAATCCATCGCTCTACATTTATCGACAAACTACAGTAGCTAAGGTTTTTATTGGAGTAATCGGCGGTGCTAGCGTAGCAGACTATGAAAATGGACTAATAAAAAAACATGAGGCAACATTGACAAGCAGGGAAAGCATGTTCACAAGCTATTTAGAAGAAGTCGGTTTCAATGCCGAACCTGTATTACTGACTTACGCAGGAAGTGACACGATAAATTCAATTATAAGTTCAGCTATACAAGAGCGACCAGAATATGAATTTACCACTACAGATCTAATAAAACACGAATTATGGGTAGTGAGCCAAGAATATGCTAAACAAATTCAAGAGGCCTTTAATTCTATTCCTTGCACGTATATAGCCGATGGGCACCATCGTTGCGCTTCCTCCGCTAGCTTAGCCAATAATCGGAAGAATAATGGCCAAGCTGTATTAGGTGCAGAAAATTTTTTGGCGTATTTCGTTGAAGAAAATAACTTGTCCATCTTAGCCTTTAACAGATTAGTCAAATCTTTGGGTGGGTATTCAAAAGCAACATTTTTACATGCGCTGTCAGCATTAGGTAAAATTGAACTATTAAGCGAAGCCAGAACACCATTGCAGGAACACGAGATTTGTATTTACCTAGAGAATGAATGGTATAGTTTACTTTTAGTTGATTACCTCATCGAAGTAGATCATGCAGTAAATTCACTCGACAGTCAAATGCTTACGGAATTTATTCTTAAACCATTGCTTGGAATCGAGGACCTAAAAACGAGTGATCAGGTTGAATTTGTGCCAGGGAATCAAGATTTATCCTTAATTTCTGAAAGTGTAGATAGTGGGAAATTTGCCATTGGTTTTGTTCTTTACCCTTTGAGTATAGAACAAGTTAAAAAAGTAGCAGACCAACAGATGAATATGCCACCTAAAACAACCTATGTAGAACCAAAATTACGGAGTGGGTTAACCAACTACGACATCAACGAATGATAAAAGAACAGCTCCAAAAAATTAACGAAGAAATTCCCTCGAACGTTCTACTCATCGCTGTTTCCAAAACCAAACCGAACGAGGATTTATTAGAAGCATACAACACAGGACAAAGGCATTTTGGTGAAAACAAGGTGCAGGAACTTTGCGAAAAATGGCATTCTTTACCAAAAGACATTCATTGGCATATTATCGGACATTTGCAAACGAATAAAGTAAAATACATCGCCGAGTTCATCCACCTCATTCATGCGGTTGACAGTTTAAAATTATTACAGGAAATTGACAAGCAAGCCAAAAAACACGAGCGCATCATCCCTTGTCTTCTTCAGTTTCATATTGCCAAAGAAGAAAGTAAATTTGGTTTGAGTATTTCCGAAGCCGAAGAACTATTACAAACTTCCGTTTACGCAACACTTACCAACATACGCATCGCTGGCGTAATGGGAATGGCGTCATTTGTTGATGACGAAAAACAAATTACCAATGAATTTAATGAGCTGGCACACATTTATACTACGCTAAAAAACAACTACTTTAAAGGCGTAGATTCTTTCCGAGAAATTTCCATGGGAATGAGTGGTGATTATCCAATAGCTATCAAATGCGGAAGCACAATGATCCGTGTTGGAAGCACGATATTTGGTGGAAGATAATCGTAAACCTAGCCTTTATTTCCTCCTTTCTTGCAATCGAAAATTAATTCAGAGATTAAGCTCGGTGCAAGGTATTTGTTTGCAATATCAATTAATTCTTGTGTGGTCAAACGATCAATTCCTTCGTGAATTTCTTTAATTGTATCGATTTGATTAAAAGCCAATAAACTTTTACCTAATCCCAACATAAGTCCCATGTTACTATCCATTCCCAAGGACATGTGTCCTTTAAATTGACGTTTAGCACGAGCCAACTGAGCAGAAGACAAGCCCTTATCACACAATCGTTCAATTTCTTTTTTAGCCAATGAAATTGCCTTATCGATATTTTTTGGATCAGAACCCAAATAAACGCTCCAAAAACCAGTGTCTGAAAAGGAAGTATAACTTGCCTCAACAGCATATGCCAAACCATGCTTCTCTCGGATCGCCAATGTCAACCGTGAATTTAAAGCAGGGCCACCCAAAACATTAATTAAGAGTCCCATCCCTCTGCGCTCCTCTTCTAAATAGCTAGGAGCCAATCCCCCAATAACGGCATGTGATTGATAATTTGCTTCTTTTGAACGAATAGAAAAAGGGGTATAAGCGCCCGAAGAATTATAAACTGGTCGCATATTGATTTTAGGCAAAGAAACTAAGGCATTTTCCAATTGCTCCAATAACTTAATTTTTGGGTAATTTCCTACATAAGAGACCACTAAGTTATCCGCAGTAAAATGAGACCCCACAAAATCAACTAAATCTTTCCGTTGAAAGGATTTTACACTTTTTTTAGTCCCTAAAATATTATTACCAAGCGGGTGATTTGGGAACAAGTATGCCTCAAAATCATCAAAAATCTTATCACTTGGACTATCTAAATACGAATTTAATTCGTCGAGAATAACCAATTTTTCTTTTTCCAATTCATCCTCGGGGAAAGATGAATTTAGTGAAATATCCGCCAAAAGATCAACGGCACGTGCCGTATATTTTTGCATAAAAGAAGCATAAAGACAAATTTCTTCTTTTCCTGTAAAAGCATTTAATTCACCTCCTACATCATCCAAGCGAGAAATAACCTGTAATCCTTTTCTTTTAACTGTCCCTTTAAATACACAATGCTCTAAAAAATGAGCTAAACCTACTTGCTGGCTTTGTTCAAATTTTGAACCCGCCAAAAAAGTAAAGCCTACATGAGAAACTTCAGTCGATTTGTACAAATAGACTAAACGAACCCCATTCGATAATGTAAAACAAAGCGGTTGAATATCTTTCATTAAGGATTTTTTCTATAAATCTTCCAATTCCCTTCGAAAGCTTCAAAGACAATTCGATCGTGTAAGCGAGATGGTTTACCCTGCCAAAATTCTATTAGCATAGGCGTAAGAGCATATCCTCCCCAATGCGGTGGACGTGGAACATTCTCTCCAAATTTATTTTCATAAAACGCCATTCGCTCCAATAGTTCTTTTTGATCATGTAATTCATCTGATTGATGAGAAGACCAAGCGCCCAATTTGCTTTGCAGAGGTCGCGAATCAAAGTAAGCATCACTGACAGACTCGGGTAATTTTGACACAAGCCCTTCTATCCTAACCTGCCGTTCACTTTTAGGCCAGAAAAAAAGCATAGATGCCTTGGGGTTATTTTCAATCTCTTTGCCTTTTTGACTGGCATAATTGGTGTAAAAAATAAAAGCCTCATCTAGTAGCTCTTTTAAATAAACGATGCGTGAACTAGGTTGTAAATCAAGACTAACAGTTGACACAACGCAGGCATTTGATTCTAATTCACCTGAAGCAATTGCTTCGTCAAACCAAAAACTAAAAAGCACATAAGGATTTTTTTCTTCGTTCGTAGCTAGGCTACCCTTTGTGAAATCTTGGTGATTATTTTTAAGATCCCTTAAATTATCACTCATTTTCATCGTCTAATTCATCCACCAAATTACTTTCGGATTCCTCCTCATCAGAGCCAGATGCACTAAAAATAGCACCTTTACTTTGTATAAGATGCTCCGCATCTAAAACCGTATTTTCTGAACTAATTTCATCAACTATTTCCGTAATAACCTTACTAATTGTGGCCACATCATCCTCATGATAAGGGAAAATCTCAACGATTGGTGATTCAGCAACAATCGTAATCTTAAAATCAATCATTAAAGTAGATAGACTTTCCTGTACCCTAATATAGGCCTCTTTTACATTTGGTGCTGTAACTAAATAATTTTGTGAAATGGTTTTTTTCTTATCGCCCTCATCATCTATTTTATCATAGGTAACCTTACATTTATACCATGTTTCCGAATCATCGTAAGCAAAAATATCGTGCACATCTGTTCGCGCTATTCCAACTACCGTAAATTCTCCCCGAATTAATGCTCCTAGCTCTTCGTAAATTCTTGCTTCAGCATCGGTAAATGTCATAGCAGCCAACATATATGGCTCAGACACTCGCTTAAAAGTGCCATTTTCTAATTGTTTTGTATACTTAACCTTAACGGTAAACCAACTGTTCATTTGCTCATAATTTTAGTTTACAAAGATACGCTACAAAGCACGAATCCAAGCAATTGTTGAAAACAAATTTACAGAAGATATCAAGTGATTAATTAGCCGATACGACCGAAACCAAATGGCAATAATTGAATAACCGAATCCAACACCATCGTTCGATTGTCCTGGTTAACAAGAATTATACGAATGTGCTGTTTTTGCCTATTTTCAGATTCTAACATCACCTGCCTACACCCTCCACATGGAGAAAGAAGCTGAGATGCTGGCATCAAGTCGCCTTTCGCAACAATACATAATGTTAGTACTTTTTTATTCGGAAAATTGGCCCCTGCATAAAATAAAGCCACTCGCTCAGCGCAAATACCAGAGGGAAAAGCCGCATTTTCCTGATTGTTCCCAAGAATAAACGATCCATCATCCATCAAAGCGCAGGCACCAACCTTAAACTCACTGTATGGCGCATAAGCGTTTTTCATTGCCGAAAAAGCTTGTTCAACTAATATATGTTCTTCATTAGGTAGTGCCGTCCAATCTGATAAAAGCTCATAGTTAAATTCAAACTTTTCCTTCATAATAGTAAATTAGAGATTCACTTACGCAAGAAGATGCGCTTTGTTTCGTATTTGGCTTTATTAGCTAATTTAATCTATTTTCTACAATTTTTGTTACCTTTTCAATGAATTGAATCGGATGAAAAGTTCGCCATTCAATGTCGTCTAATTCACCCCCCATCACAACATATTGATCAACATTTATTCTCGTAAATTCCTTTGAGACATGTTCATGGAAATTAACCATGGAAATCCATCCGTCCTCCACATCATCAAACCACTCCTCATAATAACAATCATCAGAATAATGAAAATTCATAACATTTTCGCCAATCAAGATAAATTTATCAATGCCGTGATTAATTAATACATCAACCACATCTCTTTTCATAGTCATAATATCATTTCCTATGGCATCATTCCATTCACCAATGAGTTCAATTACGGATGTTTTTTTATCATAATCAACGAATAAAATTTTTAAGAACAAGGTCTCTGAACCGATATCATCCCATTGAGGGTGAATATAAAAATTATATATTTTATTAGAATATTGAAGTTCGCTGTATTCCACATTAAAAAAAGGTGAAAGAGAGTCGTCGGAAGCAACATAGTACCCTCGCCAATTATAAAAAGGTTCAATATAATGCATGGCGCAAAATTAGGATTAGAAATTGAAAGCACACAATAAATTTAAAATAGTAGTAAATTCGCCCTTCAATAAAATCAAGAGTTAGAAATAATAAATGGGAAAAGATAAGCTACGCAGATTTGAAGCCATTAAGTCCTTTGAGAATGTTCATGAACACTCACTTGATCATTTATTTGAAAATAAGGGGTATTGGAAAGAACGCATATTTAAAAATTCAGGCAAACTAATTCTTGAACTAGGCTGCGGAAAAGGGGAATATAGTGTTGGACTCGGGGAATTATACCCAGATAACAATTACATTGGTGTGGACTTAAAGGGAAATAGGATTTATATTGGAGCTAAAATAGCCCTAGAAAAAGAACTTAAAAATGTTGCTTTCTTGCGCACTAGAATAGATTTTATTGACGACTACTTTGGCGAGAATGAAGTGGATGAAATTTGGTTAACCTTTTCCGATCCGCAACCAAACAAACCTCGAAAAAGACTTACCTCTACCCTATTTATTAATCGATACCGTAAATTTTTGAAGCCCGGGGGATTGATCCATTTAAAAACCGATAGCGATCTATTATATGAATCAACTATTGAAGAAATAGAAAATAATCAATATTGCTTACTCGACAATAAACCAGATTTATACGCTGCCTTAGCCACCAATGAAAATATAGACGAGCGCGCCATTTTTTCAATAAAAACACATTATGAAAACGCATTTGTAAAGCGTGGCCATACCATAAAATATTGCTGTTTTACCATTAATTAAGTATGAAAGTTAATATCATTAACGGTAGATATGTTGGCTCAGTTAATCGTGAAAGTCTTTTTGACCTGAGTATTCCTTTTCATTCAAATGGGCAACTTATTATTTTCGTGCATGGATTTATGGGCTTTAAAGATTGGGGAGCTTGGCATTTAGTGCAGGACTATTTTTCGGAGAAAGGCTTCGCATTTTGTAAATTTAATTTAAGTCATAATGGAGGAACAGTGGAGAACGGAATCGATTTTCCAGATGAAGAATCCTTTGCAAGAAATACCTATTCATTTGAAGTAAATGATATTAAATGCATTACCAAACAAATTATTCCCTACTTTGAAAAAACACCAAAAATACATCTTATTGGGCATTCGAGAGGTGGTGGAGCAGCGCTTCTTGCGGCAAAAACAATCGGTGCTTCGACACTCAGCTTATGGGCCTCCATATCCTCCATAGCAGAACGATTTCCATCAAATGAAGAATTAAAGAGGTGGGAAGAAGAAGGGATAAGATACATTCAGAATTCCCGTACGCAGCAAAAGTTGCCACAAAATTTTTCATTGTTCCAAGACTTTCAAGAAAATCACAAATGCCTTGATATTGAAATAGCTGCTCGTTCCTTAGAAGCTGCTGTTAGTGTTTTTCATGGGGAACAAGATAAATCCGTTGATCTTTCTGAAGGACGCTCGTTGGCAAAATGGCTGAATGTCGACCTTTTCATTTTGGAAAATACTGACCACGTATTTGGATCAAAACACCCGTGGAAAGAAAATCAACTACCGCTAGCCTTAAATAAATTATGCGCAGAAACATGCCTATTTCTAACAAAAAACTAAAGGAAATATTAAATGTCACACCACACAAAATAATAAATACCATGGATAAGGTAATGGTTTATCAAGTAACCTTGGAAGCATTAAAAAATAAAATCGATGGCTTAAGATTGATTCTACAAGATAGCTATCCTTCCATGTTTGATGATAGCAAAAGTTCCGCTGGTGATAAACACGAAACTGCTCTTGCCATGGCCCAATTAGAACAAGAAAAACTAACCAAGCAATTAAATATACTACTACTGCAAGAGGCAATTATGACGGGTATTGATCCTGCCTTGAAACACCAAAAAATTACAATTGGAAGTTTGGTAGAAACCAACAAAGGATGGTACTATTTCTCAATCAGTTTGGGGCAATTGATTTGTCAAAATACTACTTATTTTGCACTGAGTTTGGAAGCACCCTTAGGTCAAATGATGAGAGGTAAAATCGCAGGTGAACAGGTAATATTTAATGGTATGATAACAGAAATTATCGGCGTAATTTAAGCTGATCGACAAATTAGACTTACTTTTGACTAAAGAATATTCATGCGTGTAATTTTTCATTGTTTTTTATTTTTTGGAATAATCATACCCACGTGTTTTTTTTCACAATCTCTTATCATCAATGAAGTATCCCAAGGCCCTTCCGGATCAAAAGAATACGTTGAATTATTAGTTGTTCCAGGCGTAAATTATAATCCTTGCTCTGCAGCAACAAGTTGCCTAGATTTAAAAAATTGGATCCTAGACGATAATAATGGCTATTTTTCAAATGGACCAAGTGTTGGTGAAGGAGTAGCGGGCGGTTGCATTCGTTTTGCTAACAATAGCTTTTGGAATTGCATCCCTGTCGGAACCTTAATTGTTATCTACAACGATGCAGACCCAAATGCATCATTACCTGCACAAGATTTAAGCATGTTGGATAATAATTGTCGCTTGGTAATTCCAGTATCCTCTACCCTATTTGACAAACATGCTACCTCACCATCGACAGGAACAGGCCAAAATTATCCATTAGCTGGATTCGTAGCTGGGGGGAATTGGGGTAACATTGGCATGGCGAATACCGATGATTCTTTTCAAATTTATAGCGCCAGTAATTATTTCGTTCCTGTACATTCAGTAAGTTGGGGAAACAACAACAGCTCCGTAATAATTTATTTTATTGGGCCTGCAACCAACAGCGTTTATAGCTTCACCAATAATTTCTCAAACAACCCAACAGTACAAGCCAATTGGACGGCAGGTTCTTGTACTGCTCCAAACAACCAAACCCCTGGTGCGGCCAACAATGCGGCCAATCAAGCCTATATTTCTTCGTTAACAAATAACTGCGTTCCAATTCAACCTATTCAGGCCAATTTAAGTGTCTCTATTCCGGCTAATTGTGCCTGTAATGCATCTGTTACAGCTGCACCAACTGGAGGAAGTGGTTATAGCTATGTTTGGATGAACAGTGCACAAGTTCCTATTGGTCAAACGAATGCTACGGCAAGTAATTTATGTGCTGGCTGGTATTATTGTCAGGTTAGCTCTGCTAGTGGATGCGTGATTCTTGATAGTATCCAAGTGCTAAATAGCGCTGCTATAACCGAACCTTTGTTCGCAAATATTGGCGCAATTTGTCAAAATGCACCCGCCCCAATTCTGCCAAATGTTTCTACAAATGGGATTACCGGGACATGGAGTCCGCCCACCATTTTAACGAATGTGTTGGGAAATACGGTTTATCAATTCACCCCAACGGCAGGCCAATGTGCCGACACTGCAAGTGAGGTAGTTTTTATAATAAATGGCGCTCCAGCAACTTTTGCCATTGATACCAGTTATTGTGTCTTTGCAGTACCAACAGCGCTCCCATTAACATCAACAAATGGCATTACCGGTACTTGGAATCCAGCCATAATCAATACAACTAGTGCAAGTCAAACAAGTTATACATTTACACCACAGGCCGGACAATGTGCTATTGGGACGAGTATTACCATTGAAGTATTGGATAGTATTCCGCCATCGTTCTTTTATTTTGGGACCTATTGTATTAATGAAACACCTTTGTCTCTGGAGTTACAATCCACAAATGGCTACAATGGAACCTGGAGCTCAAACGCAATAAATACGAGTATTCAAGGCGTGGCATTTTACACCTTTACACCATTCAACCAGGCAAACAACTGCGTTACGAATTTTATCATGAACATCGTCGTTACCGATTCCATTGTTCCGTCATTTACCCAACTAGGCCCATATTGTGTTGGCGATGTAGCACCGCTTATGCCAACTCAATCGAACGAAGGTATTTCTGGGAGCTGGTCTCCTAACCCAATAAATACAAGTGTTGCTGATACTTTAAGCTTTTTCTTTACTTCTGTTCAAATGGCATGCACCACGAATGGATCGATGGAAATTGTTATCGCATCATCAATTGTCGTAGATGCTGGTAATGACACAACCGTTTGTGCTGGAAGTCCAATTTTATTAACAGGGAGTGGCGCCACCAGCTACAATTGGTCGAATGGCATACAAGACAGCGTTACTTTCATCGCGAATACGACCACCAATTACACCTTAACTGGAACCACGGGTTCGTGTCAAGATACCGATGATGTATTAGTAACCGTAATTCCGGTACCATCTGCCTCCGGTACAGGGAACGTTACAGGAAACAACGCACAATTCACCAACACCACCACAAATGGCACGAACTATTTTTGGGATTTTGGAGATGGGAGTACCACAACAACCGGCAACCTCTCCGGTGTCGTTCACGATTATGTTTTACCAGGAACCTATCAAGTGGAGCTCATTGCGAATAACAATGGCTGTTTAGACACCACCTATATCAGCATTACCATCCTTCCAGTCATTCCACCAGAACCACCAGAACCCGAAATTCCTCTCGACGTTGTCATCCCGAATTTCTTTACACCAAATGGTGATAATGAGAATGACGTTTATCAATTAGTTCTGCAAGGTGATAGCACCTTTAATGCCGTAATATTGAATAGATGGGGAGAACAAGTTAAAGAATTAACGGAGTTAAGTCCAAGTTGGAATGGTAAATTCCAAGAAAAAGATTGTACGGAAGGCGTTTATTTTATTTTATATAAAGTAATAGGCATCAATCAAACCACCAAAGAGGGGCATGGATTTTTTCATTTGATTAGGTAGTTATCTGAATGAATCAATTAAAATTATACATGATCATGTTAGGTTGCCGTCCAGCAGGCAGAAACACCGAACAGCATGATATATTTTTCGGAATTGGAAGTTCTATTACCGAACTAATTCCCCAACTTAATGCATTCTGGCCTGAGGCAAAAGGAAAAATTCACATTGACGCTTGGCGAGAAGTGAACTATGTCGATCAACACAAAATAGAAATCGTTTCCAAAGGACAAGAGACCTCCAATGAAACGCAATTATTTTTCATCAATCTAGGCGGCTACAAAGAAAAAGAATTCGAAGAATACCACTACAAAATAATATGCACTGGCGCTACCTTAGCAGAGGCGACAACAAAGGCAAAAGCAGCTAGCTTTTACAAACATTATGACTTTAAGGGCGCGAAGTCGCACATTGACGACAAATTTGGAATTGATATAGATGAAGTGTTTAATGTTACTGATATTCTTGCATCCAATTTAACAGAACAATTTGCGATAAAAATTACTAAAGCCAGTGAGATACTCGAAGATGAATTACATATTGGTTACCTCAAGTTATAGGCGATTTTTTTATACGCTTTGGTAGCAACAATCAAAATCAAAATACATAATCAACTTCATAACGCAAACATTAATCTCAATTTGAGAAATCATTCTATCTTACTTTTTTTTTCTTGACAAAAAAAGAAACACCACGAAGTAGCAGCGAAGCTAAAAAAGTCAAGGCCGGATTTTTCCGCCGCGGCTGACGCTAATAGTAACAAAATAATACTTACTAAGAATGAATTCTTGATTTTTAACATTAACATATTTTACTGGTACGAATACTAACTATTTTTTAACTTTTGTCCGATGAAAATCGGACGTTATTTTCTTTGTCCTTTTGTCTTGACACAAAAGAACGAAAAAATCAAGTCGCTGATTATTCTTTAATACACTCCACTCTTGAAACAAGACCGTTTCAGAGATCTCTGCGAGCTACTTCACGGTACCCTTGTTTCAATTCGCTTTGCTTTATCAGAATAATAGGCGACAAGAAAAATAAACTAATTTATTTTTTAAAATGAAAGCTTGCATAAGAGAATGATTGTATTGAAATAACACTTGAGTACCGTGCATCGAGCGGAGTCGAGATGTACTTATATAGAAATCACTAAAGCCAATGATCTGCTCGAAGATGAATTACATATTGGCTACCTCAAGTTATAGTTGACTAAATAGCATCAATTTGTAAGTATCAACGCAACATATTCCACCAAGGGTGGGAGTGTTTTTTACATTTGAACCTTTAAATCAGCTCAATTACATTATTTTCAATCTCAATGACATCGCCAACGATAATTTTGGCACGTCTTCTTACCTCAATTTCCCCATTTCTGATCACCATCTCTGCATCAATAAGGTGCTTGGCATGTCCTCCTGTGGAAGCAATTCCCAAAGCCTTCAACAAGGCCATTAACTCAATGTATTCACCTTCTATTTTGAAATTAGTTTTCATCGATTCGCTTTAAATTTAGCATACATTTCTTCCGCTGCTTGAAAAGGAGAAAGAAGTCCCTTCTTGACTTTTTCTTGGTATTTTATTGATTCCTCTTTCCACGTTGGGTTACCAAAGAAATCTTGTTGAATTAAATTAGAAATATTGTCATTAAAAAAAGAACTATTTTGCTCACTTCGTTGCAGATCTTGAGCGCCATTCTTTTGTGTTAGCTCAAAATAGCTTCTTATTAACTGATAAACAGTGTCAATCTTCCATCCTTCGAGACTACTACACGTTTGAACTTTTGGGATCCATCCATCTTCTCTTTGCGCATATAAATGCAATGCATTTTGATACGACCTAAGCGCTTCTTCCGCCTTGACCTTATTATCGCCATCCGCTTTTGTAATCACAATCGCATCAGCCATTTCTATTATTCCTCGCTTTATTCCTTGCAATTCATCTCCAGCACCGGCAAGCATTAATAATAAAAAGAAATCCACCATAGAATGAACCTCCGTTTCCGATTGACCAACACCAACCGTTTCAATAATTATGACATCAAAACCAGCAGCTTCACATAATAGAATTGACTCCCGTGTATGACGAGCCACCCCACCTAGCATATTTCCAGTTGGTGTAGGCCGAATAAATACGTTTTCTTGCACAGCCAACCAATTCATGCGGGTTTTATCACCCAGAATACTACCACCGCCAATAGATGACGATGGATCAATGGCTAAAACCGCGACACGATGTCCGTTCTCTAAAAGCACTTTTCCAAATGCTTCAATAAAAGTACTTTTTCCTACTCCCGGCACGCCTGTAATTCCAATGCGCCAAGCACCACCCGTTTGATGTAAAATAGATTTAATCAATGCATTTGCTTCATCACGAAGTTCAGCCGAATCACTTTCAATCAGCGTAATTGCAGATGCCAAAGCGGCACGATCTTTTGCCAAAAGTAAGGGGGACAAGTTAGCGCAAGTTAAGCCATCAAGCCTTTCCCTTCTGCTTTTTTGCCAATCATCGATAAACGATTTATCCGTCATTAAACTAATTCCTTAAGGGCCAGTAAAGCAGCTTGAATATTTAAACGGACATCCAGCATAGAGGCCTCCATCATATAACAAGGAGCGCAAATAATCCTATTATCGTAATCTATCAAAATTTCTTTAATTGTTTTTTCCTCCGTTGTCGAACCTGTAAGCAAAACACCATCGTGAAAAGACGCAATATCATACGGTGACTTTTCATTCGTAGTCCCAAGCGATAAATTAAGTGACAACGCCACATCTTTCATCGCCAAAGCCAAAACAACAGGGCTAACACAAAGAGCTACAATCGGTTTACCAACGTTAAGTAAATTTACGATCAACAATTTAACTTCCGGTAAAATGGAAGCATTTGCTCCATCAAAGGCCCAAGACGAAAAATTCTTCGCGCTGCCAAATCCACCAGGAATTACTAAAGCATCTATATCAACCGGTTGAACAGATCTAATTTCTTGAATAGCGCCACGAGAAATACGGGAAGCTTCAATCATCATATTTCGTTGCTCAGGCATTTCTTCTCCTGTAATATGATTAACAACATGATGCTGAGGCGCATCGACTGCTATACAAATTGCCTCATAGCCCATTTCTTCGATGGCCAACAAAGTAAGCACCGTTTCTTGAATTTCAGCGCCATCATAAACGCCACATCCTGAGAGAAGAACACCTATTTTCACACTTAACTATTTGGGACTAAATTACGATAAATATTTTCATATTGAGGAAGGATTACCTCCAAAGAAAATAAGTTGGCTTGAGCCAAGGCATTCACTTTAAACTGAGCCAAGGTCTCTTTGTCCAAGAGTTGAATCGTGTTTTTTGCCATGTCATCAATATCACCAACATCCGATAAAAACCCTGAAAAGCTGTGCTTATTTACCTCCGAAATACCCCCCGTATTAGAAGAAATAACAGGAACAGACTCCGCCATTGCTTCCAACGCTGCCAAACCAAAACTTTCCGTTTCAGATGGGAGTAAAAACACATCAGAAATTTCTAACACATGCGCTGTATCTCTTAATTTACCCAAGAATACAACCCTGTCGCAAATAGCTAACTTTCGAGCAAGTTGCTCACAGCTATAACGTTCGGGGCCATCGCCTACCATGATCAATTTAGAAGGGATTTGCGCATTTACTTTTTCAAAAATTCGAATCACATCTTCCACCCTTTTTACTTTTCTGAAGTTAGAAATATGACAAAGAATCGGTTCATCGATAGCAGCATATTTTAAACGGACAAGGTCTAAGCCTTCGCGTTTTTGGATGGAGGGAGCAATAAAATTATGAATTACATCAATCTGACGGGTAACATTAAAATGCTCATAAGTAGCATCTTTCAAGCTCTGTGAAACCGCCGTTACAGCATCTGATTCATTGATACAAAAAGTAATAACTGGCTCGAAAGATGGATCTTTACCTACTAACGTAATATCAGTACCGTGCAATGTTGTTACAAAAGGAATTTCGATGCCTTGCGAACGAAGAATCATTTTTGCCATAAAAGCAGCAGATGCATGCGGAATAGCGTAGTGAACATGCAGAATATCAAGCTTTTCATTTCGAACGACATCCACCATTTTAGACGCTAGTTCAGTCTCGTAGGGTTGGAAATCAAACAATGGATAATCCGAAACAGAAACTTCGTGATAGAAAATATTTTCCCTAAATGAGCCCAATCTTACCGGCTGAGAATAGGTAATAAAATGAATCTGGTGACCTTTTAACGCCAAAGCCTTCCCAAGTTCTGTTGCTACAACACCACTTCCCCCAAATGTGGGATATAAAACAATTCCAATTTTCATTATAAAACAATAAATTAATGGTTGTTATTTTTTTTATCTCCGCCACCACCAATGGGAAAAAAGAAAGAAATACGATAAATCATCGGCAAAATTTTGACAATCTGCCCTGCCTCATTTTTAATATTAAAATTATAACTGCTTCTAAAGGGGCTATTATCTGCATTGATAACATCATAAAAAACACCTGCATTAATTCTAATTTTGTGATTAAAATCCCTAGAAAAACCGCCGCCTATGAATAAGGTCGACAACCATGATTTTGAGGAATTTACATTCACATAATTAATTGGGCAATGCAATGCTTCAAATTCTATTCCCGCAAAAACAACATTCTTTAAGCGATAATGAGCGAAAACGCCAGCGCCATAAACCGAAAAACCAAACTTTTGACCTAAATTGTTAGACCATGTTCGCTGCAATCGAAAAGACGGCCCTACTGCAAAGTTCTCATTAAGAACTACAGCATATTTTAAATCACCACCAACTGAACCCCCTAAATTAGAGCCACCAGCAACGATTTCAAGTCCTATCTCGGAGCCATCATAGCTTACCTGAGAATGAAAAGACAAAGAGAAGAAAGAAGTAATGCAAAGAAATAATATGTATCTCATAGTACGAATTTTTAGCAAAGATAAGGTGTAAATAAATAGTTCGGACTTATTTCTTTAGGAGTTTCTATCTTTGTTTAAAAGAAGGTTTATGCAACTCATTGATGGAAAAGCAATTTCTTCGGAAATTCAAAAAGAACTTGAAGCACAAGTAAAGGAAAGAAAAGCGCAAGGTAAAAAAATCCCGCACCTTGTTGCCATTCTTGTTGGTAATGTTGGCGCCTCTCTATCATACGTGAATGCCAAAGTAAAAGCTTGTGAAGAAATAGGTTTTGAAAGCACACTTATTCGCTTTGAAGAATCCGTTACAGAAGAGACTTTACTCAACAAAGTAAGGGCCTTAAATGAAGATAATAACATCGATGGATTTATTGTTCAGCTTCCGCTTCCTAAACATATTGATGAATTGAAAATTACCCAAGCGATCGATCCATTAAAAGATGTTGATGGTTTTCACCCACAAAACTTGGGCAATATGATGCTAAATCTACCCGGTTTCTTGCCCGCTACCCCAATGGGAATATTGGAATTAATTAAGCGCATGAAAATAGAAACGGAAGGTAAAAATTGCGTAATTATTGGACGGAGTAATATCGTAGGGATGCCATTAAGTGTAATGTTAGGGCGAAATACGTATCCTGGAAATTGCACAGTTACCTTGGCGCATTCAAAAACTAAAAATCTAGCAGAAATATGCAAAAATGCCGATATTCTAATCGCTGCAATTGGGCGACCCAACTTTGTTAAAGCAGCTATGGTAAAAAAGGGAGCCGTAATTATTGATGTAGGAACAACAAGAGTGGAAGATTCGTCTCGAGAAAGAGGCTGGCGATTAGTTGGTGATGTTGATTTTGAAAACGTTTCTCCTATTTGCAGTTTTATCACACCAGTTCCGGGAGGTGTTGGTCCAATGACTATAGCCTCATTGATGATGAATACATTAAAAGCGCTTGAATTAAAAAGCAAATGAAACGCAAACAATTTTATCATAGTTTCAGCAATTATAACGTAAGCCCTTACAACTAAAATATTGTTGATTTCTACAAACATTTCAGTATACTAATTGTTAAATGGACAATAAGATTATATAAGAATTAAATAATCATAAAATTATTTCATCTTATCGTTTTTTTTTTGCTTATTTTTGATAGCTAAAATATAGTTTTAATGAATGTTCCTGTAACGATTTACGCTGAAATGACTCCCAACCCTGCGACAATGAAATTTGTTGCCAATAAATACCTATTAATAAGTGGAGACTCAGTTGAATTTATTTCAAAAAAAGATGCAAAAGGGTTTTCTCCGATGGCAGAGGCCTTATTTGACTTCCCGTTTGTTAAAAATGTGTTCATCGCCGCAAATTTTGTGACAATAACAAAGACGAACAATGTGCCTTGGGATTTTATTACCATGGAACTGCGTGAATTCGTAAAAGAATGGATTTCAAGTGGAAAAGATGTCCTGATTCAAATGCCACAAGCTAAACCCGCAAGAAAAGAGAATGAAACAGCATCAGATAGTGAAAGTGATCTGAATTTCGAAGCTAGCGATTTAGACGAGGCGATACGATCACTATTAGACCAATATGTTCGTCCTGCTGTAGAAAACGATGGAGGAGCTATTGATTTTTTGGGTTTTAAAGACGGTACAGTAAGTGTACGAATGAAAGGGGCTTGCGCTGGATGCCCATCCTCAACAGCTACATTAAAAGGAGGAATTGAGAATCTATTGAAACAACACTTACCCGAAGTAACAAATGTAATGGCAGTAAATACATAATATAAATAAACGTGATGTTTGAAAACAACCTTGTACAAGGTAATGAAAGTGATAATTTAAAGGCCTCACTTCAAAAATACTTCGGTTTTAACGCATTTAAAGGTGAACAAGAATTAATTATAAATAATGTCTTAATCGGAAAAAACACCTTTGTCATTATGCCTACTGGCGGAGGAAAATCTCTGTGTTACCAGTTGCCTGCCTTAATTTTAAAAGGCACCGCCGTAATTGTATCTCCATTGATTGCTTTGATGAAAAATCAAGTCGATGCCATGCGACATGTAAGTAATAATGATCAAATAGCCCATTTCATGAATTCTTCCCTTTCAAAAGGAGATATTCTAAAAGTAAAACAAGACATTCAAGACGGAAAAACGAAAATGCTCTATGTAGCACCCGAATCTTTAACAAAGCAAGAAAATATCGATTTTTTAATTTCTGTAAATATTTCTTTTTTCGCAATTGACGAGGCACATTGTATTTCTGAATGGGGACATGATTTCCGTCCAGAATACCGACGTTTAAGAGAGATTTTTGAAAAGATTTCGAACGTACCTATTATTGCTTTAACGGCTACAGCAACGCCAAAAGTACAGCATGATATTCAGAAAAACCTGAATATGTTGGATGCTACCCTTTTTCAATCTTCGTTTAATAGAGACAATTTATACTATGAAATTCGCCCTAAGCGCGACGTTGAAAAACAAATTATCAGATACATAAAAAACCACGCGGGTAAAAGCGGCATTATTTACTGCCTGTCTAGAAAAAAAGTAGAGGAAATATCAGAATTATTGCAAGTAAATGATATTAAGGCACTACCCTATCACGCAGGGTTAGATTCCACAACCAGAGCTAAGCATCAAGATATGTTTTTGATGGAGGACGCAGATGTGATAGTTGCTACAATTGCTTTTGGAATGGGGATAGATAAACCCGACGTTCGCTTTGTGATTCATCATGATATTCCAAAATCCATTGAAAGTTATTATCAAGAAACGGGAAGAGCAGGAAGAGATGGCGGCATCGGAGAATGTATTGCCTTCTACAGTTATAAAGATATTGAGAAATTAGAAAAGTTTCTTCAAGGCAAACCTGTAACAGAGCTTGAAATAGGCCGTCAATTATTAAATGAAATTGTTTCGTATGCCGAAACTTCCGTTTGTCGAAGGAAATTCATTTTACACTATTTCGGTGAAACTTTCGATGAACGAAAATGCGACAGTCAATGCGATAATTGCAGGAATCCACTTGAGAAAACGGAGGGTGAAACAAATGTTTTAAATTTATTAAAAGCTGTTGAAATTCTTGAAGAAACCCAAAAAGCAAAACATTATTGTGCTTTTCTCTCTGGCAATGTCAACTCGGAAATAAAAGCTTACAAACACAATACCCTAAAGCTATTTGGGGTAGGTAAAGAATTTGACGAACACTATTGGAATGCTGTAATACGTCAAGTTTACCTAGCAGGACTCCTAACAAAAGATGTAGAAACTTTTGGTGTTTTAAAATTAACGCAGCAGGGAAAAGATTATATAAAATCGCCTCGCTCATTTAAATTAGTCAAACAACACGATTTTTCAAACACAGATGACGATGATGGGATAATTATCGGTAGTAAAGGGGGTGTTTTTGATGAACGACTCTATGATTTGTTAATTGATTTAAGGAAATCTATCGCAAAAGAAATGGGTGTACCTCCATTCGTCGTTTTTCAGGAACCATCTTTAAAAGATATGTGTTTTCAATATCCGGTAGAACTTGAAGAACTAACAAATATACAGGGGGTTGGTGTTGGAAAAGCACAGCGATATGGCGAACCTTTTGTAGCATTAATTGCAAATTATGTTGAGGACAATGAAATTGAACGTCCGCAAGATATGGTCGTAAAATCGCTAATTAATAAATCAGGATTAAAAGTTCAATTGATCCATAATATAGACCGGAAGATTCCACTAGATGATATTGCGAATAGCCAAGGTAAAAGTTTCAATGAATTGCTAGATGAAATCGAATCCGTTGTTGCATCAGGAACAAGGGTCAATATTAATTATTTTATTAATAGCATTCTAGATGCTGAAAATCAAGAAGAAATTTTTGATTATTTCAATAATGCCAATTCAGATGATTTAATAACAGCATACCGAGAATTAGATGGGCTATATACCGAGGAGGAGTTGCGTTTGGTGCGCATTCGTTACATGAGCGAAATGGCTAATTAGCAAACAGTTTTGCAATTGAATTGCGTGAAACAGCGTGATAGTAAGCCTTTGAATTATCAAAAACTTTCTTGGCCCACAATTTATCCTCCGGATTACTTGCAAGGGCTTTATAAATAGGAAGTAAGTATTTTCTCCTTCCCACTTTAGAAATAAATTTTTCAATTGCTGGTCGTATGATTCGGTTTTCTCTATGAATATTTAAAACAAACCACTCCGCCATTACTTCGCTATTTCCCCAAGTACTAAAATTAAACGTAGCATCTAGACATTGAAGTTTAACGATAGAAATATCATCACTTAATCCACGGATAAATGTTTGCCATTCCTGAACAATAAAATCATCCCGCTTAATTTTTGACACTATTTTAATTCTTTTTTTCTTTTTAGAATTCTTGATTTTCTGCCATTGATAACTGACAACTGGTTCAAATACATTTTCGCCAGCAGAAAATCGTTTCGCTAAAGACTCCATCCTTTTTAAGCGCGAAGAATTAATAATAACGGAATTTTTAGGAAGACCATTACTAAATATCCATTCATCGTAATCAAAACTCAATTTTTTAGACAATAATAAATTATTTTCCATTTCAGTAATAAAGGCTGCCGTACTGACTGTTTTAAATTGAAATACGTTAAAATAATGTTTTAAAAAACGATCAAACTTTTCTCTTCCCACTTTACTTTCTAATGTTTTCAGGAAGAAAGCCCCTTTGATATAGGCGATAGTGGTCATGCCATCATCTGGATTTCGCCCCTTCAAATTAAGATGTAATTGAGAATCTTCTGGATGCTTCCCTGCCAAAATCTCCTTCATTTCTTCTTGCATTTCTTGAAATTCTAGCTGAGCGAGTATATCTGAGGTTTCTTTCCCATATAGAACCTCCATAATACGCTGCTCAAAATAAACAGTAAATCCTTCATTCAGCCAAAAGTCATCCCAAGTGCGATTCGTAACTAAATTACCAGACCATGAATGGGCTAATTCATGTGCGATTACAGAAACTAAACTTCTATCACCCGCCAGAATCGTTGGATTAACAAATGTTAACCTAGGATTTTCCATTCCTCCAAAAGGAAAAGAATACGGCAGAACCATTAAGTCATATTGTTTCCATTGATATGCTCCGTATAAAGAGGAAGCCGCAGACATCATTTTAGGTAGTTCCTCAAATTCATAGATACAATTCGCAATTAATTCTTTCTCTGCATATACGCCACATTTGTTGTCAAATGGATGATACACAATATCACCAACAGCAAGAGAGATTAAATAGGACGGAATCGGTTGATCCATTTCAAAATTGTAAATCCCTGTATTATTTTTCTCTTTTGGATTTTCGGCACTCATGACTGCCAATAGATCTTGAGGTACTTTAACCGTAGCGTTATAAGTAAAGCGGTTAGAGGGAGAATCTTGCAGTGGAATCCAAGTACGTGTTAAAATGGCTTGCCCTTGGGTATATAAGAAAGGTTTTGTTTTTGAACTCGTTGAAAGCGTATCAAGCCAATCCAGCGCTTCAGAGTCTTTGGTTGTTTGGTAATAAATATTGACTTGGGTGGTCTTTGGGTCAATACTAACCGTCAAGGGTTGGCCTAAAATAGAATCTTTATCCATAGCACCGATTACAAAATCTACTTCTTGCTCTTCGTCATTTTTACCTGTCGTTACTTTTTGTATTAGTAAATTTCGAGTATCAAAAATTGCAATCTTAGCATTGTTGTTGACCATTTCATGACGCGCAACGCCATAAATAGTCTTATTTTGAAAATTTACATCTAATTCAAGTTCTAAATGAATCGTATTAATGGCCTGCAGATTGGCATATGAGTGATTATCTACAATCGTATCGTTTCCGACTTCATTATCGGGCTCAACATATTTACTTCTTGACTTACAAGAGGAAAATAAAACTGCGATGCCTATAAAAATGGCTATGAAACGTAGTAACTTCATTTCTTAAACGATAAAATCCCAAAGCGTTCTTTACCTCTATTTATAGCATAAAGTAATACTTCTTTGTCATTCTGGTTAACCCTCATCATTTTAGGAATGATAATGGTAGATAATTCTTTCCCTGAAAACAAAACTTTTCGCTCTAATTTACCCGTTTCAATGTCAATTGAACAATTAGCAACTGCATTATTACGTCTTGATAAATTATAATAATAGCTTGAGTTTTCTCCGTATTGTGAATATTCACCTAAATCGTTATAATTTCTTTTGTTATCATTAAAGATGAAATTCAGCGTTTGACCATTCGTAAAACTTGTATACGAACTGTAAGGTCCGCCATCATTAATCGACACTTGTTTTTTGTCAATTCGAGTTTCCCACATAAACTTACCATCCAATCCGATTCGAAAAGCGATTATGTCGTTGTAGTAATAATAGTTTGTGGTTGTTGAAACTCCTGTACGAGAATCGTAATTTACCCTTGATTGCACGTAATATTGTTCAACAGAACCAACAGACGAACCATCATCGAGAGTATAAATACCTCGTAGACTGTAATTATACATTTGTGGCGATTGACCTTTCGATTGATACTTTCGTTCTAACCTATCCATTTGGCGGTCGGTCATATTATCCTTTATGATTTGATTGCCGAATGGGATCATTCCCTTGCCTGTTAAAGAATCTAAGTTTGCAGCTATACGAACAGAGAAAACACCTTCCACTCCTTGAAAATTACCATTCCCATACAAACCAGATAATGTAATAACATTTTGATCATTTGAAGAAATAAAAATATCATCTATTCTTTTTCCATCGATATCAACAGAGAACTCTTTTAATTCATTCTGTCGGATTTTGTAAATATGAAGTGCTTTAAAATTCTCATATGACCTTGTTAACAAGCGATCATTTCGTTCCTTGTGCTCAGTTAAAATTAAAAAATAATCTCCTGAATTGGAAATATGATCTTCGTTAATGGTACTCATATTTCCACTAAAAGGCAGGGTGTATTCACCATTTTGTATCATTGTAAGGGTAGAATCTAAAATAACATAGCCATATACATCACTCATGTCTTTTCTTCCGGGTATCACCCACACTAGGCCTAAATATTTTCTATTTTGAGAACTAATGACATTAAAATTTGGCTTGGCGCCTAAATTAGTATTCGTGTATTCAGCTAT
This sequence comes from Flavobacteriia bacterium, assembly GCA_026391005.1. Taxonomy (GTDB): domain Bacteria; phylum Bacteroidota; class Bacteroidia; order Flavobacteriales_D; family Crocinitomicaceae; genus UBA952. The sequence goes on along the minus strand of JAPLEV010000028.1, from coordinate 5,399 downwards.
TAAATTAGAGTTCCCTAATGGTAATAAATCATACCCTAACTCTTGGCTATACAAACCCATTGCCCCGTTTGCTCTATCAGATAAAAAAACAAGTAGTTTACCCGCATGAAAGTGAGTAGATTCAATTTCAGCATAACCTGATTCAATAACCGGTTTTATTCGGGCTTGTTGGGTCTCAACTAAATTATTGTGCTCTACCATTCGAAAACCTCCAAGCCCACCTGTCCAACGCAATGAATAAAAAGAGGTGTTGTTTTTTGGGATAATATCGAGTAGAGCGCCCGAACTTTTCAAAATGGGACCCCATTCAATAGGAAAATCTTGACTAAATAATGGCAAGGATAACATAAATAGTATCGCACTAATTATAACTTTCATAAGGTATCAATTACGAGTTGCACGCCAAGATAATTCCAAGGTGTTATATTTTTAAGTTCCTCTTTGAGCGCTGAAGAAATATCCAGCTTATCAATGAAATCATGAACAGTATCCTTGGTTACTTTTTCATTTTTCCTAGTCAATTGTTTTAAAGCCTCATAAGGCTTTTCGAATTGCTCTCTGCGCAAAATGGTTTGTATCGCTTCTGCTATTACTACCCAATTATCCTCCAAATCTGCTTTTAATTTAGCTTCATTCAATACCAACTTATCCAAGCCTTTTAAAGTAGATAAAACTGAAATCAAGCTGTGGCCTAGCGGAACACCAATACTTCTCAAAACAGTAGAATCTGTTAAATCACGCTGTAATCGAGAGATCGGCAATTTAGCAGACAAATGTTCAAAAAGGGCATTGGCTATACCTAAATTACCTTCTGAGTTTTCGAAATCGATGGGGTTAACTTTGTGTGGCATTGCCGATGACCCAATCTCACCCTCTTTTAATTGCTGTTTGAAATAATCCATGGAAATATAGGTCCACATATCGCGATTTAAATCGATCAGTATGGTATTCATTCGCTTTAATGCATCCAAAAGAGCCGCTAAGGTATCGTAATGGTCAATTTGGGTGGTCGTTTGATTTCTCTTTAAACCCAATGAATCTAAAAATGTATTGCTAAAATTTACCCAATCAGTACTTGGATAGGCGACGTGATGCGCATTGAAATTACCGGTTGCCCCACCAAACTTTGCCGTGGAAGGTATCGATTTGGCCACACGAAGCTGACCTGCTAATCGTTCTTGAAAAACTTGAATCTCTTTTCCCAATCTAGTTGGGGAAGCAGCCTGACCATGCGTTCTTGCCAACATAGGAACATCTTTCCACTGAATGGCAAAAGTTCTTAGTTTATGAATCACCTTTTCATATTCGGGGAAAATAACCTGCTCGAGGCCCTCCTTTAATGACAAGGGAATTGCAGTATTGTTAATGTCTTGAGAGGTAAGTCCAAAATGAATAAATTCAGCAAATGCTTCCCATCCTTCTGCCTCAAATTTATGTTTTAAAAAATATTCAACCGCCTTCACATCGTGATTCGTTATCTTCTCCGAATCTTTAATCCATTGTGCATCTGCTTCCGAAAAATCTTCGCACCAACTTCGCATCAAAGCAATGCCTCTTTTTGGAAAATCAGAAAGTGCTGGCAATGGTAATTCGCATAAGGCAATAAAATAAGAAACTTCAACGAATACGCGGTATTTAATTAAACCGAACTCAGAAAAATAAGCTTGTAAGGGACTTGTTTTGGTATGATAGCGGCCATCTATTGGCGAAATAGCTGTAAGTGGATTTAATTCCATGAGCGCTTAAAGTTAATTTAATTCATTAAGCTCCCAAATATACGATGAAAGGATGGAATAAGAAAAAAATCCTTGTTAAATAGCAAGATTGTGCTCACGAAGCACCTGATTTAAAGACGTCTTTAAGTCGGTAGATGCTTTTCGTTGACCAATAATTAAGGCGCAAGGCACCTGAAATTCTCCTGCAGGAAATTGTTTTTTGTAGGTCCCGGGAATTACCACGCTTCCTGGTGGCACATATCCCTTATATTCTATTGCCTTTTCGCCAGATACATCAATCACTTTTGTGGAATTGGTAAGCACCACATTAGCGCCTAAAACTGCTCCGGTTCCCACCCTTGCACCTTCCACTACAATACAACGCGAGCCAATAAAAGCATTGTCTTCTATGATGACAGGAGCTGCCTGCAAAGGTTCCAAGACGCCCCCTATTCCTACTCCACCACTTAAATGTACATTTTTACCAATTTGAGCACAACTACCTACGGTAGCCCATGTGTCAACCATCGTACCTGCACCGATATACGCTCCAATATTCACAAAGGAAGGCATTAAGATTACCCCCGAAGCGATGAAAGAACCATAACGAGCAATAGCGCCAGGCACAACACGAACGCCCTGTGATTTATAATCTTTCTTTAAGGCCATTTTATCGTAAAATTCTAGAGGACCTGCTTCAAAAACTTCCATTTGACGCATAGGGAAATAAAGCACCACCGCCTTTTTGACCCAATCATTTACAGTCCAAGTTCCATCAGCATTTGGTTCTGCAACCCGCAACAAACCCTTATCTAAATCTCCTATTACAGCTTCAATCGCTTGAGTCGTTTTTGAATCTTGTAGTAGAGATCTATCCTCCCAAGCAGCTTCAATTAGTTGTTTCATAATAGAAAAATTTTAGGCAAAAATAAACTTTTTAGCAGGGGCATTGATATCTAAAGATAGATTTAACGTTAAATAATAATTAATTCTTTTTTACTACTTAATTGTCATGAGCCTATCAGATTTTGGCACAAATAATAACAAGATAAAGCCAGCAACAAAAAATACAATAAGTGCCAAAATAGAAGACCGTATATCCAAATATCCTTCAATTATTCCAAAAGTAAGCGTTCCAATTGCTAATCCGATTTTTTCAGCCAGATCAAAAAAGCTAAAATAGGACGTGATATCGTTTGTTTGTGGCAATAATTTGGAATACGTGGACCTTGATACTGATTGGATACCTCCCATAACCAAGCCCACAAAAGCAGCTGCAATATAAAACTGCCAGGGTTCGTAAACGACACTAAAGACAGCCACACATAAGCCAATCCATATTAGGATTGAAATGCCAATTGTTTTAATATTTCCAATAACGGATGATACTTTTGACATCAAAAATGCTCCGGCAATACCCAAAAATTGAATAATTAATATGCTAATAATTAAGTCTGATGATTTAATCCCTCTAATTTCCTTATTCGCAAATGCTACAGCCATTACCATGATCGTTTGCACAGCCATGTTGTACATAAAATAACTGGCTAAAAATCGTCTTAAATGAATATTCGCCTTAATTTCTCTCGCTACTTTTCTAAGTTCTTTAAATCCTTTAAGAAAAATATTTCCATTAGCTTTCTCGCTTGTCGGTATTGATTTTGGGATATGATAAAATGAATACGTAGCAAAGAGAATCCACCATAAACTAACTAATGGAAAAGCAAACTTTATTGGAATTGTCTTAGTGAAAACGGTAAGCGACAATATGATTATCAATAACAGTGAACTTCCAAAGTAGCCCATAGAAAATCCACGCGCACTTATTTTATCATGGTCACGATAATCAGCGATTTCAGGCAAATAGGAATTGTAATAAACCAAGCTTCCCCAAAACCCGATACTCCCAATAAAAAGTGGCAATATGGTGATTCCGAGTTCAAATGGCGTACCATCAACCCCATGATTATCCGCACTAAAAAAGTACAATAAGCCAGAAGCTATGGCTCCCATGTAACAAAAGTATTGCATGAATAATTTACGTTTACCGCCTGCATCAGCAATACCTGAAAGAATCGGCGATAGCAAAGCGACAATAATATAGGAAAGCGAAATTAGGTAGGCATAAAATTCAGTATTTTTAAATTCCATTCCCAAAAAGGAAATAATGTCATAGGTCGTTTTTCCACTAACAGGATCTTTAATACTTGTATTTACTTCATAAAGTATTGGAAAAATAGCCGAACTGATAATCAATGGGTAAACCGAATTGGCCCAATCATACATTACCCAAGCACGAATTGTTTTTTTATTACCTTTTTCTATCATGTCGCTTTTTTTGCTTCGATAAAACTACAAAAGATTTTGAGATGAGGCGCATAGTCGGGATAAGCTTATCTCGATACAACCACAGCAAGCTGTGTCCACTCGATAAGCTTAATGCTAGCTAGCCGAGGAATTTCCGCCTGGGCGGACGAGGCTAGCGAAAAGCCTGGACTCCCCAGAGCCTGTCGAAGGGCAAAAAGGCCTATCACAAGACCTTTTTGGCAATGACAAAAAAAAAGGCTCACCAAGTAAGCCCTTTAAATTCAAACTGAAGTAAAATTCGGTTTTAAAGCATCAATGTCCTTCACAATGAACTACATAAGTTCCAGTTGTATCCGTAAATGATCCTAGCGCCTCCAGGTCTTCTAACGCATCGCCACAAAATTCTCCCATTTCAACTTCCATTCCGGCTTTGTCATAATGACATTCAGAACATTGATTCTTTTTGCAAGAACTAGTTAATGCAACAAATGAAATTGCTGCTGCAAATAATAAAAGGTTAGTTTTCATTGTTTTTGGTTTTTAGTTTATAATTAATCAAATAGTTAAAGGATAGGTATATGCTTCTACCAGGAGAAGGCATACTTATATTTTTTAAACGGGAAAGGTGATCGATGTAGTTTGCATTAAATAAATTTCTAACGCCAATATTTAGCGTCAGCTGCTCGGTTCTACCAAACGAAATGAGCATTCCCAGGTCAAATAAATGATATAAATTAGAGGGTGTTTCATTAAAAGCGACTTGATTTTGAGCGCCAAGTAAGGTGGATTGCAGGTGTAAATCTTTAAGTCGTAACTTTTTTCCTAAGGCAAATTCGTATTTGAGTGAATTCATTAATCTTGGCTGAGGAATTAAAGAAACCGAACTATCGTTTCCTGTAAAGGGTCGAATGTAGGATGCGGATATTTCCCAGTGTAATTTATGGGCGAAATGTGGATGAAAATGATAAGCGATATCACCTCCTAGAAACAAAACCTTTTGAGCTTGCTGATAGATAAAAACGGGCATTCCACCTACCATTGAATCAATAGGTTGAATAAAAATATAATTATCGATAAGGTTAGCAAACGGATTTAAAGTTAGGGCACCATGCTCTTGGTTGTGTTCAAATGTGATATCAAGCTGAACAGCCTTTTCCGAAATTAAATTTCTATTCCCTATTTCATAGCGCAACGCACCATGATGGTATCCATCGGATAGTAATTCCGTTAAATGAGGAGCTCGATAACCTGTCGAAAAATTAGTTCTAAATATAAATTCGTTTTTAGAAAATACGGCTCCTACACTTCCATTTAATCCACTGTAATTGAAATCTGTAAGTCCATATAAACTTTCATCAATTCCAAAAATTGTTCTTA
>JAPLEV010000042.1 GCA_026391005.1 Flavobacteriia bacterium | reverse complement strand
TGGGTTGATGGCCCTAAGGAAAGTCTGAACAAAAGTATCATTCGATCTGCATCCGATCCATTTTCAAAAGATGGCGGCATTAAAATATTACAAGGAAATCTTGGGCGCGCAGTAATTAAGACAGCAGCTGTTGAATTAGATCATCGAAAAATTGAAGCACCTGCTATTGTATTTTTAGAACAACAAGATTTAATTGATGCCTTTAAAAAAGATGAACTCAACAAAGACTTCATTGCTGTATTACCATTTCAAGGTCCGAAACAAAATGGCATGCCTGAATTACATCAATTAACACCAACATTGACCATCCTTCAAAAGCGTGGTTATAACGTAGCTTTGGTCACTGATGGACGAATGTCTGGCGCCTCGGGTAAAGTCCCTGCGGCAATTCATTTATGTCCAGAAGCAAAAGATGGTGGAATGATTGCTAAAATCAGAACCGGTGACCTCATCCATCTTGATGCGATTAAAGGAGAATTATCATGTCCAAATTATGAAGAAATAGCTCTTCGAGAATGCTCACTAAAAGATGGGGACAATACAATTGGTTATGGACGAGAGCTCTTTGGTAATTTCAGATCAATTGTATCTGCCAGTGAAGAAGGAGCGAGCGTATTATTCTAGTTCAGTCGATTTTTTTCTAGTTAAGATGGATACAGCTATGGAGCCCATCAATACAAAGACTACGATCAATAAGGAAACAAGCGTTTCAATGTGGTAGATAGGAGCTACTAACATTTTCAAGCCGATAAAACTTAAAATAATAGCTAATCCATATTTTAGTTTTGAAAATAGATTCATAGAATTTGAAAGCAGAAAAAATAGCGATCGTAAACCAAGAATAGCAAAAATGTTAGATGAATAAAGTATAAAAGGATCATTGGGTGCTATGGCAAAAATAGCTGGAATGGAATCTACAGCAAAAAGTAAATCGGAAGATTCAACAATGATTAGAACTAATAAAAGTTTTGTACCAAACAATTTCGACTTCCCTTTATACATAACACGTGTAAAAAAACGGTCGCCATCAAAGTTCGTTCTTATGGGAATTATCTTACGAAATAATCTTACTCCAAGGGAATTACTAAAATTGGCACTTTCTCCATCCTCTTTCGAAAAGCCTGATTTAATCCCTGCATAAATGAGAAATAGACCGAATAAAGTCATTATTAAATTAATCCTATGAAAAGTTTTAGTTGAATAATCAATCGTTTCTTTACCTGTATGACCCAAGGAAAAATGCCAATTACCAATTGAAAATTCTGGGAGATAGGTTAAATTTATAAGACCAATACCGGAAAAAATAAAAATCGCACGAAAGACAATTGCTCCGATAATTCCCCACAACAATATTTTTTGCTGTCGATAACCTTCTATGTTAAAATAAGAAAATATCAATAAAAACACAAAAAGATTATCGATAGATAGTGCCTCTTCAATCCAATAAGCCGACTGAAATTGAGCAAATTTTTCAAACCCTTCCATTTGCCAGACAAACAAACTAAAAAGCATGGCTAAACCCACCCAAATAGAGGTCCACATTAATGCTTTTTTGAACGCTATTTTATTTTGCTTGACCTTTGATAAAAGACCTAAATCAAAGGCAAGAATCAAAACAATAAGGACAACAAAAACAATAATAACAAAAGGAGAATTCATTCTTTTTATTTTGTACAAAAATACTAGTATTTAACATACACCTGTTAAAAGTGTTGAATATTCTAATGTATTTTATAAATTTGATTCATAATTGATAATGTGAATTTTCAAATCAAACACTTTACGGAACTAAGTCTAACTGAATTTCACGATTTGATTCAATTACGCGTTAAAATATTTGTTGTTGAGCAAAACTGTAGTTATTTAGAATTAGATGGCAAAGACAAGGTTAGTTACCATGCTATTTCTAGGAATGCTAAAGGTGAAATCATTGCAACCGCGAGAATACTTCCGCAAGGCATTAGTTATAAAGAAGTATCGATTGGTCGAGTGGTTATAGATGAAAGAATCCGAGGCAAGGGAGAAGGACATCTTTTAATGAATGCATGTATGGATTTTATATGCAAAGAATTCGGTCGAGTACCCGTAAAAATTTCGGCACAAAGTCACTTAGAAAAATTCTATAATGCTCACTTATTTTTTTCAACCGGAAAAGAATACCTAGAGGATGACATTCCTCATGTTGAAATGCTCTATGTACCTCATTTTAATTCGCAATAAAAAAGTCCTGTCTACTGATTGGCATTCTCACATTTTTTAATTTGCATAAGCTAGCAAATTAAATAATTCTTTTAGGAAAGAATTATTCCACCAAGTCCTCTAAAAGAAATTTCATACAAGGCTTTATTACATTCGACAAACCATCTTTATCGTTATTAGCTTGAATAAAATTATCATAATGCTTCTCTATCTTTTCTATAGCACAATCACATAATTTATTTTTCGCTTTGTCAGAAAACATATTGTCTTCATCACCAGAAGCTAGACCTTTCATCATATCTTTTCTAGCCAGATCTTTATCGTTATCACTCCAATTTCCTTTGGAACTTTGGTCGCATGAAACCGATAATAATGAAATTAAAACGCAACTTAAAACTAATTTTTTCATGAGTATTTTATGGTAAATATACTATTTATTGCTTAAAACTTTTTAAAAATTACAGATGCTATATGCCCCCCGAAACCGAAGGTGTTACTCATCGCATAATTTATAGGATGATGAATTGCTTTTTCGAGAGGAAATTGAAATAAATCCTTAAAATCAGGCTCTATATTTTTTGTATTGATTGTTGGTGGTACTGTTCCATCTTGGAGCGCTTTAACACAAATAATTGCTTCTATTGCCCCTGCAGCTCCAAGCAAATGCCCAGTCATGGATTTTGTAGCTGAAACAAACAAACTTTTTCGTTCACCAAAAACTGCTTTTGCAGCTAATAATTCCGAGGTATCACCTTGCGCTGTAGATGTAGCATGCATATTTATATAATCAATATCGTCAGGAGAAATACCAGCTTCCTTAATTGCTTCATTCATCCCTAAAATTGCTCCCAATCCTTCTGGGTGTGTTCCAGTTAGGTGGTAAGCATCCGCTGCCATACCGCCACCAACAATTTCGCATAAAATGGTTGCACCTCTATTCACAGCATGTTCATATTCTTCCACAATAAGTGCTCCAGCGCCTTCCCCCATCACAAAACCATCACGGGAAATATCAAAGGGCCGGGATGCTGTTTCTGGATCGTCGTTTCTAAGTGACAAAGCGCGTGCAGAAGAAAATCCACCAATAGAAGCTTGCGTTATTGCCGCTTCTGATCCACCGGTAATAATCATTTCCGCTTTACCCCAAGAAATGTAATTAAATGCCTCGATAATGGCCGTATTAGATGTTGCGCAAGCAGATACAGGGCAAAAATTAACGCCTCTTAAACCATATTTAATGGAAATAATTCCTGAAGCAATATCGACTAAAATTCTTGGGATAAAATATGGTGGGAAACGCGGAGTGCCATCACCACTGCAAAACTCCATCATTTCATCTTGAAACGTTTGAATTCCACCGTTTCCAGATCCCCAAATAACGCCAATTCTGTCCTTATTTAATTGATCGAAATCAATGCCTGCATTTTTAACCGCTTCATCTACTGCTACGAGCGCATATTGGGAGAAGAGATCGTATTTTCTATTTTCTTTTGAATCAAAAAAATCAGCTGAATTATACCCTTTTAATTCGCAAGCAAAATGAACCCTAAATTTTGAAGTTTCAAATTTGGTAATTGGGGCAGCACCACTTTTTCCTTGAATTATTGAGGACCAAAAAGTAGGTACATCTTTACCAATTGGGGTGAGTGCTCCTATTCCTGTTATTACAACCCGTCTTTTCACTTATCTAATTTAAAGTTGTAATACGTTTTGTCTTTATAAAGAACTACGGCTTTCTGCAGTGCCTCATTGAAATCATTGTAAATCTGATAGGATTCGCTTGTGCTCCATAAATCTTGAGCAATATTTGCTCTAAGGCGCATTTGCAGCATCTTTTTACTAATTAAATATTCTTTTTCATTGAATAATAAATCAGGTGCCTCTTTTGAAACGTAAGCAAAGAAGTCATCCATAAATACATCATCACAGATAAATTTATTCTTAAATATTGAAAAATTAGGATACGTAATTTTTAAGTTTGCTCTATTTTTATTTATGTAAGTTATAATATAATTATTGATGTGGCCCCCTCTAACAAGATCACCAAAATAATCTGTAATATCAGACGTGTCTAGTCCAACAAAAATATCCGGCATGATACCGCCACCGCCATAAACTGTTCGTTTAGTTTTAAGCGTAAGAAACTTTAGTGAATCAGGAAACTTTATCGAATCAGCATTTTGGAACTCACCATTCAGATAACGCTGGGTTAAGTCATTTTTATATTCTTTATTATCCTCATAAGGTTTTTGAATAAATCGACCTGTTGGTGTATAATATCGTGCGATAGTAAGCCTGATCTGACTCCCATCAGCAAGCACTATTGGTCGTTGGACCAAACCCTTTCCAAAAGTACGACGCCCCACAACTAGTCCTCTATCCCAATCCTGAATGGCACCTGAAAAAATCTCACTAGCAGAAGCAGAATATTCGTCTGTAAGTACAATTAATCCGCCATCTTCCCACAAACCTTTTCTACTTGCTCTTAGGTTACTCCTAGGTTGTGATCTGCCCTCTGAATATACAATTAATTTATCCCCAGATAGAAATTCATCTACTAAATGATGTGCTGCATCTAATAATCCACCTCCATTTCCTTGAAGGTCAAAGATTAATTGCTTCATTCCTTTGGATTTTAGATCTTTCAAACTATTTTGAACTTCCTCAACAGTCGTTCTTGAAAAACTATTCAACTTTATGTAGCCTATTTCAGGCGTTACCATATAACTTGCATCGACAGAGAAAATCGGAATTTTATCGCGAACGATGGTAAATTTCAAAGGGTTTCTCAAGTTTTGACGGATAACCTGAATCAAAACCTTCGAACCTAATTCACCCATCAGTTTTGAACGTACATCATTATTTTTGAGTCCAACACCAGCAATATTTATTCCATCAACCATCAGAATTTGATCACCTGCTAGAACCCCTAATTTTTCCGAAGGACCGCCAGGAATTGTAGCGATAACCATTAAAGTATCTTTCACAATCTGAAAGCGGATACCAATACCCACAAAACTTCCATCTATTTGCGATTGCGCTTCGTTTGCATCTTCTGCAGAAATGTAAGTGGAATGAGGGTCTAGCTCTTCAAGCATCGCAACAATAGCAGACTCTGTAAGCTTTTTGGCATCAACCGGATCAACGTATAATCGTTGAATATTATTTATTATTTCCTCGAATTTATAAGAAGTGCTAATTTTACTGGGGTCGATTTGACTAAATAGTGAGGATGATAATAAGAGGCCAAGGAGAAAAAGGGTTAATTTCATAGTAATTTTTAAATTTTAACGTAGGCAACAAAAATAGTAACAGAAGCGCTAAAAACTAATTTATTTATAAGAAAGATTAAATTTGTAGTACAAATAAATAATAAATAGTCAATGAAAAAATCAAAAAACAAGAAAAATCGTTCCATTTTTTTTCGGATTATTGTATTGCTTTTAAAAACAATAATGTGGTTTTTTATTGTCTTTATTTCACTGGTTTTGATTTACTTTCTAATCTATTTTGTTTTATCTAGAATCACAGTAAAAGCGGAAAAAAAAATAAATCCTACAATCGTAGTTTACCTAATGAATTCTGGTGTTCACACCGATTTTGTTGTACCTGTTAAAAATGAATTTATGGATTGGCGAACCGTTTTTCCGAGAGAAAACACAAAAAATAATGATTCTACACTACAACTACTTGCGATTGGTTGGGGTGATAAAGATTTTTACCTCAATACACCAGAATGGGCTGACTTAACAGTTAAAACAGCTGTATTTGCAGGTTTAGGACTTGGGACCTCAGCCGTGCATGCCACCTACCATTCTAAGCTTTTAACCGATAGACCAACTGTTAAACTAGTATTGACAGAAAATCAATACAAGCGCCTAATTAAATATGTTAGGAAAAGTTTAAAATTTACCAAAAAAAATACGACAGTTTTACTCTTACCGAATAGCAAAAAAGTACTGAAAGATAATGATGCCTATTACGATGCTAATGATAGTTATAGCATAGTATTATCCTGCAATACTTGGATCAACAATGGTCTAAAAGCAAGCGGACAAAAAGCATGTCTTTGGACCCCTTTACCACAAGGATTATTGTATCAATATGGCCAGTAAACTACTTTTACTTCTATTTTTTTTTCAATGCTTAATAGGATTTACTCAAGATACAAATAGTGTGGCTGGAGCAAAAAGATACCTGCTATTTATCAATGGGCATCGTGGACCAAAATACGATAAGGAAATTCCAATTAACGTCGTTAGAGAAAAAGATAAAACTAATTATTGGTATAAATATGATGATACCATAATTAAGCGTTTTAATCCAAGCCAAGCAATCTATCTTGATGGTCATTACACCATAAAAACATCGATGCAGAAAAATTTTCTACATATTACACTATCCTACCTAGCATCAAGATTTTGTTGGATTTCTGGAAAAAGTCGATGGGTAATCAATCCAAAAATAAATGTTGAAGGCTTTTTAATTCGAATGACCAACGGTGCAGAAGCCGGCAAAAATTACCTCAGCTCCTATTGTGATGAAATAAGATGTAATTCAATCAAAGACACAATAGATATTGTTTGTCACAGTTTTGGTTATGCTTATAGCTTAGGATTTATTAATGCTGTAAAAGACAAAGTTAAATTTGGCAAAATATTAATAATGGCGCCTGAAAGTGCGGGATTTTATGGTGTTGATTGGACACTTTTTGACGAAGTTTGGCAGTACGGAAGTAATAATTTAGGAAAAAAAGCCGGGAGTGATCCTATCTATCTTCAGGATGGAATTGCACCACAGCAGCAGGTGAAGGGCTTAGAGGTTATGTTGCCTAATAATGGAGGACGGGTGTTTCTTCCTAAAAATGCAAAAAAAGGATTTATACGAAGTCATCACTTAAGCTATTGGTCATGGTTTTATGATATTAAGCCAACTGATTATGGTTATTTTTCAAAATGAATGATACTTTTATGAAAGATTTTTGCAATGATTGAAAAAAATATTTCTTTACGAACATACAATACATTCGGCTTTGATATGGAAGCAGAATATTTTGCTAGTTTCGATTCCATTACCAAATTATCTCAAATAATTAAAAACAATTTGAGTAAATCGATCTTCGTTCTTGGTGGCGGTAGTAATATTCTTCTAACAAAAAATATAGATGGTTTAGTAGTAAGAAACGAAATCAAAGGAATAAAGATTATAAGTGAGGACGAAAACTTTGTAACAGTAGAGTCTGGCGCTGGAGAATCATGGCATGAGTTTGTACTTTATTGCATCAGTAAGAATTGGTCGGGTGTTGAAAATTTAAGTTTGATTCCAGGAAGTGTGGGAGCAAGTCCTATGCAAAATATTGGGGCATACGGTGTTGAAATAAAAGACGTCTTTGACTATCTTCTTGCTTACAATTTGGAAAGTGGAGAAACAGAGAAATTTAATGCCGAACAATGTCAGTTCGGATATAGAGAGAGCATCTTCAAGCAAGCATTAAAAGGAAAGTACGTGATTTGCTACGTTGCCTTTAAACTCTCTAAGAAAGCCCTTAAAAATACCACTTACGGAGCAATCGAAGATGAATTAAAAAAAATGGGTATTGTAGATCCAAGTATACAAGATATTAGTAATGCTGTTATTGCCATTCGTCAATCTAAATTACCAGATCCCGCGCTAATTGGAAATGCAGGAAGCTTTTTTAAAAATCCAATTGTATCAGAAACACTTGTGAATCAATTAAAAGAAAAATATCCCGATATACCCAATTACCCGAGTGCCATCGGAACAAGGAAGCTTGCTGCAGGATGGTTAATTGAACAAGCAGGATGGAAAGGTAAAACGTTTGGAAATTATGGCGTTCATCAAAAGCAAGCCTTAGTTCTAGTGAATTATGGAGGGGGAACAGGAAAAGACATTTATGACCTTTCAACAGTCATTATTGAAGACATTAAGACTAAATTTAATGTAATGCTAGAACGTGAGGTAAATATAATGTAAGCCGCTACTGTTAATTATATCAATCTTTTTTCTTGAAAATCTCATCGCTAATTCCTTTATTAACGGTATAATTCGTCAACGAAATAGTTATCGTTCCTTTCTTACTTTTATTGGGATCAGGTTTTTTATTTTTTTCTGTATTATTAATGTCAGCAGAGACACTTTTCGGCATTTTAAATTTTTTAACATCCACGGTAAACGTTATTTTATCGGGCAAGGCATAACCAACTTGATAACCATAGATATAATCAATTGTTACGCTTCCGCTGCCACGGGTGGTTAGATCAGTTTTAATGATTACATTTTGTTTGATATCAACCCACAATTTTGCTAAAACAATATCGCTATTTTCGACAGTAGGAATAACCGTAACAATGTGTGCTTTTATTCCATTTAATACGACAAGTCCGCCATCGACAGAAACATAAGTGCCCTTCTTAGAAAGAAAACTAGAAACATCCGTGAACCCTTGTTTAGGTAAGATGGCTATTCCTTTGGAAACAACCTTGAACTTATCTTTCTGCTTAAAGTAAATTGTTGCATTAACTGGTAGAACTTTAATTAAAGGAATATCGGCTTTAATATTTGCGGAAACAGAATAATCTTTAACTAATTCAATTTTTCTTATAATTAATGAAACCAATTCGTCTGCCGTTTGGCAACTAAGCGAAAATGAACAAAAAATTGTAAGCGTGAGAAAAATATTTTTCATGAAGTAATATCTTTTTTATTAAATTTTATCACTGCAATACCAACTAAAAGAATGTTATGAACAACTAAAATAATAATTGATTGCCAAATGTCTTTGAGATTGATAGGATCCTCAAAAAAACTTCTCCAAGAGGCCATGTGCGTGGTAAATAAAAATTTCTTTATCGAATCAAAAACAGTAACATCTAAGGACCCGATTATTGTAAATAGAATAATAATTCCCATTGTAGAAACAATAGGTCCAATTGAATTTTCAGCAAAAGCAGATAGACAGATTGAAAGGGAAGACACGGTAAGTAAGGCTAAGTAAGCCACAATAAAACTACAGCCATAGCGCCAGAAAATATCACCCTCCTGAAGAATGACCAAACCGCTGCTATTTAAAACGATCATATCCCCGGACCCAAACATCCACTTTACAACAACCAATGCAAGAAAAGCTAACCAAATCGTAAGAATTAAAGTGTAAACGGCACCAGCAATAAATTTTGATAAAACAATATTGGTTCTTGAAATAGGCTTTGTTGCCAGCATTCGAATGGTACCCATTGCCGCTTCGCCAGAGATAAGATCACCGGTTACTAGCGCAACGAGCAAGGGAATATGTACAATCAACATTTGAAGAATGATAAATGCAATCAAATTACCATTTAAAATATTTCCGTTGAACGAAAGGGTTTGCTCAAAAGAAGCCGTGACAAAGGAAATATACGAAGAACCATCCGCTTTCATAGCGAATAATATCACTAATATCAATGCTGTCAATACACCAAGCCCGATATAGCTGCGTGGCTTAGCAATGATTTTAATGAACTCGTTGTAGGTGTTTTTTAGCAACATTATTCCTGTATGATTTTCATGAAAAAATCTTCTAATTTACGCTTGGGCTCCAAAGAATGTATTTCAAATCCTTTGTTCACTAATAAGTAATTGATTTTTGGAACCATGTCTTTTTCAACTGCTATTTCTATCGTTGAACCATATAAATGTTTAACAACTAGATTTGGGTATTCCGTTGCAAGTAACTTTATGGCATTTTCAGGATTATTCAATTCTATTTGAAGGAGTAATTCCTGCTCATTCACTAACGCTTCAACCGAACCTTCAATAACAGATTTTCCTTTATTGATAATTACCATTCGATTGGCAATAATTTCGATCTCTGATAACTGATGAGAAGAAAGAACGACTGTTTTATTTTGCTCTGTTTTTAAGCGAAGTATTAAGTTCCGAACTTCAATGATTCCTTGCGGATCTAGTCCTGTGGTTGGTTCATCGAGTATAATAAGGTCAGGTTTGTGCAATAGCGTCTGTGCGATACCTAAACGCTGCTTCATTCCATGAGAAAAGCCTTTGACTTTGTCTTTTCCACGACCGTTTAAACCAACAAATTCTAACATTTCTTGAATATCTTTTTTGGAACTATCACTTCCAGATATTCGTGCAAAAATCTCAAGATTTTTTTCAGCAGATAAATACCTATAAAAATCAGGTTTTTCAATTATACTTCCAATATTATTAAGTATTTGAGATCTATTACTTGATAGATTTTGACCAAAAATGGCAATTGAACCTGAATTAGGTGAAATTAAAGATAAGAGACAACGTATAGTCGTACTTTTACCTGCACCATTGGGGCCTAAAAAGCCAAAAACATCACCTTTGTTGACCGTAAACGAAACATCTTTTACCGCCTCGAAATCCCCGAATTTTTTAGCAAGTTGCTTTACCTCTATTATGGGTTCGTTCATCAAAATATCTTAAAAAGTAAAGGTACAAAAATTTAAAGAGAGAGTTGTTGCACAATTAATTTGAAGTTCAATAAAACTTTAAAAAAGTAAAAATTATAGATAGCACATGTAATTTAAACAAATACCTTTGTCAACCTTTATGAAAGAAAAAGAACAACCTCTCCCCTTCAGCAAATACCAAATTTTAGCGATAATAATTCTTGCACTTACTCAATTTAGTGTTGTCTTGGACTTTATGGTGATGTCGCCACTTGGTGATTTAATCATGAAAAATATGAGGATAACGCCAGGTGAATTCGGATTGGTGGTCTCTTGCTATGCTTTTTCAGCAGGGATTTCTGGCTTTTTAACGGCTAGTATTGCTGACAAATTCGATCGAAAAAAATTATTGCTGTTTTTTTATGCTGGATTCATCATAGGTACACTTCTTTGTGGATTAGCAACAAATTATTGGTTTTTAGTAAGCGCCCGAATTGTAACTGGAATATTTGGAGGTGTAATTAGCTCAATTTCGTTAGCAATTGTTGCAGATATTTTTTCATTAAATCAACGAGGACGAGTTATGGGTTTTTTACAAATGGGCTTTGGTATAAGTCAAATTTTGGGTATTCCGATTTCTTTATTTCTTGCTACAACATGGAATTGGCAGGCTCCCTTTTATTTAATTGTTGGGCTTGCTACCATTATTTTTATACTTAGCTTTTTCATTTTAAAACCAATTGTTAGTCACCTAACCTTGCAGCGCGATAATCCTATCAAACACATGTGGCAAACTATCGCAAATAGAGACTATCGAATCGGTTTTCTTGCGACCGCTTTTATGTCTTTGGGGGGCTATTTAATGATGCCATGGGGTAGTTCATTCTCGGTAAATAATGTTGGAATTAGTCAAAAAGACTTACCGCTCATGTTCATGATTGTTGGTATTTCTACCATATGCGTAATGCCTATCATCGGAAAATTAAGTGATTCGTTTAATAAATACAGCATCTTTGTTGGCTCGTCAATTCTTATGGTTGTATCGGTTCTTATTTACACTAATCTCGGTCATGTTTCCTTTTCGGTTTTAGTGATTGTTAATATGATTATGATGGCTGGCATTATGGCTCGCATGATTCCTTCACAAGCACTTGCCACATCTGTTCCAGCGCCAAAAGACCGGGGTGCTTTTATGAGCATCAATGCATCGCTTCAGCAAATGGCCGGTGGAATCGCAGCTTTAGTAGGTGGAGCTATTGTTCAACAAAAAAATCAATTTAGCCCATTGGAGCACTTCAATACCTTAGGATATGTGGTTATTGTGGTTATACTCATCAATATTTTCTTTACATATCGAGTGTATAATTTAATTCAGAAAAGAGGTTAATCAAATTCGAAATTAATTGGAATTGAGCCTAATCTTAGCATTTGCCAAATTCAATGGGCTTGAAAAACCTGCTTTTGCAAGGTTGATGCTTGAATGTTAATACCTATAAAAATTTATATTTTTAATATGGTGCCTTTTTTTTAATCAAGAATAGCGCATTGCAAACCGGGCACCAAAAGGAAACTGTAAGCTCGCCGATTTGGTCGGTTTTCAAAAGTGGAACGAAGATTACAAAAACCAGCACCGAGCTTTTTGCTACTTTTTTGCGGAAAAAAAGTAGAAAGAGGAATCTATTTACTTTTTTTTAGCTCAAAAAAAAGTAACAAAAAAAGGAGCCAAACTAGCAATGCGCTTTACTTCGACGATTTACAATACGTATCATTTATGAGATTATTCGAAGTATTTTTAATCCCCACCAAATTTGGATGCTGGCGACTGAGCTTGCAGCTAGTCTTAGCATATGCCAAATTCAATAGGTCTTCAAAACCTGCTTTTGCAAGGTTGATGCTTGAATGTTAATACCTATAAAAAAATCTACTTCACTTACAAAAGCAAGCTCGGATTACGCGTCTGAAAGGACGCGTGATCCCAGGAGGGGGTGGCTTCATACTAATTAAAGCATATCCGCTATTGCGGCTAATGGCTTTTTTTGTTTCTACTTCACTTACAAAAGCAAGCTTTTGACGTTCGAGAAAACAAAAAAAGCCAAGCAAAACGCTTGGCTTTAATTATTTTGGCGGAGAAATAGGGATTCGAACCCCAGGAACCTCTCGGTTCAACAGTTTTCAAGACTGCCGCAATCGACCACTCTGCCATTTCTCCTCAGTGCAAAAGTAGTATTATTTTAAAGAATTGCAAGAACTAAGCAAAAAATATACCTTCATAAGTAATGAAAACGTACTTTTGTATGTTCATGCTAAAGCAACTTTCATTAGGAGAAATCAACTCAAAAAATGCCAATACCTTAATGGCCTCTTTGGAAATTACATGCATTGAAGTCGGAAACGATTACATCGTAGCGCGAATGCCTGTTAATCACCTCACCGTTCAGCCAATGGGTTTATTGCATGGTGGGGCAAGTGCCGCATTAATTGAAACTATTGGTTCAATGGGTTCAATGTTAATCATCGACTCAAATCGTGAAATCGCTGTTGGACTTGAAGTAAATGCAAATCATATCAATGGGATCTCTAGCGGTTTTGTTTTAGCTAAAGGAAAAATTGTACATGCAGGAAGAAAAACGCATTTATGGCAAGTTGACATTACAGAGGAGGGCAGTGATAAGCTTATTTGTGTCGGAAAATTAACCGTGATGATTTTAGAAAAACGAGCAATATGAGCCTACTTTGTTATCGTTTTCCAAGAGAACAAGTCGTTAGACAAAATGGGTATTTTCATGAATTAATAACAGAAACTAAAGATTATGAAGGTTTTATCCTTTCCAATTTCACTAAAACGAAACGCTTTGGATTTGTTGAATTTAATACCCCAAGCGATAAATTGCATTACACGAAATCACCCATTGAAGTTATCGAAAAATCAAAATATATTTGGGTAGGCGAAAAGTTAATTTCTGCCATCAAAATGACGAATACTACTAAAGTTGTATTTTCTAGAATTAAAGTCGTTGACTTTAATGAAGCAAAAACGGAAGAGCTATTTGAGGCATTAATCATTGCATATCCTAATGCTTTAGTTTACTTAATTTCTGATCCTATTTTGGGAACATGGGTTGGAGCAAGTCCTGAATTACTTCTGCGTACTGTTGGAGATCAAGGCTTTAGCATTTCTTTAGCAGGAACCAAAAAAAGTGAAGATAAAAGTCCTTGGCTTGAAAAAGAACAAATTGAACAAGAGGTGGTTAGTACTTTTATTGAAGAAAAATTACAGGAACTTGATGTTAGTGATGTGGAAATGATAGGTCCCAACGATTATGTTGCAGGGCCAGTAAAACACCTTCGAACAGATTTTTCTTTTCGCACAACGCGCCAAGAAATAGAGTTATTGGATGCGCTACACCCAACACCAGCTGTGAGTGGTTTGCCTCGTGCTTTGGCTATGGAAATTATTGAAAATATTGAAGGTCATGATCGAGCTATTTATACCGGATATATTGGGCTTCTATCCCCTAAAAACTCGAAAATTTATGTAAACCTAAGGTGTTGTCAAATTCGCCCCGGAAATATGTATCTTTACTTAGGTGGCGGATATACCAAAGATTCTAAACCTGAGCTCGAATGGGAGGAAACCGAAAATAAAAGTAAAACGCTACTAGACCTTGTTCAAAAATTGTAATTTTACAGCATGTTATCAAGCGATAAAAAGGTCGTTCAACTTCTTATTGACCAATGCTATCATCATGGTGTGCGAAATGTAATTATTTCCCCTGGTTCCAGAAATGCACCATTTTCTATTTCTTTTGATGAGCATCCTTCCATACAAACATATGTGATTCACGATGAACGCAGTGCTGCTTTTTTTGCTTTGGGAATGTCAGAACAATTAAATCAACCCGTTGCACTTTGTTGTACCTCCGGATCTGCTGCTTTAAATTATTTTCCGGCTATAGCTGAGGCCTATTATCGTTGTATACCACTCATTGTGATTACTGCAGATCGTCCGGCAGAATGGATAAATCAAGGTGATGGACAAACGATTATGCAGCAAAATGTATTTGGGAAGCATGTTCGATATCAATTCAATTTAGATGATGTGCACTTTTCGGACGAACAGAAATGGCTCTACCAACGCGAAACAGCATTTGCTTTTGATAGCGCGTTATCCTCATGGAAAGGGCCAATTCATTTTAATGTTGGTTTAAGCGAACCCTTGTATCAATCAATAGAAAAAGAGGAGGATTTTGGTCGTAAAATTGAAACCGTTGCAACAATAATTAATTGGAGCGAGGACTTCACAGACTTTGTAAGCAAGGCGATTACAGATAAAAAAGTTATGATTTTGTGTGGACAGCTGCCAAAATCAATTGAACTACATGCAGTCCTATCAGAATTTGCAAAGCGCGAAAATGTAGCAGTATTAGTTGAAAATACTTCCAACCTCATGAATGAGGCCTTCAATCATTGCATAGATAGAAGTTTAAGTTCTTTCAGTAAGCATAATGAAAAAGATTTTGCGCCGGATTTATTGATAACAATTGGAGGAGCAGTTGTTTCTAAAAAAATTAAATCGTTCTTGAGAAGTGGTTTGATTCAGCAACATTGGAAGCTTGGGTGTGAATTTACAGGAATGGATACATATCAAGTACTTACACATACAATGCCATGTGAACCCAGCACTTTCATTAAAAAATTAAATGAAATTAAAATTTCTCCTTCACATTTGAAATATAATGATTTATGGAAATCACTTGATCGTAAAAACATTTCACGCATAAAATCATTTGATATCAAAAATGAGAAATTGACCGATATATTAGTCTTCAAAACAATTTTTGAAACAATTCCTCCATGCGTACTTCATATGGGTAATAGTTCTGTTATTCGTTATTGCCAGCTCTTTGATCCTGAAAAAGGGTTGGAATTTAGAGCTAATCGTGGAACCAGCGGAATCGATGGAAGTACAAGTACTGCTATGGGAGCTGCCTATTCTGATCCTAAACAACTGCATGTACTTATTAGTGGTGATGTTTCCTTTTTATACGACAGTAACGCTTTATGGAATTGTTATCAGGCAAAAAATCTTAAAATAATAGTTATAAATAACCATGGGGGAGGAATATTTAGAATTATACCTGGGGCAAGTGAATCCAAACAATTAGAAACTTATTTTGAAGCTAAGCATAAGCAAGATGCTGCAAAAATTTCAGAAGCTTTTGGATGGGATTACCAAGCAATAAAAGTTAATGTTAATATAAATACAGATTTAACAGCGTTTTTTGCCCCAAGTAAAAACAATGATAAACCCCAAATTATAGAAATTTTTACAGATGTAAGCCAAAACTCATCTGCTTTAGTTAGTTTTATGAATAATTTAAAATAATAAATATGCATTTCTTTGATATCTTTTTTATATGGCAAGGTTGGGTTTACCTACTTATTTTGACTGTACTAGAAGTGGTTCTAGGAATCGATAATATTATCTTTATTAGCATAATAACGGATGTATTACCAGTTAATAAAAAAAGAAAAGCGAGAAACATTGGCTTAGGCTTGGCATTAGTGATTCGATTGATTTTATTAGCAGCCGTTGTTTGGCTCATGCAATTGACGAAACCGCTATTTCCTCAATTCGATCAACATTTTTCAGTTCAAAGCATCATTTTACTGATTGGAGGTCTATTCTTGATCTACAAAAGCACGATTGAAATGCACAAAAGTGTAAAGGGTATAGAAGAAAATAAAGAATCAAAAAGAAAAAACCTATCCGGTATTATCCTTCAAATAGTGATCATCGATGTAATATTTAGTTTTGATTCAATTATTTCGGCGGTTGGAATGACAAATGGATTAGAAGGTGATACAGGGAAAAATCCTATTTCTATTATTTATATTTCTGTCATTATTTCCATGGTCATCATGATGGCATTTGCCGGAAAAATAAGTAACTTCATTTCAGAACACCCAACTATAAAAATGATTGCCTTAAGTTTTCTAGTGACTGTTGGCGTATTATTAGTGGGAGAAGCATTCGGAGCACATATTCCTAAAGGATACGTATATTTTGGATTGGTCTTTTCCTTAATCGTTGAATTAATGAATATAAAAATGAGAAAGAATAGTGCGGTAAAATGATTTTAAAAGAAGCTGAACAAATACTAAATTTACACAGTTTTGATAACATAGAAGATGCACTCGAACAAAGCATCTTTCCGATAAAAACATTTCTACATACCGCTCCGATTTTACACAAAACTTTTTTGGCAAAATTGGAAAAATTAGCAATCATTGACGAAGCTTACGAACTAATGGGTGAAAGTCCCAGTGAAACAAGCAAACATGAAGCGCTTATATTCATTATACAGTCAGACGTTTTGACGAGTCATGTACACTATGAAACCTTGATTGCCGAAGCACAACTTAAAATTTCAGCCACCAACAAACCTCGCGAAATAATTGAAATTTGTAAACACTTATTGAATACCCATTCTTCTTATGTTGAAATGTGGAAAGATTGCCAATTTCTGATTTCATCAACCGTTATTTTGTCGAAACAAATGGATCGTATGAGTTTTCATGAGGAGCTTAATAACTTGCATGTAAAGGACATTCGAACTATAGAAGCAATAAGAATGAATGAAAACTTCCTTAGCAACGAATTTAAAGTTGAAATAACAAGACTCCAAAAATCAGTGAGCTAATAGTCTTAATTAGCAATTTGCAAGGCCGTTCGCAATTCGTCTGTCATCAGGTAATCAGGTGATTTTCTAAAGGCTGCTTTCGTTCCTTTCGGAGATCGCATTTCAAAAATGACTACTTCTTTACCCAGTAAATGAATAGCTGCCACATCAGAAGCAGTAATTGACGCATTGCGTATTACAAGTCCCGCGCAAGTAGAATAATCAGTTAAGATTTGAAGCCCGTATGAAATAACATCTGTTGCGAAAAAAACCGTGAAATCATCTGAGAGTTCATTTAGTAATTCCAATCGATTAGTAATGCAAATAAAATTATCCTTTTCAGCAATTCCCAAATTTTCCAAGGTTTGTTTTATGAGTTGGAAATCAATGTATTGAAGTGTACAAGGATTCAAGTGCCGTAGATCCAAAAAAATGGTCTTTCCAGCTACTAATTTAATCAGTTCAAGGTCAAATTTAACTAATTTCTCATGGTGTATTGTCTGATAAAAGACCTCCGAAAGAGCGGAAGATTCCATATCATTGATACAACCATTGGCATTGGTATAGGACGAGAGAAATTCATCATGATACAACCATAATTGTCCCGTATTATCCAGCTGGAGATCTAATTCAATGCCATCACAACCAGAAAAAGACAAAGCAAGTTTAATCGCTTCCAAGGAATTATTGGCATAGATAGAACTTGAAGAATTCAATCCCATAGCAGCATGACCGATAATTTTTGTATTGGCATCAACGGATACCTTTTCACAAGAGGAAAACAAAATAAAAACGGATAAAATCTTAATAAATCGCATACGCCAGACCTAATTTAAAATGATAATTCCAATGGTACGATTTCACAAAACCAAACGTTTCAGATCTAAAAAATTCAGCAAATGGACCTATTCCAGCTTGATGAATAAATTGTAATCTTCCCTTATTTTTACCACAATACAAGGAATAACCTGCCGTGATATCGTATTGACTAATATTATCCCCCATATCAAAAAATGATGCATGAAAACTAAGCATAGGACCCAATGCAATTGCTCCCTTTCGATTGCAATGTTTAAGATAAGGAATGGTCATATAGAAACCTAATTGCGGAAAAACCTGTTGCGCTCCAAATGTTGAACGAGATCCAAGAGCTAGTGAGCCACCAATATCAATCTTCTTTAACTTCTTTTGATACGCAACACCAGTAAATAGATCCATCCTTTGCAAAGAAGCATTAACTGAGATCAATGAACGAGGAAAATAAAATTCGGAATGAGAAACATCTTGAGCAAAGACCCCTAGCTTAGTTACAATCAAAAAAAATAAGAGTAATAATCGAATCATGACGTTTAGTCAAATTTCGGACATTTTTTGCAGGATACTCCTTTAGTTTTGTACTTTTTGCAACATTTTTTCTTTTTAGACAAGGAACACGAAGCGCAAGCAAGCGATTGCTCATTTATTTTTACCTCATTTTCCTTTAACGTTGCCATCTATTTAGAATAATTCTAAACAAAGGTAAATATAATTTTTAGTTCCAATTTAATTATTGAAAAAAAAACTATAAAATTTAATGTAATAGAAGCTTAAAACAATTTCATTTGATCGTCGTCATCGGAATTCTTTGTCAGATCCCACTCGATGGTAGGGCTACTTTCATTATCATTTGTAGGAATGTTAGCTTCATCAGCTGGTTCATTGGTAGAAGTCTCATCCCCATCATCAATACCTTCAGCCTTTATCGCTTCCATATCTTCATTGTCTTCCAACACTTGCACTTCTTCATCAAGCGGCCAAGGTTCTTTTCCTTCATCAATTGAATGCGTTAAAACAACTTCTTTAACTTTCATCTTAGTAAGTTGATTTCCTTGCGCTTTCATACCTTTAATTTCTATTAAATCGGCAAGATTCAGCACCGTATCGGCAAGATTTTTAGTTTCTTTGAGCAGCTTGTTGTAGACAATGCGGATTTCCGGACGGTACGCAGTTGAAACGATATCCATATACGATCCTTGGCCTTCACTAATAAACGAAATTCGTTTATCCGCCGTCACTTCACAAAGAAAACGCTTCACAAAATGTAACTCTTTCGCTCCATCAAAATAAACCGTAGAAACAGCCCTGTCCTGCACCCACTTTTCAACATGGATCATGTCTTCATCAAAATGGGTAGATAAGTCAAAGGTACTTAAGCGATAATCACCATTTTTATATAAGCTTAGGATTTTATCATTTCCTTTAAATGAACCAAGAAATTTCCCTCTTGATTCATCATTCAAACGACCAACAATCGAATCGTACCAGATTTTTCGTGCCGCCAGTGTAGAACCTCCCACCTCTTTTTGTACAATTTTCTGTACAATTTCTTTTGTCACCCTATTGCCGGCTGAATTTCTTCCTTTGATCAACAATTCACCTAAATCAAGGTCAAAACGTAAACGTTTTAAATGCGGACGTGGACGTAAAAGAATTGTTACAACTTCTCTTTCACCATTCGGATGCACGGAAAAATAAAGCATTTTTGATCCTTTCGTCCCTTTTGTCAAGTCGTATTCCGTATCACGTGTAATGGAATTCACATAAAACCTTTTCATCATCGTAGAACCGCCAATACCGTCTTGATAGAACAGATGGTAAATCGTTCTGGTATCTCCTTTCTTCCATACGCTAGCAAAGATCAAATCTTTACCCACGAACTTTTTATCTGACACCTTTGTGATTAGCATCTTACCACTGGCAAAAAAGCAAATGATATCATCGATATCGGAACAATCACCAACGGGCTCATTTTTCCTTAATCCATGTCCAATAAAGCCTTCTTCATAATCTACGTATAATTTTTTATTGGCAATAATCACTTTCGATGCCGTAATTGTATCAAAGGTTTTTATTTCAGTTTTTCGTTCGCGGCCCGCACCAAAACGTTTTTTAAGATCCTTAAAATAATCAATCGCGTAGTCAATTAAATTAGCTAAATGCCCTTTCACGATATCAATTTCCGCTTCAATTTTCAAGAGAGAGTCATCGGCTTTTGAGGAATCAAAGCGCGTAATCCGAATCATTGGGATCTGCGTAAGCTTTAATAAATCCTCATCCGTGATTGGACGAATTAATTGCTTTTTGAAAGGTTTAAATCGTTCATACAAATAAACATATAGTGCTTCTCGATCCGCATAAAGCTTAAAATCAATATACATTTCATTGTTAATGAACAACTTTTCTAAGGTTAAGAAATGCCATTGATTTTCTAGTTCATCTAACCTGATTTCCAGTTCTAATTTAAGCAAACGAACCGTATTGTCCGTATTGATGCGTAAAATTTCAGTAACACCTAAAAACCGTGGTTTATCACCATCAATTATGGATGAATTTGGAGCGATCGAAATTTCACAATCAGTGAAAGCGTATAACGCATCTATCGTTTTATCAGGCGAAACACCCGGAGCGAGATGCACAATTATTTCAGCAATTGAAGACGTGTTATCTTCAATTTTTTTAATCTTAATTTTACCTTTATCGTTCGCTTTAAGAATTGATTCAATCAAGGAACCCGTTGTTGTTCCAATTGGAATTTCATGAATCGTTAAGGTCTTATTGTCTAGCTTTTTAATTTTCGCTCGTACACGTACCCTCCCCCCACGCAAACCATCATTGTAGCCACTAAAATCCGCCATTCCACCATTTGGAAAGTCTGGCAATAATTCAATTTTCTTTCCTCTTAAATGATTAATTGATTGTTCTATTAGCTCCACGAAATTATGTGGAAGAAACTTACAAGCCATTCCAACTGCAATTCCTTCAGCCCCCTGAGCTAAAAGAAGCGGGAATTTCATAGGCAATTGTTCCGGCTCACGATTTCTTCCATCGTAAGAAGTTAACCAATTCGTTGTTTTAGGATTAAAAGCAACATGCAAGGCAAATTTAGACAATCGAGCTTCAATATATCTAGCAGCAGCAGCGCCGTCACCGGTCAAGGTATTTCCCCAGTTTCCTTGGCAATCGATTAATAAATCTTTTTGTCCCAATTGTACCAGGGCATCACCGATAGAAGCATCACCGTGCGGATGATATTTCATCGTATTCCCGATGATGTTAGCCACCTTATTATAGCGACCATCTTCTAACTCACGCATGGAGTGTAAAATCCTCCGTTGAACTGGTTTCAATCCATCCATCAAAGCAGGAACCGCTCTTTCAAGAATCACATAACTGGCATAATCTAAAAACCAATTTTCATACAATCCACCTACAGGAACGATTTTTTCATCCACTTTTTTACTTTCAAATGGATGAGACTCTTCATTCAATGCCCCGTTAATATCTTCTATTTCGTCCTCTGCCATCTTATATTACAATTTCAATGTCATCGCTTAGATCTTCAATTACCAAAGATTCAGCAGGATCTTTCTCAACGCGTAAATTATCAATAATAAATTCTTGACGTTCAGGTGTATTCTTTCCCATGTAATAGGATAAGATCGAATCAATCGATGCCTCTTTCGTCAAGAGTACAGGTTCTAATCGAATATCTTCTCCGATAAAATGAATGAATTCATCAGGGGAGATTTCACCTAAACCTTTGAATCGTGTTATTTCTGCTGTTTTACCAATTTCTTCAATCGCTTTTCGTCTTTCTTCTTCCGAATAACAATAAAGTGTTTTCTTTTTATTCCGCACCCTAAACAAAGGAGTTTGCAATACATACACATGATTTCGTTTCACTAGATCTGGGAAAAACTGAAGAAAGAAAGTCAGCAATAACATCCGAATGTGCATACCATCAACATCGGCATCTGTTGCAATAACGATACGACCGTACCTCAAATTATCCATATCGTCCTCGATATCTAAGGCCGCCTGAATAAGATTAAATTCTTCATTTTCATACACCACTTTTTTTGTTAGGCCGTAACAATTAAGAGGTTTACCCCTCAAGGAAAATACAGCCTGCGTATTCACATCCCTCGATTTGGTAATCGAACCACTCGCAGAGTCACCTTCCGTAATAAACAAGGTGGTCTCTTCCCTTCTATCATCCTTTAAATCCGTTAAATGCAAACGGCAATCGCGTAATTTTTTATTGTGAACGCTTGATTTTTTTGATCTATCTCGTGCAATTTTACGTATTCCTGCTAATTCTTTTCGTTCCCTTTCAGACTGCTTAATTTTCTTTTCTATCGTTTCAGCAACATCCGGATTACGGTGTAAGTAATTATCTAATTTATCTTTTAGAAAATCATTGATGAAGGCCCTCATGGACTTTCCATTCGGTTCAATTTCTTGCGAACCAAGTTTGGTTTTCGTTTGCGATTCAAATACAGGCTCAATTACTTTTACGGCAATAGCCGCAACGATAGACTGTCGGATATCCGAAGACTCATAATTTTTATTGTAAAAATCACGGATAACCTTTGCTACCGATTCGCGAAAAGCACTTTGATGGGTTCCACCTTGTGTTGTATGCTGCCCATTAACGAAAGAATAATAATCCTCGCCATACGTTTTACCGTGCGTAAATGCCACTTCAATATCCTCATCTTCAATATGAATAATTGGATAAAGTGGATCCCCGTCCATGTTATTTTCCAATAAATCCTTTAGTCCATCTTTTGACTGAAACCTTTCACCGTTAAAATGAAGTGATAAACCACGGTTCAAGTAACAGTAATTCCAGATCATTTTCTCTAAATACGCCGTCTTGAAGGCATACTTTTTAAAAATACTTTCATCAGGAATAAATTCCACATACGTTCCATTCGCCTCATCCGTTTTTACAAGTGGCGACTCACTTATCAATTCACCTCGCGAAAAAACCGCTTGTTTTTTTTCACCATCACGAACAGAATATAACATGAAATGAGACGATAGCGCATTTACAGCTTTAGACCCCACTCCATTTAATCCAACCGATTTCTTAAAGGCTTTGGAATCATATTTCCCCCCCGTATTCATTTTAGAAACGACTTCAACTAGCTTTCCCAAGGGAACACCACGTCCATAATCGCGAATACTAACAAGGCCATCTTTCACTTTAATCTCCACCTTCTTGCCATTACCCATGACGTATTCGTCAATGCAATTATCTACAATTTCTTTCGCTAAAATATAAATGCCATCATCAGCAGCTGCACCATCACCCAACTTGCCAATATACATACCAGGGCGCAAGCGGATATGCTCTTTCCAATCGAGCGATCGAATATTATCTTCCGTATATTGATTTTCAGCCATTATCTTTAGTGAACTAACAAATTTAACAAGATATCCCACTTATTTGACACTGCTTATAAGTAGTTATTCACTTATTCCCGTTGAAAACAAAAGGAAGAACAAAAAAGAGCAAGTAATTTAATTTCAGGAAATCACAGTCAAAATTAAGCAAAAAAAAAAGCCGCTAGTTAGCGGCTTTTCAGATGAAATTTTATACTGATTGCTATGCTTTCAATCGTTTCGAGAAATCAATTAAAATTGGCGTAGCCACACAAAGTGAAGAATACGTTCCGATGACAACACCTACAAGTAAAGCGAACAAGAAACCTTTAATTGCAGGACCACCGAAGATGAACATAATTAAAACTACTACAAATAGAATCATAGAGGTATTAAAAGTTCTACTCAAGGTCGTGTTTAATGACTTATTGATAATGTCATAATGATGATCCTCATCCTTACTATTCCGAAGATTTTCACGGATTCTATCGAACACAATAACCGTATCATTCATGGAATAGCCAATGACCGTTAAAATGGCCGCAATAAACGCCTGATTGACATCCAAACTAAATGGTAAATAACCATGCAGAAGCGAAAATATAGATATTACAAAGAATGCATCGTGAGCTAAACCAACAATTGCACCGAGCGAATACTGCCAATGTCCAAAACGGAGGAAGATATATGCAAAGATTGCAATTAAAGCCAGACTGATAGCCCATGCAGAGGAACTCCACAATTCGCTAGAAACAGATGCGGAAACACTTCTTGATTCATCAATAGTATATTTACCCATTTTATCTTTACAGGCATTTAATCCTTGCCTAATTTTTTGATCTACTTCTTCAGATGCCCCATCATCATTCAACTTGAAATTAGTAATAATTTCAACCTTGTAGTCAGTACCTTTTGTTTTCAAATCGATAGAAGCTACTTCACCTTTTTCAACTAAAAATTTTGCAAGATTCGACCGCATATATTCAATATCTGCTTTTTTCTCAAACTTGGCAACGCAGGTTCTACCGCCAGTAAATTCAACGCTTTGTTTCAAGCCACGGGAGTACATTCCGATTACGCCTAAAATAGTTACAGAAATGGAAAAAATATAAAAATATTTTCTGTTTCCGATCCAATCGAACTTAATGTTTTGGAATAATCCTTTAGAAAATTTAGTGAAAAAGGTAATTCCTTTTCCTTTTGCCATCCATGAATAGATTATCAATTTTGAAATGATAATAGCAGAGAACATGGAAGTAAAAATACCAATGATTAAAGTGGTTGCAAAAGATTCAATCTCACCAGTACCAAAAGCTTTTAAGATAATTGCGACTAACAAGTGGGTAACATTGGCATCGATAATAGAGGGTAATGCTTTTTGAAAACCAACTTCTACCGATTTAGCTAGTTCCATGCCTTTGTATTGCTCCTCCCTAATGCGCTCAAAAATCAAGATATTAGCATCGACTGCTGTTCCGATAGTAAGCACGATACCAGCAATACCTGCTAAAGTAAGCACCGCACCAAAAGATGCTAAAAAGCCAAAGATAAAAATCACGTTAATCGTTAGAGCGATATTAGCAGCCAAACCTGATTTTCCATAATAGAAATACATATAAAATAGAACTGCTACAAAAGCAAATGCGAATGAAATTAAACCCGCTTGAGAGTTTTCTTTACCAATAGTTGGTCCTACCCTCATTTGCTCTTTGATTATACATGGTGCAGGTAAGGCACCGCCATTTAATAAGCCGGATAAGTCCTCAGCTTCTTGAAAAGTAAAGCTACCTGAGATTTGTGTGTTACCTGAAGTAATGGGATTAATTACAGTTGGCGCACTAAAGACGATATTATCCATCGAAATAGCAACAATGCGCTTTACGTTGTCGGTTGTCATTTTACCCCATGCATCTGATCCTTCAGGGGTCATCTGAAGATCTACAGTGATTTTACCATCACGCTGATCAAATCCTGTGGACGCCTTAAAAATATGCGAACCGTTAACTTTTGCTTTACCTGTTTCTGGAATCTTGCATGCATAAAGCATATATCCCATTTTTTTTGTTTTCTCATCCAGTTTTTCTAATTCAGCACCCCACATAAAGCGCAGGTTATCAGGAAAAGCAGACATAACATCATTACGTCTTAAAAGTCTTTCCACTTCCGCTTTGTCATTTAATGTTACGGCACCAATCGCATAATCACCAACTGGCTGAATTAAATTTAACAATCCTTTATCACCTGAATCATTTAATTCCAAACCTTCCGATTCAAGTAAATCCGAGTTTGAAGAATCGACTGCAACATCTACCTCAGCAGTTTTAGATATAGCATCGGCCTTTTCCAATTCCAATTTCACTTCGCTCGGAGCGTACGTTTCAAAAAACTCTAAATTTGCAGTAGATTGTAATTTTTGAGCAACAGTATTTTCATCTTGAACGCCAGGCAATTCGATGTAAAGGCGATTATTAGCACCATCTTTCTGAATATTTGGCTGAGCTACACCGAATTGGTTAATTCGCCGACTCATAATTTGCTCCACGCCATCCATTGAGGATGAAATTAATTCACGAAAGTATGATACTACTTGTGCATCTGATGAACGAATTCCGATTCCTTCTCCTTTAAAAACTTTATAGAGCGGTTCCGATGAACCATCTTTCTTTTTATTTATTTTTTTATAATTGGCAACAAATGATTCTAGAAAATCCTTGTCATTTTGCCTTAATGCAGCTTCAAATGGCTTTCGAAATTTTGGATCACGTGGATTCTTAGCATAATTCTTAATTAAATCCGGCAAAGAAATTTCAAGCGTTACACTCATTCCACCCACTAAATCTAAACCAAAGGCTAATGACCGTTTTTTAACTTGTGAAAATGTAGAACCAAAAACCGGGTAAACTGGCTTCTCCCCTTTTTCACGAAGAATATCGTTTAAAAATACTGCTTTTGCTAAATCAGCGGCATCTGCATCATTAAAATCTACTTTGGTATTATTTGAAAGATAGGCAATGCCATCTTTCTTCATTGCCTCTTTGCGCAAAGCTTTAACTTTTTGATTTGCTTTTTTCTCTGCATCAGCTTCGACATTACTTGCCACCCATGTAAATGACAATTGGTACAAGCACACGGAAAAAAGTATGATGCTTATAAACCAGAAAAAACTTTTATTTCTCATTGAATTATATTATTAACCATTTTTTAAGGGTGCAAATATAAGATTTACGATTGGTAAAATCAACAATAATAGCTACTATTTAAATGTGAATGAATGATTTGAAATTCTAAGGCTATGCAATCATTTTAAATCATCATAAAATTTCAATATTTTTTTTCCAAAATTATCCCAGGTATTCTCTTTATTTTGGACTTTAATATTCTCCTGAAATTCACTATTTAAATTGGCGGAGAAGTAATGTTCAATTGACTCAGACAAAAGCTTTTCATCGACTAAATCAACAATTAGCCCTGTTTTTTTATGAAGTATAGTTTCTGCCAATCCTCCAACATTGGTTGCAATTAGCGGTAATTCAAAATGATTTGAAATACTTGTGATTCCACTCTGTGTAGCTGACTTATACGGTAAAACACATACATCAGCGGCAGAGAAATAGTCTTTCACCTCATCATCGTCAATATAATTTGTAAATAAACTTACCCGTTCATTCAAACAACGATTATCAATAATTTCCTGATATTTCTGAAAGCTCCCGTAAACCTCACCTGCAACTATAAGCTGAAAGTCATCCGAAAGAAGCGCCATTGCCTCAAGCAATAAATCCAAGCCTTTATAATCACGAATAATCCCAAAAAACAAGATGATTTTTTTTTCGGCCATTTTTTCCAAACCCAATTTTTGCAAGGCAGCCATTCTTGTAGTTTTTTCACCAAATTGATTGTAAACGGGATGTGGGACATAGATGTATTTCGCCTTCGGATAATAAAAAAGTAGATCTTTAAGTACTTTTTCGGACATAACAATAAATCCATCGTTACGCTTTAAGAAGTAACGATTACACCAATTATCAAAAAAACGTTTTTCGTGCGGAATGACATTATCTAAAATACTTATCCGCTTCGTTTTTTTAGTTTGACGACCTAAAACATACCCTAAACTTGGAGCGAAAAATGTCATCCAATACTTCGTAATAATTAAATCGGGCTGCATCTTTTTTATTCTCCATGCAGTACGAATATAAGTCAAGGGATTTATTGAGTCCAGCCAACGCTTTGATGGAATAAGATCAGCGGCATCTTCAGGGCTAACTAATTGCGTTTTTCCAGGAAACAACATTGCTGGGTATTGCCTTGAAAAAGTTATTGCTTCAACCTTATGAACCTTTTCTATTTCCCTGTAAATTAATGCATTAAACTGAGCAATTCCTCCTCGATATGGATAAAAAGTAGAAAGAAAAACAATTTTCATAGTTTAATTTAAAGGATCTTTTCCATAGCATCAACCACCACATTCGATTCAATAGAAAGCATGCATGGTGCATCAAATTGACACGAATTTCCAAAATAACATTGACAGGGCGAAGGTGGACCAACTAAGATACCACGACCATACAATTCAAATTCAAAAGGATTAAAAATGGTATTCATGAGCACCATTTTTTTCTTTAAAGCGGTTGCAATATGCATCATCATGGTCACTTGAGTAACAATTGCATCACAACAATTTGTAATTGCAATGAATTCTTCCAAAGAAAAGTGACCTGGATAATAAACGTTTGAGGCGATGCTTAAGCGTTCATTCTTATCATGCTCCAATTCTCCCCCTAAAAAAACAGGGAAATAACCCTTTTCTTGCAAAGACCTTGCGGTTTCAATCCATTTCTCATCAGACCATAAACGCGTATTCCAACGTGGACCGCATCCGGTATTTAAACCAATAATTATTTTTCCATCTGATAATTTAACGAACTTTTCTTTCCAAAAGCTAGCCATTTTATCATTCAGATGAATGAGGTATTCTTCCTTATTAAATTTAAAATGGCAAATTTCAAATATCTCTTCAAGGTAGCTTTTCGTATTTTCTTTCGATAAAGAATCAAAATAGCCCGTTAAAAGTTTGCGCTCGGCTGCTGGTGTGCATGCTGCTATATGTCCATCTTGCCAAGTAAAACCGTATTTTTCTTCAGCAGAAACCAAGGATGTGAGAAGGCACGCCTCCTTATCCTTATCTAGGTTAATGACGATATCAAATGCAGTATGCTGCAGATTGAAAAGGGACACTTCATTCAAACTAAGTAATTCATCAATGCCTTGTTTAGGAAGAATCGAAGGACTTAGCGTAAGCCAAGTAATGTGTGCATTTTTATGACTTAACCGTAATTTTTCTATAAGCGGTGTGGTCCGAATCACGTCACCTAATGCACCAAGTTTAATGATTAATATCCTTTTTTGTATTGGCGAATAGTGCTGACAGTTTGTGCAAATTGATCCATCTGTTTTATTGGGTTTACATGGAATACTCCCTCTAAAATGCAGGCAATCAAATTTGGTATCTTGGTGGTTCATTTGAATTAACAATTAGAGCAAAAATAAATGATTGCATTCAATTTTGGAGATTTAATTACCATAATCGATAATCTCCATCACTATTTCTTTTCCTGATTTGATTGTTAAGGTATCAAAATTCATAATATTGAGATCCTTATAAACTTTACGAATCATTCCAACATTTGCAGCATAATCTTCATATTTACGCTGGTAAGCTATTAAGTTTCGATCATTTGCCTGTTCAACGCGCAGTGTACTATCGAAAAATAGCCCATTAATTGTTTTTGCTTGAAAAATAAAATCATAGTATGCCTCTTCATTTTCGTATGCATTGTATTGATTTGTATTCCAAATTTTGGAGCTCGTAATTGGAAAAACCAACTTAACTTTTCGCTGATTTTCCTCCACTAATTGAGCTTTATTATCGTGAATAATGGTAGTCCATAAATCGGTAATCGCCCAAGGGCTAAAAATATCAGCTCGTTTGTAGCGAAAGAACTTTCTAGCGATTCGACCTTCATTATCTATTACTGTATCACCAATAAAAGTTTTTAATTGGTAGTATAAGGTATCATGTTCAATTACTGCATTCTCATCGTGATTAATTTCGCGCACATCATAAATAACATATCGACCCTCTTCAAGCCCAAAATAATGTTGATTCAGGGGTAAGGGAGATGCATTGCCCTTGTCTTTTTTACAGCTTTGTAATGAAAGACACAAAATGACAATCAAAAATAGTAAGGTGTTGATTTTTATCATTTTCATTTAATTCAAAGTTACAAAACTAATTGTTTGGATCGATGCCATTCTTTTCACAATATTTAAAGTATTCATCTAACTCGTCTCCTTTTAATACAATTCCCTTGTTATAAAATAATTTACCCAATAACTTCCCTTTAATATCGTAGCCGTAGGTCCAACCTTGTAACAGATCATTTTTGTAGTTACTACGAGATATCAAAACATTATTTGAATTAAATGTTAACCATTCTCCTTCTTTTTTACCTTTCAAATACACTCCTTTTTCTTTACAATTTCCTTTCAAAAAATAAGCTTCAAACGAACCATTTAGCAAACTATCTTTGTAATTTTCAATTGTCAACATCTTTTCCGTGTCTTCGCTCTGCCCCTCTAAATAATAGGTAACCCGAAGGCCATTTAACTTGTCTGAAATGTACATCTCTCTACTAATTATAAATCCTTCTGAACTATAATTTATCCAAAGCGAATCCCTCTTCATCTGCTTATAACGCCCTTCTGACATTAATTGCTCATTTTCAAAATAGAAGCGAGCATAAGAGAGATTATTTTTATCCTGATGTTGAATAATGGCTTTCAATTTACCTGACGAAAAAAAATACCGAAATTCCCCTGTTGGCTTATTATCTTTAAATTGCCCAGTATAGATGGCAGTTTTATTATCGGGATAGTACTTCGCCCAAGCACCCTGCTTCCACCCTTTTTTATCAATTGTATTTGTTTGACCAAAACAAACAAAGGGAAAAATAAAAAGGATGATTAAGTATCTTTTCATAACAAATTGATTGAAAAATCATACAATGAAGCGAAGCGAAAGTCTGGCTTAGCATTAATTTCTTCTTTAGACTCAATTAAAACCGTTTTCATGCCTAAGCGCTGTCCGAATTCAATATCTGAATCGGTATCTCCCACCATAATTGAACTAGAAAAATCAATGCCTGCGTATTCTGCTTGCGCCTTTAAGGCCATAAATGGAGATGGTTTTCGTGTGGATGCCGGATCATTTTTTAGCTCTGGAGCAGCATAAACCTTAGTAATCGTTCCACCTGAGGACTTTATCTGAGCACACATTTCTTCATGAATGAATGCCAATTCTGTTTCCTTTAATAATCCTTTAGCTATGCATTGTTGATTGGTTACAACAAAAACATATTGAAAACGATTACTTAATATTTCAATGGCTTTTAGAGCGCCATCACAAAATAAAAAATCGCTTTGCTGCAAGACATAATCATTATCAATACGATGATTAATTACCCCATCTCTGTCCAAGAAAAGTGTCCATGATGCATCAATCACAAGCCCTTGGCTCATACGCCTATCTTCTGTTGAATTAAATAATTATTTCGACTGCTAGCATTTCTTCCGATTATTTCGGCGATGAATCCTGTCATGAAAAATTGAACTCCTACGATCATAGCAACCAAAGCGATAAAAAACTCGGTGCGTTCCGCCAATAACCTTCCATTTTCATTAATAAATAGTTTGTCGATGCCAAGATAAAGGGCTAAAGCAAATCCAATAAAAAACATGAGCGTCCCTAATGCACCAAAGAAATGCATGGGTTTTTTACCAAATTTGCCCATAAAAGCAACGGTCATTAAATCCAAAGGACCATTCAAAAATCGGTTCAATCCAAATTTAGTTACACCATATTTTCTAGCTTGGTGCTGAACAACACATTCGCCTATATTTTTAAATCCTGCATATTTTGCCAAAGCTGGAATATAGCGATGCATGTCGCCATACAGCTCAATGCTTTTAACAACAGAAAGTTTATACGCTTTCAATCCACAATTGAAATCATGCAGATGGATACCTGTTATTCTTCGTGCTGCCCAATTATAGAGTTTGGTAGGAATTGTTTTGGACAGCGGATCATGGCGCTTCTTTTTCCAACCAGAAACAACATCAAACCCTTGCTCCGTAACCATGGCG
>JAPLEV010000038.1 GCA_026391005.1 Flavobacteriia bacterium | reverse complement strand
TAAATACGAATAAGGTTGCGTACCACCAATCACATTCACAGTTGCTGTTCCATCAGAAGCATTGAAACAACTGATTTGTTGTCCATTGTAATTGGAAGTCACAACTGCATTGGCCACTAATAAATTTGGTTGGGTGATGGTATACGTCGCGGTAGAATGACAGGTTAAATTATCATTGACAGTTACTGTGTAATTTCCAGGGGATAAGTTATTTATTATTGCACTCGTACTTGAATTGCTCCAAAGGTAAGAATAGGGTGGGGTGCTTGATGCTGAAACAGAAATACTTCCGTTATTGGCATTAAAACAGCTAATATTTGTTAAATTGACAAGGGTAATTATAGGATTGGGATCAATTACAACTGTGTCAACAATGTTGTAATAAGTGCAAGTGCTACCATTGAAGGTAATATTGAGGAAATAGACACCAGCATTTGCTGCCACCACATTATTTATTGTTGGATTTGCTAAGTTCGACGAAAAACCATTGGGCCCTGTCCAAAAATAATTTGCATAAAGTGAATTTATCATAGATAAGTGCAGGGTGTCGCCTATACAGACTTGGTTGTGCGCAATGCTGATGTCTGGGCAAGCAACCGTATTAATTGTTAGTTCATTATTATTATTCGTAGGACAGCCATTGGCGTCATAGATATCTGATGTACCATTATTGGTATAGAAATTACTGGAGATATTTCCCGTTCCGAAAATATAGGCTTTATTATTAATGGTACTATCACAAGATAAGATAAGGCAATCATTGACCACCACCACTTGGAATTTAATTACGGCACTATCTGCTCCATTCGGGGAATTATTCATAGTACCACCGTTCAGGGCATTAGCACCAATGTTAACACGGGTTATAACCACACGATTGATAGGGTCATATTCTGCTTGATCGTCACCAAATCCATCTGTTTTAGGACCAATATAAGGGCCATTCATGTATTGAATTGAGCCAGGAACAAAATTGGTACGAATATCCAAGGTATCAGTCATAAAGGTATTCAAGGATACATCGGACCCTATATTTTTTCCAACCACTCTATATTCTAATACATCACCAGGGTTAACAGTTCCGCCATTTAAATCTTGCACATATACGGTAGCTCGAAGATCTGGCTCAAAAATATCAATGGCTGAAGTAAAAGCTCGCGCCAGAATATTCTCAGAAGAGGTGCTTACCCTAATAATAGCAGAATTTGCATTGTTTCCAATATAGTTTAGACCTGTATTATTGGGGTAGAATATTCCTGCATCATAGCCAAGTGTATTCGAATAATTGGGTAGCCGAAAAGGTGTAAGGACGGCATTATCTGATATCGTACTGTTGAAAAAATT
The DNA here is from genome assembly GCA_026391005.1 of Flavobacteriia bacterium. Classification (GTDB taxonomy): domain Bacteria; phylum Bacteroidota; class Bacteroidia; order Flavobacteriales_D; family Crocinitomicaceae; genus UBA952. Next base: position 8,528 of record JAPLEV010000038.1, on the reverse strand, counting down.
ATTTGTTTGGTGAAGGGCATCAGAAATATTTACGAAAGTACCAGCGCCATTAAATTGTAACTGGTCACCTTGAGAATCTCGGTCGCCATCACATGCAATGACACCTAATTCAAAATTGACTGGACCAGATAACGGAGTAGTAAATCCACTAATAGGAATATCCAACGAATTCCCAGTGCTAACGTTTGCGAACCCATCAAATACAGTAAGATTACGCATTGTTTGTAATACATTTTTATAGACCACAACAATCGACCAACCTCCCCACATGTTTGACGTTCCGGTACGTGTAACAAGATCGGCTACAGTAAAACGAGCATTTAAACCCGAACTAACAACTAACGGAGTAATATTTTTAAAACAGAAATAGCTTGGATGACTCCAGTTAGCGCCATTTATGGTTGGAACATCCAAGGTTTGATCAGCCGTAAAAGGTTGATAGATTCCATTGCCAACTTTTACTTTTATTTGATTCCTTGTAGCGTAATTGGTTGTATTGGCAGCAATTCTCCCTCCCCAATATAAACCAGCCCATAAAATTTCACTACAATTTGGTAAGGTCAAACTATCTTTACTTGAGCTAAAAGTTGTTGCATCCCCATCAATATCAACATAAGACATGGTAAAACTGCCATTTTGATAGTTACCCGATGGGGGAATCTCACCTTGTGCAGTCGTACAGTTATTAGCAGTAGAGCCACATGAAACGGAAACATTAGATAGAATTTTAATTCCCCCTTTCTGATTAACTTGATATCGAATATTAAACGGGGATACGATTTGGGAACTAACTGAAAAAACAAGAAGGAATAAAAAACTAAAGAAAAATAAAAAGTTAATAGAATTACTCGCCCTATTTTTTTGTTTCTTGAAAATACTTTTTGTTAAGTCTTTTGTTAATTTCATGTTAATATTTGATACGCAAGTATAATCAATTAGTTGCTTAATATACAAGCTGCGCGTTTTAATTACAATTTAATGTTGATACTAACTGGAAGGTGGTCAGAATACCCACCCAAGTATTTATTTCCACCGTATGTTCTTTTTGGGACAAGTTGTCCTTTATATTCTTCTATTAAAAAAGGAAATGAATGTATTTTTCCGGAATCTTTTATGATAGAAGGCTTACCCTTCATCAATCCTTTCGAAATTAAAATATGATCTAAGATTCCCCATTCATTGTTATAATTATACGACCCTCCAAATTCCCCGCTTGATTTTGTAATCATTGGAGATAACGTTTTGTTTAAGAGCTGAACTGAATTGTTTTCAGGATGATCGTTTAAGTCGCCTAGAAGAATGATTTTTGAATTAGGATCTAAGATTAAGAGCGAGTCAATAAAATGTTCTACCGTTTCAGCAGCTTTTACTCGTTTGACATCTGTATCATCAGCCCCACCTCTTCTACTTGGCCAATGATTAACAGTGACGTAAAATATAGATTTCTTACCTTGGTATTTTGCCCATAAAATATCCCGTGTGGTAGCTTTTTGTTCGCCAGGTAAGACGAACCTTATTTTTCCAGCTTCTAATAAAGTTAATTTAGAGCTATCGTAAATCATGGCAACATCAATGCCCCTCGCATCCGGACTTTCATAATGAACGATACCATAATTTTTAAAATCCTTATGGCTTATAATTTTTCGTACTACGCTATAATTTTCAATCTCACTGAATCCAGTAATGATAGGTTTCTTTAACGCCAATAATACTTCTCTGATGTGGGTGATTTTCTCATTAAATTTTTGAGTGTCCCAACTATTTTTTCCACCCGGTAAAAATTCAGCATCGTCGTTTTCGCCATCTATTGTGTCAAATAAATTTTCCACGTTATAAAAAGCAATCCTAACGCTTTTTTGAGCAATTAGTTGATTACTAAAAACCAACATGATCGCAACTGTAAAAATCCAAATTCTAGTCATAAATAATAATTAAATTAATAGCTTCCCATAAAGCGTCTTGTAAACCAATCTAATGCTAGTAAGACAATTAATAGCCCAAATAACCACTTTAAATCGATTAAGGAAAGAAACTTTTTTTCTTCATACTGAATAGCAGTAATATCGTCTCGCAATGCAATTTCATTAAGCGATTTTTCATAGTCCTTGAGGAAACGATATTTTCCGTTAGATTGGATCGCTAATTGTTTTAATACAGTGTGATTAGCGCTTGAATTATTTTGTTCAAGCTGTATATCATCGATTATAAAATAACCACTTTTAGAATATAATTTTCCTTTAAAATTTGTACTCGCAATCCACGTATACCGTCCAGCAGGTAGCTTTCCTGCATTTAATTTATAATTAGTGCCTGAAATGGCAAATTGTGATTTATAGGCAACGCCTTTTTCATTTTTAATAAGCATCGCTATAATCGGCGTTGAAATAGGTTCCAGCGAGGCATTGTAAAAAGAAGCAGAAACAATGACAGGTTCATTTTTTGTATATCGCTTTGGAAATGAGACGCTCAATCCTTCCCCTTGTCGTTTGATTAGCAAATAATTGATTGATTTATTTATCAATTCATTGAAGTTATCGTGACTTCCAGAACGAATGAAATCGTTTAATTTCCATTTCCAACACCCTTCACCGTAAAGTACCCCGTAATTTTGTTGTTCGTTTTTCCCGAAAAATAAAAGAGGGTCTGTTTTTGTAACACTACCGATGCGCTGAAACAATAGGATATCTGTCGAATTTATGGGTCTTACAGCACCAAATCTAGCTTTAAGCGGAGGGAAATAGTCGATTGCTTGCTTACAACTTTCACTAAGTTCAAAAGTACTAAAAGCCCAATTGTATTCGGCAAGCACATCGTCAGATTGATTTTTTGAATTAGATAATGCGACAGTATTCAACTTATTACTTATCGCTCCTGAAGTATTGGGACCTAAAACATATAAAACTGGAATATGATTATCGGTCAGGTAAAGAAGTATTTTTTCATCAAATTGAACACCTGGTTCATGCCATATAACTAAATCTGGTTTTTTTGCAGACAAATTAAACGCTTTAGTTGATACGTATTTTGATTCGATTGTCTCATTTTTATCCATTGCTGATTTTATAGCGGCAATATCAGGATGAGGAGCTGAACTTAAGAAAATAACATTGCTTCTACTATCAACAACCTCAACATATATGGTCTGCTCATTGTTTTTGAGATTACTCTCGCCATCTATTACGTCAATTTTGACTTTGTAAACTTGAAAACCTGGAGTACTTGCCTCTACTAAAAATGTATGCTGGAGGAACTGATGTTTTTCGCTGGAATAATTAATTGTGGAAGCGTCTAACATCTTTCCATTTTGCCAAAGACTTAATTTTGTTGTTTTATTTTGAAGCCGGTTCGCTTCAATATCTACTTCGATGGGGAATTTATTTTTCAAAAAGACAACATCATTATAAACGGTATTGCGAATAAAATGATCTTTTTTTGGAACCGTATCTCCAATTCCGAGGGTAAAAATTGGTGTAAGGTTTAATTTTTCTGCTGCATAAATCGGGTTGCCACCAACGTTATAGTTGCCATCTGAAACAAAAATTAATCCACCTACATTTCTATTAAAATAATTAGTGGCAATGGTATTCACTCCCTTTTCTAAATCACTTGTTTGTCCTGAAAAATTAAATTTTTCAGACGCTTTAAAATCACTCCCTATGGAATAAGTTACTAATTCAAATTTATCTTTAAATTTTTCTTTTATTTTGCCTTGAAGCGCACTAATTTGTTTTCCGATTTGCGCACTATCTTTATAGCTCAACATAGATGATGAGTTATCTACTAATGTAATTAACAGCGGTTTTTCTGTTCGATAGAAAGTTTGCTGAAAAATTATGCCAATTAAGAGTAAAAAAAGGACAAATAGCACACTAATTCGTAAGCCCTTTAAAATATATTTAATTGGCTTAGTTTGTTGATTAAACCATTCGTTTTTCGCATAGAAATAAGCCGTTCCAAAGTAGGATAGTAAAAGACAAGGAAGAATAAACCAGAGCGAATAATCAGCATTAATTGACATTTTTCAAAAATACAATAAATCACGTTATTTGTCTAAAAATATCTTTGGTTTTTAAGATTTTTAAGGCAGATTATTGGTAATTTCGTTAAAAATTTAAAACATGTCAAAAGAAGTTTACATCGTATCAGCTGTTAGGACTCCAATTGGTTCTTTTATGGGTGGGTTGTCAAGTATTTCAGCTACTGAATTAGGAAGTATTGCGATTAAAGGCGCAATTGAAAAAGCAGCTATAGATTTCACTTTGGTGGACGAAGTCTATATGGGAAATGTTTTGCAAGCTGGTGTTGGGCAAGCTCCTGCTCGACAAGCTGCAATGGCTGCTGGTTTGGGACAAAATGTACCATGCACCACCATTAATAAAGTATGTGCATCAGGTATGAAAGCGGTAATGCTTGGAGCCCAATCAATTCTTTGTGGCGATAATCATATTGTTATAGCAGGTGGAATGGAAAGCATGTCACAAACACCCCATTATTTGGATGGCAGAAATGGAACTAAATTTGGCAATATTAGTTTAGTAGACGGAATTTCTAAAGATGGTTTATTAGATGTTTACAGTAATGTTCCAATGGGTACTTGTGCTGAACTATGTGCCAAAGAACACGGTATTACGCGCGAAGACCAGGACAACTTCGCTATCACATCGTATCAGCGTGCTACGGAAGCATGGGATGCGGGTAAATTTAACGAAGAGGTAGTTCCTGTTGGTGTTCCGCAACGAAAAGGCGATCCAAAAATAATAGCAAAGGATGAAGAATTTACCAATGTATTTTTGGATAAAATTCCTAGTCTTCGTCCTGCATTTGATAAAGAAGGAACCATCACTGCGGCAAATGCATCGACCATTAATGATGGCGCCTCGGCACTTATTTTGGCTTCTAAAGAAGCAGTTGAAAAATATGGATTAAAACCAATCGCCAAGATCGTATCCTACGCTGATGCCGCTCAAGCCCCGGAGTGGTTTACAACGGCTCCTTCTTTGGCTGTTCCGAAGGCATTAGAAAAAGCAGGTCTATCGACGAAAGACATTGATTATTGGGAATTGAATCAAGCATTTTCTGTTGTGGGAATTGCCAATACAAAAATCCTAGGTCTGCAGCCAGAAAAGGTAGATGTCAACGGCGGTGCTGTTGCACTCGGACACCCACTAGGTAATTCTGGCTCACGTATACTAGTAACACTTATTCATGTCTTAAAACAAAACAACGGTCGTTATGGCGGCGCTGCGATTTGTAATGGTGGCGGTGGAGCTTCTGCAATGATTATCGAAAATATTTAATTAAGTTGTAACCATTCACTTGGCGACGGTTTTAATTAAATAATTCCTGTAGCCATGAATCGAATTGCCCTCCTAATTATATTGATTTCCCCCTTTGTTTCTAACGCACAAATGTACATGCGTAAAAAACAAAATTTTGGTGTTTATGGCCAATATAATATTGGTTTAGCAGAAAAAAATAATACCTCATTCAACTTAGGGGTTACCAAACAATTCGGGCGCTATTTACTTCCTGAATTTGGGTTTAGAAGCAGCACGATTAACAATATAGATCGTGAAGATTTGCTTTCTCCTGTTCTACATAAAAATTATTTAAACGTAGCCCTAATGGCAAGGATTCCCGTATTTACGATTTTTGAGCGAAAAAAAGGGAGGTCTTGTCGCGCAGAAGTTATAGAAGTATTTTTTGCACCAGAAGCGTATTATAATCTGCCACAAGCAAATAGTACAGCAAATAGTTTCTTATCATATAAAACGGGTCTTGGTATATACCACGTTCAAAGTGGCTTTGGTAAGCGAAATAAGGCATGGACAATTAAATTAGAGGGATATTATCGCGGTATTTTTCGTCAGCAAAATATTGACAATACAATTAATAGAGAGATAGGTCTGCAGCTGCGAATTATTCATTACAAGACCTACGATTACGTACATTAATCTACCAACTTCCACCGGCACCACCGCCACCAAAGCTGCCGCCACCAAAGCCTCCGAATCCTCCTCCGCTTCCTCCTCCACCAAAGCCACCTCCAAACCCTCTACCAAACCCACTACCTACAAAAAAACCGGTAGATCCCATCGTTATTCCACCCCCTTTGCCCCCCTTGAGCATTAAAACAACTACTATGATAAGAATGATGATAACAAGAATTATTTTTCCTAACAAAGAACCCTCGTGCTTTTTATTGTAAGTTGCTGAATTATATTCTCCTTTTGATAAGGAACTAAGGACATTTAGCGCATCGTTAAGTCCTTTAAAATGTGCTTGGTTTTTAAAATTAGGAATGAGCTCATTCTCTATAATTCTTTTACACGTAATATCAGGAATGGCACCTTCAAGTCCTCTGCCGACGGCAATAAATATTTTTTTATCTCTTTTTCCACCATTTTTTTCTTTTTCTTTCCCTACTTTCCATAGATTACTAATCTTAATGGCATAATCAGAAACGTCATAATCTCCCAAATCATCAACGATAATCACCGCAATTTCATTGGATGTTTCCTTTTCAAATTTCTCCAATCGTTTTTCCATCATGATCTCTTCACTTGGAGTTAGAAATCCGATATGATTTAGATCGTTATAAAGTTTTGGAGGATAGGGTGCTTTTGGTAGCTGCGACCATGAAGCAAATGTAATGGTCGTAATTATAACTAAGGCGATACTGTACTTACCCATTAATCGAAAGTGATTTCATTGCTTAATTCATCGATATCATCTACCTGATGCGGAAAGTATTCTTTTAACCGCACACCTACTTCATTGATTGATTTAATGATGCCAGGTATAAATTGATTATTTTTAAAATCTAGGATAAGTTGTTCTTTTGTGCTATCCCAAAAATCATTAGCCACTTTTTTGTCAATGCCCTCATCCCCAAGAATGGCTAATTTTCTGTCGTTAAATGCGAGGTAGATTAATACACCATTTCTTTCTTTAGTTTCGTGCATTTTTAGCTTATTAAATACCTCAATCGCACGTTTTAATGGCTCGCCGCTGCAATTTTTGTCAATATGCACTCTGATTTCACCCGATGTAAGTTCTTCGGCTTTTTGAATTGCTTCTTGAATTGCTATTTTATCGCTCTCGTTTATGATTTTATTTGGCATCATCGAAATCTACATCAACAGCATTCTCCGAACCTTTATCTGCCGTGAATCCTGTCTTTCTTGGGAATGTTTCGTGGTTAATGAACATACTATTGAAAAACCCTCTAATGTGTGTATTGTATTCTTTTGTTGCCTGATTATATTCGTCTCTCGCGGTTTTTATTCTATTTTCGGTACCTTCCAATTGGGTTTGTAAATCGCGGAAGTTTTCTGTTGATTTTATTTGCGGATATGCCTCATACATGATATTAATAGCAGTATTAATTTTCTTACCCATTAACTCCAGATCTTCGGGTGTTTTTGCATTAATAATGCCCGATCTTGCTTGGGTAACTTGTAGGAGAATATCTTTTTCATTTTTCGCTGCGCCTTTTACTGTCTTTACCAAATTTGGAATTAAATCTGCCCGTCTTTGATAGGCACTTTGGACATTATTCCACTTTTCATCCAAGTTTTCTTGTTTAGAAACGGCTCCGCTGTATGCAGTGTAATACATTGAGAATATAATTAGGATAATACCACCTATAACACCAAATATTATATACGACTTTTTCATGTTTGATTATTTTTAACGAAATTACTTACTTAATCGATAAAACAGTATATTTTTTTACTTTTTCCACAATACGACTTTCTATTTTTTGCAATCTCCCTGGTAATCTTTATGCTTAAATTGAATCCAATATTCCTTGAATTTCTCGTCGGTGACGTATTTACATGTTTTCGGTCTTCCAATGCATATCGCGGCTAATTTTTTAATGGTTTCATCAAGTCTCTTTTTTAATATATAATTTTCTTGATCACCCCATGATCCGCAATGTTCTATGCCTGTGCTCGCACTACATTTATCTGTTTTTTTAAAGACCATATTTATGCAATAAACGACCGTGTCTTTCATGTCCATTCCGGCAGTCGTTATTTTCGTTTTTTGGAAATCTATACTTAGGTAGTTTCCTGCTTTAAATTCTGCTTTTAAGTACTTTCCAAGTATGTGTGCTACTCGATTTGAAAATTGATGTGCCACATCGCGGTGTCTTATATCACCTGTGTCGGAAAATTCTACGCCTCTATATATGCCGTATAATCCAGTTTTATCGATACGTATGCTATCCGGTTTTTCTCTGTTTAATTGGTTTTCCCTTTTGTTTTTTCCGTTTTGATTTTTAGGGCGGTCTGTCTTACAAGCGATTAATGCAGCCATACAAAATAGAAGCATCAAATAATTTATGTGTTTCATAGTAGTTTTTAATAAAAAGATTAAAAATCAATAGTGTCCTAAATAAATTTTAGGACAATCAAATTTAACGATTTTATTGATAATCAAGCATTATTTTCCTGTTTTTCTAAAACAGAACCCCCTGTATTGTTTTTGGTGGTGGTTCAATGTGCTGTTGAAAGGGTTTA
>JAPLEV010000011.1 GCA_026391005.1 Flavobacteriia bacterium | reverse complement strand
TATGCAAGTGCTCAACAGGTACAAGTAGATCTTCTTGATTCATATATCCAATTTGAATTGAGCTTGCTTTTTCCGGATGTCATTTCTTTAAAAAAAACACATCATTTAATGTTGCCAGGTAAAGAAGCCTTTTTAATTTTGCAGGGCCTAGCGGCATGTTTTAATTAAAAATGGGTATGAAGGGTTCTCGTTTCTTATTGTTCGCTTTTTTTTGTTGTTGTGTATGTTCCTTTACGCTGAAAGAACTTATTCCTTCCCCTTTTTACCAGCCTAAAGCATGGCCGAAACCCAGTTATGATTTTAAAGGAAACCCATTGGATGGAGACAAATTTGAACTAGGAAGGGCTTTGTTTTATGACCCAATTCTATCAAGAGATTCAACCATTTCATGTGCTTCTTGTCATTTGCAATTTACTGCTTTTGCACATGTGGATCACCCAACAAGCCATGGCATTGAGGGGCGGATTGGTAAACGAAACGCTCCCGGTTTAGCGAATTTAGCATGGCGAAAATTATTTCATTATTTCATTGGGACGGTGGCGTGTTAAACTTAAATGCTCAGGCGATTAATCCCATCACGCATGTTGCCGAAATGGATATGCGCTTGGACTCCTTGCTATATCGCTTGGATCGCTCTCCCATCTATTCGGCGGCATTTAAACGCACTTTTGGCACCACTGATATTCGACCTTTTCACCTGGTAAAAGCATTGGCACAATTTACCGTGTCTCTTGTTTCAGCTAATTCTAAATACGATAAAGTAATGAGGGCGGAAGATGATCAAGTTTTTACTGATCAGGAATCTAAAGGAATGGTTTTGTTTACGAAATTCTGTGCTTCATGTCATAAGCCGCCGTTTTTTGGTGGGGATGATTTTAAATTCTTCATCCTGAATTATTGGATTTTGGAAGAATGACAATAACTGGTAACAAACGAGATTCATTGCTTTTTATGGTACCAACACTTCGCAACATTGAATATAGCTTCCCATACATGCATGATGGACGCATCTCAAAACTGAAAGATGTGATTAAACATTACACGCTTTTAGATTATTCAAATCCATTATTAAGTAAAGAATTAAGAAAAAATCCCGTCAGACTTTCAGATAACGAACAAAAAGATTTATTGGCATTTTTAAAAACACTAACGGATAAAACATTCTTATTTGATGAAAGATTTAAATATGCAACAATTAAGTAATTTTATACCGCAAGTTAATTCAAATAGTAACGACTAATTATCAAACAAAAAGTTTAAACATGAAAAAAATTACCTTATCAATCTTTTTAGCTGCAACACTATCAGCCGTTGCACAAACGAATCCTGCAATTAGTGCTTGGTTAATTAACACTTCTGGCTTAACTGGGAGGCATTATGTAAGTGGTAATCCGACGCCTATTGTTGATGCGGTTGCGGCAAATGTCCAAACGGTTCAATATTCGACTAATTGGGTTTATGTATCAACAAAAGGAATCCCTTCTTACATAACAGGGCCATTTTTAGATGGAAATCCTTCGCTTGCAACGAGTCAAAATGCCATTTTTAAGATTTCTTTGAATCCAGTTCAAAATACCGGAAATCCAACAAATACAACCCCTAGTAATATCGGTATTTTCATTAATGGTGTCGCTTTATTTGATTACCGAGATGGTATTTCTTGGAAGAATTCAACAAATGCACTTGCTGGTGGACCTTTAGGCGGAATGGGTGACGGTGTATGGAATAGAGATGCTATTCCTGCAGAAAAAGCAGGATTCGATTGTGCAAAAGGACACCCTGCTATGGGAAATTACCACCACCATCAAAATCCAAGTGCTTTTAATTTAGACCTTACTGTTATTTCTAATATTTGTGATATTTATGCTGCTGATGGCTTGTATTTAATCAATGCCACGCAACATTCACCATTAATTGGCTATTCTTACGATGGTTTCCCGATTTATGGTGCTTATGGATTTTCAAATACCGACGGAACAGGTGGAATTACACGAATGAAATCGAGTTATCAATTGAGAAATATCAGCACAAGAACTACCTATTCCAACGGAACAGCTGTAACTGCTGGCCCACCTGTTTCAGTTACCTACCCGTTGGGTTATTTTCGAGAAGATTATGAGTTCATTTCAAACGCAGGGCAAGATTATTTAGACGTTCACAACGGTCGTTTTTGCGTTACGCCAGAATATCCAAATGGGATTTATTGCTACTTTGCAACGGTTGATGCAAATTGGAACTCTGCCTATCCTTATGTAGTTGGCCCCACTTTTTATGGCACAAAAACAGGTGCCAAAGTAACCACGATTACGGAAACGGTAACGGTGTATAATCCAAGTAACGAACTTTCTGAAAACACAGCTATCGAGGTTAAGGTTTTTCCAAATCCAAGCAATGATGTACTTATGGTGCAACTTAGCGATTTAATCAAAACAGATGTTGCCTTGAAACTAGTTGATTTAAATGGTAAATTGATCGATTCAAAAACAATTTTTCAAGGAAGTACAATAGCCTATTTTGATGTAAGTACGTTGTACAGCGGCCAATATATTATGCAAATTGGCGAAGGGAAGCAACAGCAAACTATCAATGTGACCATCGGAGATTAACGCTTCTTAGTAGTTTACAATTCTCTTTGCGTATTTTTGCACTATGTTAATTGAACGACCTATTTCCGATTGGATTCCAATGTCTTTAAAAGAAGCTCAAAAAAGAGCTTGGGAAGAATTTGATGTCATTTTAATTTCCGGCGATGCTTACGTGGATCATCCTGCTTTTGGAACAGCGGTGGTGAGTCGAATCATTGAAGATGAAGGGTTGCGTATTGGAATTGTCGCTCAACCAAATTGGAAAGATGACCTAAGAGATTTTAAGAAATTAGGAAAGCCTCGTTTGTTTTTTGGCGTTACCGCTGGCTGCATGGATTCCATGGTTAATCACTACACTGCGAATAAGCGATTGCGCTCTACGGATGCGTACACGCCTGGCGGTGAAGCGGGTTTTCGGCCCGATTACGCGTCTATCGTTTATTCAAAAATATTAAAAGACCTTTATCCAGATGTCCCTGTTGTTCTTGGTGGAATCGAATCTTCCTTGCGCAGAGTTACCCATTATGATTATTGGAAAGATGAATTAATGCCTACTATTTTAGTTGATTCAAAAGCCGATTTATTGGTTTATGGAATGGGGGATCAGCCCCTGCGAGAATTGTTGCGTCTTCTGAAAAAAGGCGTTCCTTTTGAGCAAGCAAAAACCTTAAAACAAGTTGCCTTTCTTCAAGATAAATCCCTTTCCTTACCGAAAAATAAAAATTGGGAAACGGTTGAATTAGCAAGTCATGAAGTATGTCTTGAAGATAAAATAAGATATGCGGCAAACTTTAAAATTGTAGAAGTTGAATCCAATAAATGGGAAGCGAATCGAATTACTCAGGTGGTCGGCGAAGAAATTTTAGTCGTTAATCCTCCTTACAAAACAATGGAGGAAAATGAAATAGATCGCTCTTTTGATTTGCCTTATACGCGCTTACCACATCCAAAATATAAAAAGCGTGGGCCAATTCCAGCCTACGACATGATTAAGTTTTCTATTAATATGCATAGAGGCTGTTTTGGTGGGTGTAGTTTTTGTACCATTTCTGCGCATCAAGGAAAGTTTATTGCTTCAAGAAGTGAAAAATCTATTTTGGCGGAAGTCGAAGAAGTGGTCGCTCATCCAGAATTTCGTGGATACATTTCTGATTTAGGTGGTCCTTCTGCAAACATGTATAAAATGAAAGGGAAAGACGAGGCAATTTGTGCCCGTTGTACTTCACCAAGTTGTATCCATCCTGTAATTTGTAATAATTTGGATACCTCTCATAAACCAATGACCGAGTTATACCGAAAAGTAGATGCACATCCAAAGGTGAAAAAGGCATTTGTGGGATCTGGAATTCGCTACGATTTATTAGTGGATGATTTCAATAAAAATAATGAGGATGGAAATCACGACGAGTACATTGAACAAGTAATTACTCGGCATGTAAGCGGACGTTTAAAGGTCGCGCCAGAACATACCTCTGATGCTACATTACGGGTAATGCGCAAACCATCGTTTAAGTATTTCCATAAATTCAAGGAGAAATACGATAAGATTTCCGAAAAGCATGGCCTTAAGCAGCAACTTATTCCTTATTTTATTTCTTCTCATCCTGGCTGCGAAGAAGAAGATATGGCAAATCTAGCCGCTGAAACGAAAGACATGGGTTTTCAATTGGAACAAGTGCAGGATTTTACACCAACGCCAATGACCGTTGCTGAGGTGATTTATTACACAGGGGTTCACCCGTATACCTTAAAGCCAATCAAAACTGTAAAAACAAAAGAAGAGAAAATCAATCAAAATCGTTTTTTCTTTTGGTATAAACGTGAAAACCAAGGGTGGATAAAACAACGATTAGAAAAAGCAAAACGACCTGATTTGATCGAAAAATTATTAGGAAATTCCCCTGAAAAGTCACCTTCCAAAGTGCCTACTTGGCTTGAAGAAAAACGAAAGAAAAATTAGTTTTTCTCGATTTGTTTTAGAATGCCATTCCATAATTCAATGCGCATTTGGAGTGCCTTAAGGGAAACTTGTAAAGCGTCATTCCATTTTATGGGGTCACCTCCACATAATTCATCAATCATTTGGAGCGACAAAGGACCATGTTCGCCACCATCTATTTCGATATGTCGCTCTAAGTAATACAAAAGGCGAGAAGTGGATACGCCTTCCTTTTCTTGCAGTCCTTTTACGATTTCAATAAACATATCTGGAATTAAGTCTTCTCTTCCAAAGGTGAATACTGCTGCAATTTCATGTGGATTTCCACGCTGAATTATCTCAAAAGTATAGGACATGAAATTGATTGTTTCTTGATTCACTTTTTGAGAATCGGCAGAAGACAGAAAAGGTTGACCTGTTTTAATTTTTTCAATGAACTGCAACACTGTTTCCGTATCCGCACCCAATTCATTCATGGATTGGATGTAAAGTTCAAAATGGCTTGCGGGAGCACCATTATTATCAACATCACTTTCTTCCCCCAAAACAATTTCATTAATAAATCGTCTGGTTGATGGGTTTCCCGTTGGAATCCAAGGCAATGAAACACAGGTTAATTATCGTTGTAATGACTTTAATAAACTCATAAAATCCCACACGGCATAGACGTGCTGCTCCATAAATATGCGCAATGATTTTTTCGAATTGAGCGATAAATATAAAGGGTGATTTAATAATTCTTGGCGCAGTGGCGCAATCGATTCTGAAAGTTTTTTTATAGCTGGATTCATGTCAATTTAACACCTAATTCTTTTAATTGTTCGGCACTTATTGGTGAAGGCGCATCAATCATGGTATCTTTTCCACTGTTGTTTTTTGGTGCGCCGTACTCAAAGGCCGTCATTAGGAAGCCAAATTGTGCTTGTGCTTCTTCTTTTGTGAAGCCTAATAAATCGAACATTCTTGATTGCAATTCACGGTCATGAATTCGAATGGAGCCTCCACCTAATTCAACCCCATTCATCGCTAAGTCATAGGCGTTAGCTCTCACTTTTCCTGGATCGGTATCGATTAAGTCCATATCTTCTGGTTTTGGAGACGTAAACGGATGATGCATCGCATGAAAACGATTGTTATCTTCATCCCATTCTAACAATGGAAAATCGGTTACCCATAATGGTTTAAAAATAGAAGGGTCTCTTAAACCTAAGCTATTTCCAAGGTATAAGCGTAATTCACTTAGTTGTTTACGGGTTTTTTCAAGTTCCCCGCAAAGTAATAATAATAGGTCACCAGGCTTGGCATTTGCAGCCATCATCCATTCCTTTAATGCAGCTTCGTCATAGAATTTATCAACCGACGATTTTAGGGTTCCATCTAAATTATATTTGGCATAGATTAATCCTTTTGCACCAATCTGAGGACGCTTCACCCATTCCGTTAATTCGTCAAGTTGTTTTCTTGTATAATCGGCGCATCCAGCAACATTAATGGCAAGTACTGAATTAGCGTCGTCAAAAACCGGAAATCCCTTTCCCTTTGCCATTAAAGTAAAATCCACGAATTCCATTTCGAAACGAATGTCTGGTTTGTCAGAACCAAATCGTTCCATCGCTTCTTGGTAGGATATTCTTGGAAAAGCGGCTGGAAAGTCAATGTTTTTAACAGTTTTAAAAACATGTTTAATTAAGCCTTCAAAGGTTTCAAGAATGTCATTTTGTTCTACAAAGGACATTTCACAATCAATCTGCGTAAATTCGGGTTGTCTATCGGCTCTTAAATCTTCATCACGGAAACACTTGACAATTTGGTAATACCGGTCAATACCTGCTACCATTAATAATTGTTTGAAGGTTTGTGGTGATTGTGGTAAGGCATAAAAAAGCCCTTGATTCATTCTGCTTGGAACAACGAAATCCCTTGCACCTTCAGGCGTCGACTTGATTAGAACAGGTGTCTCTACATCTAGAAAGCCTTTGTTATCTAAGTAATTTCTTATTTCCAAGGATACTTTATTCCGTAACATTAAATTATCTCGGACTGGATTTCTTCTTATGTCTAAGTAGCGGTATTGCATCCTTAATTCATCTCCTCCATCCGTTTCATCTTCAATCGTAAAAGGTGGGAGTTTGGCCGTATTTAATATGGTTAAAAGCTCCACCATAATTTCAATTTCCCCGGTTGGAATATTTTTATTTTTATTACTTCTTTCAATTACTTTTCCTCTTATCTGAATTACAAACTCCCGCCCCAATTTATTCGCCCGTTCCGCTAATTCAGCATTTTGGTCTGCATTAAAAGTCAATTGTGTAATTCCGTATCGATCTCTTAGGTCAATAAAAGTCATTCCTCCTAAATCCCTAGATCGTTGGACCCATCCAGATAATTCAACGGTATTGCCTATTTCTTTACTCGTTAATTCACCACACGTATGCGTTCTAAACATTTTTTTTTAAGCAAAAATAAACATTTATCGCCGTTTGACTAATCGTAAAATTGGATTATTTCAACTCTGTATATAAAATATTCAATTAATACTATTATCAAATAATTGAAATGACCGACTTGTTCATTTTTAATTAACAATAAGTTAATTAGCAATACATTAGATAATAAAATATACTGTTATGTATACATTAGCAAATACAAGTATGTCTGTATTCTTTTATTTTTTTGGGAGTTTGATACTCTTAGTCATTATCATTTTTGTGATAAACTTATTTAAAAAAGAACGTTGAGTAAACTTTCCCCTCCTTATTAATCAAGAATTGGCTGAAAGAAAGCCGAGGAGTAATCAAAAAAAGTAACAGTAAGTATTTCAAGCTTACTTTAGCTTGAAAAGCAGTTCTTTCCAACCTGTTTTTTCAGAAAGGAAATTATTAATACTTGATAAATCAATACGTTCTTGTTTCATTGTGTCGCGATCTCTTATGGTAACCGTGTTGTCTTCTAGGCTTTGGTGATCAATGGTAATTGCATAAGGTGTTCCGATGGCATCTTGTCTTCTATAACGCTTACCAATAGAATCTTTTTCATCATATTGTACGGCAAAATCATACTGTAATTCGCTAACAATTTCCCTTGCTTTTTCAGGAAGCCCATCTTTTTTTATCAAAGGTAGAATCGCTACCTTAAACGGTGCTAAAGCCGGAGGAATGGTTAATACAACCCTAGTCGTTCCATCTTCAAGGGCTTCATTTTTGTAGGAAGCGCTTAGAATGGACAAAAACATTCTGTCTAACCCAACGGATGTTTCTACTACATACGGCACATAACTTTCGTTTGTAGCCGTATCAAAGTAGTGTAGTTTTTTGCCCGAGAAGGTTTCGTGTTGTTTCAAATCAAAATCAGTCCGGGAATGAATACCTTCCATTTCTTTGAATCCCATAGGAAAATTAAATTCTATATCACTTGCCGCATTGGCATAATGCGCAAGTTTGATGTGGTCATGGAATCGATAGTTTTCATCGCCTAAATTCAATGCTGAATGCCACTTTTGTCTAGCACTTTTCCAGTACTCATACCATTTAATTTCCTCTCCCGGCCTCACAAAAAACTGCATTTCCATTTGCTCAAATTCTCTCATTCGAAAAATAAATTGCCTTGCTACTATTTCATTTCTAAATGCTTTTCCTATTTGGGCAATCCCAAAAGGGATTTTCATCCTACCTGATTTTTGAACGTTTAAAAAATTAACAAAAATACCTTGTGCTGTTTCTGGTCGTAAATAAATAGTGGATGCATCACCCGCCACAG
This sequence comes from Flavobacteriia bacterium, assembly GCA_026391005.1. Taxonomy (GTDB): domain Bacteria; phylum Bacteroidota; class Bacteroidia; order Flavobacteriales_D; family Crocinitomicaceae; genus UBA952. The sequence continues at coordinate 37,224 of JAPLEV010000011.1, read as the reverse complement.
AACCCATTTCAGTTGAGAACATTAAATTAAATTGCCTTACCTCCGTCCAGTTTTTTGTTCCCGAAATTGGACAAGCAATTTCAAGATCAATAATTAATTGCCTTACACCATCTAAATCATCATTTGATAGGGTTGTTTTAAATCGAGCTTCGATTTCAATAATTTTCTCGGCATTTCTAAGGATGTTAGGATTTGTTTCTCTAAACGTTTTTTCATTAAAGGACTCACCGAATTTTTGCCGACCTTTCTCGACTTCTTTTTCGATTTTTACTTTTATCTTTTCTACATGTTCTTCTATTAAGACGTCTGCTCGGTAACGTTTTTTTGAATCTTTGTTATCAATTAGTGGGTCATTAAAGGCATCAACATGGCCTGAGGCTTTCCAAATAGAAGGGTGCATAAAGATAGCGGAATCAATTCCGACAATATTGCTGTGCATTTGTACCATTGCTTTCCACCAATATGCTTTAATATTGTTCTTTAATTCAACGCCAAGTTGGCCATAATCGTAAGTTGCAGCTAAACCATCGTAAATTTCGGATGATGGAAAGATGAAGCCGTATTCTTTTGAATGGCCAATGATGTCTTTTAATAAATCTTGCTGATGTTCCATGTTTCAAAGATACAAGCAATATCTTTGCTGCAGGTTATGCTTACCTAACAATTTCAACATTGGATATTTAATTAAGTGAATGATAATTAATAAATTTGGATGCTATGCGCTTTTATTTAAATGAAAATGAATTTATTGACACTGATTTTCCATTGGATTTATCTATTGGAATTGCAGAAAACCAAACGCTAAGTGCATGGTATGTCCCGCCTCCCAAAATGGAAATTGTGCGGGAAAATGGATTTCTTGGAAGTGTACAGCAAGGAGGAGATGTAAATTTTCGGTCTATATGGTTTAATCCGCATGGACATGGAACCCATACAGAGTCCTGTGGTCATATTACTGAGGAAGTTTTATCCGTTAATAAGGTTCTTAAAACGTTTTTCTTTCGTGCGCTTTTAATTTCTATAGTGCCAGAGGAGCAAGCAAACGGAGATAGGGTCATTTTCATTCCGACTCTTCCTGATGAAAAAAGTATCGAAGCCCTCATTATAAGAACCTTGCCTAATAGCTCGATAAAAAAAGCAGTCAATTATGCAGATACTAACCCGCCATTTTTAGCATTGGAAGGGATTAAGGTTTTGAACGAAAAGAACATTAAGCACCTTCTTTTAGACTTGCCGTCCGTCGATAAAGAAAAAGATGGAGGTGAATTAGCATTCCATCACGCTTTTTGGGAAGTTCCTCATAAAAATCGAATAGATAGAACCATAACAGAATTAATTTTTGTTGATGAATCTATTATTGATGGCGAATACATCTTAGAGCTTCAAATGGCTGCTTTTGAAAATGATGCAAGTCCAAGTAGACCTGTTCTATATAAAATAGTGCAAAATAAATAAACTAAGAACTATTTGGTTTTTCTGTTGTTTAAAGAAATAAATTGGATTTAAATAAAAAGGACAAGGTGCTTATCATTTTGTTTTAGTGAAATCAATTTAAATTACTATGACTATAAAACTGCCTCTCCAAGCAGAAATCAATTCCCAAAATAATAAGCTTCTTGCCTTCTCTTTTTATTATTTCAGTGTTAAATTAAGGTAAAGATTATTTTTTGGCCTTAGCAAATGATTCTTTGTGCTAGCCAAATGAGTAAACCTCATTAACAATTTATTATTTCGAATAATAGCATATAATCTATTATCTAAGTATTACTACTTATAATTGACTATGTAACTAATTGTATTTTAATCACGTATGCCACAAAAGATGAGTTTAAAAAATATAATTAGCTCAACTTTGATTGAACAAACTAAACTTAAAACCATGAAAACACTATTTAATTTCAAGTCATTGCTCTTAATCATATCAATAATGATGGTGTCCACTACATTTTCTAAGCAAATGAAAGATCCTATCTCAGATGATGATCTAATTCAAGTTGTAACCAATTTTGAAACCGGAAATGCTAGAATAAATTGGAAAGACAATCGTATTGAGACTATTGAAATAACTTCCTCAAACGGTCAGTTTATGCCAACGATTCCTGTTATGGGGGCATCCGAGCTACATCTGAATGATCTGATAAATGGAACTTATACCATCGTTTTCAAATCAAATGATGCAATTCTTTACACAAAAACAATAGAAATTAACCGATAATCTCCAAGCGTAAGAATGAAAAGAAGAGGGTTTATCCCTCTTTTTTTTTTTACAACATTCTCAACGAAGAAAGACCCCCATCGATATGGATTATTTGGCCGGTAATCCAAGTGTTTTCAATTAAAAATTTTACGCCTTGAGCAATATCAATTGGCGTTCCGATTCGCTTTAGTGGGTGACGATTATTCGCACCCTCCCTTTTTTGTTCTGTATTTAATAGATCTTGGGCTAAAGGGGTATCTGTTAAAGATGGCGCAATACAATTTACTCTCACAAAAGGCGCCCACTCAGCAGCAAGACTTTTCATAAGGCCTTCTATCGCTCCTTTTGAAACCGCAATGGAAGAGTGGAAACCCATGCCTTGGCTTATAGCAATTGTGCTAAATAATACAACATTGCCGTTATTTGATTTAAGTGTTTTTTGATAAAATTGCAAGACCTTAATTGCACCAATTACGTTAGTCTGTAAATCGTTTAGAAAATCCTCTTCACTAAACCGATGAAAAGGTTTTAACTGTATTGTCCCTGGGCAATAAACGATTGTTTTTAATTGTGGCAAATCAGGAAGATTATCAGTCAAAACATTAATTTGATGATGGTTAGAATTGCTCCCGTCGCCAGTTCTCGAAAATATAACGCAGTCAGATTCACCAAGTAAATCAACAACAGCTTTTCCAATTCCGCTGTTGCCCCCAATTATTAAATGATTCATTTTGTTTTTTTTAAGTTCGTATTTTAAACAACTATTTACTTAACTTGTTTATAAAATAGTTGTGTCAATCCTTTAAATAAGGTATTTTTGTACTTTAATTAGTTGTTATTTATAATTAATCTAAATAGAACGAAATGATAACAGTTACAGATCAAGCAAAAAACCAAGCTATACGTTTAATGGAAGATGATGGCAAGTCGGGGTATTTTATTCGTGTAGGCGTTCAAGGAGGAGGGTGCTCGGGTCTTATGTATCAACTTACTTTTGACAATCAACATCAAGAAGGTGATACTAATATTGAAGACAATGGGGTAACGGTTGTTGTGGACAAGAAAAGTTATTTATACTTAATAGGCACTGTTCTAGATTTCTCCGGAGGATTAAACGGAAAAGGATTTGTTTTTAAAAATCCAAATGCTGATCGTACTTGTGGTTGTGGAGAATCTTTCTCTGTATAAATACAATTGAACTGAACTAATGGCAAACTATACCGAGGACGAATTAGCAGAAGAACTTAAAAATCAAGAATATAAATTTGGTTTTGTAAGTGATATTGATACAGATACCATCCCTATTGGACTTAATGAAGATATTGTTAGATTGATATCCTCAAAAAAAGAAGAACCAGAATGGCTGCTTGATTATCGACTTAATGCCTTATCGCTATGGTCAACCATGAAAGAGCCCTCATGGGCCCATGTTAAATACAAAAAACCAGATTTTCAAGCGATTGCTTATTACTCAGCTCCTAAACAAACTAAAAAATATGAGTCATGGGATGATGTGGATCCTGAGATGAAAGCAACGATGACCAAGTTAGGAATATCGATGTTGGAGCAACAAAGATTAACTGGAGTAGCGGTTGATTTTGTAATGGATTCTGTTTCTGTAGCAACCTCATTTAAAGAAAAGTTAGGCGAATTAGGCATTATCTTCTGCTCCTTTTCAGATGCAGTTCAAAACCATCCAGACTTAGTAAAAAAATACATGGGATCTGTAATTCCAACTCAAGATAATTATTATGCAGCGCTAAATGCGGCGGTTTTTACCGATGGTTCATTTTGCTATATTCCAAAAGGTGTGCGTTGTCCTATGGAGCTTTCTACTTATTTTAGAATTAATGCAGGGGGAACAGGACAATTTGAACGGACATTAGTCATCGCTGACGAAGGCTCCTATGTTTCTTATTTAGAGGGATGTACAGCTCCGCAACGCGATGAAAATCAACTTCATGCCGCCGTTGTAGAATTAATTGCATTGGATAATGCCGAAATAAAATATTCTACCGTTCAAAATTGGTATCCAGGTGACAAGAATGGACTTGGGGGCATTTTTAATTTCGTCACGAAAAGAGGGATCTGCGAAAAAAACGCAAAAATCTCATGGACACAGGTTGAAACAGGATCAGCCGTAACGTGGAAATATCCTTCTTGTATATTAAAAGGAGACAATTCAGTTGGTGAATTTTACTCTGTTGCCGTTACCAACAACTATCAGCAGGCAGATACAGGCACCAAAATGATTCACCTTGGTAAAAACACAAAATCGACCATTATTTCGAAAGGTATTTCTGCAGGGAAATCTCAAAATTCATATCGAGGATTGGTTCAAATTCACAAAAACGCACACAATGCGCGTAATTTTTCGCAATGTGATTCCCTATTAATGTCGAGTGAATGCGGTGCTCATACCTTTCCTTATATTGAGTGTAAAAATAGCAGCGCAAAAATTGAGCACGAGGCAACGACTTCGAAAATTGGTGAGGATCAACTATTTTATTGTAAACAACGCGGTATTAGTGAAGAGAAAGCAATTGGTTTAATTGTTAATGGATATTGTAAAGAAGTATTGAACCAATTACCGATGGAATTTGCGGTTGAAGCACAAAAATTATTAACCATTAGTTTAGAGGGAAGTGTAGGTTAATTTCTCTTTAAAATAAAAAAGAAAGATATGATTACGATTAAGGACTTGCATGCGAGTATAAATGGAAAGGCCATTTTAAAAGGGCTTACTCTAAATGTGAATGCCGGCGAAGTGCATGCGATTATGGGGCCAAATGGTGCTGGAAAGAGTACGCTTGCATCTATATTAGCTGGAAGGGAAGAATATGAAATTACAGCAGGTGAAATTGACTTTAATGGAGAAGATCTGTTGGATTTATCTGTTGAGGAAAGAGCACGAGAAGGTTTGTTTTTGGCCTTTCAATATCCGGTAGAAATTCCGGGTGTTTCGAATGTTAATTTCCTTCGAACCGCTATAAATGAAATAAGAGACCATAAGGGCGAGAAAGCAATGTCAGCAAAGGAATTTATGGCATTGGTTAGGGATAAATCTGCTCTCGTTGAATTGGATAGTAAATTGGCCTCTCGATCTGTGAATGAAGGTTTCTCTGGTGGTGAAAAAAAACGAAATGAAATTTTTCAAATGGCCATGCTGAATCCCAAATTAGCCATTTTGGATGAAACGGATTCTGGCTTAGATATCGATGCCTTACGAATTGTTGCAAATGGGGTAAATCAATTAAAAACCAATGAGAATGCGACAATTATAATTACCCACTATCAACGTTTATTAGACTATATTATACCTGATTTTGTTCACGTATTGTACGATGGTAAAATTGTAAAGTCAGGTAGAAAAGAACTTGCTCTTGAATTGGAGGAAAAAGGGTATGACTGGATAAAAAATAATGCGGCTAATTGAAAACTATGGAAATGGAGTCAGTTACTAAAGTAAATCTTCAGTCATTTAGGAAGAATCTACTTCCTGCTAAATTGTTACTGCCAAAACTGTTAATCGATGCCAACGAAAAGGCGCTTGTTGAAATGGATTTTCCGAATTCCCGTCAAGAAGCTTGGAAATATACACGCTTAAATCGTGTGGCAAAAATTAAACTAGAAAGTAGTTCATCCGAATTGATTGATTGGTCATCTTATTCTATGGTAAAAGATGCTTACACCCTTGTTTTTCAAAATGAGAGTAGTATCTATTGTTCTCCGAATTTGCCAAATGGACTTTCTATTAAAATTGGCTCACAAATCGTGGCAACGGATTGGTTAGAATCAATTAATGAAGGCCATGTTGCAAAATTAAATGTCGCTCACGCTCAGAATGGCTGTGTAATAAATGTCGCTGAGGGCATTCAGGTTGATAAACCGATTCAGTTACTATTTATTTCTGACGGACCAAAACAACCAAATTTTTGGAGGAATCAAATTCAGCTTGGTTTAGGGGCGAATGCTAATGTTCATGTTGGTTATTTTTCTAACAATGCACATGAAGCTTATTCAAATGTTCATTGGAGTGTTTTTTTAAAAGAAAACAGTCACTTGATAATGACGAAAATTCAAAATGATGAAGCGGCAAATTTTCATTTCTCAACAGAAAACATTAGCCAATTAAAGGACTCTAATTTTACCTTAAATACCGTTACGCTTAATGGAGCATTTGTTCGGAATGACGTGTTGGTTAATGTGGAAGGAGAGAATTGTGAAACTCATCTTAACGGCGCATACATAATGAAGGAAAATCAACACGTGGATAACCATACTACGGTTGATCATATTTTTCCGAATTGTAATTCTTATGAATTGTATAAAGGAGTTTTGGATGAAAAATCGACTGCTGTTTTCAATGGGAAAGTATTCGTTCGACCAAATGCTCAGAAAATTAATGCTTTTCAATCAAATGCGAATGTTTTGCTAAGTAATGACGCTACTGTTAATTCAAAACCCGAGTTAGAGATATATGCAGATGATGTGAAATGTTCGCATGGCTCAACAACAGGGCAATTGGACGAGGAAGCTGTCTTTTATCTTCGTAGTCGCGGGATATCAGATGCAGCCGCTCGACAGATGGTTGTCGCTGCCTTTATGCAAGATGTCTTTTCAAAAATAGTTTCTAAAGAGGTAAAAACGTATATTTACGCGAAATTAGCCAAGCGTTTTAATTGGCAATATGAGGAAGAGCATTAATAGAGCACTTTAATTTTGAATGTATTCTTTGCTCGTTTTTTGCGAAGATTAAATATTAAATAACAAGTAAACAATTATTTTTTTTAACTCACCTCAAGGATATTTGTTTATAATAAAGCTTTTTAAATACAATGATAGTAGGTATTCCAAGTGAAATTTCGGCTAATGAAGCAAGAGTAGCGGCCACCCCACAAACAGTTAAGCGATTACTAAAACAAGGTTTCGAGGTAATAATTCAAAGCAACGCAGGATTGAAAGCGAATTTTTCTGACGCTCAATTCCAAAACGCTGGTGCTCAAATTGTTAAAGATGCTAGTGATGTTTTCAGTAAATCTTCTATTATTTTAAAGGTTAAAGAACCATCGGTTGAAGAAATTGACATGATGCTTAGCGGAACTGTTTTGTTAAGTTACTTATGGCCTGCCCAAAACCAGCCACTTCTTCAAAAACTTGCCGATAAAAATATAAGCGCTATCGCTATGGATGCGATTCCTAGAATTTCTAGGGCCCAAAAGATGGATGTTCTATCTTCTATGGCCAATATCGCAGGATACCGCGCAGTAATAGAGTCAGCATTTTATTTTGGACGTTTCTTGAACGGGCAAATTACCGCTGCGGGTAAAGTCGAACCAGCCAAAGTTTTGGTAATTGGCGCAGGCGTTGCCGGATTAGCAGCAATTGGAGCGGCTAATTCATTAGGTGCCATTGTTAGGGCTTTTGATACTAGAAAAGAAGTTGCTGAGCAAATACAATCTATGGGAGCACAATTTCTTACTGTAGAAATTAATGAGGATGGGGCAACAGATTCTGGTTATTCAAAAGAAATGAGCAAGGAATTTATTGACGCTGAAATGGCTTTGTTTGAGGCACAAGCAGCAGAAGTAGATATAATTATTACCACCGCCCAAATTCCTGGGCGTGAAGCACCAAAATTAATTTTGGCTAATCATGTTGCCGTTATGAAATCGGGCTCTGTAATCGTAGATTTAGCAGCATCTTCGGGAGGGAATTGTGTTTTAACTAGAAATGGCGAAATTTTTCAAACAGAAAATGGTGTCACTATTATCGGTAAATTAAATCAGTTACCGGCCCAATCTTCGCAGTTATACGGCAATAATTTGTGCCATTTGTTAGAGGATATGGGAAAAGCCGAAAATTGGAAAATTGATATGGATGATGCAATTGTTTCAAGGGCTATGGTAACTCATCAAGGGAAGATAAATTGGCCCCCTGCTCCGCTTCCTGTTAGTCCAGCAAAACCTAAGGCTCCAGAGCTGAATTTGGAAGATTCGAAAGAGGCAATCGAACAGAGGAATAAAAGTATAGGAAAATCGATGTTGATAAAGTTGGCATGTATCGGTTTATTATTGTTTGGTTTAGGGCAAGTTGCCCCAAGTGAGTTTATGCAGCATTTTACTGTTTTTGTATTAGCTGTTTTTATTGGTTGGCAAGTTATATGGAACGTTTCTCATGCCTTGCATACGCCCTTAATGGCGGTGACTAACGCTATTAGTGGAATTATAATTGTTGGGGGATTACTCCAAACAAAAGATACCTTAGGTAATCTAAGTAATATATTGGCTTTTATCGCAATATTCTTTGCCTGCATCAATATTGTAGGAGGATTTTTCGTGACACATAGAATGTTAAAAATGTTTAAAAAGTAAATGATCATGACAACAGGAATACAAACCGCTGCATATGTGTTCGCGAGCATTTTATTTATTTTAAGTTTGGGTGGATTATCATCCATTGAGTCATCTAAGCGTGGAGTTCTATACGGGATTCTTGGAATGTTGGTGGCAATTATTGCCACTGTATTCGGTGAAAAAGCCGAGGGACATGTCTACATTGTTGTTGCCATCGCCTCTTCCTCTGTAGTGGGGATACTATTAGCAAAACGGGTAAAAATGGAAGCGATGCCACAGCTAGTTGCTATGTTACACAGTTTTGTTGGTTTGGCGGCAGTTTTAGTTGGTATTGGGTCTTACCTTGATCCAGAAACAAAAACATTAATAAACGCAGAGCAGTCGATTCATTTAACAGAGGTCTTTATTGGTGTTTTTATTGGCGCAGTAACTTTTACTGGGTCAATAGTGGCTTGGGGAAAACTTGAAGGCAAGATTATGAGTAAATCCTTGTTATTTAAAGGACGTCACGCATTGAATATTTCTTTGGCGATTATTTGTATTGTTTTAGGGGTATTATTTGTTAGGGCAGCAGATGTTTATGGAATAAATTACCTTATTGTAATGACAGCTATTGCAGGACTAATTGGTTTTTTATTAGTAATGTCAATTGGTGGTGCCGATATGCCAGTAGTGGTTTCTATGTTAAATTCTTACTCCGGTTGGGCAGCCTCCGCTGCTGGATTTATGCTGGGCAATGATTTATTAATCATCACGGGTGCTTTAGTCGGAAGTTCAGGTGCTATTCTCTCCATCATCATGTGCAAAGCGATGAATAGATCTTTTATATCTGTTATACTTGGTGGTTTTGGAACGGTTGCGGTGTCTTCAGGAACTTCTACCATCGAAGGGGAGGTAACAGCACTAAATCACGAGGAAGTAGCAGAATTATTAAAAGATGCTAAATCAGTAGTAATTGTTCCTGGATATGGAATGGCCGTAGCTAAAGCCCAGTATCCCATTTATGAAATGGTAAAAGAATTACAAAAAGCAGGCCTCATGGTACGCTTTGCAATACATCCTGTCGCAGGTCGATTACCAGGACACATGAATGTTTTATTAGCAGAAGCAAATGTACCTTATGATATTGTGATGGAAATGGATGAAATTAATGACGATATGCCAAGTACAGATGTCGTTATGGTGGTAGGTGCAAACGATATTGTAAACCCGGGCGCCGAAGATGATCCATCAAGTCCGATTTATGGTATGCCTGTTATCAAAGCATGGAAGGCAGAAAAAGTAATAATAATGAAGCGATCGATGTCGGCGGGATATGCTGGTGTTGAAAACCCACTATTTTATAAGCCAAATGCTGAAATGCTTTATGGAGATGCCAAAGATAGTATCGAACGAATTTTGGGATTTCTTAGGTCAAAATAACTAACCGTTTATACTTTTAGCATTTACTTGAAACCACGTCTTTTCTTCAGGGTTTCATATGCATCCTGAATCTTTTGAAACTTTTCCTTTGCCCCTTTTTGATATTCTTCACCCATCTGTGCTACTTTATCTGGATGGTATGTAATGGCCATTTTGCGATACGCTTTTTTAACTTCTTCATCGCTTGCTGAGGCATCAATTCCTAAAATCTTGTAATCAGAGTCTACATTTCGGTAGAACATATTTTTTACACTATCAAATTCAACTGCTGTAACACCAAGTTGGCTAGCAATGCGCTCTATTACAATCATTTCACTTTGCGAAACATTGCCATCTGATTTGGCAATACCAAATAAATAATGCAATAGCTGAACGCGTATTTCAATCGGTAATTTAAGACGGATTTCTGAGCAAATTTCCTGCATTGGAATTTGTCCTGAGTCTATGTAAGACTTTAGAGATTTTAGGTGCTCCGGTGTAAATTTGTTTCCAAACTGATTGGTGAAAAAAGCTTTTACAAAATCTAACTCGGCTTTAAGTACTTTACCATCTGCTTTCATTACTGCAGCTGAAAGTGCCATGAGCATCGTTTGAAAATCAAATTTTGAGGATGCACCTCTATATTGAAAACCAGTCCCTTGATTTTCACCGGAATTCCCGTTATTTGATTGAGTCTTATCTATAAATCCTCCAATAATAAAACCAAGAAAACCTAAGCCTATGCTCTTAGTTAAGTAAAAAGCGACAATACCAAGGATAAATTTATACAAGACGTGAAAATTAGTAAATAGAGCAAGTTTCTTTTACAAAAGTAATAAGATTATGCAATACCTTTTAAGTTACGATCTATAAAGCTACTTAGTGCCTCTCCTTTAAGTAATCCCTGAGCAAGAAGCGCTAAATCAGTTAACTGCTTAATTGTAGCTTGTTGCTTTTTATCGGGTTTGCCAACAAGTCCGGTTATTGCTGCATGATTAGAATTAATGGTCATGGTAAACATTTCTGGAAATGCCCCATAAAAACCACCGCCACCACCAAGTTTTTGTTGTTCCATCATTCTTCGAATAAATTCTGGCTGCGTAATAACAATTGGCGCATTTTCTTCACTCATGCTCTCAAATTGTATATTATATTTTTCCTTGTTAATGGAGTTTTCAAAAAGTCCTTTTAATTTTTCTTCTTCTTCTTTTGATAATTTAGAAGGTATTTCATCCGTTTTACGAATTAATTTATCCAAAGTGTCCGCATCAACTCTTACAAAACTAAGGTTTTCATTGCTCTGCTCTAACTTGGGTAACCAGTGAGAAATCAAAGGGCCATCTAGGCTTAAAACATCATATCCACGGTCTTTTGCATTTTTAACATAGCTAAATTGGTCCTCGGGATTATTAGTATATAAAACGATTGTTTTGCCGTCTTTATCGGTTTGCAATGTCGTAATTTTCTCTTTATATTCTTCAATGGTAAAGTAGGTACCATCTGTATTTTTTAGCAAGGTAAATCCGTTCGCTTTTTCCGCAAATTTATCTTCAGACAACATTCCATATTGCACAAACACTTGTAAATCATCCCATTTTTGCTCAAAATCTTTTCGATCTTTTTTAAACATTTCTGCTAATTTATCTGCTACTTTTTTGGTAATGTGAGAGGATATCTTTTTTACATTACTATCGCTTTGTAAATAAGACCGAGATACGTTTAATGGAATGTCTGGTGAATCAATAACGCCATGTAATAAGGTTAAAAATTCAGGTACAATTTCCGCTACACTATCGGTAATAAAAACTTGATTGCTGTACAAATTGATTTTGTTGCGCTGAACTTCAACATTTTCTTTAATTTTTGGAAAATATAATATTCCTGTCAAATTAAATGGATAATCCACATTTAGATGGATATTAAACAAAGGTTTTTCGAAAGTCGAGGGATATAATTCTCTATAAAACGTATTATAATCGTCTTCTGTTAAATCAACCGGCGCCTTTGTCCAAGCGGGCTGCGTATTATTTAGTTGATTTGGTACCTCAATCGCTACACGCTTAATCGCCCCTTTATCATCTTTTTCTCCCTCTGGTGAATCGATGTACTCGGTTTTCATTCCAAAAAAGACAGGAATCGGCAAAAATTTACAATACTTATTTAGGACGCCTTCAATTCGAGCTTTTTCAATAAATTCGATTGATTCCTCATTTATGTATAAGACGATATCAGTTCCACGGCTTTTCTTTTTTACGTCAGTAATGGTATATTCTGGCGAACCGTTACTTTCCCATTGAACTGCTTGTGCACCTTTTGTTTTTGATAGTGTGATAATTTGTACTTTCTCTGACACCATGAACGCGGAATAAAATCCTAATCCAAAATGACCAATTATTTGCTCTGCACCTTCTTTTCCGCTGTATTTTTGAACGAACTCTTCCGCTCCAGAGAACGCAATTTGATTGATATATTTATCAATTTCGTCAGCAGTCATCCCGATTCCATTGTCGCGAATTGTAATTGTTTTTGCAACTGGGTCTAGGATGACGTCAACTTTTAGTTCACCCATGGTGCCTTTAAATTCGCCATTCGCAGCGAGCACCTTCATTTTTTGTGATGCGTCTACTGCATTAGAAACCAATTCACGAAGGAATATCTCATGGTCTGAATATAAAAACTTCTTTATAATCGGAAAAATATTTTCCGTTTGTACGTTAATTTGTCCTGTTCTCATTTTATATTATTTATTCTCCTCTTAGACAATCGTTGTGCCAAGTGACTATTTCTGACAACTTGTCGCATAAGCAGGGATATTTTGACGCTTTGTCCATACTTAGGTATTAATTTCACTAAATTTGCGCATGATTTTAGGTTTAAAGCTTTTTATTGCTTTGCTATTTTTGTGGGGAATTTATCACTTAATCAGCTCTCTTTCCATCTTTAAAAATTCGCCTTTTAGTACATCATCATTAAAAGTGGCTTTTTCATTAAAAGTATTTGCTGGCATCTTATTATTTTTAATTTATACCTTTTATTATACGGATAGGCAAACAGCTGATGTTTTTAAGTACTATGATGACGGGGAAATTTTAGGAAATGCCGCAACAAAACACCCCATTGATTTTATAAAAATAATGCTTGGGGTAGAGGATCAATATCTGAAGGATCAATACCTCAATAAAATGGATTATTGGTTTAGGCCATATGACCATGGCTTGCGAAATGATAATAGAATCGTGATTCGAATAAACGCGGTTTTACATATTCTAAGTTTCGGTAATTATTTTCTCCATGCCTTGACTTTCATTTTTTTATCTTTCCTAGGCTTGTTTTTCATGGCAAAATTATTTTTTGAAATTTCAGAAAGTAAATTAAAGGCCTATGTTGCCGCATTTTTAATTCCTTCTGTGTTTTTTTGGTCGTCAGGGGTATTAAAAGAAGCCTTGTTAATTTTTGCATTAGGAATATTTTGTTGGGCGGTATATAAATTAGCAAAAGCTTTTAGTTGGTCTACTTTATGCTTATTATTCGTTGGTTTTTGCTTGTTATCATCGTTAAAAATCTATGTCCTTTTTGCCTTATTGCCTGCTCTGCTATTTTGGTTTATTTGGATGAAATTTCAACTATTATGGAAATCATTAGTTACATTTCTTATTGCGGGTGTTGTTTTATATTTCGGGGTAACGTTGTTACATCCACAACTTGATTTTATTTCCTTGTTGGTTGGTAAGCAACACGACTTTATTAATTTGGCTAAAACGTATCATGCAGGAAGTGCTATTCACATGGACTACTTGGGAAATAACAGTTGGTCTATACTAAAAGCTATTCCGCTCGCATTGTTTCATGTCTTTACATTGCCTTGGTTTTCTCATGTGAAATCTCCGTTGTATTTATTCTCCATTTTTGAGAATTTAATTTTTTTCTCGTTGATTACGTTGTCGATTTTTTACTTTGAGAAACCGACTAAATCAAGTGTCAAATTTATTGTTTTCTCTTTATTTTTTATTTTGACTTTGTTCACGATAATTGGCCTTACCACTCCTGTAATAGGAGCTTTAGTTCGTTATAAAATGCCGGCCTTACCCCTCTTGTTTTTTGTATTACTTTCTTTTATCAAGCTAAAATCAATCTCCGTAAAACTCAATAATCACACCTTTATTAAATGGATAAATACGCACTTATAACTGGCGCAACTTCAGGAATTGGGGAAGCGTGCGCTCTTCAATTTGCCAAACTAGGATATTCCTTAATTTTATTTGCGCGCAGAGAAGAAAGGCTCTTATTGTTGAAAAATGAACTAGAGAACGATGGTATAAACGTGCTAACTTTTAGTGTTGATGTGCGAGATGAATCTCAGGTGTCTAGTGCGATTAACTCCTTGCCAAGCACGGTAAAATCGAACTTAAAAGTTTTAATAAATAACGCTGGTTTGGCAGTTGGTCGAGGGGTGATTTCCGAAGGTGTTATCGACGATTGGGAGCGAATGATTGACACGAATATTAAAGGCTTGTTGTATGTGAGCAGGTTTGTTGCTCCAATCATGCAATCAAATAAGCAGGGACACATTTTTAATGTGTCAAGTATTGCTGGCAAAGAAGTTTATGCAGGCGGAAATGTATATTGCGCAACGAAACATGCGGTAGATGCATTGTCAAAAGCAATGCGTATTGATTTGGTGCAGGATAATATTAAAGTGACCAACGTTGCTCCTGGAGCCACCGAGACCGAATTTTCAATCGTGCGTTTTAAAGGTGATGCTGAGCAAGCAAAAGCTGTTTATAATGGTTTTGAGGCATTGAAGGCAGATGATATTGCTGAGGTAATCGTATTCGCGGCAACCCGACCTGCACATGTGAATTTAAATGATATAACCATCATGCCTAGTGCGCAAGCGAGTGCGGCAGTAATTCATAAATCAATATGAAAATAGAATTGGGTAAGTGTTGTTATCGATTCGTAAAAAATAGAGTCCATGAAAATCATTAATTGGTAAGCTGGAGACTTTATTTTCAATTTCCATGATTCTCTTGCCTTGGAGATCTTCAATAAAGACTTTTCTGAACGGAACATTAATCCCTAATTCAATAATCCCTTCATTGATTAATAAGTTGCTCAATTGATACGGAAAATCGTTTGATAAAGGCTCTAATCCATTTGTTTCTTCAAAATAAGTAGTGAAATTGAAAGTAAATAGTTTGGCAGGAATGGTAATAATGTTTACCACTTTTTCCGCACTCACATATCCGGTTCCATTATCGCTTAATGTAATTCCTTCTGTTTGAGAAACCGTAAGTACATTTCCTATTTCAATTCTTCTTTTATTACCTGAAAAAATAAAATTCGATGCGTGGTCCCACAGACACCAAATGAAGCTGGTATAAAAATTATTACCGTTGTTTTTATACCCTAACAAATAGGTTCTGTTATTTACCTTGTCTATGCAGGCATCCGTTAGTAAGCCATCCACATCAAACTGAGAAAGAATTGCAGCATTTAAGGTGTCTGTCCAATAGTTGGGTAATCCATAGCATTTCGTTTCTAGATCAACCCAGTTTTTGCTAAAAAGGAAAAGTGAATCTTCCGTCGCATAAAATGCTTCACAATCAAAATCATTCGCATTATAAGCACTTGTAAAATCGAGTTGGTCATCCCACTTAAAGTTCATTTTTTCAGCTATAACAGTGTCGATGGTATTATTGATTATCTCAGACTTTAACAGCCTATAAATACATAAATCTGTTCTGTTTCCATTGTTGTTCCCAAAGTCGCCAATGTAAAAATAGGTGGAGTCTGACGTCATTGCTTCCCAATCTACGTTGGTAGAATTCGCTATATGGATGGTTCTAATTATTGCGCCATTCGCCATGACTTCATATACCTTGGTTCCACTACCTGAATCATTAAACGTATAAAGTTTTCCATCCGCCCAAACAAGTCCTGAATTTTCACTTAATGTATCGCTTAAATTAGCGACTAAGTTCAGGGAATAATTTGTTGGATTATACAAGCAAGACCCATCATTTATACTGGCAGAAGCATTGAAATTCGTTGCTTGGGAATCGGTGCAACCAAACTGTCCATAAATAATTGGGCTGAATAGTATAGAAATAAGAAGTGTAAATTGCCTCATTAAAAAAGTTTCTGTTCCCATTCAATAGCTTCTTCTTCGCTAATGAGTTTCATTTGTTTAAGATATTGAACAACCAATTCAAAATCGGATAGCTTGATTTGCCCATCAATACTCCACTCTGTATCAGATAACCACATTGAAACTTGGGAGACTGATAAATTATAGCGCCAGGAAATGATCGAAGTGGCATCTGTATTATTTTTCAATGCACTTGCTTTAAGTTGTACTATGTCACAAATACTTTTTATTAGCTCGGGGTTTTCTCTGGCTATTTTTTTGTTAGCCGCAATGACAAAACATGGCCAGGGTGTTTTTACTTCGCCTACGCGTCTGCATTTATTTTGGTCGACATAGGGTTGAGTAGTATATTTTTCCCAAAGAAATCCTTGTGATTCATTTTGGTTTAAGGACCACAGCCCACCATAGATATCTCCTACAACATTAAAAGTAAGCTTAGATAAATCCCAATTTTTTTGATAAGCGTTTACAACGGCCATTAGATGAGACCCAGATGCTTCTCTTGATATAGCGAATGTTTTATTTTCTAAGTCTTCTACGCTGTTAATAGAAGATGAATAAGGCACATGAATTCCCCATGAAAGTGGTGATTGCACATAAACGGCGACAATTGTTGCATCAAGGCCTTGTAAAATAGCTTTTGTGATACCTTCAGTTAGTAAAACAGCAATGTCAAGAGAACCTGTTTGTAATCCTTTGATCATTTGACCGGTTCCACCGCTCATATCAGCCCAATGTAATTCTACTCCATTTTTTTGAAAATCGCCATCTTCAATGGCTAATCGCCAAGGAAGGTTAAAATGTTCAGGAACACCACCTATTTTAAATCGTTTCATCTGTTATCCTCTAAAAATTGTTTGTCAAAAAGGTTTTTATAGTGCCCCGCTTTTTTAAGCAGTTGCTGATGCGAACCCTGCTCAACGATTTCTCCTTTTTCTAAAACAACAATCTTATCAGCTTTTTGAATTGTAGATAATCGGTGAGCAATAATTACTGATGTCCTATTAAGTGTTAACTTCTCTGTCGCTTTTTGAATCATCTCTTCCGATTCGTTATCAAGGTTTGAGGTCGCTTCATCAAGGATTAAGACAATGGGGTTATATAAAAAGGCACGAATGAATGCTAATAATTGTCTTTGCCCAACACTTAGTTCTCCACCTCGCTCCCCAATAGCATAGTCGTATCCCCTAGGTAGTTGCGAAATAAAATCATGGGCTCCAACCGCTTTAGCCGCTGAAACAACCTGCTCTCTGGTAATTTCTTGGTTGCCTAATGTAATATTATTGTGTATACTGTCTGAAAATAAAAACACATCTTGTAATACAACCGCAATGTTTGCTCTTAAATATTTTAATTGAATCGACTTAAGTTCCGTTTCACCAATAAGAATACTTCCTTTTTCATAATCATAAAAGCGACTTAGAAGATTGATTATCGTTGTCTTACCTGAGCCAGTTGCACCAACAAGGGCAATTGTTTTACCTTTTTCAAGTACAAGATTAATGTTTTTTAGTACTTCTTGTCCTTTTGTATATGCGAAAGATAACTGCTTAATTTGAATGTCTTGATTGAAATCACAAGCGGTGACCGTTCCATCTTCTTGGACATGTTCCTCTTGGTCTAAAATTTCAAAAATACGTTCTGCTCGCACAGTTCCTCGTTGCAAAATATTGAATTTATCTGCTAATTGCCGAATAGGTCGATACAATTGATTAATCCAAAGGGTAAAAGCAATAATTTGTCCATACATTGATTTTATTTCAAGGGATGTTTTTCCACCAGCTTTGAGTGCCCCCCATACGAGTAAAAAAGCAATCGATAGCGAACTTAATAATTCTACAACCGGAAAAAAGATTGAGTTTGCCCAGACGGCATTAATATGTGCTTGTCTGTGTCCTTTATTAATTTCTTTAAATTTGGCGTATTCAATTTTTTGTCTACTAAATAATTGAACGATACTCATGCCTGTAATATGTTCTTGAACAAAGGTGTTTAATTTTGTTACCTGTTGTCTTTCAAGCTGAAAAGATGATTTCATAGCTTTGGCGAAAATACGTGTTGCAATGATTAATACCGGCAGTGGAATTAAAGTCATCAGAGATAATTGCCAATTAGTTGAGAACATTAAAATCAGAATAAAAAACAATGAAATTAAATCTCCAGAGATTTCCATTAATCCTGCGGAAAAGACTTCGGTTATTGCCTCTACATCTGATACGACACGTGTAACCAGCGCGCCAACAGGTGTTTTGTCAAAATAACGCATTTTAAAAGAAAGGAGATGATTGAACGTTTTCGTTCGTATATCCTTAATTACGGATTGTGCTAATAAATTGGAAAAATAGGTTGCTGTTAACTGAAATACTCCCTCCATCATGAGGATCCCTGCAATAATAAGGCTCCATTCTAATAATTTCTGTTTATTTTGTGTATTGATGATATAATTATCAACCATTTCGCCAATAAGATAGGGCCTTAATGGCCCTAAAAACGAAAGGATTATGATACAAAGGAAAGAAATATAATAGTAGCGCTTGTATGGCTTAGCCATACTTAGTAAACGGACAAATAAATTATATTTTTTTTGGGGACCGGATTCCATAGCTCAAAATTACCCAAAAATTAAAGAAGCGCTTACTATTTTAATGGTATTCCTCTTGAACTTACTGGGCCAGAGATGACACTTTTCTTGAGGCAAAAGCTGAAAGTACTTCCGATACCAATGGAACTTCGCACATTTATGCTTTGTTTGTGTGATTCAACAATATGTTTAACAATCGCCAAACCTAGACCAGAACCACCTTCGTTTCTATTTCTGCTTTTTTCTACGCGGTAAAAGCGTTCAAAAAGACGTGGAAGATGTACTGCATCAATTCCAATACCGTTGTCTTTTACCTCAATTGTTACTAAGTCATCAACAGGCACTGCTGAAATAACTACTTCTCCATCAATTTTTCCATAACTGATTGCATTATTAATTAGGTTGGTTAATACCTGGCCTATTTTATTTCGGTCTGCGGTCACATAAATGGATGAAAGTTCATTATGAAATTTGAGAGAAACCTTTTTTTCTTTTGCTTTTAATTCTAAAGTTTCAATGATTTCTTTGATTAGATTTATAATTTCGAAAGAACGAAGTTCGATTTTTAGGGTATCAACTTCCAATTTTGCAATTTGGTCTAAATCTTCTAAAATAGTTACTATTCTTTCAGTAGCACGTGAGGCGCGTTCTAGAAACTGCACGTTAACTTGCTTATCATCGATGCCTCCTTCAATAAGGGTTAAAATATAACCTTGAACAGCAAACACTGGCGTTTTAAGTTCATGGGCTAAATTCCCTAAAAATTCCCTTCTGAATTGTTCCTGATCTTTAAGTTTTGTTATTTCTTTATTTTTATTTTCCTTCCAGTTACGCACGTCTATTTCTACTGTGCTTATTAACTTGTCTATTGCACTGCCTTTAAATGGTGCAATTTGTTGATTAGTTTGAATTGATTTATAAATTAAATGCAGTCTGTTTTGAATAAATTTCTTTAATAAAGCATAGAACAATGCAAACACAACAAGTGCTGCGATAAAGGGTATTAAGATAATAACCCATAGTGAAAGTTCAAATACAAATAGATGGAATAATATAGCGGTAGTAACGCTAAGCATTAGAAATAGAATGCTTCCCAATAAGATTAAAATGCTAGGCCTTAAATTTTTCACTTTTGATTGAAGGTATATCCGATTCCTTTTACGGTACGAATATAATCATCTCCAAGCTTTTCACGAAGTTTTCTTATGTGAACATCAATTGTTCGTTCTCCAACGATGGTTTCATTCCCCCAAACGATTGCTAATATTTGTTCCCGATTGTACACCTTTCCCGGACGACTTGCTAATAATTCTAGAAGTTCGAATTCTTTTTTTGGCAGGATTAATTCTTTCCCTTCGGTAGTTACTAGGTATCTCTCTCGATCGATTTCTATGCTTGATACCTTAGTATCATGTACGATTTTATTATTTAATCTTTTTAATAGCGATTCTATTTTCGCAATTAATAATCTTGGCCTTATGGGCTTTGAAATATAATCATCTGCCCCAGCTTCAAAACCTGCAATTTGAGCATAATCTTCAGCCCGAGAGGTTAAAAATGCTATTATTGGCTGGGTAATGTTCAAATCTTTCCGTATGACTTGGCAAGCCTCTATCCCGTCCATCCTAGGCATCATAACATCCATTAATATAAGTGCTGGACTTACTTGTTGGGTTAGTTTTACACCTTCTTCACCATTAGATGCCGTAAATACTTTATACCCTTCTTTCCTTATGTTATAAGAAAGAAAATCTAAAATATCCGGTTCATCATCAACTAGTAATATCGTATAACCTTTAGCGTTGTCCATTTTACTTTAATTATTAAAAACGGGGAATAATAGAATATTACTCCCCGTTTATGGTTATCTTAATTAGTATTTAACGTATTACTAATCGTTCAGATTTACTAAATCCGTTCGTTGTAAATCGTACAAAATAAACGGCACTTTGTAAGTTGCTAACGTCAATAGTGTTATGGTTAAAGCCGTTAGACAAGCCATTTATTGATGTAACAACTCTTCCGAATTGATCAATAATTGAAATTTCAACTACATCGTCTCCATTTTTATTGTAATCGATGTTTAGTAGATCATTCGCTGGATTAGGGTAGATAGTAACATTTGAAAGACCTGTTAACTCATCTAAACCTACCGACATTATTACATCAAAAGTGATTACATCTGTACACGCCCCATTGATAGCGGTTAATGTTACAACATATACTCCATTGCCAATATAAGCATGTGAAGGAGCAATTGCTGATGAGTTAGATTGATCTCCAAAATCCCAAGAGTATGAAGCTGCTCCTGTTGATGTATTAGTAAAGGATACAACATTACCATTTGTTGTAAATGCTCCTGCAGCTGTTGGTGTAGAAGTAAAGGTCACCGTAGTTGCTTGAGACATTCCATAACCATTACATGCATTAGAATTTGTCGTCGTTACGCTAGCTGTAGTCGTAGCTGAAATTGAAATTGACTGTGTAGTTTGTCCTGTAGACCAAGTATAAGTATCGGCTGGCGAAGAGGTTAAAGTAACTGTATCACCTGAACAAGCTGTTAAAGAACTAGCAGACACAGTAGGAAGTGTAGTAACAATGGTAACAGTAACGGGTTGTGATGTTCCTGTTCCATTACATGCGATAGCGTTAGTTACTGTTACTGTTATTGATGGCGTAGTAGCAGTAATTAAAATGGATTGAGTGGTTTGACCAGTCGACCAAAGATAGCTATCAGAGGTAGATGCTGTTAAAACAACTGTATCACCTGTACATACTTGATTTGAACTTACTTGAACAGTAGGTTGAGGAGCAGCACTTACATTTATGCTAGTTGGAGCTGATGTAGCACTACAGCCGTTTGCATTCGTATAGGTGACAGTAATAACGCCTGAATTAGCTACATTAATAATTGGGCTGATAGCTCCTGTAGACCATACATTATTATTGTTGTATGAGGATGTTAAATTAATAGAACTACCTGTACAAAAAGAAGTAGATCCACTTGCAGTAATAACTGGAGTTGCTGGTAAGGCATTCACCGTTACAGTTACTAAGGCGGTATTAGTACATCCGTTTACTGCCGTTCCAGTTACTGTATAAGTAGTTGTTGCTGCAGGAATAAAGCTTACTCCATTGCTTACAGCGTTGTTCCATGCATAAGTAGATGCTCCAGAAGCATTCAGTGTTACTGATGTTCCTGCACATACTGTTTGGTTAATACCTGCATTAATTGTTGGCAATGAATTTACTGTAACAGTTACTTGGTTATTATTGGTACATCCGTTTGCAGCTGTTCCGATTACTGAATAAGTAGTTGTTGCCGTAGGTATAAAACTTACGCCGTTGTTTACGCCGTTGTCCCAAGTGTATGAAACAGCTCCTGAACCTGTTAATGTAACAGAGGTTCCAGCACATATTGACTGATTAGTTCCTCCGCTTACTGTTGGTGCCGGATTAATGGTTACCGTAATCATAGAGCGTGGGCTTTCGTCACCAGCTGCATTTTTTTGACTTACATAATAAGTGTAAATACCCGGGGTTGTAGTACTTGGTACGATAGGCGTAATGCTTCCTGTTCCACCAACTGCAGTTGTATAGTAATAAAGTGTATTTCCAACTAGTGGAGTTCCATTTATTGCTGCTGCAAGCGTGTTTTGACAGTAAGTAGCAGAGTTTGTTACAACTGGAGCAAGTACACTAAAGAATTTAGGATTAGTAAAGTTTGCTGTCGTAGAAACCGTAGATCCAGCATTTAAACGAGCATCAGGTGTAGTACCTAAAGCAGTGAAAATATTCACCCAATTTACTAGAGGTAGAGTAACTGTAGAATCATTACCATCTACACCAAAGAAACTAGCGTAAAATGCGCCAGAAACTCCCGAAGATGTAATTACATTCGTTCCATTAGTAAAGTTGGTCATTGTATTGGAAGCAAACATTAAACTATCACCTGTAGCGTTAGCAGCGGTGGTTGCACTTTCGATTGACAATCCTTTTTCCCAACCAACTACAAGTGAATTTAAACATGAAGTAGAAGTGTTTCTTCTTAATCTAAATGCTTTTTCAAACTTCTCTCCAACAGGCAATACAATTGTACCGTTTCCTTTTGGTCCTACGATAGTCATGTTAGAAAAAATTGGTCTTGTTTTAGGTTGAGCTGTTGATCCTGCTGCGTCGTTATCTGATTCAAAGGAATTTGAATCACCAATTGCATCTGATAAATCTTTGTCACGTATTGATAAACCATTTATTTGGTTCAAGAGCAATTCCTCCATATTCTATTCTAACATAGGTAAGCGAGCCAGAATTATCGTTATCAAAATTTCCACCGAATTGTGTGTCGGTTGTTGGTACAATACCCTCTATATTTGCTACACCACCTGGCTGGTTGTTTTTGGCAAGTCCTAAAAGAACAAGTCCTCCCCAATCTCCTGGTAGTCTTGTGCCCGGAGCTTCATTAGAAGTAAATATAACCGGATTAGCGGCTGTTCCATTGGCATAAATTTTAGCTCCTCTTGTGACAATTAATGTCGCTTGAGTTAACTTATCACCTCGAATGATAGTGCCTGGTAAGATGGTAAGTGTTGCATTGTTTTTTACATAAATTTTGTTCTGTAATTTAACAACTCCACTCCATGTCGTGTTGGTTAATACATCTGTCGATACTGTCGTTACGATAGCAGGATAAACGGTAGTTTGTGGGTCAAAGTTAGACCATCCAGCTGTCCAATCTGTTGCTGGCGTATTATCCGTTATGGGAAATGCTCCCCTGTAATTAGTAACGTTCCAAAATGCATCTTGTGCATTGAAAGAAGTTACGATAGCAATAGCTAATAAGCTTAAATAGATTTTCTTCATGTTTTCTTTTTTAAAATTTATACGATACAAAGGTCATGTGATAATCCTATCGTCATGTTAAAGTTGCCTTATGTTTTCTTTAAGGATTTGTTAAGGATTGGTAACCCCGGCTTAACAAAACGGAGATCTTCTTAAAAGGAGAGTGATTGCGACTTTTTAAAAGTTGTATTTTAAGGACAATGATACTGTCTGGCCAAAAGAACTTTCTTGCCAAGTATTATCAGCTTCCGCCGTATATTTACGGTCGTTGTTCAGATCTTGGAAATAAATTAGTTTCTGTGCTAGTAAATCTTTAACATTTAATTTCAGTTCGAACTTCTCGTTAAATGTTTTTGCTACTTGAATGTCAATTATATGTCGTCCGTTTTCCCAAACATTAGGTTCTTGAATATTTCCTACAATATATATTCTCTGACCAACAATGTTATAAGAGCAACTAATTGAAAAATCATTTTTAGCGTAGTATAAACCAGCATTTGCAATATAAGGTGATTGCCCTTGTAAAGGTCTTGCGATTCCCGATCCAATTGTATTACTAAGATCTACCTTTGAACGAATAATGGAAGCGTTTGCGTAAAGTGTTACATTGCTCCATAATGGATGGTTTTCTTGTTTAGATAAAAATCCAAGCTTCATTCGCCATTCAGCTTCAACGCCATAGTTAGTTACTTTAGGAATATTAGTATAATATAATTCAGGGGCACCTGAAGTACCGGTTCTATTTATTAACTCGATTGGATCTGTAAAATCTTTATAAAACCCTGAAACACTTATTATTTGACCTTCACCAGGAAAATACTCATAACGCAAATCTAAATTTGTAATAACGGCTCGTTTTAATTTTGGACTTCCGGAAATAATATTGTCCAACATGAAATTATAAAAACTAAATGGTGCAAGTTCTCTAAACTCAGGTCTTGATACTGTTTTATAGATACTTGCTCGTATATTCATCTTTTTGTTAATAGAATAGATGAAGTTAACTGATGGCAATAAATCAATAACAGTTGAATCAATTTTTTTAGCCGCATTAGATCCAAACTCGATGTAATTAAAAACTTGATTATAGGACTCTAGCCTTACTCCACCAACTAGGCGAATTTTTTCACCTATTTTGGAATCTAAGCTCACGAAACCAGCATTCAAAAAAGCTGATGCCTGGTAACTATCATCAACATTCGTTGCCTCATCTAACTTAAACCCTCCTAAACCATTAGACATTAATCCAAGGTGCTCAGCAGAAAATAGTTCGTCAGATGGAGCGAGAAGCAATTGGCCATCGAAACTACTACCAGATGGTGAGTATTTAGAAAAGCCCAAATTGCGAGCGGTAAATTCGCGTGATCTATATTGATGAAAACCACCTACTTTTAATTCATTTTTAAGTATAGAAACTTCAAAAGGTAGTGCGATGTCATATTTTAAACTGTAAACACTTTCATCCGAGCTCGACCAAAACATGTTTCCTGCTGCACTTGGAAGCGTTCCATCATTTTGTATGAGTGCAATAAATTGCTCCGTAGTATCATTAACATCCATTGCATTTTTACGGTAGACAATTCTTCTTTGACAAGGGATTTCTCGAGCAACTTTGCTGTAACCACCGTTCCAATTCACCTTAAATTTATCAAATGAGTGCTTCCCAATGAGTTGGCTAGTGTATAAATTGTTTTGATTGTATAAAAAATTAGTTGATTTCTCATATTGATGAGGGTCATTATCCATTTCACGTATGCCATTTCTGATGCTAATTTTGTCTTCGGAGTTTACAGAATATATATTTTTAAATTGAATATTACTTTTTGAACCAAGTACAAATTTAACATTAAACATCGCAGAGTTTAATACGGATCTTGCAAACACTGAATCGACTAATTCCATCCGTTGAATTATGTTCGCTGGGTTAATTACAGCATTGTTACCTGAAGGATCGGTATCGCCCTCAAATTCACGGCGAATATTGGTACTGTAGGAGGAAGTATTTGAGTAGGAATAAGCAAAAGAAAACCCAACTGACCTTACACTATCTTTTAATTTATAATTTCTTCCAAGGGCGTATTGAATGGATGTATTTGGCAATGCTAACATCGAAGTGGGTGTCCAACTCCACTCCATATTTTGCGCTAATCTTCCTTTATCTGCAATGCTAAGGGATGCAAACTCTTGTGTCGATGGCAATCTGTCTGGGAGGCTTCTGTCTGCTGCCCCAAGGCCAAGAAAATCAATTTTAGAATCCTTAGAAACCATAAACTTTTGAAAAGTAGAAAGCGTATTGTATCCCAAGCTTAATTGTATAGATTGATAATTTGTTTCTTTAGGTTCTACGGTATTAATATCAAGAACTCCGCCTGCGAATTCTCCAGGAAGGTCGGGAGTAGCAGTTTTCATAATTAACAAATTATCCAACATATTTGATGGGAAAATGTCAAATGAAAAAGCCTTCTTGTCACTTTCGGTACTTGGAAGTGGAGCTCCATTTAGCAAGGCAAAATTATAACGATCGCTAAGCCCTCGGATTACTAAAAACTTGTTGTCTTGAATACTTGCACCAGTAATACGTTTTAAAATATCTGCTGCTTTCGAATCTGGTGTTTTTTTGAAAGTTTCGGCATTAATACCATCCACAACTGAGGCAGAATTTTTTTGCATTCGAAGTAGTTCTGTTGTAGATTCTCTGTTTACTTTGGCAACTACAGTTACTGGACCATATTCCGTCACTATTTTTTCCATCTTAATATCAAGGATTCTTTTTTCAGTGGCCTTAACAATGACATCCGTGAGTAACAAATTGTTATATCCTTGACTTCTGATTTCTAAGGTATATCTACCGGCAGCTAATCCCTCGATAGTGTATTTACCATCAGCGTCTACTACAGCACCTTTGCTTATGCCTTGAACAATTACTTTGGTGCCAAACAGCGCCTCATTTGTTATGGCATCGGTTACTTTCCCATTAATCGATGCTTGTTCGATAGCTGATTGGGAATGAATATTTTTAATAAAAAAAACACTAAAAAAAACAAGTAGAATTACTCTCACAGACAAAGTTTTAAATTCGTCAACAAAGTAAGTTTAAGCGCTTAATTTAAGAATTAATAAAATGTTAATTTAATGTTAATTAAGCGTGACAATTTGATAACAAACGAGTGAAAATTTTTAGTTAATCAAACATAATTTTCATTTCAACTCGTCTGTTTTTTTGACGACCTTCCGATGTATTATTGTCTCCTATCGGCTTCGTTTCTCCAAAATATAGTACGTTTAGTCTTGTAAAATCTATTCCTTGTCCTACTAGGAATTCACGAATTGCTTCTGCCCGTTTCTTTGACAAGATTAAATTAGCTTGTTCATCTCCCACATTATCTGTATGCCCTGTTATTTCAAGTTTCCAAGTAGGTTTTTTGGTTAGAACTCCTGCTAATTCTATCAAAGATGGTTTGGATATATCTAAAATAATTCCTTTTCCAAATTCAAATTCTAAGGCATCAAAGGCTGTTTTTAAAATTTCTTCCACCTCAACTTCTATTACTGGACAGCCTTTGTTAGACTTAGGTCCAGGTGTATTCGGACAATCATCGTCTTTATCCAACAAACCATCTCCATCTGTATCTTTAAATGGACAACCTTTGTTTTCTTTTGGACCAGCTAAAAGAGGACAATCATCATCTTTATCAAGTAAGCCATCCGCATCCGTATCTGGCCATGGACAACCATTATTTTCCTTAGGGCCGAAAATTAATGGGCAGTCGTCTAAATAGTCAAAAATACCATCCTTGTCAGTGTCAGGGCAGCCGTTGTTTTCACGTGGACCAAAGTTATCAGGACATAAATCATCCGCATCAGTGATGCTGTCTTTGTCACGATCTGGACATCCTTGTAAATATTGAACCCCAGCAATAGTAGGGCAGCTATCCTTCTTGTCAATGATTTTGTCACCGTCAGTATCAGGGCACCCATTATATTCAATAGGTCCTGCAACATCTGGACAAGAATCTTTTTTATCCATGATTTTATCACCGTCAGTATCAGGACAACCGTTAAATTCTACAATTCCGGCAACCGTTGGACAATCATCTTTGCTGTCTTGAATTCCATCACCATCAGTATCTGGGCAGCCCATAAATGCCCAAACCCCCGGCGCATCGCGACACTCATCTTTTTTGTTAGAGACTTTATCTAAATCGTCATCTTTCACTTTTGCATACAGAATAGGTAGACGTAAACCCGCATAAAATTCTGCTCCACTTACCTTTCCTTTTGCAAGTAATACTCTAAAGTCAGTAATACCTAGGGTTAGGGGGCCAAGTCTAGTGGCAATTCCAGCTTTAAATCCGCTGTAAGTATTAATAGAGATGGGTAAATACAAACCAAATCCTGCGACATCGAAGCTCGGCGTTATGGAAAATTGATTTGGAATTCTAATTTTCGTATCTTTCCTATTGGCTCTTAAGTTTATCATGCTACTTGCGTTCACGTAAAATCCTTTCCAAATATGGTAATCTACTTGAAAACTCAAGGCGGCAGGTGTTTTCATCCAAAAAGTACTTGAGGTATCCTGCGCTGCGGTCCAGCTATCATCGTTTGGCTGTTGAATTAAACTATCGATAACTTGGTCAAATCCCAATAAACTTGATGCGGATTCAAAAGTTGTTAAATCAAATTCATTGGTTGAGTTAACTGTAAAATTTCTACTCAAACCACCTTTTTGGAATTTCATTCCACCGAGATCAATAATAGAGGCGCCAACGCGGAGTTTATATTTATTTTTGTTACGCATCCAAAGATCAGTTTCACCATCCATATCGTATTTATAATCTTTATAATTCTCTCTCCATTCGTATACTGCTCCTAAATCTAGTCCCATACCAAAAGAAGAAGATTTTTTAAGAAACTCCTGCCAGTTTGTACCATCAATCTGAGTATTTGGGTCTGTAATTTCATCTAAGTTATTTGAGTAACCATAATTAAAATCACCTTGCAAAACATAAGAGGTGTCTGTATTTTTTATATTGTAATTAAAATTACTAGTGTAGAAATAAGCTGCGGTAAGTCCCGCTAAATATTTAATACTTCCACCAACTTTGAGGAAATGTTCACCTTTGTCAAGAGCAACTTGGCTGTAGTTGAAGCCATATTCAGACCATGCCAAATGGCTTATATTTAATAATGACTCATTTAATTTTTGATTCCACAGTGGTTGATAATCGAGTCCATTCTCTGCTAATACGGCAAGCTTTGGATCCATGTTATCAATGTTTGTTACAGTTCTGCCCCGCACAAAAAAACCAAGTGCTATTTTGGGAGATATATGAAAAGCAAAATTTAGCAGATCAACTTGAACATTATTATAAAAACCAAGCGTTTTTTTTGAGTTTTCATCAAACCGGCGACCTATAAATCGATCCATAAAAGTAGAGTCGGGATTTGGCCAAATATTACTTTGCACACTATCAAAAGATTTCGCCCACCAGAATCCACCATTTCCTTGCGCATCACGCATGGCGTCAGCATCAAAATAACCAAAGTTCTGATACGTGTTGACATTCATACTCGCAATGTTCATGTCAAAAGCAAAGCGTCCATCGACAAAACTCGCAGGTTGAATTTGGGTGCCCATAACGCCAATATAATTGCTATTATGCACTCCTAAATAAGCTTGCCCTGTCACATAAATGGATGAGGTAATTAGAAGTAGAGTAATTAATATTTTCATAGTTAATATTTTGTGTATTGAATTAAGACATTACCGAGAAGGGTGGTTATGGATTGACCATAGGTTCCGAAAGCGGTTGTTTGAGAGGAACTTTCTGCATTTCTTAAAATTTCATCCAAAAGAACTCCATTTTTATCGTAAAGGTAGACATTGTTTTCAATATTATCAAAAGCGGTTAAAATAATAGCGTCATTTATATTTGCAACCGTTATTGATGTAAACTCGCGAATTGGAAAAGTTTTCACCCAAATCGTATTTCCATTATTGTTTATCAATAAGCATTGATTTAGTTTAGTGAAAAGTAGGTAAGCTTGATTTTTAAATGTAAACTTTGTGCTCAAATCCCATGAATTATCTACACTCATTTTTTTCTTAATTGCTTTAGAATCAATAATCACATATGATTGATTTTCAACAAAAATACAAGCCCCATTTTCAACAAGTTTTTTCTTCATTGTATTTTCCGGAAGATTTGTTTTTCGAATTAGTTTATTATTGCTTAAATCAAAAAGCTGAATTTGTTTGGCGGTTAAGATTGTACAGAAGGGTTTTTTTCCTTCGTAGAAAACGGAGACATCCTCTATATCTTCTGCAAAATTGAGATTACACGTCACTTTTCCTCGTTCATTATAGGCAGTAAGGTTCCTTTTTCTAGTACACAAAAGTTGAAATTTATCATTTACTAAATAGCGTAAAGGATCTAGGGTGAACTCTCCGGATATATTTTGAACTGAACGGCCCATTCGATCAATTAGCGCTATATTGTCCGAGAATCGCAAAGCAATAGATTCGCGTTCATTAGGTGAAAAAGACAATATAATAGGATTAGATAATAATTGACTTGTCATTTTTTTAGACCAGATCTTTGTCCCATTTTTATAACCATGTAATTCTTGATTTTCAGTAAATACAATTGCATTCCCTCTACCTGCTAGCGCACAAAAATCAGTTATCCTACTTCCTGGATTCATAGAGAAATAATCATTTGTTTCCGTCTCATTAATTTCTGATTTGTTGCTAAAAAAATCGACCATCGTTTTTATCGCTTTTGTTTCGATTCGACTTATACTTTCTTGGCTGTTTTTACTTACTGTTCGTCCCGAAACGATAAGTGGCAGATAATTATTTAAAGCGTTAAATCGTTTGTTGTCGACAGACAATGTATGGTTCATTTCAATTTCTGTTAAGACTTTATCAATAACGTCTTTATTTATGGACAGGTAAGCAAATCCATTTTTTTCAGTAATAAAAAAACCCTTTCCTTTATAATCCTCAGGCCCACCTTTTAATGATACACCCTGAAAGTAACCATTTGCCTCGTTTTCTTCTTCTTTTTTTAATGCTTCATTTAGATTTTGAATAGGGCTTTGTCCCTCAAAGAAATCAAAGACTATTATTTTTTGATCGTCAACAATTAATTCAATCAAACCATTTTCTATCCAATTATGAAACAAACTTTTAGCAAAAACAGGGTCTACCTCTTTTAAATAATTTTTTTCGTAAAAAATGTAAGATGAAAAGATTGAAGGTAGGTTTTCGCTAAATATTGCTCTATCATCGACTAAATTTGTTTTGAATTTTTTATCTTCTTTTGTTTCATAGACCACTTTACATTCATCTTTTAGATAAACATCTTGAATAACCGTTTCATTATTAATAAAATTCACAATTGAATAACTTGCCTGTTTATCTATTTTAAATGGGGCCTCACCAGTCGACTTAAGTTCATAATCTTTGGGGTAAATAATTAATTGCTTTCCACTATACTCTCCAATATAAGAGCCATATTCAAATGAATTTAGGCCAGTTATTTTAAATTTACGCTGGCTATGTGCTAGTAAGTGACTTACTTTAGACTTCGTCCATTTTTGATTGACTTCCACAACCAAGATAGGCCGCTCTTTACTTATAAAAACGCTTTGATCGTTATCTAATTTGCGGGTAATTTCGTAAAAAAGCTCCTTGTTTTTCCCTAAGGTATTAAATCCAATGAGGTCCCAACTAAATTCATTTGTGTGATGAATGACTAAAACCAAAGAATCTTCATTGTTAAAATAACATAGAAAATTACTTTTGCTTTTTTTGGGTGCAATTTCGTTTATTACATAAGCGATCCATATCAGGCAGATGAAAAGAACAACAAATCCAATAATTTTTTTTACCATGCGCCTAATTTGGTATAAAAGTACCTAAGAATGAAACACAATAAATATTGCTTCTTAATTATAATGAACAAAGAAATGTTTAATCTATTTTGTTCTAATAGCTTTTTTCGGCAATAAACGAAAAGTTATTCGGTGCTGAGGCGAAACTCCATGAACTTCAATTCTTTCTCTATGTTCTTTGGTCGGGTAGCCCTTATTTTTTCTCCAATTGTAATTTGTGTTTTCGATGTGCAAAGTGTCCATTAAATCATCACGGTAGGTTTTTGCAAGAATAGAAGCTGCGGCAATAGATTGAAACTTCGAATCTCCTTTAATAATTGTTCTATAATTTATTCCCTTGTAAGCAGAAAACGCATTTCCGTCAACAATTATGTGTTCAGGAATAATACTTAATCCGTCAAGTGCCAACTTCATGGCTTCAATACTCGCATTTAGTATGTTAATTGCATCAATACGCTGTGGTGAAACAATCCCAACTGAATAAGCCAAAGCATTTTCTTGTATGATTATGCGCAACTTCTCACGGTTTTTTTTTGTGAGTTTTTTAGAGTCATTAAGCCCAAGGATAGGGCTCCTTAAAATCACTGCGGCAGCAACTACTGGCCCGGCAAGACACCCTCTGCCGGCTTCATCACAACCTGCTTCAACACAATTTGGAGTATGTAAAAATAGGAGTTCACTCATCTCTTAAAGCGATATATTTTTGTTGGGGTAATACATAAATCCAAGGCAATGTCTGATGCTTGGATATCATCAATATCCTCGACAGGTGGAAAATCAGACAGCCCTATTTTTACTGAATCTACCCTACAGTCTTTTAAAAAACGGTCATAAAAGCCTTTTCCATAACCTACACGTTGCCCGGCTTGATCAAATGCAAGCAGCGGAATAATCACCAAATCTACTTCTTCATTTTTAATGGACTGGGCATTTGAAAGTTCGGGAATTCCAAACCGATTTAGTTTTAAGTCCTCACCTTTGTTGTACAAGCATTGAATCATTGTGCAGTTTTCAAAATTGCTTTTTGGCACCACGATTTTTCCGCCCATTTTTTCTATTAATTCAATAATGGGGTAGGTATCAATTTCATTGTTTTTTTTAATAGGAAGATATATGGAAATATACTTATTATTTAGGGTATATTTTTTAAGCTCCAACAGGATATTTTTGGTTAACTTTTTGCGTTGAAATTCTCCGACTAATAGTCGCTTTTGGTAAAAAATTTTCCGGATTTCATCTTTTTTCATAAAAAGTAAAGTTAATTATTTTTTTAGTTGAAGATACTGACATATAACAAGCACATTTTTTTATTATTTTTACCAATGAATAACTACCAATATATTATGAAAAATAGTTTGCTTCCAGCATTTTTTGTTCTTTTTTTAAGTTCTTTGTTCTCCCAAGATCTTCCGGTGTTAATAGGAGATGAGCCGCCTCAAGAGTTGGAATATACATTTAATGGCACAAGGGTCATCAATGGCCATTCTGTTGATATGTTACCAAAGGGAATTATGGAATTCAGAATTGAACATAAATTTGGTGATATTGCCGGCACAAATGGTGGTGCACAAACTATGTTTGGGTTTGATAATGTATCTGATATGCGAATTGCATTAGAATATGGTATTCAGGACAATTTAATGATTGGATTTGGGCGGTGTAAAGGAGCCGGAAATCCATATCGTTCACTTCTAGATGGTTTCTTAAAATACAATATAACTAAACAGCAAAAAGGCAAGGCACCTATTTCAATGAGTTTACTAGGATCCGCAGGATTTACTTACATGAAGTCAAGCACGGATCAAAGTTTAGTAACTAATTTTCCAAAAGTTTCACATCGCTTATCGTATGTTACACAGATAAACATAGCGAGAAGATTTAACGACCGACTAAGCATCTGTGTTATGCCGACATTTGTTCATAGGAATTATGTTGCCGCAGACGATCAAAATGAATTATTGGCCTTAGGTTCAGGAATACGATTTCGTTTAAGTTCTCGTTTTGCACTAATTGGGGAATATTACCATGCATTTTCATCTCCCAATATGCGTACTAATTACAAAAGTAGCATTGGAGTTGCCCTAGAATGGTTCACGTTTGGACATACTTTTACCATTAACATAACTAATACCTCAGGGATTGGTGAGCTTCAGTTTATTCCTTACACCACAGAGAAGTGGTCATTAGGTCAATTTAGGTTAGGTTTTTGCATAGGAAGAAAATTCTCCAGCGAATAACAATTTAAACATTATATCGAACATATTTGTATTTATTAAAAATTCCAAAAATGAAAAATAAACCACACGAATTTTATTTATTTGTTGTCTTAATTTTAATTTCTGCTAGTTTCACTTTTTTACCTGTTGATCATTATGTGGTATCTTCAGGATATTCTATTGGATTTGTCTCTGCAGACCCTTCGGGAACATTCTCTAGTATGTCGGGAGATATTTATTTTAGTGATTCCGATCTAGCGAATAGTAAATTCAATTTGGCGATAGATATATCTTCCATATCTACAGGAAATGGCATGAAAAATAAGAAGGCACAAACCGCTGAATGGTTTAATGCAGCAGCGTATCCTAAGATAAAATTCATCTCTACTAAAATAATAAAAAGTAATGATGGCTATTCGATTACAGGTGATTTAACCATCAAAGGCATAACAAAAAGTTATACAATTCCAGCCACCAAAATTCTTTCTGATAATATAATAAAATTCAGTGGTGTTTTTAATGTCGATCGTATAGCGTTCAATGTGGGTAAAAAAAGTGCAGTAGTTCCTGATAAAATGAAAATCACTTACATGATTCCTGCCACGAAAAAATAATGCGCGCAAACTCAATTTTATTTGCTGTATTTATAGCTATTATTTCTACTATTCTTGGACTTTTTTATTTTTTTCTCTTTAAAAAATTCTTGTTTGATTACTCCGCCATTATACCATTTTGGAAATTGATTGCGACTTATTTTTTTCTATCATTCTTAATAACTTTTCTTTTTTTACTATTCAAACGATTTTTTACAAAACAACATTGGGTGTTTAATTTATTGCTAATTCTTGTCACTTTTGCAAGTATCCTAATACCAATTCAGGCGGAGGTGTTTCATGGCGATGAAGAATTTTTCCCTATTTTTGCTATTCCACTTCACTTTATTTTACCGCTGTTTTGGTTAGCTTTTTATAACTTAATTAATTCTCATGAAAAAAATTGAACTAAATTTTTTGCTTTTTTTTATACTTGCTTCAATTGTATCATTATTTTCTTGTACAAAAGATAAAACACCTTATTTGGCTGATCCAAATTGTGTCGATACGGTATCATTTTCAGCTTCGGTTTTACCTATTTTACAACAGAATTGTTTTTCATGCCACGGAGTTGGCAACACAACGGGCTTCGTTTTTTCAAATCATGTAAATATTTCTAGTCAATCTGATGCAATAATTGGGGCTATGCAAAATCAAGGGTTTCAACTAATGCCGAAAGGTGGCCCGCAGCTTCCTGATTCCACTATTCAAACCATTAAATGCTGGATTGTTCAAGGAAAGTTGGATAATTAAATAAGTATTTAATTCAATAATTATTTAATCCTCTATATTTGTCCTAAATAAGTAAATAGTATAACCATGAAAAAGAGCATTATTTTACCATTTTTGTTTTTAAGTATCAGTGCTTTATTAGTTGCCTTCCATCAAGGGGATCTTATTACGAACTCCTACCACAGATCACCATTCCAATCAAATGGTCCTTCAGGAGGGAATTCTGGCGCTCCAGGTGAGCAAAATTGTACTGCCTGTCATTCAGGAGCTACGTTAGATGGCTCTGCGGAAAACACAATTGTTTTATTAGATGCGAATAATCAACCTACTTTAACCTATGTTCCTGGTGGCGCATATACAGTGAATTTAGTAATGGCGTCAAATCCTGCTAAAAAAGGTTTTCAAGCCACTGCGCTTTCCCCCTCAAATGCTATGGCCGGAACTTTTACTGCTAATTTGACAACACAAATAGTTAATGCCGTGATTTCAGGAGCACAACGGAATTATGCTGAGCATAGAGCTTCAAGTAATACGAGCTCAACCCCAACATGGACATGGACATGGACAGCGCCGGCGACAAGTGTTGGAGACGTGAAATTTTATATTGCAACCAATAAGGCAAATAATAACGGAAATCCCCAAGGAGACCAAATTTATCTTTCACAGCATACATTTACTGCCCAGGCATCAGGTGCGGGATTAACTGAAAATGAAAATGTTTCAGCGTTCAATCTGTTTTACGCTGCCGATACTCAGTTGGCAACGATTACATTTGAATCATTACAACAAGGTTCAATTGATCTTAAGCTAGTTGATATGAATGGAAAGACATGGAGCATTAAGAAAAATGAGCAAGTTACAATTGGTAAAAATAAAATTACAGTTGATTTGTCAGGTTCTTATCCAAAAGGAACCTATATTCTACAAGCCATCATTAATGGCAAACCATTCACGAAAAATATTATCATAAACTAAATTTAGTTAAAATTCTTATCTTATGGTCTCTTGCATTGTACGCTCAAAAAGACTTGGGATATTAATATTATTATTGCTTTTTTCTTCGTGTGCAGATCGGTTTAATCCCCGAAAAGAAATAATTACTACTTGTAAGCCAGGGACAGAGGCTGTCCGAAAAGTTCTTTTTATAGGCTTGGACGGTGTGAGAACTGACGCGCTTCAGTTGTCTGACACACCTGCTATTGATAGTTTAATCCAGCACAGTTTCGTTTCTTGGAATACCGATCGCGGCCCTCATACAGTGAGTGTGCCTGGTTGGTCTACGATCCTTCATGGCGTATGGCCAGAAAAGCATGGGTTAACAGAGAATTCCTTTAAAAAAAATCAATATGGTAATTACCCGGATTTATTTAAAAGAGCTAAATGCATAAAACCAGATTTGAGTGTTGCTAGCTTGAGCCATTGGGATGATTTTTTAAAAATAACAAGTAGTGAGGATTTTGCACAGCGCTACGAAACTGATTTGTCTTTGTTTATAGCTAGTAAAGATAAGTTAATGTCTTGTTGCCCTGATATGATGCTGCTTCATTTTGATGACCCGGATCATGCCGGACATTCCTATGGTTTTTCACCGAATTGCACAGAATATATTAAAACGATTGAGACTATGGATGACTACATTTTAGGCCTTATGGAAATTATTCATAATCGTGAATTGAACTTCGGAGAAGAGTGGATGATAGTAATTACTACAGATCATGGGGGAGAAGGAACGGGGCATGGTGGACAGGATGGTTTAATTCAAACGCGCAAGGTTTGGTCAATTGTTCGAGTCCCTTTCCTAGCTAGTCCTATGCAACAAGCTCAGGCAAATAGCGTAGATTTATTACCAACTATGCTTTCCTGGCTTGGAATTGACACGGGAAATTTTCCAGATTTAGATGGAGTAAAGTTCTTTTAATCAGAATATAAATTCCTTTCAATCTTTTTTAAATTATTGCTATTTTCAAATTATTCATCGCATCACTCATAAAAAACCATGTTCTGTAATGTGCTGAATTTTGGATGGTTAGGATGACCTAATCCATAAAGTCATTAAATATAACAATCAATATTGAAACATATTCAAGGATAATAAGTAAGAACACCCGGTTTATTTTCTTTATTTTTCTAATAAAACATTGTTAGAATAAAAAAAGTAGTTACCTTTGCACCCCGCAATTGAGGAAAGCGTTTCTTATGTGGTTGTAAATTAAGGTTAAAAAAAGGGGTTAACCTCTTAGAAGAACAGAAGAGGATGAA
>JAPLEV010000034.1 GCA_026391005.1 Flavobacteriia bacterium | reverse complement strand
GAATTTTATAACACAGAAAGAAGGCATACGAGCATAAATAATAATACCCCTGAAAAATATTTTAATCCAATTAATACGAATACCAAAAATAAACCTATATTTGAATTATCCCTGTCCTAAATAAGGGGGGAATTATATAATATAAAAAACAAAAACCATGAAAAATATAATTCTTTTTGCATTCTTTCTTTTAAACGTACCTTCTCTTTTAGCACAGCGTTTTGTTGTTATAGAGAAAAACAATACCTCCCAATCCGTTTTTGATTATACTGACCAATTTAGTCTAATGGGTTTATTAAATAACAACATTGGTATATTAAAAGACCATATTATAGACTCATACGAATATTCATTCCGAAATAATTTAGATTATGGATTAAAGGATGAATCAGAATTGACAGAATATGAATCAATTCTTAATGAATTTGAAAAATTTGCAGTTCGAAAAGACCTTAAAATAGCTAGGATGTCTGATCCTGAGGATACACTATTTATCATAAAAACAGACCAAACACTGCAAGTGTTTCTTGATTCAGTTATAGCTGTAGATCCGGATTTTGAATCTTTGTTAGCTATTGATAGAAATAAACTCACTCGATGGTGGGAGGCGGCAAATCTATACAATTTTGTTATAGTACGCACTGAAAAACAATTTTGCATCAAGGGAATTGATTTAATTTTGATTCAAATCAATGAAACCGATTCTTCCGATTCCAGAATTGTTCATTTCTGCCGTTCCATTAAAGAAGGTGAAAAGAAACACATTGTATTTTCAATCCCAATGGATGAACTGCTATCAATAATAAATCGTGGCGGTGACAGTTATTATAATGGGTTTAACACCCTCGTTAAACTGAGTTCTACGTTATCAAAAGAGTTCTATGATAATTTCAGAAAAAAGCAGTTTGATGCCTACCGTGACTGTGCAAATGTTAGCTACTTTGGTGTCGATTTTAATGACTTCGCTTCTTTACCAGAAGAATCAAAACTAATGGAACAATTTGATGCAGGTCCCTTGCCTATTTTTGAGAAAGAGTATCGTTGCCAAGAACAAATTGGTGAAGTTCTTAAGTTTCCTCGGTTGTCTGATCCTTATGATTCAATTATTGTTGTAAGGACAGACCAAACGCTACAAGTCTTTCTAGATTCAGCTATAGCAGCAGACCTAGATAACGAAACCTTTTTGGCAATAGATCGAGATCAATTCAACAGTTGGTGGGAACGAACAGAGATTGACAGAATTGTGCATAAAGATAGACGGGAAATAATTTACTGGCGAGACATTAAGGCGCCAAACGCTTATGCACTTATGAACTGGAGTGATAATAAAAATATGGTGCAAAATATACTATTCACCAAAGAAAATAAAGCCACATCAAAACAATCAATTTTCTTAAACTTTGGATCATATAATTTATCAGAAGTAGAACTTAAAGATATTCCCTCCACAAAATTCGACCAATTACCTTGGGTCAAAACAATAACAAATAGTAAAGGGGAGGAATTTAGTATTGACAAAAAGAATAGTAAAGAACTTACCACCTATTCATATATAATCGAAGAAATAATTAAATAATTAAACACTTAAATCAGTAAACCATGAAAAAAATAATCTGCATAGCTTTTATAAGCCTGAATCAACTTGTCAGTGCTCAAGGAACAATCTCCACCCCTGAGCTTTCTATTATGTACATAGGTTGGAATAACAAAATTGTAGCAGCGGCTACGGGTATGGAAAGGTGCGAAATAAGTGTTAAAGGTGGTACAGCGGACACGGCCTCTTGGAGCGATGTGAACGGTAATTATTTCAAAGGATACTATGTTCATGTAGCTTCGGGAGCAAAACTAGTTTCTATTACCTTAACTGGAATCGATGAAGATTCACAAAGATACGAATATGGCACTTTTAGTTATAAAGTCAAGCCATTTCCGAACGCTCAAGTATCAGGATCTACTATATCGAAATCCACAGGCTTTATAGCTAATGTTGGCCTTGGTGCAGATAGCCCCTTTACTGGTGTAGCATATAATGTTATTGGTGGCTTTATAGATGATGTGCCATTTTCTGGAAAAGTAGTTCCCGGGAGTGCTGTAGCTAAAGTTAAAACAGGAAAAAAGGTCGCTATCGAAATTTTATACACGCGAAATGGTGTAAAATCATCAGTGAATGCATCCGGAATTCTTAGGGTTGTTGACTGAAATGTTGCTTACCTTATTTTCTATGTGAAGTATAATTAAAACAATTTTTGAGTACACGATTTCGTAGCTCCAGTCAAAATCAAATTCAAATTCATATTCATAATGCGAATAATACTCTCAATTTGAGAAATTATTCTAAGTAGTAACTTTTATTGAACGAAATATCAAATGGCTTTTCTTGAGGACATAGATCTATGACCTTGATTAATAGAAAAAAATAGATATCTTAGCATAAAAATACAATATGTCAGAGAAAACGCTCATCGCCAATACTGGTGTCCAGTTTATAAAATTCAAAAAGAAATTGGACAATGAGCGATTGAGGAAGTTGAAATATGTTTACTTCGAGGATGTAGACATTAATAGGAGACGATTCTGGTTAGAAGAATTAATATTTGTTCAAGACCGAGGTGCCTATGCGAAAAAATCAGAGCTGAAGAAATTTGACCTTCTAAACGCTGATAAAACCGCCAAAAAAGATGCTGATTATGGACCACTTCGTTTTTATAATGATGGCCAATCTCAGGTATTTGATATCGGTAATGCAAATCAAGTACTGCGCCGATTTAAAAATAAATGGCTTCCACTTCCATTTTTCAAAAACAATTCTATTATCAGAGATTTTTTTGGCCCCACTGACTGGGTGAGAATATTCATCAATACCTTAGATGATGATACTATTGAAATGATTTTAGCCATTGACACTTCAACTAATAATGATAGTGGGCATAGCCCAGAAATAAATCAGAATCCTCAAGAAAATAAATTTAAGCTTTGTGAAAACGAGGATTTGATTTTACATTATTTTGATACATTAACTGGATGTCAATGGGTGGAGGATAGCATCAAACCATACTTTGATTTTGAAGATGGCGAATCCCAAACAGTACATATTGCTTCTTTTATTTTTCTGATTCGATTATTGAAATCATTAGATGAATTTCCAAGTATTCAGCTTCTATCAGACAATGCAGGATTAATTGATGTAGACCTAACTATTGATGTGGGGAACTCTAAAACATGTGCTTTAATTTTTGAGAATCCTAATGATCTAAAATTTAATCTTAATAAGGTAAAACAACTAAGTTTGATGGATTTAACAGACCCATCTAAAACTTATAATACGTCATTTTCTACTAGACTCGTTTTTAAACGCCCTGACTTTGGCAATCAGATATCAGATTTGAATCAATTCAAAAAATTCAAATGGCCTAGCATGGTGAGGATTGGAGAGGAAGCGGAGCGAATTATTAATAATTCTAATTTGGATCAATGTATTCGCTTAGAAACGAAAGCATACAATTCAAGCCCAAAAAGGTACCTCTGGGATACAGAACAAGCAGATGTTGATTGGAACTTCATGGACTTTGAAAATGACATCCCAGAAAGCGTATACCTCAATGGAATTTCTGAGCAACTTAAAAGTGATGGTGGAATTTGCCAGGATGGCGTGTTTGGCACAAATGCAAGATATTCTCGAAGATCATTGATGACTTTCGTTTTTCTCGAAATCCTAACTCAAGCAAATTGCCAGATTAATTCTTACGATTTTAGATCAAGTCATGGAAATACAAATTCTAAGCGTAGAATAAAAAGGATTCTAATTAGTTGTCCCACGGCTATGATAAAGGAAGAACAAAAAGCCTTAAGACAATGTGCTAATGATGCAGTCATCCTCTTTTTAAATTTTAATAAAGTAGTTGCTAATCAATATAAAGATCTGAATTTCGAGAATAATACGGTGGAGATTATACCTTCCCTATCGGATTTAAATTTAGACCTTGATAGGCTTGAATCAAAAAAAGATTGGAATTACGATGAGGCAACCTCTGCTCAGATTTTGTATATGTTTGGGGCTATTAAATATAAATTCGATGGCAATTCTGATTTATTCTTTAGACTTTACGGAAAAAATAAATTAAACATTGAAGTTAATAGACATGTTATCGTTGGTTCGCTAGACATAGGTGCTGGAACCTCTGATTTAATGATTTGTAAATACGACTACACTTACAATGAATCAACAGTAATTTCTCCAACTCCTATTTATTGGGAAAGTTTTAATTATGCCGGCGATGAACTTTTGAAACAAGTCATACAAGATGTTGTAATTGAAGGAAAATTAGATTTTCCAACTTGTCCGGGGGTAATCAAAGCCAAAGGAAAAGAAATTGGAGATCCCAATATTAGTGCTAAAATCAATGCTTTTTTTGGGAAAAACAATGCTAATATAGGTTACAAAGCACGATTAATGAGGGTAAACTTTATCAATCAAATTGGCTTGCCTATTGCCTACCATTGTTTAGCTATTGCTAATGGAAAATCGGATCAAAAAGAGCAAATAGAATTTAACGAATTATTTAAACAATCAAAACCAAGTGGCGAATTATTAAAGTATTTTGAAAAACACTTTGGTTTTAAATTGGAAGATTTGATTTGGTCTTTCAACCCTGAAGTAATTAATAGCATAATCACTAATTGTTTTTCGAAGTTAATTGAACAAATTTCAAAGATTATGCACCTGTATGAATGTGATATTATTCTTTTATCCGGAAGGCCTTTTTCATTAAATGCTTTGGAAGAGTTATTACTTAAATTTCACCCTGTTAATAGCAATCGATTCGTTAATCTAAATGACTATTGGATTGGTAAATGGTTTCCATTCGCCGACCATCACGGTTATATAAATGACCCAAAAACGGTAATTACTGTTGGTGCCTTGCTTTCAATGATGGGAGGTAGGTTATTTAAACTAGATAACTTTAGAATAAATAATCAAGCGCTAAGAACAGGATTATCCTCCACTGCAAATTTCATGGGAGGATGGGAGAATTTTGTGATTAAGAAATCTTTTATGGGAGCAACTGATGATGAAGCAACCTTTTCAGTATTTGATTTGCCTTTTCACATTGGCTTCAAAAATGTAGATTCTTCAAATTATCCTTCAAGGCATTTGTATACACTGCAGTTTAATAATAAGAGCATTAGAGCCCAATTAGGAATTCATCAGCACATTGATGCTACTAGTATTGAGGATGCCGTTGAAACTAAGAAGAATAAGTTGCGAAGTCAATTACCTTATAAGATTACAGTAAGAAGAGAAATTGATAAGGACAAAGAAAAATTAAAACTAGAATTAATAGTAAATAATGAAGGAGGGGACCTTACCAAATCAAATTTTGAATTAAAACTGCAGACTTTGGATAGTACCGAAGAGTACTGGCTAGATTCAGGTGAATTCACTCTAACAATCGATTAATATGAAAAACTTTGACAAAGATATTTTAGGGAGAATAAAGCAGGAGTCAAATACCCTTTACCAAGTCTACTCTGATTCAGGGGAATGGGTAAAATCCTATTTAAAATTTGACGAAGAGGAGGTGCTTTCGTTGAAATTAAAGAAGAATAAAGCAGACATAAATCAAGTTGCCGGTTCCATCGAATCCAAACCTGTTTTTGCTATATACGGATTAAGTCAAGTCGGAAAGTCATACCTTGTTCAAAACGTATTAAGTATTGATGGAAAACCTTTAAATATTAAGGTTGGTAGCAAGGAAATAGAATTTCTTGGCAATATTAATCCTGTCGGTGGTCAAGCCGAAAGCACTGGGGTTGTTTCTAGATTCACCATAGATCTAACCGAAGGTTCGGATGAATTCCCTGTTAAAGCGAAGGTATTTGGCCCTAAGGATATTATTACCATTTTAGCAGATGCATTTTTCTCGGATGTTTCGAAAATTGAAGATTATACAACAAAAGAAGCTTTAAAAGAACGTATTAATTTATTAAAATCTAACTATTCGGATAAACCACAAGTTCAAAATTCATTGACCGAGGATGACATTTGGAATACTGCTAAGTATTTCAGAGATAATTTTAATACCTATATTCAAAATGTAAAAGAAATAGAAAATTCTGGTTTTTGGTTTGAAATAGGACTTCTTATTAAGTCTATTCCTTCTTCAGAATGGAGCCAGGTATTTGAACTAATATGGAATTCTGACCCCGAATTGACTCGAATTTTTAAAACACTAATCGAGTCATTGGAGTTATTGGATTTCTCAAATCATGTTTATCTAAACGAAGAAGCGATTTTAAGAAGCCATGGTGCCGTGCTCGATGTAGAAACTATTAATCAAATGCTTGGTACTTCTAATAAATTTCCAATTCAATTGCAGAATGGTAAGTTTGTGCAAATAGAAGTTGCTAAACTAAGTGCCTTAATTTCAGAGGTTACGCTTTGCATCCCAGAATATATAGCCAAGGAAAAGACCTTTTTAAACAATACGGATTTATTGGATTTCCCTGGAGCAAGAAGTAGAATGAATTTTGATGCAGAAGACATCCATGAATTAGTCGCTGTGAAAATGTTTTTAAGGGGAAAAGTCTCCTTTTTATTTAATAGTTATAGCGCTGGATTTGAAATAAACAATTTATTGTTTTGTATGAAGGATGAAAAAATTGAAGTTAATTCAATTTCAGATTTATTGCACGACTGGATTGTTCGAAATATAGGTGCCACCGAGGAGGACAGGGAAAGAAACATAGGCGACCTACCATCATCTCCCTTATTTGTTGTTTTCACCTTCTTTAATAGACAATTAACTTTTGATCCAGTAAATGATGATAAAGATGTCTCTTACAAATGGGATAATCGATTTAGAAAGTTTTTTGAGGAACAAATTACATTTAAATATGGTTGGCACAAAAGATGGACAACTAAAAAAATGAATTTCACAAATTTTTATTTGTTAAGAGATTTCAAATATTCAAATGATACTTTTCTCTCAGAAAATGGGCAAGAAACCGAAATTAAACCAGGTCGATTAACACATTGGAATAATCTCAAACAGACTTTTCTTGAGGATAGTTTTGTTAAAAACCAT
Organism: Flavobacteriia bacterium; assembly: GCA_026391005.1. Taxonomy (GTDB): domain Bacteria; phylum Bacteroidota; class Bacteroidia; order Flavobacteriales_D; family Crocinitomicaceae; genus UBA952. Next base: position 18,310 of record JAPLEV010000034.1, on the reverse strand, counting down.
TTTGAAAACCCTTCATATTCTTGGGATCAGGCAGCTTGTCCAAAAAATGATGGTAGCCAACAGATAATTGAGGCCTTGCTTCCTACAGCAAATAATTTTGTAAAAACCTCAAATTTTTCAAAAATACTGGAAGATTTTAGATCGGAATTAGTTAATAATTTACAAAAATACCTAGTTGTTGATGACTTAAATAGTAAACGTGAAAAAGCATTTAAGAATTCTACCGATATTGAATTCGAATTACTAAAACTGTTCCAAGTTGTTGAATTCAGTTTTACCCAGTTTATTAAGGACTTGAGTTTAGAAGAAGTGAAGGTCTATAATTTAATTCATCAAAATTATATTCAAACTCAAAGCAGAAGAGAGCCTGAGAATTATCAGATTTTTAGAAATATGTTCCCAGATATATCTGGCGAAATGACAAGAGATGAAAACCTAGAGATTATTGCAAATAAATTACGCTTGCCGTCCAAAGATGATGCAGAAGTGTACTTATCTGAAAAAGGAATAAATCTAACAGCCGCTTTAGAAAATAGGGTGCTGACCAGCGCCTCCAAATTGGTGGATCTTGTCCTGACCGAATGGAAAAGTGTTTTAAGTCTAAACCAATTTGAAAAGTACTTCAAAATGGGATTAGATAAAAATTCACTTGATCAATTGCTTGCTAATCTACTCGAAACTTTTGACCGATTAAATGTAAGAGACGATTTAATAAATCTCTTCGAACAAAAGACTCGCTTGATTCACGCTCCAAGTGATACCGAAGAATATTTAGCTTCAATAATCACAGAATATGTGAATGACTTTGTCTCAAATTTTGGATTTAATTTTATGAAAGATAACCGCTTAGATGAGGTGGTTTCTGTTGCAAAAATATATCAGCAAGATCTTTCGCTCATAACGCGAGAGAATAGTAAATCCAAAGAATTGTTATTGTTGGATATTTATAATAAAATGGACAGCATAGATAATGTGCCACCACCGTTAATTGAGAATTTTCGTTTATTTATTCTAAAAATGAAATTAGCAATGCTGTCAAATTGTGGATTTGTAAGCTATGATTTAGAACAAAACGAAAAGCTTGAGCAACTTCTACAACGTCTTAACGAAATACGATTCAACTTAAATTGATATGAAAAAAATATTTGCAACTGATTTCAATGATTACTCGCCAAGATCAGCAGATGGCAGGTATTTATACGACCAATACGAGCGCATTACGCAATTTTTAGCGCCAAAGATTGGTATAAACGAGCTTAAATACATTGCGAAACCCGTACTTGAACTTGATAAAAATCAAGTGGTTTGGCAGTCCAATTTTCCCGATGAAATGCAAAATTTAGATTCTTTTGATATTGAGACACAATCCAAAATTGAAGCTGATTTTGTAACTTGGAATAAGAAGATTTTACAACAAATTAGAAATCTTTCATCGGGAAATGATGAGAATTTAAAGTGGGCGAATTTACTCAAAGAGGCATTCTCTGTTGCCAATATAAAACTTATTTCAGATGGAACCGAATGGGCTTTAATTTGGGGTTGGGAATTTAGAAATAAATTACAAACAATTGAACCTGGTTGGGAATCAGACATTGTGGATGATGTAAAAGAGCCTATTGGTGGTGTAGGAGTGGGAATGGGTGCAGGTATAATTCCGCCTGTTCCTAATCCTCCGCTCCCACCTCCTCTTAATCCCTTTCCTCCTCCTCCTCCTCCGGCTGATCCTCCTCCGGTTGACCCTCCGCTCCCACCAGTACCTCCAAATCCTAGTCCAGTTGAAAAAAACAAACGAGGGTTTCTAGCGCTTTTAAGAAGATTCTTTAGATGGTTGGCTTACAGATTTTGGGGCCTTATGATGCTAATTGTTTATACACTATTAATTATCTTTTTGACAAAGAAATGTACTACTAACAAAGATCCGAATTGTGAAAAGTTTCAGCAAATTGAGAATGAATTAAAAGAACTTGAAGGAAGGATTAAAGAACGTTGTCAAGAAACAGATACCACAACAGTTCAAACACCATAATTATGAGAAGAATTGTTTCAGCATATATTTCTCGCAAATGGTGGTATAAATGGATTCGCTCTTTGAGTTGGTTTTCTTTTCGTTATTATTGGTTTGTATGGTTAAGTTTCATATCGGCTTGTATACTTCTAGTTTACCTAATTAAAAAACCAATTTATCAGGAGGAATGTAGTACCAAAGTGATTGAAGCTTCTATAAAAGAAATTAATCTTCGCTTAAATAAATGTTGTAATTGTAGTAGTCAGCAGGACTCAATTATCGATGATACACAAGCTTCTCCGCCTTCTCCACCAAATACGATTCAATGTGATGGTAACAATAATATTAGTGATAACGGGGGTAATGTAACACCAGATCCGAAATATTTTGAAGTTGGGAATAAAAGTGGAACCATTAAGTTGTGTTATGACAATGGAAATACCTTTCCAGATAACATAATTATTAAGCACAATGGGCAAATAATTATGCAAACAGGACAAGTAATAGGTGATAAATGCATTGACATTCCCTACGTTTATCATTCAGGTGACCCTACCTATGTAGAAGTTATTGTTCAACCATCTTCCGATATTCAAACAAAATGGAATTATAAATTAGGATGTCCGAATTAATAAATGAAGAAAAAATGGTGGTTAATATTTATTCGCGCTGGAAATTGGTTTTCTTACCGATATGCTTGGTTTATTTTACTTTGTTTCCTAATTATTATTTTAATATTCCGACGAATGTATAATAGTAATTATACTTTATCTAAATGTAATACGGAGTCACTTTCGATTATTTCAAAAATTAACCAACAATTAGATTATTGTTGTCGATGCGAAAAATTGCCCGTTTTTGGATTAGATTGGCAGACCGATTTAGATAACCCTTGCTCTGACTCAAGTTGGGTAATTTCAAATAATAACACTCAACTACGCTTTAATATCGAAGATTCAAAAAATTGTGGTGGAAATTGTGATAAGATTCAACGAGGAAGTGCCGTTGCAAATATTACAGTAGGACCTAGAGACGTATTCTTGAATTTAGATTTTGATGGTATAGGTGAATTACAGGCACCCAATTTTGAACTGATTTATTTCAATCTTGACGGAACTAAAATTGCCGATGCACATGCTGCAGGTGGTAATTATGGCTGTAATTTCGGACCTGTTTTGAAAACTTACCATGTTACAGGGCCATACAAATTATTAAAAGGGACAAAGCATCGGCTTGAAGTTAATTTTACTACAAATGATAACTTGTTTCATAAATCTTGTTACTATCAGGTTAATTTATCATTCACCTATTAATTAAAAAAGAAAAAATGCACGTTTCCAGAAAAAACTGGTTTAGAAATATCCGCGCTGGAAACTGGTTTTCTTTTCGCTATAACTGGCTAGTTTTCACGCTTTTTATATTATTAACGAGTTTATTATCCTATTACCTTGTGAATCTCCCAAAAGATGCTTCCTGCAAGACTAATAGCTTAGAAATTATTAAGGACATAAACCATGCATTAGAAGGATGCTGTCAATGTAAAACCAAAGAAGAGGGACTACACTTCCCCGCAGATTACCTAATTATAACTTATCAATTTAGTGCAGAAGGAGGAAGAGATTTAGACACACGAACAGGCATTTCAGCTCCCCTCGTATCAGGCCCCCTAGGATTTTGTAATCAAAGAGCAAGTGGCAGCCCTTATTTATTCTGGAGTACTGATAACGTTGGAACTGGGGTTGAATCGTGCATGATAGACCTTACTAAATTTCAAGCTAATGATATAATAAAAATTGATTGCGCTGGCCTATGGTGGTCGATCCGAAACTCTGGGGATATGGCCTTGGATATTAAAGCATATGAAGGAGGTACTATGTCCCTAGTGGGCTATCAATTTATTAATACGGGAGGGCAGCAATCTGCAGAAACATCATTCAGTGGAAATGTAACTTCTTGTTGTGGCAAATGCGAATTGATGCAACCTATTGGCACCATAACTTATAATAAACAAAATAAAACGCTTCATTTTGACCCAAATACATCAAATCAACAACCATGAAAAAACAATATACCCTAACCTTTAATCAGTATTCGCCTGTTTCTGTTGATAGATCGTATTTATTTACTCAATATGAAGCAATAAGTAATTTCATTAAATCGAATTGCCGTAGTGAGCAACACAACCTAATTTTACAACCAATCAAGCGGAATTCAGAAGTAGATTTTTGGTCAGAGGATGAATCAGACTACACTCCCATTAATGAATTAGATGCCAATCAGAGAACTGAACTATTAAAGCAATACAATGCATCCATGTTTGAAATGGAAAAGTTTGCGAAAGAATTGATGAATGGCGAGGGAGCTGATGATTTTAAATGGGGAACTATTCTGCTGAAAGTATTCGATAGCAATTCACACATTTTATTATCCGATGGTAAGAAATTTAAATTAATTTGGGGTTGGCAATTTATGAATAAGTCTATTTATGCGCTGCCACTTGCTGAATTCAGTCACTTATTACCTCCTGAATTTTTACCCGATGATATGAAGCCAACTGAACCTGCAATTCAAGAGGAGGTAAATGAACCACCAGTGATTATGGTTGTCCCAGATAATAATGTTCCCTCAGATATTGAAGCGGCAAATGATGGGAAGGACGAGGAATTAAAATCAGATCCTGTCGCAGAAAACCCAAAGAAGAAAAGGCCAATAATTCCCCCTACCTCTAATGGATTTACCCAATTCTTAGATGGTATGGAACGCTTCGGGAAGAAATATTGGTGGCTATTACTGATTTTATTAATTCTTTTACTTCTATTCCTTTTCAGAGCTTGTAATGGAAAAAAAGACCTGTCAGCATCCGAAATGGATCCAAAAGAAATGAATAAAATTTATCATGAAATCATGCCTCCTAATCCTCGAGAACGAGTTCGACCAATAAATCCAGGCGATATAATTGATGATGACGGATCAAAATCGAAGGTTGTGGGTAATGTTTTAAATATAGCATTGAAAAACAAAACGGCAGATTTTCAACATTTTTCAGTCGATTTGAAGAATGCATTTCCAGGAAATGACTATCAAATTGTCTATTTTGACAAAGAAACTAGGCGACTCCAATTTGAATTTCCTATGGCGGAACGACAAGGCATGAAAGAAAAGATTAAACAAACTTTGTCTAACTACGACATGTTAATTTGGGATGAAGCGGTTTTCAATAGTATGAAAACATTCAATGACCCTTCTTTTCAAGATAACCAAAAAATAATGCCCTGGAAAGTGATTAATGTTCCTCAAGCGTGGGACATCACCACTGGAGATACCTCAGTGATTATTGCTATAATCGATGATGGCTTCGATTTGAAACACATAGAATTTAAAAACCGTGTTTACAAACCTTATAATGTGATAAATGATACCAAAAAGGTAAGCTTCGATTCTAACCATAAACATGGAACACATGTAGCCGGAATAGTGGGTGCAGCCGGTAATAATGGAATTGGAATTACAGGAGTTGCTCCCCAATGTCGCATTATGCCTATCCAAGCATCTGGGCCACATGAAGGATTTTATATGACCGATGTAGTAGACGGAATACTATATGCCATTAAAAATAATGCGGATGTTATAAATTTGTCTTTAGGAAAAATGTTTACAGACGACATATTAAATCTTTCTATAGATGGGCAGCAAAACCTAATTAATCAACATGGTAAAGACGAGGCCGACTTTTGGAATGAATTATTTCAAATGGCGGAAGACAATAAAGTTACAATTGTAATTGCCGCGGGAAACCAAGACGTCATAGTTGGCATGGACCCTATGCAACGGAGCGATAAAGTAATAAAAATTGCGGCTTGTAATAACTCCAAACAAAAAGCCGATTTTAGTAATTACTTTAAAACGCTTTCTAACAATGGATCGTGCTTAAGTGCACCTGGAGTAAGTATATTCAGCACTTTACCGAACAATCAATACGACTATATGGATGGTACTAGTATGGCTTCTCCCATGGTAGCGGGTGTGGTAGGGTTAATGAAAAGCGCTAATAAAAATTTAACAAATAAGCAAATTATGAGAATACTTTTCGATACTGGCTTTAATACTGCAAATCAGAAAATTGGTCCTTTGATTCAAGCCGACAAAGCCGTTAAAAAAGCCAAATTAATGCAGTGATAAGTGGCTGTAATTTTATATATTTGTAAACAAACCTAGCTTATGTCTACTGATTCTAAGGAAAAAATCAAGTTACTAATTGAAAATTCACAATACGTATGCCTCTTCATTGTACTTATTGGATTATTTATTGGGACCATGTATGCCCACGGAGCATCCTTATTTTTGTCAATACCAATCAGTTTTGGCCTCATTTTTTTGATGAACTACGTAATTGGAATCTTAATCTCATTGCGGAAGGAAACGCGGCCTAGCTCTTCTTCTTTTAATATGGGAAAAGTTCCTTGGTGGGGCATTTACATTCTTATTTCTCTTCCTATTAGTTTCTATACCATTCATATGTTCAATGTGGAGTTTGGAGAATTAGAAAACACCAGAAGCATCGGTAGTGAAAAGATTAAATTTATTTCTGATTGTAAAGCTAAATCGGAAGCTATTATCAAAAAACACTATGAAAACCAAGGCCTAGCGCTTTACACAGATTACCAAGCAATAGGAAATGGGATTGAAACCGCCGAGACAATTGCTGAAAAATATAATATTAGCGCTGAGCGAGTTACAAATATTTTTGGAAATACTGTAGAGGAAATACATCAAAATACAAAAATGGCATTTGATAACCAAAAAGGAAAGTTAAACAAAAGAATTGAACCATGTTTTGACCTAGACATTAATAGCACTGGTAAATTAGCTATGCATAATTTTAAGCAGAAGGAAGTTATTGATGCTTTGGATACACGATTACAGTTGATGAAGGATTCATTGGAAATAATAAAAGCTGATTATAGCACTATTCAATTAGAATTACCTGCTTCAAGCGACATTGAGCTTGAGTTAAACAAAAAGAGTTTAATCGACCAACCTTTAGTTCTTTTGCGCAGCAATCCATTTTCAAGTATTGTACTTGTTTTAATAATTAATCTAATAATTTTATTACCCTTATTCCTTTCGGAACGCCGAAAAGCGCCACCAAAAAGTAATAAAATTAATACTGTTACCAAACACTAACTTTAACTTTGATGCCAAAAAGAGATCCCGTTGACCAGACTTTGGTCGAATTTATTCTTAAAACGATTAAATCCCGATCAACGAATCAGTTACTAGAATATAATAGCCGCATGAACATGACCTTGCGGGAGATGACCAAAAGTGGATTGACAGCTGACCAGTTGAACGCACTACCAATCCACTTCATTTTAGATTCTGTAAATAAAGGTGAGATTTCGAAAGAAGAACTAATCGATGCAGGACTAAATGAGGAAGCGATTATGGTAGTGGAAGGAGGCAGGACAGAAGAAGAAGAAGGAGGAGGAGTAGGAGAAGGGGGGGGAACAGAAACAGAAACACCACTGCCACCACCACCACTCCAACGAAAAAGACCTCCAATCGGAGATCCAATCAGAGATGAAGATATATCTATTAAACATGGTGGACTGTCTCAAGAATCATTATTGTCTGAGATTAGAAGTGGCGATGCCTTAATTGAAGACATCCAAACAGGAATCAATAGGAAACTAATTTCGAAAGAAGATTTATTTGAATCAGGTTGTAAAGCTGAGTTTATTGAACGATTGTTGAGTTATAGTTCTGTTCCTATTAAATTCCCTTCTATTAAGGAATTAGAACCATTAAGAAAAAATGCTACGGATATTTACTTATTAGGCAGGAGGGGTTCGGGGAAATCGACCATGCTTGCTTCGTTTTTTAATTATGCTAAGTCAATGGGTGTTATCGTAAATACCCAGGATAGTAGTTTTGGAAATAAATACAGAAATCAATTGCAACTTGGAATGATTGAAGGGCATCTGCCTTCCTCTACGCCTAAACAATTTATCAACCATATTCCAATTAATCTTAAATTTGAAAACAATATTTATCACCAACCGTTAAATTTTCTTGATATGGCTGGTGAATTAATAGATGATGTATATGAAGAAGGAATCTCAGGTTTTCAAACTTACAAGGATTTTCTAGAAAATCAGAACGACAAGATATTGATTTTTGTAATTAATTACTTTGAAAACAAAACAAAAATTGCAGAACAAGAACAGCATTTGGATGAATTATTTTCAATTATTAAGAAATTTAATATCACACGAAAAACAATAGGAGTTTATTTGCTTCTAACAAAGGCAGATTTATTTCCAGATTCTAATAAACAAAAGTTTTGTGATGACTTTATAAATAAACATTACATTGGCTTGTTGAATACAATAAAAACTGATCGAAAGGATCACAAATATGTTATAAGATCTTTCCCATTTAGTATCGGCCCAACCAAATTTTCATACATTTTAGAAGACTGTGATCCGAATACAAATACTAATTTAATAACATACCCTAAGATTTTGATGCAACAATTCGAAGAGGATTGTCCAGTTAGTCGAAGAGGATTATAATAAAAGTTAATGGTTTCACTAATGAATATCGAGTTTTCAATTTGGGGTATCCGAGAAGGTTTTGAAAAAAATGGGATGTTTCACACCCATGAAAATGATGTGATTAAAACCATACAACAAGACCGCTTTAGAACTTTATCTAAAAAAGCGGGTAGTGAAGGGTTTTTCATGATCAATCGGCATGCAGGCTTTGTTATGATTAGTTTTGTTGACACTAAAATTAGGGAAGCAATAACTTCGGAGCATCAAAAAAGACCCGGCTATGTTGTTTTTTCATTAATTTTACCAATTGGCCTGCAGTTAAATGAAAGTCCTCGCTTAATATTAAAAGCCATTTCGGCCTTTTATGTAGACTGTGTTAAGGAAGATACAAGAAATAACTTCAATGAGGAGGATATTCGACATTTTCTTTCTGTCTTAACCACTCGACCAAAGGATTCTTCAGCGACATTGGTAGAGGGCTCCTTTTATTCCTACTATACCGATGAAAATCAACTAGATATTTTTCTAACTGGGAATGCGCGTCTTGCCAATTTAAGTGAATGGCTCTGGATTCCTGACTCACTGAGGATTCATACAAATGTGGACTTATATGATACGGCATTTGGAAAAACTCCTAAGTATTTTGATGTTGAACAGGAGAGAGAGAAACAAGAAAAGACAAAAGAATGGCAAGAAGCAGAGTACAATAAACGAATTATAGAGGAAGAACAACGCACCAAGGATATAGCTGAATTTGAAAAAAAATTAGGCCATTATTTATCTCAAAATCGTACCGATGAAGCCCTTAAGCTTTGGAATGCTTCACCGTATAAAATCAATGTCTCAGCAGGCTTGACAACCAGATTAAAAAGCATTGAACAGGGTCTACTACAAAATCAAGTAACTACGCAGCAGCTAAAAGAAGATGATGATTCCTTGGCAAAATTGAATCGTTCATTTCAAGATAATAACTTGGAAGAAGCACTAATATATTTTAATAAATTACACAACAAAAATCATCCAAAACTAGATCTTGACATAAAAAAAAGGGTGATGTTCTTTTCGACTGAAAAGCAGTCAAAACAAAAAGAAGAAGAAGAGAAGGAGCTAGAAATTAGAATAAAACAAGAAAAAAGCAATCGTTTCAAAAAACGAATTTCCCTTGCAATAATTGGATTAGTGCTAATTACATCCGTATTGAGCTATTTCACCATGGTTCCGGCTTTTTTATGGGACGGTGATGGCGATGGATTTCATACATACAGAACCGATAATTGTCCTGATAAATTTGGCAAAACGTGCATGGGCTGCCCCGATACTGATAAAGATGGCATCGCTGATCTCGATGATGCTTGCCCTAATCTATTTGGAAATAAATCGGCAAAAGGCTGCCCAGACGCTGATGGCGATAGCGTCAAAGATGCAGATGATAGTTGTAGTTCAGTGCGCGGAACTGTAGGTTGTAATGGCTGCCCAGACACTGATGGTGACGATGTAGCCGACTCAGTTGATAAATGCCCTACGGTTAGCGGACCGGTCTCCAATGATGGCTGTGCAGAGGATGTAGTGAAAGGCTCAGTCAAAGAAATAGAAAAACTAACGGCGAAAAAGGCCATTAAAGTGCCTAGTGATTTCGGTAATTATATAATTACAGACAAATGGTTGAAATTCATCGATGGACATTATGAATTTTCTGATTACGAGAAAAAAGATTATAAACCTGTGGCCTCGCAAGAAACCGTGAACAAGTTGAATGCTTATTATGGTCTCAATGGGTCGCTGAATAATGAAGGCGGCGATATCGGAGGCGGCAAAGTTGGCGGCGGAGGTGGCGGCGGCGGTGGCGGCGGCGGCGGTTTAACTCCGGCTGAGGAAATTGAATTAGATGGATTGATAGAAAAAGCAGATGCAAAAGTAGTACCCCTGAGCCAAGAGGAAACGAGAAGAAAGATTAAGTTAGAAAATAAAAAAAAACCTAAATGAATAAAAACAAGCGACTTTTAATTATGATGGGCTGTGCGGCTTTATTCATAGGTATGGGTTATTGGTGGGCCAACCTACCTCCAACTACGGGAACTAAACCCACAGCGACTGATAATATAATTGCGCTCTCCACACGCATGGAGGCAATCTCGAAGATGGTTTTCTGCGAAGACAGTTGCAAAGCTATCATTGTCGCCATCGAGGATGGTGATTTTGATCAAGTTCAGAGAGATAATTTACGTACCCAACTGAATAGAGCGAAGTTATTGAGTTTGATTCTATCCTATAACGCCAAGAAAAATGAAGACTGTGGAGATATTGGTAGCAGAAGAGAAATCTATTCATTGCTTGATAAGCAGTTTAAAATCTACCCAGGAAATTCCGATGAGGTAACGAAATGCTTGAATAACTATAGAAATATAAGTGCTTTCAAAAATATTCAAACCAAAATCAATACATTGAAGAGGTATAGATATAATGACAATACAGCTAATTCGCTTCAAGGGAAAATAGAGTCATCGTTCAATCAATTAGGTGGGTGCTTGGTGGACTTGAAAAATTCATACTTTTCTCAATTAAGAGATTTTCAAAGTAAGGAAGTGCAATTTAAAGATTATGAGCAAAACCCTGGATTTTATAAAAATAATGACAACTGCGCTAATTTTTCGGGCTATTCTTTTTATTTAAAACAACTTAACTGTCAATGAAAAAACAACTAATAATCGGCTTACTTACAATAGGAATGATCTCATGTGCAAAAAGTCAAGTCCCCCCAGGTCAAGAAAATAAAAGCGATATCATTTCGGGGACTGATACACTTGCTTACATCTATAGCACTAGCCAAAAAATTAATGAGAAAATCGTTCCCTATTTTGAAAACTTGATTCAGAATTCACAAAAGGAATTAAAAGAATTAAAGGAATTGAAAAAAACGGATTCTCTAACGCTTATTACATGTAGGAATGAATTAAATACAAATCAGATATTCTCAGGTGCCTATATAACGAAATTACAGGGTAAAAGAACCACGGATTCAACTACTATTTCTAATATATCGTTACTGTACAATGAAGCAGTGAAAGGGATGAATAACACTACTTTACTCACCCCATTAGATGTTCTTAAAATACTGTCGCCTATTTCAAAACCCCTAAATACCGAAACTACTTTGGATGAGTATTTTAAATTGTGTGAAATACTTAAAAAGATGGATAAATACTTGCTAGAGGATTTTACAAATCTATCTACCTTAAACAAAAATATAGCTGATTTGTCTGAAGCGCAGACCAAATTTGCGAAGTATAGTGCGCTAAAAAAAGAAGCGGATATTCTGCAAACGAAATTACAGGGCTATGCAAACAAAATAAAGCAATGCCATGATCATTTAGAGCGGTTCTTTGTTACGTGGAAAGATAATGCCTTAGGAGATAGAATTCTTTACTTAGAAGGAGTATTAAAAGACTTCCGTGATTACCCCTACTTATTATCCATTTTGTTTAACTCCATTGACAAACATTCCGGAGGCAACCCACTTAAAGGAAAATTATAAGTATGAAAAGCGTAGTAGACCGTATTAAAGTATTGGTCGAATTACGTGATAGTGGATCCATTTCTAAAGCGGAATTTGACCAGATGTTGGCGCTCTTGGAAGAGGAGATAAAAAAAGAGACCGTTAGAACAGAAAGTCCTGTTCAGCCTGTAACCAAAAATAATACGCTACTTTCTATCGGCCGTAAAAAGTTAGTGATCCTGGGTTCAATTATCTTACTAATTACATCCGTATTGAGCTATTTCACCATGGTTCCGGCTTTTTTATGGGACGGTGATGGCGATGGATTTCATACATACAGAACCGACAATTGTCCTGAAAAATCTGGTAAAACGTGCATGGGCTGCCCCGATACTGATAACGATGGCATCGCTGATTCAGAAGATACTTGCCCTAATCTATTTGGAAATAAATCGGCAAAAGGCTGCCCAGACGCTGATGGCGATAATGTCAAAGATGCAGATGATCGTTGTAGTTCAGTACGCGGAACTGTAGCTTGTAATGGCTGCCCAGACACTGATGGTGACTATGTAGCAGACGCAATTGATAAATGTCCTCAGGTTTTCGGCCCGGTCTCCAATGATGGCTGTGCAGAGGATGTAGTGAAAGGCTCAGTCGAAGAAATAGAAAAACTAACGGCGAAAAAGGCCATTAAAGTGCCTAGTGATTTCGGTAATTATATAATTACAGACAAATGGTTGAAATTCATCGATGGACATTATGAATATTCTAATTTCGAGAAAAGAGAATATAAAGACGTAGTAAATCAAGAAACCGTGGACAAGTTGAATGATTATTATGGTCTCCATGGGTCGCCGAAAAAAGAAGGTGGCGATAACGGAGGCAGCGGACCTGTTGTACAAGACCCGCCGAAGATAAAAAGTAATTTAACTCCGGCTGAGCAAGCTGAATTAAATTTTTTGTTGAAAAAAGCAACAACAGAACCCCTGTCAGTAATTGAAAAAAGAAGAATGATGACGTTAGAGAAAAAAAGTGATGGCTTCTAATAAAAAGAAATATTTTCAATTCTTTTGAACTATAAACAATATTATTACTGAACAAATGCCAAAAGACCCTGTAAAATTAAGGTTCCTCCTCATTGCCAAGCTTCTAAATGATGGCTTGATAAATAGTCGAGAATCGGCAGAAATGAGGGCAATAGTCTATAAAGATTTAGAAGATGCCAAAGTAAAAACTGATGATAAAAGTGCTGAAATCAAATCATTAGAAGTTAAAATAGAGAATTATCTATCTCAAAAATATCCCCATGAAGCCCTTAGGATTTGGAATGCTTCACCGTATAAACTCCATCTCTCAGCAGCCTTGATAAACAGATTAAAAAGCCTTGAACAGGATCAAGAAAAAAATCAAGCAGAAACTAATGATAAACCCAAAAAATCACGTTGGAAAGTTTTAATAATTTGTGGTTCACTTTTCTCCATTTTCATGATTGGGTATTTCGTTTTTCCACTGTTTCAAGATGCCGATGGCGATCGTATATCAAATTATTATGACGCTTGTCCAGATTTACCCGGAACTAACATATGTGAAGGTTGCCCAGATAGAGACAATGATTCTGTTACCGATGCTTCCGATGTATGTCCTGATATTCCTGGATTAAAAGTGCTGGATGGATGCAATGATCTTGACCAAGACGGTGTTATGGACGTTTTCGACAATTGTCCAATTTTACGAGGAGACAATGGTTGCCAAGGATGTAAAATGAATTATAAAATTCCAAAAACAATTAAGCTAAATAAGCTTAAAAATCAAATAGCACGTATTGATAAATTAAAAATGAAACCAGGGACAGTCATCCAACAGCAAAAATCATCAGTAACCATACAAGATACCGTTTACAATCTAAATTATACCTTACATAAAATGGAGTCTAATAATTATTATTTTTCCGCATCAATAGAAAACAATAAAAACACCATTAAAATAAAATACTACTTCCAATCTGGTTCGCTCTTTTTTATTAAATACGAAGATAATTTTGACTCATTGGAGTATTATTTCAATACAAACGGGGCAATTTTCGACTTCAAAGGAAATAACATCCAGCCCTTTCCTAAAATATACCCTCATAAATTACAATATGTGTTAAGTTATTTTTATAAATTAGACAAAGTATTTAATTACTGATTATGGATAAAAGAGAAGAGCAGATAAACATGATTCAAGACCTATATAATTTAGGTTCAATAACGGAGCAGGAATATCATGAAATGCTTAGGGTAGTTGAAAAAGAGTATGGAAATAAAACTCCTACAGAAAAACCTATTGAAATTAATAAATCGAAAAAAAAGAGTTCTTTTTTTAATTTAAAAGTGTTAGGAGGTATCGTTCTAATTTTATTAATAATAGCTTGGGGCTGGAAAAAATTGCATAAAGAAGTAGATACGTCTGATGAAGAAATGCAAGCTTACGTTCAGAAAATATGTGATTGCGATCAGGTAACTTATAATGCTGAAAAAGCGGAATTGGAAGTGTTAAAACAAAAGATAATAAACAAAGAAATTCAGTTTCAAGATGACGTGGATGACCAAATCTTAAGAATTTCTGAAAAGAAGAGTATGAATAGTTTTTCAACTGAGACGCGTAAATGCAATGCTTCTAATCAGGCAATTCAAAATGAATTACTACTTAAATACCCTATTGACAGCCCTAAAGGGAAAGAGTTTTGGGCTACTAAAGACATATTATATGCTAATAAAAAGGACTATTCATTCGATCAATACCGTGACAATATTAAAGAAGAAATCGAGCAAGCTAAGCTTACCATTATATTTAAATCTACAACAGATTCACTTGTAGTAACTGAAAAAACAACGAATCAATTAACTAATTTTTTTAGTGAATATGGTAGACAGAGTTTTGATGCCAATAGTTGGTTTACTAGTGAAATAGACCAGTATATCAATAGCAAAAACAAAACTCCAGACTATGTAAATGAACTCTTTATAAAATATTTCAATGAATATGAATCATACGAATTTACATGGATTCCTGAAAGCTTAACCTTCCAAGATAAGCAAGAGAAATTGATGATTTGGACATGTAAGGTTAATTACAAGGCTGTTCGACCATCTCAACAAAAAACTCAAACAAGCTTAATCACATATGAATTGAAATTGGACAATTATTCTCTTAAAATTAAAAGTTTTAGAGAAATCAAAGTGGAAAATACGGAATATGAAAGTTATTGAGATCCAAAAATCACCTATATACTTGGTGAATTGTCAAATGTAGAATTTGTTGAATCAATCCCTGAGGCAGCGGACAGAGAGCCCACTCCCCTTTCCGCCACCATCCTTGTAAACTGTATCATAGTTGTAACTCAGGCCGCGGCCCCATGCACCGTTCGTATCGTCCTCTGAGGTAGTCCACCAATAACCGCTGCACCCAATCCCGAGAAAAATTCCATTATAGCCACGACACCCGCCCGGAAAACCGGTAAAACCACTTTCATTATTGCCGTTTCCGTCCTTATCCCAACCACTTATGCTTTTTATTTTTTTGCCGGATTTGACAGCATCATCTTCTAAAAGAAAATCTAGGATAGTCCATTCATCATCACTAGGTATATGCCAACCATTTGGTGCCAAGCCCCGTGAATCAATCACAGCAAACCAATTGTATAATTTGCCATACTTTTCTCCATTGGCCGGGTCATTATCGTAGTAGCACCATGCAGGTTCGCTATTTTCAGCTAGTCTTTCCCATTCTTCAGCCGTTTGTGCTTCAGGAATAGGGTCACCATTAAGAAATTTATCTACATTTAGGTTTTGTGTCAGCCAAATTTGCGTACCAATTTTTATTTCATTTTTCATTATTTATAACTTTCCATAATATCGGTACAACCATCGTCCGAATTTATTTTTTCGGCTTTTGTTAAATAAGTAATTCTTGAGTAGCTTTCAAAAGATTTGTTATTATCTGTAAACATGCTTGACAAACCATCCGCCGCGGCATATCTGCGGAGCACTGAACCGCCATGCAATACCTGCAAGTAATGCTACAATTACAATTACTAACAATACAATAACTACATTCACTGCACCACTGCCTGCCCTAACTATGGATGCAAAAATTGTAATAAGTCCACCAAGAGATATTAAAAAAGAACCAATTACAAAAACGTAGTTTCTACAGTGTTGGTAGCTAACAGAAGTAATTTGTCCAATAGGCAAATCTTCCGTTCCGCTTTTGTAGTTTAGAATTATTCGTTTGTCTGTTACTGAGCCAAATGAATTGCTGAATAATATTTGTTCGTTTGTTTCCATTTATAAATTTATTATTTAGTAAAGTCGTTGCAATATTGTTGCATAATATAAAACGTTGTTCCATGTGTATAGTCAAAATAATTGCCTCCTGGGTGTTTTGCAAACCAGTCAAGATTTAGCCAATTGTTTCCCTCTTTATCAGTTCTTGTCCAAATACCGCTGTTGTCATAAACACTTTTATACCGTTTCGAAATATATTCTTCTACTACAGTAGTACCGATATTTACTTCAGTAAATGCATGCCCTCCATTCGGTCCATAAGCAAAGTTAATTCTTGCTTCTCCTCCAATTGATAAAACCATTGAAGAAACCAAAATAGCAAAATCATCGCAATCTCCATTTAATCCATTTGAAATTGTGTTTGAAGCATATTCATAAATTTCGTCTCCATCTGGGTCGTTAACGTATTTCCAGTTGTTGTAACAATGGTCAAAAATATCACAAATTTGACCTAGGTTATATGAGCCTGGATTTTGTCCAGCTATTGAAACTGCTTTGTTTCTTACGGTAGAATTGGAGTAATTACATGCTTCAACTAATTGTCTTTTGTCACCTGATGAATTGCAATCTTTGAACAATTCCTTGAAAAACTTCTTTTCGTGTCTAGAAGCTGCAACGTCTATTGTTGGGGGCGTTGGAATTGGTTCTTCAATTTCTGTAAATGTTTCATTACTATTATCACCATTGTTATTACCATTATTATCACCATTATTATTGTTATTGTTTTTAGTGCTGCAAGAAACCATTAAAGAACAAAGGGTAAAAATTAATAGGATTCTGTTCATGTTTTTTGTTTTAAGTGTTAAGATAAAAATGCTAACTATTCGGATTCCGCCTCCCGAATAACCTTTCGGAACAGGCCGTTTTTTTTAGTGGTTGCTGATCTCCACTTTTATTTATAAATATACAAATTTAAAATTGATTAGATCATTTTTCTTTAATAGAATTTGGCAGGTATATTAAAGATTTCAATATTGATATTTTTAGTTCACTGTCAATGATAAACCACATTGGATGTCTAAATACATCCAGTTATCCTGCTTCGTTTTCTTCGCCATTCCACCTCATAGCGATACATTTATTTCCATTCTTCCAAATATCATTTACTACTGAGAACTCATCGTTATTAGTTATAATACTAAAAACAGAAAGATTTTGGGGCTTGCATTTTTTTGGAGCATTATATTATAATCTTTTAATTTATTTTATTTCCTTTTTTGAAATTAATTGTTTTGATTGATTGATAATTTTATATTTTAATTCATAGCATTTACTTAAATTATCGTCACTTTGTTCTTCAATAATAGTTTCTAATACGAACTTATTTTTTTCATAATCATTTTTTGACGGAATTAGTTTATAAATTTCATAGCCACTTGCACAAGCCCCTCCTGAACCATATATAATAATTCTCTTATTCACAAAATCAATTTTTGACATTTCATCCAATGATTTGAATGGTTCATTATTAGTAATCCCGTAAAGTTCAGATTGAATATCACCATATTCTAATTTGTAAGCTTTGAAGGAAGCAACTCCTCGTTGTCCATTTTCTATTTCCACAATAACAAGTTCTTTAATAGTATCAAAATCTAAGTCTTGAAAAAAGAATGGCTCGTTTGTTGTCCCAAAATTTTCTTCACTTTTCAAGTTATTTTCGTCATAAACTAATTTAATATCATTCTGATTTAAACTAATAATTTCCATACTATCTTTAGAGTAACTAAATGGAAGTTTACTATTTAATATTCCGAAGTTATTATTAGTCAATGTAAAAGAAGTACCGTCTATAATTCCCCCCATTTTTAAGACAGCTAGTTAAAGTGTAATTTTAACAGTTGTATATGAAAAAAGAAAGAAGAAAATTTAGTGCGCAATTCAAAACTAAAGTTGCATTAGAAGCCATTAAGGAGAAGGAAACTATTCA
>JAPLEV010000005.1 GCA_026391005.1 Flavobacteriia bacterium | reverse complement strand
GAGTGATTACGGCCGTTGCCGTTGCCGTACAGCCGTTCGCATCCGTCACTACTACTGTATAACTTCCTGATGGTATTGCTGTGAGATTTTGGGTGGTTGAACCATTTGACCAACTATAGGTGTAAGGGGCAGAGCCGCCTGCAGGAGTTGCGTTAATTGCACCCGTGTTATTTCCAAAACATAAAACATTGGTTTGAGTAGTAGTAACAGTTAGGCCAACCTGAGGTTGGATGATGGTGATTGTTACCGGAAGAGAAACACAACCGGCTGCACTTGTTGCCACGTAAGTATATGATCCCGGTGCAAGGTTTGTTGTTGGTGTAGCGCCATAAGTGAAAGGAGCCGTACCGCCGCTGGCACTTAAAGTAACACTACCGCTTCCGCCAAAACAAGCAATGTTGTTTGGTGTTACCGTTAATACTGGGGGACCGCTTACGGTAACAATAGCCGTGGCTTGACAACCATTTGAAGACGAGTAAGTAATCGTTGTTGTTCCAGCACTAAGTCCCGTTACTAAACCACTTGGGCTTATCGTTGCAACAGCAACGTTTGAACTCATCCATGGAGAGCCAGATGGCGGTACAGGGTTTGACAACTGAGTTGTCGACCCTTGACATATCGTTAAATTTCCTGCAATAGGTTGTGAAATATTTATGCTAACCGTCGTTGAAACTGTTGCTGTGCAACCTCCATTATTAACGGTAACGGTATAGGTGCCTACATTTGAAAGAGATAGGTTGGGAATCGTTGGGTTTTGCAATGAGGAAGAGAAGTTATTTGGCCCAGTCCAACTATATGTTCCGCCACCTGATGAATTAAGTTGAATGGTTTGCCCAGGACAATACGGCCCTGTATTTGTAGCGGTCGAGCCCGCAATATTTGAAACAGTAATGGTAACATAGCCATTATTTGAATTACCACCTGGAGCACATGTTCCTCCAACAGGAACAAGTGAAGAGCCGCCACCGCCTCCCCCGCCGCCGTTAGCCCCTGTGCAACAACCATCATTTCCGCCGCCACCGCCACCATAATATCCACCGCCACCGCCGCCTCCAGATGCCGTTTGCCAATATCCTCCTTGGCCACCTTGGCCCAAAAATCCTGCTTGACCTCCTGGTGGAGTTCCTGCCCATGGAGTTCCTCCATTTCCACCAGAACCTTGGGTTCCTCCTCCTCCTCCAGTGCCATATGTACTACAACCCTGGGCTCCATTGTTACAATTGGCGGCTCCCCCGCAAACGGGCGATGATCCACCGCTACGTCCACCGCCTCCGCCGGCTGCAATGAAACGATTTAATAATGCCGTACCACCCGCCCGGATATCGGTACCGCCTCCACCACCCCAAGAACTATATGTACTCGAGCCCGTAGAATTGTGGCCCGTACCCCCGCCATTCCACCCGCCTGAAGTGCCGCCTTGAATCCCCATGCCACCAACGTAAATATAAAGTGTTTGCCCAGGAGTTACCGAATAGCAAGTTTTGGTAATTATGGCGCCATTTCCCCCATTAAACCCACCACCCTTAGCGCCTGCAACCGTAAAGTTTACACTAAAAACCCCCGCAGGGACAACCCATTGTTGTTGTCCGCCGGTGAAATTAAACGTTACTGTTTGGCTATATAAAAAAGAGAACCCAGCTAAAAAAACAAAATAAAAAACAAGAGAACAATTCGTTTTCATTAAAGGCTTTACTATGGTTGTATTTTTAAACATAAAAATTGAAAATTCAATAAAAAGACGAAACATAAATGCTGCCGTTGCCTTGTATTCGTTTGCTTAACAATAACTTAAACTGATTAGTTCCAAACTTACCACTAATTTGCGATAAATACAATAGTTTATAGCGAACAACTATAGTGACCCGGTGGCCAAAGATGCTAATAGAAGAAAAAATAAAGAAATGGGCTTTTTAAATTAGCCTATTTTATTGGGGAAAATTGCGAATTAAAATAAACGACTTAAGTCCCTACTTAACAATTCACATTTCAAATGAATCCATGAATTTTGTGGTAAAATTCCCAGAATTAAATTCCGGGTTTTCCATTAGCTTTTGATGAAATGGAATCGTTGTTTTTACCCCCTCAATAATATATTCATCAAGAGCTCTTTTCATTTTTAGAATCGCTTCCTCACGAGTTTGAGCGACTACTATTAACTTTGAAATCATAGAATCGTAATGCGGCGGTATAGAATATCCAGCGTAAACGTGGGTATCAATTCTAACCCCATGTCCTCCAGGCGAGTGATATTGAAGTATTTTTCCTGGGCTTGGCCTAAATTCATTCAGTGGGTCTTCAGCATTAATGCGGCATTGAATAGCATGCATAAGCGGGAGGTAATTTTTCCCTGATATTTTTTCGCCTGCCGCAATTTTAATTTGCTCCTTTATCAAATCAAAATTAATAACTTCTTCAGTAATGGTATGTTCTACTTGAATCCTTGTGTTCATTTCCATGAAGTAAAAATCTCTATTTTTATCCACTAGAAATTCAACCGTCCCCACTCCTTCATATTTTACTGCTTTTGCTGCTTTGATTGCAGCTGTGCCCATTCTGTCGCGGAGTTCGTCCGTCATAAATGGCGAAGGCGTTTCTTCTACTAATTTTTGATGGCGGCGCTGAATAGAACAGTCTCGTTCAGACATGTGGCAGGCATTTCCGTATTGATCGCCTGCGATTTGAATTTCTATATGACGAGGTTCTTGTATGAACTTTTCCATATAAATCCCATCATTTCCAAAAGCAGCCGATGCTTCTTGCCTAGCAGAATCCCATGCGGCTTGCATTTCATCCGCCTTCCATACGATACGCATTCCTTTTCCACCCCCACCAGCAGTTGCTTTTAAAATAACCGGATATTTTACCAATTCGGCATTTGACAAGGCCTCCTTAACATCTTTTATTAAACCTTTAGATCCGGGGATACAGGGCACGCCCGCTTTAATCATGGTTGCTTTCGCCGTTGCCTTATCTCCCATGCCAGCGATTTGCTCAGGAAGGGCGCCTATGAATTTAATCCCGTGTTCTTGACAAACTTTAGAAAATTTTTCATTTTCAGACAAAAAACCATAGCCCGGATGAATTGCATCAGCGTTCGTTATTTCAGCGGCTGCAATAATGTTTGGGATAGAAAGGTAGGATTTTGAACTTGTTGGTGGACCAATACAAACCGCTTCGTCCGCAAACCTTACTGGCAAGCTATCCTTGTCAGCCGTTGAATAAACAGCCACTGTTTTTATTCCCATTTCCTTACAGGTTCGAATAATGCGCATAGCAATTTCCCCCCTATTGGCGATTAGTATTTTTTTAAACATTTGTCTATTTTATTACTGTTATGGCTCAACTAAAAATAAAGGTTGGTCGTATTCAACAGGCGATGAGTCGTCTACCAAAACCTTTACTATTTTACCCGACACTTCTGCCTCAATCTCATTAAACAACTTCATTGCTTCAATAATACAAATTTTGTCGCCTTTTTGAATCATCGTTCCCACAGAAACGAAAGCCTCCTTTTCAGGACTTGTAGAGCGATAAAAGGTTCCTATCATGCTCGATTTTATCGTAATTAAATTACTTGCAACTTCCGCGACTGCCTCCGTAACAACCTGTGCTACAGGCGCAGGAGTTGTAATAGCCGCTTGTTGAATAACTGGTGCATGCTGAACAACTTGCGGTGCCTCATGAATGGAATTTGTTCCTCCATCAATTGCAATAAAAAAATCATCCCGCTCAATTTCTACTCTCCCAACACCTGTTTTCGCGACAAGTTTAATTAGTTCTCTTATTTCTTCCGTTGTCATATTGTTTGTGTTAAAAATTTACTGTTTAAGAATTGTATGCCCATTTGATATAAACTGCTCCCCATGTAAACCCACCTCCAAATGCCGATAAAATAATATTATCCCCTTTTTTAAGTTGGTTTTCATAATCCCAAAGGCAAAGGGGAAGTGTTCCCGCTGTTGTATTGCCATATTTTTGAATATTAATCATCACCTTTTCACTAGGAAGCCCCATACGATTAGCTGTAGCATCGATGATTCTTAGGTTGGCTTGATGTGGGACTAACCAAGCAACATCATCACTTGTTAACTTATTTTTTTCCATTATTTCAGCCGAAACCTCCGCCATATTTGTCACCGCAAATTTATAAACTTGCTTTCCTTCTTGTTTAACATAATGCATTCGATCATCAACTGTTTCATGCGAAGGTGGCATGGCTGAACCGCCGGCGGGCTGAATTAAAAACTGACGGCCTGAGCCATCACTTCTTAGAATGAAATCTTGTAATCCTAATCCTTCTTCATTTGGCTCTAAAAGTACAACACCGGCACCGTCACCAAAAATCACGCAAGTTGTACGGTCTTGATAATCTACAATTGATGTCATTTTATCTACTCCCACAACCAATACTTTTTTGTACTTCCCTGTCTCAATAAATTGGGACCCTGTTGAAAGAGCAAATAAAAACCCCGAACACGCCGCATTTAAATCAAAGCCCCAAGCATTCTTCATACCCGTTTTATCACAAAGTACATTTGCAGTACTTGGGAAAGGATAGTCGGGAGTAACCGTGCCTACAATTACCAATTCAATTTCTAAAGGGTCTATGTTTTTTTTACGTAAAAGGGCATTAACCGCTTCCATCGCCATGTCAGAAGAGGCGCCATCCTTCATTATTCGCCTTTCCTTGATTCCCGTTCTAGACAAAATCCAATCATCAGAAGTATCTACAATCTTAGATAAATCTTCATTTGTCAACACGTCCTTTGGAACAAAGCCATGAACACCTGTAATTGCGGCTGATATTTTCTTCATAATTAATTAAATGCCCTATTTATTTTTTTTGACAGATTAGATTTCGCAACATCAAAAGCAAGTAAAAGCATGTTTTTTACTGCTAGATCATTAGAAATACCATGTCCAATAATTACATTGCCCTTCACCCCTAAGATGGGTGTTCCCCCATAATTCTCATAGTTAAAGCGCTCGAAATATTCGTCTTTAATACCCCTTTGCTTTAATAAAGTATAAATGCCTTCAGCTTCTTTTAGAACAATATTACCTGTAAATCCATCACAAACGATTACATCTGCCAACCCTTGAAAAATATCTCTACCTTCAATGTTGCCAGTAAAGAAAATTTCTTCGGATTCCGCCAATAATTTATAAGTCGCTTGAGTTACTAAATTCCCCTTCGTTTCTTCTTCTCCTATGTTTAGGAGTGCAACGCGAGGCTTCTTAACACCATGAACATATTTACTATACAATGAGCCTAAAACAGCGAATTGGTATAATACATCCGCTCTACAATCAGCATTTGACCCAACATCTAAAAGAATCGTGTTGGCGCCATTAATTGCCGGCAAGGTAGAGGTAATACAAGGGCGAATAATCCCTGGAATATTTTTTATTTTATAGATAGAGCCCACTAACATTGCGCCGGTGTTGCCTGTACTTGCAAAGGCGTTTAACTTTCCTTTGGACAACATTTCGAAACCGACAGAAATAGAACTTTTGGGTTTTTGTGTAAAGGCACGTGCTGGATGATCTAGCATAGTAATGACGTCAGGGGCATGAACAATTTCAAATTGCAAATTTTCTGTGTTCTCTGCTTCTAAGGCAATAGAAATCTCATCTTGATTCCCAATCAAAACAATAGAAACACTTTCTTGAAGTGTTTTTTTAGCAAGAATTGCTCCTCTTATGTTTGCGAGAGGGGCGAAGTCTCCGCCTGAAATGTCGATACCGACCCTCATTAACATGGGGTATTAAGCCGCAACTTCTTTTTCAGCTACAACTCTTCCTTTGTAGTACAATTTTCCCTCATGCCAATGTGCATGGTGAAAAAGGTGAGGTTGTCCAGTTGTAGGACAAGTAGCGATATTCTTTGCTACTGCATTGATATGAGTCCTTCTTTTATCTCTTCTGGTTTTGGAGATTTTTCGTTTAGGATGTGCCATAATATATTGTATTTATTTAATTCAAATTTTTTAATTTCGCCCATCTTGGGTCTTCTTTATCATCTTTTGTATTGGATTCATTTTTATCCACCATGTATGTATTTAATATCGTTATCATCTCTTGATTACAAGTGCCGTCTTCATGAGTTGGATTCTGTGAGAGGGCCATGACAAGCATTTCATAAATCGGTTGATAAACATCTATTTCATAGCTATCGGGGTGTAAAACAACTAAGTTCTCATCTTCACTTTCCTCGATGCCAAATTTATAAATTATCGAAAGTTCTGCGTCCACATTTACCTTTACGAGATCATTACAACGACAACAAGCTTGTTGAACATCGCCAATTGCTGAAAAAAAAGCTAACATCATTGTTTCTTTTTTTTCTAACTCAAGCTGTATTTTCACCTCTCCTTTTTCGAGTTGTAAATGTGTTAATTCTTCAAAGAACGTTTGTGTCACCTCAAAACTATAGTGATGAACTCCAAGCTTAATGCCTGCAAATGGAACAACAAATTCGCTGCTTTTTTTCATATACAGTAATTCAAACAAGGGAACAAAGGTAACACTTTTTATTTTAAACAAAAAAAGGATTTTGCCTTTGGAATTATCTAGGGTTACTTTTATCCTTTTCCCCGATTGAAATAGGGAGTGAAAAAGCTGTTATCTCTCGTTCAAATTTTCGTGATTTATAGACGTCTATTGCAAGATATATTGCGCTTCGCATCGATTGAGCAGAGGCAATATATTGTGCCGCAATATCGAATGCGGTTCCATGATCTGGAGAGGTTCGAACAATGGGCAGGCCTGCGGTAAAATTGACCCCTTCATCAAAAGCCAAAGCCTTAAAAGCAGTAAGGCCCTGGTCGTGATACATTGCTAAGACGCCGTCAAATTTTAAGCGTTGATCAGACCCAAAAAAACCATCTGCTGGAAAGGGGCCATAGACTAAAAGCCCGTTGTTTTTTACGACAGATAGAGCTGGGATAATAATTTCTTGTTCTTCCGCGCCAATTTTTCCGTTTTCTCCGGCATGAGGATTTAAGCCCAAAACAGCTATCTTGGGATTTTTAATCCCGAAGTCTTTCCGAAGCGACTTTTCAAACTCATTAATTTTGGCAATAATTTTTTCTTTGGACAAACTTTGGCTTATTTCTTTAATTGGAACGTGTGAGGTAACCAGAGCCACTTTGAGTTGAGGAGACACCATAATCATAAGCGCCTCCGCTTGACCTGCCATTTCGGCCAAGTATTCGGTGTGACCTGGGAATTTGAACCCTGCATTCTGAATACTTTCTTTAGATATTGGTGCAGTAACCAATACATCAATGTCGCCATTTGCCAAATCCAACGTTGCTTTGTCAAGAGACTGTATTGCAAGCTTTGCAGAGGCCATTGTTGGAATCCCCTCTTTCACTTCCACTTCGGTGCAATTTATTAAATTAATCTTGCCCTGTTCTATTTGATCAGAGCTAGCACAAGATTTAAAAGAAAAATCGTTCGCTCCTATCTTATTTTTACTATTTGTTATGGCATTATTAGATCCATAAATAATGGGCGTAAATTCTTGTAGAACACGTGAGTCTTTTAGAGCTCTAACGATAACTTCAGGGCCAATCCCATTAACATCGCCAATCGTAATACCAACTTTTATTCGTTGGTTTTTATCTTCCTCCTTCTGCATTGATTTAATAGTTTTTTAAAAAACAATATAATAATCTTACCCCAAAGCCCGTTCCGGAAACGCCCTTATAATTTTCTTTTGCATCAAGCCAAGTTGGTCCTGCTACATCCATGTGGATATATGGTGCATTAACAAACTTTTCTAAAAACTTCCCTGCCGAAATCATTCCCCCATTAGGTCCGCCAATGTTTTTTAAATCCGCTATTTTTGACTTCATATCTTCTTTATATTCATCCCAAAATGGAAAGCGCACAACCCTTTCGTGCATTTGAATGCCCGCACTTTCTAGGTTAGTAAAAGTAGCATCTTTCGCATTTCCCATAACAATTGCGGCATGCGTTCCTATAGCTCGAACGGCAGCTCCTGTTAAAGTTGCGGCGTCAATAACCAATTCTGGGTTAAATTTTTCAGCGTAAGCCAAGGCGTCGGCAAGAATCATTCTTCCTTCGGCATCTGTATTTAATACTTCCACCGTAGAGCCATTATACATAGTAATAATATCCCCGGGAGTATAGGCATTCATTCCCGGGCGATTATCTGTTGCGGGAACGAGAGCAATAATGTGCAGCTTTACTGCTTGTTTTGCGGCAAGATGGATTGCGCCAATAACGGCAGCCGCTCCTGCCATATCACTTTTCATTGTGTCCATTCCTCCTGGCGTTGGCTTGAGACTAAGCCCCCCAGTATCATACGTCACCCCCTTACCTATTAAAACGATTGGCTTTTTATTTTTATGGCCCTTTGGTTTATACTCTGCGATTGTAAACGTTGGTGGGTCTATTGACCCTTTATTTACGGCTAAAAGCCCGCCCATTTTTAGTGCTTCAATTTTTGCCTTTTCTAAAACATCGATCCGAACTCCAAGAGGGGATAAAAACTTGCTTATTTCCCCCGAAAATTGTTCCGCATTTAAATGAGAAACAGGCAAGTTAACCATGTCCCTTGCCCAAAAGACAGACTCTTTTATATTGTTTAGCTCATCACTAAACGTTGGTTTCATGTTTTCTGGGTAATAGATAAGATTAAAGGTGACTTTTAGAGACGGCTTTACGGTTAGAAAGCGCTCAAAAGTATAGGAGGATAGCAGAATTCCCTCAATAAATGAAAAGAGCTGCTGTTCGCCTCCCTGAATTACCGCAGATCCGGTTTTATCTTTTAAAAAATTAAAAATATCATGTCCCGCAATACGAAATGCTTCATCAGTCATTTGCTCCTCTTTGACCAAAATTTTTATGCCATTATGACTTTTTAAATAAGCCCAAGAGTTCCCGCTTGCTATTAATTCTGATGCTAAATAACCCTCTTCACCGTTTTTTTTCGCGGCTGCATTGGCGTTTTGAATAAGAATAAGCGTATTGCTATTTGTTTTTTTGTTTGTTTCCTTTAAAATCACGATCTTTTAAATTAAAAATCAAAGTTAATTAACATTCTCATCAAAGAGTAAAAAAGATAGGTCATTTGTCTTTTTTAAAAAGTTATCTGTTAGAACAGATACCGGATATCGATATAATTGATTCCGATTTACCTTTATGCCCGAACCGCTAAAAAACCCCATCTCTTTCGTTGGTTTTGCAAAAATAAAAAATGCTGTTATTCTTTGGTGGGATAAAATATGCGTTATTTCTTCTGTCTGAAATAAAATGTTTTTTCTGTTTTGCTCTAAGTATTCTGATTGCTTGCTTTTGCTATCAAACTCCTCCATTGGAAATTCATACATGCCTTGCCAAATGTCTTTTTTTACTCGTTTTTGAATAATGGTCTGTTCGTCAACCAAAAAAACGCTGAAAATAAAAAACCTTTGAGTCACTTTCGTTTTTTTTTGTTTGACGGGCCGTAAATTTACCGTTCCCCTTGCCTTAGAAATGCAACTCTTTGATAAAACACATTGGAAACAATCTGGTTTTTTTGGTGTGCAGTGCAGGGCGCCAAATTCCATTATGGCTTGATTAAAAGTCGCAGGTTGTTTTCTATCTAAAAAGGCACTTGCTAGTTCCTTAAATGCTTTCTTGCCGACCCCTGAATCAATCGGTAATTCTATGTCAAAGAGGCGGCTTAATACCCGGTAAACATTTCCATCGAGAACCGCTACGGCTTCATTAAAACAGAAAGATGCAATTGCTGCAGCAGTATATTCCCCTACTCCTTTGAGTTTTAGCAATCCCTGATAGCTCTGTGGAAAGTGGCCATTTAGCTGTGTGGTAATTTCATTAGCCGTTTTGAGCATATTGCGCGCTCTTGAATAATAGCCAAGGCCTTGCCATAAATTAAGGACGTCCTCTTCATTTGCCCTTGCCAAATGCTGCACTGTGGGGTAGGTCATGCTAAACTTTAGATAATAAGGTAGCCCTTGTTGAACGCGCGTTTGCTGCAATATTATTTCGCTAAGCCAAATCAAATAAGGATCTTTCGTATTTCGCCATGGCAACTCGCGCCCATTAATGAGATACCACGAAATAAGTTCGGCTTGGGTTGCAATCATTTTTTTTAGATAAAATGCAATTTGATTAGATAACTAATTTACTTTTGTACCGCAAAAATAACAATTGTGAAATTTTAAATTATTAATAATTATGACAAAAGCTGATATAGTAGCTAACATTGCTAATGAAACGGGACTAGAAAAAACAGAGGTGTTGAGAGCAGTCGAAGCCTTTATGGGGTCCATTAAAACAACCCTTTCTCACGGAAAGAACGTTTATCTTAGGGGATTTGGAAGTTTTATTGTGAAAGAGCGAGCTCAAAAGACAGGGCGAAACATTTCAAAAAAAACAACTATTATTATCCCTGCTCACAATATTCCATCCTTCAAGCCTTCAAAAATATTCGTTGAAAGTGTAAAAAGAGACGTTAAAGTTAAATAGTCTTCATTAGGAAATAAAAAAAAATGTGTTATATTTGCAACCCTGTTTTAAAATAATTTTTTTGTTAAAACAGGATAAATACAACAACAAGAAAAACTTTTATATATGCCAAGCGGTAAAAAGAGAAAAAGACATAAAATGGCTACGCACAAGCGTAAAAAGAGATTAAGAAAAAATCGCCATAAAAAGAAAAAATAAGCTTGCGTTTTAATTATTAAAGCAAAACAGATTGTTTTGCTTTAATTGTTTTTCATAAAAAATTTAACGTGGGCTTAGAACTAGTAGTAGACGCAAGGACCAATGGCGTTTGGTTGTCATTGCTTAGAGATGGCAAATTAATAGAACTTCACGAAGAGCGAGGTAATTCAGACTTTGCTGTGGGTGATATTTATTTGGGCAAAATTCGGCGACTTTCTCCAAGTTTAAATGCTGCATTCGTTGATGTTGGTCACGAAAAAGATGCTTTTTTGCATTACCTTGACCTTGGTCAGCATTTTAATTCTTGGAATAAATTTACAAAAGACACAATGCGAAACAAGCAGAGTGTTCATGATCTTCGTTATTTTAAGCTAGAGAAGGAATTAGATAAGGGCGGAAAAATTGATGCTGTTCTTTCTTCTTCGCAATCGATTTTAGTTCAAATTGCTAAAGAACCTATATCCACAAAAGGCCCGCGACTTTCTTCCGAGATTACCTTGGCTGGTCGATACCTAGTGCTCGCACCTTTTTCGAATAAAATTTCAATCTCCCAGAAAGTTAAAGAACCAGAGGAACGGAAACGACTAAAAGAGTTAATGGAAAGAATTCTCCCTAAGAATTTTGGCGTCATCATCCGCACTGTTGCAGAAAACCGGCTTACCGAAGATTTGGAGCAAGACTTAAATGATTTGTTGGAAAAGTGGAAAAAAATCCATTCCAACACAAAGGGTGCTGATGCCCCGAAGCGTGTTTTAGGCGAGCTGAATACTACCACTTCCATTCTTCGGGACTTACTTAATGGAGATTTCACAAACATTTATGTGAATGATCCTAAAATGTTTTCTGAAATGAAAACCTACATCCTGGGCATATCTCCGGGTAAAGAAAAAATACTTAAATTATACGATTCCAAAATCCCTATTTTTGAAAAATTTGGCATTAATAAGCAGATTAAAACCCTATTTGGAAAGAAGGTGCCTATGCCAAGTGGTGGATATTTAATTATTGAGCACACTGAAGCAATGCATGTTATCGATGTAAATAGCGGCAATAGAAAGGGGGCAGACGGGCAAGAAAACAACGCCTTGAGCACAAATCTTGAGGCCGCTGCTGAAGTCGCAAGAGTGCTTCAATTACGAGATATGGGCGGTATAATTTGTGTCGATTTTATTGACATGCATGAAAAAGAAAATAATCGAGTGCTTTTTGAAAAAATGAAAGAGTTCATGCGCTCGGATCGTGCGAAGCACAATATAATACCTCCATCTAAATTCGGTATTATTGAAATTACACGTCAACGAGTTCGGCCTCAAACAGAAATAAAAACAGCAGAGTCTTGTCCTACCTGCAGTGGCACAGGAGAAATACAAGCGAGCATTCTATTTGCCGAGGAAATCGAAGCCAACTTAGGGTTTCTGCTTTTAGATCGAAAAGTTCGTGGCGTTATGTTACAAGTACATCCCTATTTGGAGGGCTATTTTAAAAAGGGGGGATTCTTGCGCTCAAAACAATGGGCCTGGTATTTCAAGTTTAAAGTGTGGGTTCCAATCATTGGTGTGGGATCGTTAAATCTACTAGAATACTCTTTTGTAGATAAAGAAAATGAAGAAATTCCATTATAAATGCCTGATAATTCCGCTTTATTTCTGTCGGAAAAAGTCAAATTAGAACGATACTGCGCTTACGAAGATCGGTGCCGCTTCCAAATTAGTAAGAAACTCAATGCTAGTTTATTGTCTGAGGAGGAGAAATCGTTGATAATCGATGGTTTACTTAAAGATAAATTCTTAGATGAATATCGGTTTGCTAGTGCTTATGTTAGCGGAAAATCGCGCATTAAAAAATGGGGGATTTATAAAATACGAAAGGGATTGTCGTCCTACCAAATTGACCCATTAATTATTGAAAAATCATTAAAAGAACTAAGCTCAACTGAATACCTAAAGAGCCTAAAAGACTTGATTGAAAAAAAAATGGTCTTATTACATTCGGTTAAAAATCCTTTTGAGAAAAAAGTAAAAATCATTCGCTTTTTAACCAGTAAGGGCTACTCTTTGTCCGAAATCTACCAAGCGGGAATTGAGGAGGATTAATCTATCCGTTTCACCATAACTTCATCACCTGATTTGGAAATTTGAATGCAACCCAATTTAACAAGGTTTTTAGTAGTAGAATCCCATGCCTTATTACTCATTTCGACTTTTGATCGAAGCACCGAAATTTCCTGTGTCTTTTCATTATTAAACGTTTCCAATATTTGTTTTTCATTGTCGGAAAACGGAATTGTTTGTGCGTTATTCTCTGCTCTCATTTGGGGGAAAAACAACACTTCTTGAATCGATGGATTATTTGTTAAGAGCATAACAAAGCGGTCAATTCCAATCCCCATTCCTGCTGTGGGGGGCATCCCATACTCAAGGGCTCTTAAAAAATCCTGATCAATAAACATGGCCTCATCATCTCCTTTTTCAGACAATAACATTTGTTCTTCGAATCTTTCTCTTTGGTCAATTGGGTCATTTAGTTCCGAATATGCATTTGCAATTTCTTTTCCATTAATCATTAATTCGAACCGTTCTGTTAGCTCTGGATTGCTACGATGTTTTTTGCATAGAGGCGACATTTCAATGGGATAATCCGTTATAAATACTGGCTGAATGTAATTTCCTTCGCACTTCTCGCCAAATAACTCATCTATTAGCTTGCCTTTTCCCATCGATGGATTAGTTGTAATTCCATTTAATGTGCAGGCATCCCTTAACTCATTTTCGTTTTTTCCATCAATATCGAAGCCCGTAAATTCAATAATGGCATCCCGCATGGTTATTCTTTTGAATGGGGCTTTAAGGGATATTTTGTTTTCCCCCACCACAATTTCTGTTGTGCCACAAACATCAATGGCTGTGCGTTCGATCATTTTCTCCGTAAAATCCATCATCCAATTATAGTCCTTGTAGGCCACATATATTTCCAACATGGTAAATTCCGTATTATGTGTTCGATCTAAGCCCTCGTTTCGAAAATCCTTAGCGAACTCAAAAACACCATCAAAACCACCCACAATGAGTCTTTTTAAATAAAGTTCGTTGGCAATTCTCAAATACAAAGGCATGTCTAAGGCATTGTGATGTGTAATAAACGGCCTGGCAGCCGCCCCACCAGGAATCGGCTGAAGAATGGGGGTTTCAACCTCCAAATAATTGTACTCCTCAAAAAATCGGCGCATGGACGTGATGGCCTTAGATCTTTTAATGAACGTTTCTTTAACCTTTGGATTTACTAATAAATCAACATAACGTTGGCGGTACCTTAGTTCTGGATCTGTAAAAGCATCGTGCAACCTTCCGTCTGCATCCGTTTTTGGGAACGGAAGAGGTTTTAAGGATTTACTTAAAAGAACCAATTCTTTTACGTGCACGCTTTCCTCACCAACCTGTGTTTTAAATAAAACCCCTTTTACACCAATAAAATCTCCTAAATCTAAATAGCGTTTAAATAAATCATTGTAAAGTGATTTGTCTTCGTTTGGACACAATTCATCCCTATTAATATATAACTGAATTCTCCCGCCGGCATCTTGTAGTTCAACAAAGGATGCTTTTCCCATGATTCGCTGGCTCATCATTCTCCCTGCCAAGCAAACTGCTTTTCCCTCCTCGAAATTTTCTTTAATTTCTGTGGCAGAAATAGTAATCGGATACGTTTCTGCTGGAAATGGGTTAATTCCCATTTCAATAATTTTATTTAATGATTCCCGACGTTGAATTTCTTGTTCGGAAAGATGTTGATTACTCATAGTGGTAAAAGTGTTTTTTGAAAATTATATTCCATAAATTAGCATGCCTATAGTAAAGTAAATAAATAAACCTACCACATCATTTAGGGTTGTAATAAATGGCCCTGTGGCAATTGCAGGGTCTATTTTATATTTGTGTAAAACGAGGGGGATAATTGTCCCTATTGTTGATGCAAATACAATTACAGTTAACAAAGAAATACTTACGACCATTCCTAATTTCGTGTCTCCGAAAACCAGGGCAAAACAGAACAAGATAGTAGAAAGCAATATGCCGTTCAATAACCCTATTAAGGTCTCTTTTAAAATTCTCTTGACAGCGCCATCCAATAGCTTATTTCCTCGGGCCAAAGACTGAACAACAATAGCAGATGCCTGCACACCAACATTTCCTCCCATTGCCGTAATTAATGGAATAAAAAACGCGAGTGCGGGCAACTTTGTTATCCCTCCTTCGAAGCCAGATAAAACCTGTGCTCCAAAGCCTCCTCCAATCAATCCAATGAATAACCATGGTAAACGACGAGCTGAAATTTTCCAAATACTAGCATCATTTTCTAGGGGCTCAGAAATACCCGTTGCAAACTGGAAATCGCTATCCGCTCCCTCTTTAATATAATCAACAACATCATCAAGCGTAATTCTACCCACTAGTTTTTTCCGATAATCAACAACGGGAACTGACACTAAATCATACTTCTCCATTACATCAGCAACCTCTTCAATGCTGTCGGTTGTTTTAACAGAAATGATGTTTTTAAACTGATATAAATCCTCTATTTTCGTATTTGTTCCAGCAAACAAAAGACGTTTAAGCGACAAAACCCCGACGAGTTGGTCTGTGCTATTAACAACAAATATGTTATATACTTTTTCAACATCTTCCGCTTGCTTTCGCAACTCTAATAACGCTCTATTTACAGGCCATTCAACATGGGCTTGAAAAAACTCTTTTTGCATTAATCCGCCGGCTGTATTTTCATCATAATTTAACAAGTCTACAATATCCTCTACGGCCTCATTGTCGTCCATTTGAGAGATTACCTCTTGAATTTTAGCTTCAGACAACTCCCCTAGAATGTCTGCGGCATCATCGGAATCTAAGTTTTCTAATTGACCCGCTATTTCTTTTGTTGATAATGATGCAATAAACCGATCCCTTACGTCTTCATCAAGCTCCATTAAAATATCGGCCTGCGTGTCTTCGTCTACTAAAAAATAAATGTATTTTGCCTCGTCATTGGTTAATTTATCTAATACCTCAGCTACATCTGCGTAATGCATGTCTAAAACATGACTTAACAACCAAGACTCATCTTGTTCCGCAATTTTGTTGCGAACGGCAAGCAGAAACTCTTTTGTTAGTTCAAAGCGCATGATGCTTAAAATTTAATTTTATGCAAAGGTAAGGAAAGTGTTTTTTATAATAAAAGAATCGGGCCGCCTAGGCTTTAATCATGGCAAAGCCCCTGAACGTTATGAAACAAATCATGTGACTCTGCCATTTTTTTTATTAAGACCGCATCTTTCGCTCCTTTTTTAACAAGACTATTTATTTCATTACATTTTTTTTCCAACTTTGTTAGCCCTTCGTGTATAGCTATATTATTTAATGATTTTGGAGGGGCAGATGCTGTCAACAAAATTGCCTTTGCAAAAAATTCACCGCTTCTTTTCCTTATCGGCTGAAGGTCTCCGCTCTCTGAAGGATGAAACGTCTGGGCCATTACTTTATGAAATTCCATCATTGCCGGCCAACTATCCTTTTCTAATTCAATCAACAAAGAGTCATTTATCGCCATTGTATATTTTTCCGAAACCTTTCCCCAATTAATTAACGACCATACCGCATTAAGGTAGTCCGCTCTTCTATTTTGATAGTTTAAGTAGTAAGCATGTTCCCACACATCAATTGCCATAATAGGGATACCTCTCTCTGTAACAACATCCATAATTGGGTTATCTTGATTAGAAGTACTTGTTATCATAAGCTTTTTATCCGGGCTAACAATTAACCAAGCCCACCCTGAGCCGAAACGGCTAGAAGCAGCATTTAAAAATGTCTTTTTTAAGCTATCCATTGATATAAAGTCTTTGGTTATGGCAGTAGATAATTCTTGAGACATTTCGCTTTGGGCCGATAATGGCGCCAAAATTTCCCAAAACAAAGAATGATTATAATGCGCACCCGCATTGTTTCTCACCACATCAGAACGAAAACCCGCATAAAACATTAAATCGATAAGTGTTTGAGATTCCATTCGAGTCCCCACCAACGCTTTATTAAGATTATTCACATAGGATTGGTGGTGTTTTGCATGATGCGTCTCCATTGTTAAGGCATCGATTTGAGGGGCATATTCGCTGTATGAATAGGGTAGTTTTGGAAGAAAAAAGGGCTGAGTAAAGCCAATCTGAGTTCCTAAAAGAAAGAGTAAAGTAAAAAGAGGAATTTTCATGTTGCTATAATTTTCTTTAAAATTACTGAAGATGACTAAATAATCAGCATTTTCTAATAACTAATTCTTGCCCCATGGCAAGAACATTGTGTTATTCTTGTTATTTTTGATCTCCTAATTGCTTGGAAATGTCTGAAAAATATAAAGAATATTCTGGTTTAAATTTGCCCAATGTTGCCGCTGAAGTATCAAATGAGTGGGAAAAAAAGTTGGTATTTGATTTGTCAATTTCTAGACGCGAAAAAAGTCCAACGTATGTTTTTTACGAAGGACCGCCTTCAGCAAATGGTTTACCCGGCATACACCACGTTATGGGAAGAACAATTAAAGACCTGTTTTGCCGGTATAAAACACTAAAGGGTTTTCAAGTAAAAAGAAAAGCGGGATGGGACACACACGGCTTACCCGTTGAGCTTGGCGTTGAAAAAGAACTTGGAATCACAAAAGAAGACATCGGCAAGACAATTAGCATTGATGAGTATAACCAAGCGTGTAAAAATGCCGTGATGCGTTATACCGATATTTGGAATGATCTTACCACTAAAATGGGCTATTGGGTTGACAAAGAAGACCCCTACATTACCTACGAAACGAAATACATGGAGTCGGTTTGGTGGCTGATTGGCGAATTGTATAAGAAAGACTTAATGTACAAGGGTTATACAATACAGCCGTATTCACCGAAAGCCGGAACAGGACTTTCTTCTCACGAATTGAATCAGCCTGGCTGTTACAAAGATGTGAAAGACACCTCTGTTGTTGCTATGTTCAAGGTAAAGGGAAATCAGAGAACTGTATTTGATTCTTTTAAAAAGGCAAATGAGGAGCTATTTTTGTTAGCTTGGACTACTACTCCTTGGACATTGCCATCCAATACAGCGCTTGCTGTTGGTGAAAACATCGCGTATTGCCTTGTTTCAACTTATAATCAATACACCTTTCAACCAATATTAGTCGTTCTTGCGAAAAACCTCATTACTTATCAGTTTGGAAAAGGATTTCATTTGGTAGAAGACAAAGATGCTTTCGCTGAATATGTTCCCGAAGACAAGTCTATTCCTTATATCATCTTAGGGAATTGCCTTGGAAAGGATTTAATCGGACTGCATTACGAACAGCTCCTCCCCTATTGCTTGCCTGCTGAAAATCCTGCAAATGCTTTTCAGGTAATCGGAGGTGATTTTGTTACAACGGAAGACGGAACAGGTATTGTTCATTTAGCACCAACTTTTGGCGCCGACGATGCGCGAGTGGCTGCAGCCGCAAAAATACCCGCAATGCTCGTTCGAGATGAACTTAACAACCTGGTACCCCTAGTTGATTTGCAAGGGCGATTTCGACCTGAAGTAATTGACTTTGTTGGCATGTACGTTAAAAATGAGTTTTACGAAGAAACGGAAATGCCAGATCGCTCTGTTGATGTTCAAATAGCTATTAAGTTAAAAGAAGAAAATAAAGCATTTAAAGTTGAAAAGTATGAGCACAGCTATCCGCATTGTTGGCGGACAGATAAACCTATATTATATTATCCTTTAGATTCTTGGTTTATACGTGTTAGTGGGCAAAAAGAAAAAATGGTGGCATTAAACAATACCATCAACTGGAACCCAACAAGTACGGGACAAGGTCGCTTCGGAAAATGGTTAGAAAATGCGAATGATTGGAACCTTTCACGGTCTAGATATTGGGGAATTCCTATTCCGATTTGGGCTACCGAAGACGGTAAAGAAAGGCGGTGCATCTCTTCACTTTCAGAATTAAAAATGGCTTGTCAAGATGCCGTTGAAGCTGGCGCAATGAAAAGTAATCCATTGGTATCTTTCAATGAAAATGATATGTCCAAGGAAAATTATTCGCAAATAGACATCCACAAGCATCACGTCGATAAAATAATTTTGGTTGCTAAGGACGGGGCGCTCATGAGGCGAGAGCTGGATCTTATTGATGTTTGGTTTGATTCAGGAGCAATGCCTTATGCTCAATGGCATTATCCATTTGAGAACAGGGAGCTTATTGATAATAATGAAGCCTTTCCTGCGGATTTTATTGCTGAAGGAGTTGACCAAACGCGGGGATGGTTTTATACCCTACATGCCATCTCAACACTCGTGTTTGGGAGCGTTGCCTACAAAAATGTATTGTCTAATGGACTCGTTTTGGATAAAAACGGCCTTAAGATGTCTAAGCGACTTGGAAATGGCATTGATCCATTTGAAACATTAGAAAAATATGGTCCAGATGCTACTCGTTGGTATATGATAACTAACGCTCAACCTTGGGATAATCTAAAATTTGATGTCGACGGAATTGTTGAAGTACAACGCAAGTTTTTTGGAACACTTTATAATACCTATTCTTTCTTTGCTTTATATGCCAATATTGACGGTTTTCGATACGAAGAAAATGAAATTGAATTAGGAAATCGGCCCGAAATAGATCGCTGGATTATTTCAAAACTTAATTCATTGATTAGCGACGTAGATGCCGCTTATGCTGCTTATGAGCCAACAAAAGCGGGTAGAATGATCCAAGAATTTGTTTCTGATCAATTATCCAATTGGTATGTAAGGCTATGCCGCAGACGTTTTTGGAAAAGTGACAACGCAATAGACAAACTATCTGCTTATCAAACACTCTACACTTGCTTAGAACAAATTTCCATCCTTGCCTCTCCAATTGCCCCCTTTTTTATGGATCGATTATTTATGGATTTAACTAGCATTACCCATAAAAAGAAACTGATTTCAGTCCATTTGAGTGATTTTCCAATAAGTAACAAAAAGGAAATAGATGCTTCACTTGAAGATAGAATGTTGATTGCTCAGCGCCTATCTTCCTTGGTTCTTGGGCTGCGAAAAAAAGAGAAAATAAGAGTGCGACAGCCCTTGTCTCGTATATTGGTGCCTGTATTAAGTGATGGATTTTCACAAAGCGTTAAAGACATTCAAGATTTGATTCTGTCTGAAGTAAACGTAAAATCACTCACCTTAATAAAGGATGATGGGACCATGCTTATTAAAAACATCCGTCCTAATTTTAAATCCATCGGGAAGAAATTTGGAGCGCAAATGAAGGGCATTTCTTCAGAGGTTAGCGCCTTTAATCAAGATAAAATTCGGCAAATTGAAAATGAAAAGCTGTGGGAAAAAGAAATCGACGGGATCCTTGTTCGTTTAGAATTAGAAGATTTTGAAATAAGCGCCAAGGACATTCCTGGACTTTTAGTTGCTAGCGATGGCGAGTTAACCGTTGCCTTAGATATTACCATCACAGAAGAGCTTCGCGCAGAGGGAATAGCACGAGAATTTGTCAACCGAATTCAAACGTTAAGAAAAGAAAAGGATTTTGATGTAACCGATAGAATTGTCGTTCAATATTCTTCGAATGATTTCATCGAAGCCGCACTTGAAAATAACAGGGTATATATTTGTGCTGAGGTGCTTGCGGATGTTCTATTGCCTTTAAAAACAATCCCGGAGTCCACTAAAATAGATGTTGAAAATGAGGGAGACACAGAAATTTATCTGCAGTTAATTTCAAAATAAAAATGGATTTATGAAAAATAATACTTGGTATTTTGACAACGAAGCTATTCAGCATGCAGATGGCGCGTTTATTGAATGGCATAACCACAAGTTTTTTGACTTAGTTTTTCAAGGAAAAGTCTTTCATGGAGAAATTCAAGAGGAAAAATCTGAAGAACGAAAGCTCGTTATAAAAATAAACCACCGGGTTTTTCATGTTCGGAAAAAGCATGAGTTAGATGATTTAATTTCCGCGTTGGGGCTCGATACGCCAAAAATAAAAAAAATAAAAGAATTTAAAGCCCCTATGCCTGGCCGTGTAATTGCAATTCAAGTTAAAGCAGGACAAGAGGTAAAGGTCGGGGATGCTTTACTTTCTCTAGAAGCAATGAAAATGGAAAACACATTAAAGGCTGAGGGGCAAGGAATTGTCAAGCAGGTATTTATTGACGAAGGTTCTATTGTGGAAAAAGGGACTGTCCTCATTGAGTTTGAATAGCTTTTTATTTAATGTTCTCTTAACATTAAAGCCATAACTTTAAACCCCAAGTATAAAATAAATTATGAAGACAGTAAACCGAGAATTAAGCTGGTTATCGTTTAACGAACGCGTTTTACAAGAGGCGATGGACGAAAGGGTTCCCTTAATTGAACGCATTCGATTCCTAGGGATTTATTCAAACAATATGGATGAGTTTTACCGTGTTCGTGTTGCGAATATTAGACGAGTGATCAATTTTCGAAAGTCAAAAGTGGCCGGGTTCAAGGGGAGTGCAGAAGAACTTTATAAAGAAATACGTCGCGTTGTTTTAAAACAGCAAGAAAAGTTTGAGTTTGCCTACCAAGAAATTTTGGCGGGATTAAAACTAGTTGGAATAGTGCAACTAAATGAAAAAACCGTCACAGAAGTTCAAAAAAAGGAACTAGCAAGCTATTTTCACAAAGAACTTAAGCACGCAATATTCCCTATAATGCTTAATAAAAAAGATGCCTTTCCTCGATTGCGTGATTATGCCATTTACCTAGCCGTAAAAATCAACTTAAAAGGATCCGCTTCACGTTATTCCCTAATTCAAGTCCCTTCGGTGCTGCCTCGTTTTTTTACCATTAAGGAGGATAACTGCCAATACGTGCTTATTCAAGATGATATTATTCGACTACACTTGCATGAAATTTTCGCTATCTATAACTTCACATCTATTGAAGCATATACCTTTAAGTTTACTAGAGATGCTGAATTAGACCTTGATGACGATCTCTCCCTTTCATTTTTTGAAAAAGTTGAAAAGGGCATTAAGCAGCGAAAAAAGGGCGTGCCTGTTCGCTTTGTCTACGATGAAACGATGCCCAAAGATTTTTTGGAGTACCTCCTAAGAGCATTGGGATTATCGCGAGGAATCAATACAATTCCAGGTGGCCGCTACCATAACTTTAAAGATTTTATCAACTATCCTGCTTTTGATTTGCCCGACTTACAGTATCCGAAACAAGCGCCCTGCGATCATCCTTTAATGGAAAATGCGCATAGTTTACTTGATTTAATTGCAAAGCAAGATCTCTTTCTTTATTTTCCTTATCAAAAGTTCGACTATATCGTCGATCTTTTGAGAGAAGCCGCAATTGATCCAGATGTTAAGCACATTAAAATTAATATTTATCGGGTCGCGAAAAACTCCCAAATCATGAATGCCTTATTAGCCGCTGTTTTTAATGGAAAAGATGTTACCGTTATTATGGAGCTGCAGGCACGTTTTGATGAAGAAAATAATCTTTACTGGTCGAATAGACTACGTGATAATGGCGCAAAAGTAATTCATGGTGCGGCCAATCTTAAGGTACACTCGAAAATGATTCAAATTTCTAGGTATAAAGATAAAAAAGAGCACTTGTTTAGTTACGTAGGGACAGGGAACTTTAACGAAAAGAGTGCAAAAACATATACGGACTTTGCCCTGCTAACAAGTGATAAAGCAATTTCTAACGAAATAAAAAAAGTATTCGGTTTGTTGGAGAACAACTTAGACCGAATGGTTTTTAGGCATTTGATTGTTTCTCCAATTAATACACGAAGAAAGATTTATAAATTAATTGACACGGAAATTGGCAATGCAAAAATGGGGAAGGCCGCAGGAATAAAAATTAAACTAAATAACCTCACTGATCTTCCTTTAATCGAAAAACTATATGAGGCAAGTGCAGCGGGTGTGAAAATTGAAATGATTATCCGTGGTATCTGTTGCTTAAAAACAAATATTAAAGGCCTTAGCGAAAACATAACCGTAATTAGTATTGTAGACCGCTATTTAGAACATGCCCGAATGCTAATTTTTGAAAATGAAGGAAATCCTTTATTTTATATTTTAAGTGCCGATTTCATGGAGCGAAACATAGATTATCGCATTGAGGTTGGTGTTCCTATATACTGCAAAACGATCCAAGAAGACCTGTCGCGTGTCTTTGATTTTCAATGGAAAGGCAGCGTTAAGTCGCGTTTAATCACCGGCGACCTTAAAAATGTTTATCGAAAAACAAACCTTTCGCCATTTCACGCACAAGTAGAAACCTATAAGTATTATTTAGATTTAGCCTTGAATCAAATACCGACTAAATCGATTAATTGAGGATTCTGGACCTCATTTTCCAATGGCATTAAATCATTAAAAATAGTGTCAATTATTTGCTCCGTTCTGTTGGGATAATTCACCACTATATGATTTGAACTAATAAGCCATGAGCTAATCGATCTGCGGTGTAACAAACACAGCTTGTCTAATATAATAACTCCCATCTTTTTAAGGCTCTCGGCATTACAAAGTTGCTCATATTGGCCCATCATTGGTATCACCATTAGTTTTTTATTTAGGAACAATGCTTCTGCGGGTAACTCAAACCCCGCGCCGCAAAGCACCCCCTCAGATGTCCTTAAACTCTCTGTAAAATTTTCAGCGTCAATCGGATTTACCCAAACATTATTAACACGATAACGACAACTTGCATATTTCGAAAACACCTGCCACTCAGCTTTAAAGTGCATTAACGTTTGAACGATGAAATCATCGTGATACGCTGGTAAATAAACCGTATAATGCCCGCGGTTTTCCGATTCCAATTGCCTTATATTTTCTCTGATAACTGGGGTAAAAATGGAAGGCGCGTATGATTCAAAATGGAATCCATACTTATGATGGCTAGGACAATAATTACCTAAAATAAAATTCCCTATTCGACTTTTTTCTGCCGGTTTTGGTGAATTCGGATGAAAAACAGCTGCCTGATGGCTTAATTCTACCGACTTTACGCCATGGTACTTTGCCGACCAAGCAGAAATTGGTTCAAAATCACTAATTATTAGATCGTATTTTTTCGCGGGAAACTGGCTTATTTCTTTTAAAAACTTGAAGATGTTCGTATTTACAGCCGTTTTGATGAGGTCTACCTTCCCTTTTTTAGATGACATAAAGCTCATTCCTCTCAATTGATAATCAATTAAAAAAGAAGGTGTCAATTGGGATTGTGTGCCGCTCACCAATATATCCACTTGGCATCTTTTTCGTAAGTATGGGACAATATCCTCCGCCCTACTTAAATGGCCATTACCCGTTCCTTGTATCGCATATAACACTTTCATAGGCTATGTTTTTATGATGTTTTGTGTGATTTCAGCGAGTAAAACCTCTATCGAAAGTTCTTCTCTCCGCGACTTTAACAAATCGCTTTTTATGCTTTTTTGTGGGGCCTGATCTTCAAAATAAAGTTTCCAAGCACCATCATGGTATTCTAATGCTGTAGAATTTTCAACCCAATCTCCTGAATTAAGGTACATGACCTTTTCACCGTTCTTCGTTTGAATTTGTTTTATTTCTGGTTGATGGATGTGACCACAAATGACATAATCATAGCCATTAGTAATAGCAAGCTCGGCAGCAGTTATTTCAAAATTACTTACATAACTCACAACGCCCTTTACACTGTTTTTTATTTTTTTTGACAAGGAGATCCTTCCTCTGCCAAGTTTTTCACTGACCCAATTCATGAAGGTATTTATCATTATAAGAATGTCATACCCCTTTCCCCCAAGCTTTGCTAACCATTTTGAATGTCTCATCGTTGTATCAAATACATCTCCATGGAAAATCCAAGCACGCCCGGTTGGTAGATTTAGTACAATTTTATTTACTATTTCGAAATTCGCGATTTTAAAGCCCGTAAATCTCCGTAACATTTCATCGTGATTTCCCGTCACATAATAAACCATTGTGCCCTGACTTAAGAAAGATGTTATTTCTCGAATGACCTGCATGTGTGCAGCGGGAAAATAACGCTTTGAAAATTGCCATATATCTATAATGTCGCCATTCAACACCAAGGTCTTTGGTTTAATACTCCTCAAGTATTTAACCAATTCTTCCGCGCGGGAACCATAGGTTCCTAAATGTACATCGGAAATCACAACCAAATCTACTTCTCTTCTCATTTTCTTAATTTCCAACAAAGATGAACCTTTGATGTTTCCTGAATTTTAAGCGAAGATTAAGGCGCAAATAGATATGAATACTGCTTTGTTTAAAACCGTTAGGAGTAATCTACTCAAGACGGAAAACCACCAGCAAATAAACCTGACAAGCTCTTGGTTTACTCTTTAATTACCTTTATTAAGTTAGTATCGCCATTCTGATCTAATTTTATTAAATAAGACCCTGTGGCTATTGAAGAGAAGTCTAGAATAGTTTCCGATTGGTTGATTAACTGATCGATAAACAATACCCTTCCGTCCATGGTCAAAATAGAGATGGTGGCAGAAATAGGTCTATTAAAAGATACATAAACCTCTTTTTGCGTTGGATTTGGATAATAAGAAAGAGCAAATAAATCTTCTTCATAAATTCCCAAACAAGCGTCTAATACTACCACGATACTACTTGAGTCTGTACAGCCATTTAATTCTCCTGTTACCGTATAAGTACCTGCCTGCGAAATCGAAATCGAATAGCCAACGGTTCCATTACTCCAAGTAAATGAACTAGCATTTCCAAGAACATTTAATTGCACTGGTACATTATAGTCACAAACAAGTGTATCAGAAATTGTACTAACAACTGGTAAAGGATTTACTGAAACAAGAAGCGTTTCTGAATCTTGACAATTATTAGCGTCTACACCTATCACCGAATAACTAGAAGATGGCTGGGTAGGATAAATTACAGCACCATTTGCTTGGCCATTATTCCATGAATAGCTTAGGGCACCAGTAGCCTGAAGAACTATTGAATCTCCTTCACAAATAGTTGCGTTTGGACCAACATTGATGGTTGGCAAACTATTAACCGTAATAGAGATTTGGTCTTGGTCGTCACAACCAAAGGCATTGGTTCCTGTTAAGGTATAAGTGGCTGTTGAGTTAGGAATAAAGGAAACTCCATTTATTACTCCATTGTTCCAAGAATATGAACTAGCCCCGATTCCCGTAAGGATAAATGATGAACCGGCACAAATCGATGTGTCAATACCTGCCGATACAGTTGGGGTAGGATTAACATTTATTGTAATTTGATCTGTATTCTGACATAAATTTATATCAATTCCTGTCAACGTATAGGTCTGGGTTGCTTGTGCAACAAATCCCGAATTATTAACAGCGCCATTGTTCCAAGAATAACTTGTTGCTCCTGACCCAATCAATACTACCGTGTCTCCTGAACAAACTGTTTGATCATTTCCCGCTAAAACCGCTGGTAATCCTAATACATTTACAACTACCTGATCAT
The DNA here is from genome assembly GCA_026391005.1 of Flavobacteriia bacterium. GTDB lineage: Bacteria > Bacteroidota > Bacteroidia > Flavobacteriales_D > Crocinitomicaceae > UBA952. Next base: position 55,864 of record JAPLEV010000005.1, on the reverse strand, counting down.
TGCTTGTACAACCTGTAGCAATGTTCGTTCCGCTTACGGAGTAGGTAGTGCTTGATGGGCTGGTTCCTGTTTGAACGGTTAAAGAAGCACCCGTCGCTCCGTTATTCCATACATAATTTGTCGCACCCGTGGCGCCAAATGTAACACTTGAACCACCACAAACCGTTTGATCAAGACCTGCGGAAACAATTGGAAGCGAATTTACAGTCACGGTGGTCGTTGCTGTGCCTGTACAACCTTGTAGATTGGTACCTGTTACCGTATAAGTTGCTGTTGAGGCAGGTATAAAGGCTACTCCATTCGTAACTCCATTGTTCCATGAATATGTTAAAGCGCCACCTCCATTTAGGGTTGTTGGTGAACCGGCACATACTGATTGATTTATGTTTGCCGTAACAATTGGTGAAGGAAGGATTGTTATTACTTTAACCAACGATGTATCTGAACAAGCAAGTGGCAAACTATTAACCGTAACCGAATATGAGCCAGCTTGTGCTGCTGATAATTGTGTGCTTATTTCTCCAACTATTGGCTGCCCATTTAGCAACCACTGATAGGAGCTACCAATTGATCCTGGAATAGAAAGGGTGGTGCTCGCTCCAACACAAATAGCGTTGGCAGCAGCGGTAACAACGGCTCCTGCTGCTGTGGCACAAGTATTTACTTGATAGATAGACAAAGTTGAACTGACCTCGTTTGCCAAAATCACAATATCATTACCATTCGGTGAAATCGCTGCCGGGATGGTGACAATTCCCTCTGCACCTAAATCTGGACCGCTCAGCGTTGTTGATCTATTATTGCGATAGGCAACATAAACTGGTGATAATGGGTTCTCTACATTAAAAACCATAACTCCACCAATTCTTTCTAATGCCAGAAAGACATACGGTTTTCCATTTAATGTCTGAAAATATATTCCTTCAACCTCTGGACCTTTATCATCGCTTCGATTTTTTAAAGATGGAACACCGCTGGAATTTGACGCATTAAAAATAGCGGCAAAAGTTGGGTGATTGGCTATTATCTGCTCAATTAAATCCTTCGAATCATAAACAAGTGCACCAGTGGTAGCATTTCGAATACTAAAAGACCTTCCACTCATAACATGCAATTCATCATAATCGCCGTCTCCATCAGTGTCTCCTGAATATTTTAAGGCACTAAGTCTACCAAGAAACTTGCTGTTTTTAAGAATGCTTGCGTCTGGAAAAGCCACTGGATCTAAGTTAGTAAAGGTGGCCGAATTGATTCTATTTGCATCTATTACAGTCCCAAACTCGCGTGAATCGCCTTCATTGGCGGTGAAAATATATCCTTGGCCTCCAATTGTTCCAAAGCTAAGTGCATCCGGCATGTAAGCTCCTTTGATTGGTAGGTCACCTGTAATTAAGACCGCGCCACTTTGGTCAGAGGCATCTAATGCGTTATTCGATGCATTGCCATATGAGCTATAACCCAATGCCGTTAGGCTTATTACCGTATTATTTGTAAGGTCAATCGTCAAAAGTGCATTCGCCTCTTGAATTCCCACGTAGGCCTTTGTATTATCATCCGAAATTGTGATGTATTCAGGTTCTAAATCCTGAGCTACAGAAGCACTTGTGGAGAAGACACGAATTCCCTGAGCAACTAAAGCAACTTGTTGACCATTATAAGCGGTTAATCCTATTGTGGTCACGTTCGCGTTGGTAAGGTTGGCAATTCCTGGTGTTAAGTCTATAATGGAAACTGAACCTTCTGGGTCAACCGTATACGTTGCATTTGGCTCTCCTTCATTTGCTGTGAGAATTTTAGTGTAATTTTTATTGAATGTGATCATATCTGGCATTGCACCAACCGTCACTTGACTCAAGAAAGTTCCATTGTAATCCAAAAATACCACTGAACCATTTAGTTGTGGGTTGCTATTTTCTATAGCCAATGCAACGATACTATCGTGTGCAACAACGGAGTTTATATTTCCGTATGGGGTTGTTGAAATGGAAGAAATAAGAACTGGTGATGCTGGATTAGAGAAATTCACGATGTCTAGTTTGGCTCCAATGCTATTTGCAATATACAAACGATCAACGTCTTCATCAAATGCTACAATTTCAGCGGAATTCGTTCCAGCAGTACCGTTAGAAAAGCTCGTTAAAAGTGTTAAGTTTAATGCATTCGATGGTGAAGGGGCTTGGTAATCATTGTCTTTAATAAAAATGATTTGATAATTCTCTGTTGTTGATATTCTTGTGTTAGTTCCTGAAAGTATTTTCACAACAATTCGTTCTGCTTTTTCAGGTAGTAAGTCGTCAACAATTGTAATAACATGATTGGTGGTGCCATTCGTGTTGGCTGGTATCGTTAATGTGTTTGTCCATGTAAAATCAACATTGTCGGTTGCGTTTGAATAAACAGAAAAACCTAGGTTTAAGGTTACTGGGCTGGCATTTGCGTTTGCAATTAATATCGGTACGTTAACCGTTCCAACATTTTCAGCCACTTGAATAAAATTATTAGCGGCCGCAATGGATGTGTTTGCCCCACCATCTACTTTTACATTATCAAATCGCCAAGTACCTCCAGTTGCAATATTGGTTGCAACGGATGTTTGACGAAACTCTCCAGAAGCCTGATAGTGTGCCGCAAGAACTCTAACGGCAAAATTTGGATTGTTATTCGCTGCTAGAATGGAAACAAAATCGACGGAAATTCTTCTGTATTGATCGCCAACACCGTTGTTTTGAAAACGACCTCCATCAAGAACTCCGTTACAATACGTCGTGTTTTGGTCCGTCATCACAAAGTCTGTCCAAGCAAGACCATCAGTTGTATATTTAACTCTCACAGTGTTTACTGATGTACCCGACCAGCGTTGATCCCACGTAAACTTTATATTTTGATAACCAACGGTCGAGACATTATATTGAACACCATTGGATTCATTTGTTAGTCCTGGAACAGCAGTGAAAGCCCACGCTCCCGGATTGACACCGTTTTGAGCACCACAGCCATTGTTTATTATCGGGTCCATGCCCGTTGCAGCTGCAGCAACAGTAAGTGTCCCTACTATAGAAGATGTTCCCACACCTAAATCAGCATTGTAAGTCGTTGGGGAACCAACAATTGTGTTATAATTCCAAAGGGCAATCTGCGAATGAGCAACGATTGTTGATAATAAGACGCTTATAGAAGTAATGAGTAATTTTGAATTCATTTTAGCTAGTTTTTTAGACTACAAAATTCCTCGTTTAAATCAACCGGTCTATTTCCTTAAGATTATATTTTTGGGGGCTTGTGTTTCCTTACTGTTAATTAACAATCACCTAAAAATTACTATTTTACGGTAATATTAATTGCCTTGCTGTTGTTCACAACAACAGCTGCCTCTGAGAAGCTGGGTGCACTAAATGTTCGGCGCGCATTATTAGAAAACCCATAAGCCTCAGTAGGAATCCCTAAATAATTTTTATCTAAAACGTTATTGTTGTTTTTATCATGATAAACCGCAACCGCATAGGTCCCTGAAGGGATCTTGCTAAAAACAACTTGGCTTACGTTTCCGGATATTGTGGTGGTCTTTCCTTTATATTGCTTTCCGAAAACCGGAAAGTCATCCGTTGCTCGATAAATGGCAATAAAAGCTTCGCCCTTGCTTGAAGGAAACCCTTTGACATTAATCGTTAAATCATAGCTTGTAGAAGACTGATTTAAAATAATAAGTGAAAGAAGTGAAAGAAAGACATTCATAAAACAACTGTTTTTTATACAAAAGCTGATGCAAAATTAATTGTTTTTCTACTACCTTTGATATGATGTCTAAAAAGGTTTTAATTACTGGAGGAGCAGGATATATTGGCGCACATACCGTTGATGCATTAGCAAAAAGTGGCTACACACCTATTATTGTGGATGATTTCCGTAATAGTAATCCCCGCGTTATACAAGATTTAAGTAAATTAATTGGGTTCGAACCCTTGTTTTATAAAATCGACATCTGTGATAAAGCAGCCTTAAAAGATGTTTTTAAAACAGAACAAATTAATTCCGTTATTCATTTTGCCGCTTTTAAAGCGGTAGGTGAATCGGTGATAGAACCGCTAAAATATTATCAAAACAACCTCATCGGCTTATTGAATGTTTTAGAGTGCATGGAAGTATTTGATGTGCATGAATTGGTTTTTTCTTCCTCTTGTACCGTTTATGGCGAACCAGATTCAATCAAAGAGGTAACTGAAGAAACCCCAAAACAACTCCCCACCTCGCCCTATGGCTATACTAAGTGGATGGCCGAACAAATTATTGCCGATTATGCGAACGCACATAGTCGCTTTAAAGTTATTTGTTTGCGGTACTTCAATCCTATTGGGGCCCATCCTAGTGGATTAATAGGCGAATTACCTATCGGGAAACCAAATAATTTATTGCCCTTTATTACACAAACCGCTATTGGGAAACATAGCAAATTATTGGTTTTTGGGAATGATTACCCTACGATAGATGGAACTTGCATAAGAGATTATATACACGTGATGGATTTAGCGGACGCACACATAAAGGCCGTCGAGGCCTTTGGTAATAATTCTATCGCATCCTGTGAATATATTAATGTAGGAACCGGAAAAGGAACCAGTGTCCTTCAAATGATTCAAGCTTTTGAAGAAATTAGTGGAGCAAAACTTTCCTGGGAATTTGCCCCAAGAAGAACTGGAGATGTTATAGAAATCTATGCTAACGTCGACCTTGCTAAATCCATGTTAAACTGGCAAGCACAATTTTCCTATCAAGATGCCATAAAAGATGCCTGGAATTGGGAACTCTCAAACAAACAGAAAGAACACTAAATGCATTTTATTGATACACATGCCCACATCTATGATGAAGCCTTTCTGGGTGATTTAGACACTACGATATCTAGCGCAAAAGAGGCCGGTATAAGCAAGGTCTTAATGCCCAATATTGATGTGGAAAGTATTGAACCCATGCTTGCCATTCAAGAAAAGTATCCTATGTGTATTCCTATGATGGGACTTCATCCCGCTTATGTTAAGGCTGATTGGGAAGAGCAATTAGAGAAAATTGAGGGTTATTTATTTGCTGATCCGCTTAGATTTTGTGCCATAGGAGAAATCGGAATGGATCTTTATTGGGACAAAACGTTTCTTGAAGAACAAAAAACGGCCTTTATTCAACAAATACAATGGGCAAAAAAACTTGGTTTACCTATTGCTATACACGCTCGTGATGCCTTTAATGAAATCTTCGAGATATTAGACAAAGAAAATGATGACAAACTCAAAGGAGTATTTCATTGCTTTACAGGGAATACAGCACAAGCTAAACATATAAAAAATTATGGGGGCTTTTTATTAGGAATTGGCGGCGTGTTGACGTACAAAAACTCAGAACTTGGAGAAACCCTTAAGCAAGCTGTTTCATTAGAAGACCTAGTACTAGAAACGGACGCTCCATATTTACCTCCAGTACCCTACAGAGGAAAAAGAAATGAATCCGCTTATATGCTAGAGGTGGCGTATAAATTGGTTGATTTGTATCAGGTTCCCTTAGAAGAAGTAGCTAGAATAAGTTCGCAAAATGCAGAGGAACTTTTTCAATTAAAACGATTTTAATATGAAAGCAAAGATATTACTCATCTACACCGGGGGGACGATCGGAATGATCAAAGACCTTCGAACCGGGGAGCTTAAAAGTCTCGATTTTAATTATGTATTTGACCACATTCCAGAATTGGAAAGGCTCCATGTTGATTTAAGCAGTATAAGTTTTGAAAAAGCGATAGATTCCTCAGACATGACCTATGCGCATTGGAAACAATTGGTAGATATTATCAATGATAATTATGAAACGTATGATGGGTTTGTGGTACTTCATGGCTCAGATACCATGGCATATACCGCATCCGCATTAAGCTTCATGTTGCAAGGCCTAACAAAACCAATTATCCTTACAGGGTCTCAATTACCCATCGGAACCATTCGAACAGACGGAAAAGAGAATTTGATAACCGCGGTTGAAATCGCTGCCGCAAAAAACGCGGACGGATCGGCTATCGTGCAAGAAGTAGCTATCTACTTTGAGTACTCCCTTTATCGAGGAAATCGTTGCACGAAAATCTCCGCCAATCAATTTGAGGCATTTTCCTCGCCAAATTATCCGCCACTAGCGGTTGCTGGTGTTACGATTGAATACAAACTTGATCAAAATTTAATTAAAAAAAGACACGTGCTTCAAGTTTATAAAAATTTAGAAACGCGTATCGGTTTGTTAAAAATATATCCTGGCATTCCTTTTAAAAACTATGAATTCCTTTTTAATGTCAAGCAATTTAAAGGAATTGTATTAGAAACATTTGGCGCAGGAAATGCCCCCAATAACCAAGACATGATTGACTTAATTACCAACTATATCGATGCCGGAGGAATTATTCTAAATGTCACTCAATGTTCTTCCGGTTCGGTGCGACAGGGTCAATATCAAACCAGCTCGTTTTTTGAAAAAATTGGGGTGCTCAGCGGAAAGGACATGACTACCGAGGCAGCTCTTGCAAAGTTGATGTTTGTGTTGGGTAATTATTCTACAAGAGAGGAGCGAATCAATAAATTAAATTTAAATTTGGTTGGAGAACTAACAGTATAACCGCGATTATATATTAAATCTACTATTGCTAACTTTAAAATATGAAAAAACATCCATTCCTTATCATTCTCGCCATTATCGTTTTAATGAAATTTCATGCTTTTGGCCAAACAACCTGGCAAGGATCGAAGAATAAAAACCATAATTTCACCCTTTCTGGCTTTGGTGATTTATATTACGGTAAACACTTTGGAAACTATGCTAAAAAAGAAAGTTTTTATTATAATCACAAAGTAAATGATAAAATCCGCACTAATTTATTGCTCTTAAAAGGAGAATTTACTTCTCCTCGTTTCCATGCCACATTGGGACTAATGACTGGCGATTATTCTCAATTTAATTTATCCGCCGAGCCTAATTGGGCCAAGCCATTGAACGAAGCATATGTGGGAGTCAAGCTACTTAAAAAACACAATCTGTGGTGGGATGCTGGGATATATAGTTCGTTTATTGGAATTGAATCATCAATATCGTCTGATTGCCCTACATTAACACGAAGTATTGTTGCTGAAAACTCCCCCTATTACCTTAGTGGAACACGATTGCTTTACACAAGCGAAAACAAAAAAAACGAACTCGGCTTTCACGTCTTAAATGGTTGGCAACGAATCGCCTTTGACCCTTTGATAAATCGTCCTAGCTTTGGTGCACACTACAAACGCAATCTAAATGACCATACTTCACTAATGTATGGTGTGTTTTATGGTTCAATATATCCTGACAGCCTCTCAATAAATCGATTTTACCAGCATGCAAATGTAGCTTGGAAAAAAAACAAGTGGGAAATGTGGGCGACCTTGGATTTAGGGCTTGAGTCAGGTTTTATTTGGGGTTCAACTCAGCTCATTGCAAACTATGCTTTTGATTCACATTGGTCAGCGACACAGCGCCTGGAGGTTTATTATGACCCTAATAACCGTTGCGCACGAATTGGGGCATTAAAAGAAACAACTATTGGAGCTTATGCTGTTTGTACAAATTATGCTCTAAATAAAAATATCTTAATTCGGTTCGAGCCAAAGTTTTTAATGGCCACCGAACCTATATTAAAATCGAATCCTTGGGATTTACAATTTAATATAGGCATTGGAATGAAATTTTAAATTGGGTTATTTACAGCAGAGAGGGTTTGTTTTACTCCTCTTCGCCTCTTAAAGCTGTGACTAAGCGTCTAAAAAAGTAAGGGCAATCCTCCCCCCCTCCTCCCATCTTGAGGGGAAAATCTATTTTTTGTAAATAATAAGCTTCTAGTTTAGACCTTGCAACAGGTGGTTTTTCATACCCATTGAATTTGGTGTATGCTAAGATTATCTGAAAGATCAATCGCTAGCATCCAAATTTGGTGGGGATTAAAAATACTTCGAACCTATTCATGGTTGAGAAAAAATCACGAGGCTTCGAAGTAAAGCGCATTGCTAAGTCAGCTCCTTTTTTTGTTACTTTTTTTTGAGCTAAAAAAAAGTAAATAAATGCTTCGCTTTAAATAATAAAGAATTAAGCGAGCTTATTCTTTATTATTATTAGCTCAGCTTAATTCATCGAATTATATTGCGGAGAGAGGGGGATTCGAACCCCCGTTACGTTGCCGTAAACACGCTTTCCAAGCGTGCGCGTTCAGCCACTCTGCCACCTCTCCTCTTATTTTTAAGAGCGCTAAGTTAATGCTTTTTTACCTTTAAGAAAGGGCTATTGTCGGAATTGTTTTAAAACTCATTCGCATCCATAAATTAGAAAATGCTGGTTTTTTGAACTTGCTGAAGCCAATTCTATAAGTAATTGTAATTTTACACTATGAAATACCTCATCGTTGGTTTAGGAAATCCTGGGATTGAATACGAAAACACGCGCCATAATGTTGGTTTTCGTGTCCTTGATAAAGTTGCAGGCGAATTAGCCGCTACTTTTGAGCTTGACCGAGCGGCTTTCGTTTCATACGCTAAATATAAGGGGCGAACTTTGGTTTTAATCAAACCGATCACTTTTATGAACTTATCTGGAAAAGCAGTCAATTACTGGATGCAAAAAGAAGGGGTTTCCATTGAAAATGTTTTGGTAATCACGGACGATTTAGCGCTGCCCTTTGGTAAATTGAGAATGAAAGGAAGCGGGAGCGACGGGGGGCACAATGGTCTAAAAGATATTCAGGCGACGCTTGGAACCAATGCCTATTCACGCTTGCGCTTTGGCGTTGGGAGTGATTTTTCGAAAGGACGGCAATCGGATTATGTGTTGGGTAAGTGGGAAAAGGACGAAGAACTTGCTTTACCAGAAAGGCTTGTCACGGCAAATTCGTTCGTTTTGAGTTTCTGCACCGCAGGGCTTCAATTAACAATGACTGCTTGGAATGGTAAATAACTCGTGTTTATTCTCCGCGAATAATTTGAAAGAAGCCTGAATAACTTAATTCTTTATCCACTATTTTAAGCAAGAAAAAATAAGTGCCGTCCGTGTATCCTTCACCATTCCAATCGTTTTGATAGCTCGATTTTTCGTAAATTAAATTTCCCCACCGATTAAAAATGAGTAATTGATTGTTCGGATAAAAATCTAAGTATTCAAAAACAAGTAATTCATTTGCTAAATCCCCATTTGGTGTAATTACATTCGGAATTTTTACTTCCGCCGGAATCGCCTGAATTATTGAGCAAAGTGTATCTACGCAACCGTAATTATCTTGGATAATAATACACAAAGGGAAAGTGCCCGGCGTGCTAAATGTCTGTCCCCAATCTTGTGAAACACTGGCCAAGGTGTCATTTAAATACCAATTCCACGATACAATGTTGGAAGCAGGAGCGGTTGATTCATCCAAGAACATGACTGGAATTTCTACAATTATTGATGTCGGATCTATGGAATAGTTGGCGATTGGATTCGGTTGAATATACACATTGAAATTCGTCGTGTCAGACGTACAATTATCCAAGGTGGCATAGGCCGAATAAGAGAACATAAGAGGAGTGGTCGTTGTCGTTTGTTGGTCAGAAAAGGACCCTTGGCCCGATTGGTTATTCCCCCAATAATAAACAGTTCCCCCTGGCAGACAAGAGGTCAAGGAAACGGTATAAGGATTGCCAGAACAAATTATGGAGTCATATACCAAGTCTACATTCGTAGCTGGAATTAGAGGAACTGTTTCAGCTGGAATACCAGAAACGACTGTTCCACAAGCATCCACAATAACAGGAGGTGGAATTGTTAACACCGTATTATTGGAATCGCAATAATCAGGGCAATTGGGTATGGTAAGTACAAATTGATGACTTGTTGCCCCAGAGCTACAGCCGTTGTTTGTTCCCAAAGTAACTACTTGAGTGGTCCAAGGATGCGAAAAGGTATAGGGCGCAACTCCATAGCGTGCATAAGCGGTTGCATTAACCGTACACTTGTTTGTGCAGAAAGGTGTTTGTGGCGTAAACCATTGATTTCCGTATGATTCCGGTGTTTTTCCGTACACAATAACTTGAAAAGGCCAAAGAGTAGAAAATGGGTCGTATCGGATATAATTTTGGTTACACCCTGCTCCCCAAGCGTTTCTACCAAGGTGCATGCGCACATAAATATTTGTGGGAGAACAAGATTCTGGATAGCAACAAGACAAGGGCGCCATCATATTAAAACTGTCTAAATAAGCCGTTCCAGCAAAATTAGCATTCGCTCCCGTAACGGTAAATGTTTGTGAGCTGCCACAAACGGTACTAAAATACATAGCGCCATTACTCATGGTGGCAGGCGTAAATGGATCGGCATAAAAGCTAGCAGAAACATACAAACCAGAAACAGAGATGCCCGCAGGTATTGTAACAAGAACGCTATCCATATTATAAGATGGCATGAAGCAAGAAGGCATATATCCTCCGCCCCAATTAGCCATTGGACCAGCGACTAAAGGATCAATTACAACAGGATAATTTCTGGCCGGGTCGTTTAACCAACTACTTGGTATGGCCAGCTGAATTGCGGTGCTTCCATCTTCTTTTTGTATGATTTTGTGCGAGCCCAACAAGCTTGATTTATTGGCATCGTAATAAAATGGAATGAAAATTTTACCTGTTGCTAAACCGTTTTGATTATTAATAAGAATGTCCCCTTGAAAATAACCATCCGATAAAGCGACCGATTCTTCTTGCATCGAAAGCGTATACCCTTTTGGTAATTCGATTTTTTCTTCAATAATTAAATTCTCGCCTAATCCCTGAGGGGAGCTTTGAAGAATATAGTTGCTTTTTATGGCATTTTCAAAAAAGCTTACTTCTTTTCTTAGTTGATCGTTATAGATTAACTGCGCCTTATTGTTTGCTACTGTTAAATTTCCTGAGGATAAAATTCCATTTATCCAAACTTTATCGGCAACATGTATTTCTTGACCATCGCTGGAGGAAATAGCATAGGAGCCATTGGTAAATAATTTAGTAGGATATGGTTGCTGATCAGCGACCCAGTTTCCTGACTCATTGTCCTTTATTAATACCGGACTAATAGGAGCTAGTAGTCCGTCTTTCCCGATATAATTTATTGGTTTTTTACTAAAAATACTCTTCGTATCACCTTTTGAATTTGTGAAAGAAGTGGAGAAAATGGAACGCATTGAGATGGCTTCACTCCAAAGACCAGTATCTAGTGCCGCTAACTTTTTTGTTTCATGGTCTGAAAATAAAGGAGCGCTAAAACCCGCTAACTGCCCAAAAGTAGTTAGGCCTATAAAAACGGAAATTATGCTTAACAGAATGCTTCTATTCGCCTGAGGTAATTTCATTCGTTTGTTTCAATTTTTTGCACTAATGTAATAATTCCATTTTAATTATCTGCTTTTTGAGATAATTCGATAGGGCTATTCTTTGAAATGCATTATTTTTGCATCTATGAGTCGCATAAAAATAAAATACATTTTAAGTAATGAAGGGCAATTGCTCATTGGACAACGAATTACTGTCAAGGGGTGGGTAAGAGCTTTTAGAAGTAATCGTTTTATTCAAATTAACGATGGTTCGTGTTTATCAAACATTCAAGCTGTCATTGACTTTGAAAAGTATGATGAAGGAATAATTAACCAAATCACCACCGCCGCTGCCGTTTCCGTTTCGGGAATATTGGTTGCTTCGATTGGGACGGGACAGTCCGTAGAATTACAAGCAGATGCCATCGAAATTATAGGCGCTGCGCATCCAGACGAAGTTCAAAAGACCGTCTTGCAGCCCAAAAAACATAGCCTTGAATTATTAAGGGAACAGGCTCACTTGCGCTTCAGAACCAATACATTCAGTGCAGTATTTAGAATTCGACACAACGTCGCCTATGCCATTCATCATTATTTCCATGAAAAAGGGTTTTATTATTTACACACACCTATAATAACAGGATCTGACGCTGAAGGCGCTGGAGAAATGTTTCATGTTTCTACCCTAGACCCCTTGTCGCCACCGCTAGATTCCGATGGAAATGTGGATTACAAGCAAGATTTTTTTGGAAAGCCTGTAAACCTAACCGTTTCAGGACAATTGGAAGCAGAATTAGCTGCATTGGCTCTCGGACAAGTGTATACCTTTGGTCCAACATTCCGTGCAGAAAACTCTAATACTTCAAGGCACCTTGCAGAATTTTGGATGATTGAGCCCGAGGTTGCTTTTAATGACTTGAAGGACAATATGGATTTAACAGAAGATTTTTTAAAGTACATCTGTTCCTATGTTATTGAAAATTGTCAAGAAGATCTTCAGTTTTTAGATCAGCGTGAAAAGCAAGAGCAAAGTCAAAAACCAGAAAGTGAACGCAATGAAATTGGATTAATTGAACGGCTAAATTTTGTGATAGAGAATCCATTTAAACGATTGACGTATACGGAAGCTATTACTGTTTTATTAAACTCAAATCACCACAAAAAGAAAAAGTTTAAATTCCCTATTCAATGGGGAATTGATTTACAAAGTGAACATGAGCGTTATTTAGTAGAAAAAGAATTTAAATGCCCTGTTATTTTAAGCGATTATCCCGCTGAAATAAAAGCTTTTTACATGCGACAAAACGATGATAACAAAACCGTGGCTGCCATGGATGTTTTGTTTCCTGGAATAGGTGAAATTGTTGGTGGATCACAACGCGAAGAACGATACGATGTTTTATTAGAAAAATGTAAAGCCTTCAATATTCCCGAAGAGGAACTTTGGTGGTATTTGCAAACAAGAAAGTTGGGAACGGTTCCACATGCTGGTTTTGGCTTGGGATTTGAAAGGATGATTATGTTCGTAACAGGAATGACCAACATAAGAGATGTTATCCCCTTTCCAAGAACGCCTTTAAATGCCTCTTTCTAATTAAAACAATATGGCGCTGAAACAATATCTTACTCAAAAAACCGAACAGCGGCTATCGCCTCAACAAATTCAATTAATGAAATTGTTACAAGTGCCTACACTGGAACTCGACCAGCGAATTAAGCAAGAGTTGGAAGAAAACCCTGCCCTAGAGGAGGGGGCTGATGAAGAAGATGATTTTCAGGAAGAAAGTGAGTTTGAAGAGGAGAACGAGGATGAATTTGATCTTTCGGATTATTTTGATGAGGATGTTGCTGATTACAAAACACAGGCAAATAATAAGTCTAAAGATGATGAAGAAAGAGTTATTCCTCTTTCCGGAGAGCAAAGTTTCCAAGAAAAACTCAATGAACAGCTACATTTGCTAATTCTCAATGATAAGCAATTTATCATTGCTGATCTTCTCATTGGCAACCTTGATGAATCCGGTTATCTCGGACGAGAGATAAATGCGATTGTGGATGACCTTGCTTTTTCTTTAAATATTGATTCAAACGAAACGGAAATTGAGGCGGTATTATTTGCAATACAATCTTTAGATCCCGCGGGAATTGGGGCAAGAAATTTACGTGAATGTTTATTAATTCAAATTAATCGGCGGCAAGATAATTCAATAAATCGAGCAAGAGCCAAAATCATACTAGAAGATTTTTTCGAGGGTTTCACTAAAAAACATTACGATAAAATTGCAAAGAAATTAGCAATAAGTGATGAGGAATTAAAGGGGGCAATAAATGAAATCTTAAAGCTAAATCCAAAGCCTGGTGGCTCGATGAAAGACTCAGCCAAAAATTACCAACAAATTATTCCAGACTTTCTTCTAATAGAAAACGAAGGGGAACTCGAACTTACACTCAATAGTAGAAATGCACCTGAATTGAAAATTAGCAAAGAGTATGAAACAATGCTCCGCGCTTATTCAGAGGGTGCAAAAACATCAAAATCTGATAAGCAAGCGGTTACATTTGTAAAACATAAAGTTGACAGCGCAATGTGGTTTATTGACGCCATCAAGCAACGGCAACAAACACTTTTACTAACGATGACCGCTATCTTGCGTTACCAAGAACGGTTTTTTCTTTCTGGGGATGAAACAAAGTTAAGACCGATGATTTTAAAAGATATTGCTGAAATTATAAGTCTTGATATATCAACCATTTCTCGAGTTGCTAATAGCAAGTATATTCAGACTACCTTTGGTGTGTTTCCATTAAAATATTTTTTTTCTGAGTCGCTTTCTACTGATTCTGGGGAAGAGGTGTCGACGAGGGAAGTAAAACAAATTTTATTAAATGCCATAGAAAATGAAGACAAACGAAATCCTTTGCCGGACGAAAAATTAATGGCTGTTTTAAATGACAAAGGTTATAATATTGCAAGGCGGACGGTTGCAAAATACAGAGAGCAATTAAATCTTCCTGTGGCACGAATGCGCAAAAAACTTTAAAAGATGAGGGTTGCTTCACACATACTATCATGGGTTTTTTTACCACTATTAATGCCAGTATATGGCTTGTTAATAAGTTTGTATTGGGAGGCGGAGCCTATAAAGTATTCAGCAAGTACGATGTTTAATTTGCCAAGTGCCATTAAATCACAATTATTTTGGATGTTCTTTGTTTTTAGTTGTGCGGCACCAGGCATTTCCTTTGTAATGCTACACCAACGAAAAATTATTAGCACAATCGATATGGAGAATGCTCGGGAGCGTAACGTCCCGTTACTGATCATGTTTGCCTATTGTATTATCCTTTTTCTTTTATTTCTTTACAAGGCACCAAATAACCTTTTACCAAAATATTTTTATGCGCTGCCACTTTCCGGGGCCTTAGTTACCGCTTTGTTTATGTTCATCAATCGTTGGATAAAAATATCCATGCATGCCGGAGGTGGTGGTATTTTGTGCGGGTATTTAATCGCATTTTTTCTTGTTCATACAAACGCACCATTACTACTCATCTCGCTTGCTTTTCTCGCTTCAGGATTAACCATCTCTGCAAGGCTGTTTTTAAATAAGCACCTTCCAATTGAGGTATACTCAGGATGGCTGTTGGCTTTTACTACGACCTTTTGTTGTAATTGGTTTTATCCCGGATAATTAATTATTACTCCACCGTAACCGACTTCGCTAAATTGCGCGGTTGGTCAACGTTACAGTTTCGCATAACAGCAATGTGATAAGAAAGTAATTGGAACGGAATAGTCGCCAGTAAAGGCACTAATATTTCATTCGTTTCTGGGATTTCTATGACGTGGTCTGCCATTTCCCTTACCTGAGTATCGCCCTCTGTTACGATGGCTATTATTTTTCCTTTTCGGGCCTTTACTTCTTGAATATTAGAAACTACTTTTTCGTAGGAATTCCCCTTGGTGGCAATAACGAACACCGGCATGTTTTCATCGATAAGGGCAATTGGGCCGTGTTTCATTTCTGCTGCTGGATACCCCTCCGCATGTATGTAGGAAATTTCTTTGAGTTTTAAAGCGCCTTCTAATGCTACTGGAAAAGAGCTCCCCCTCCCTAAATATAGGGCATTGGTGGCATCTTTGTATTCCAAGGCGATTTGCTCAATCTTCGCGTTTGTCTCGAGTACTTTTTTAACTTTTTCGGGGATTGCTTCCAATTCTGTTAATAAAATTCTAAAGTCGGTTTCCGAAATGGATCCTTTTTTATGCGCCAAAGACAAGGCCACAAGTGTCAGAAGGGTTACTTGAGCGGTAAAGGCTTTTGTTGATGCGACTCCTATCTCTGGACCTGCGTGTGTATAGGATCCTGCGTCTGTTATGCGCGAAATGGAAGACCCTACCACGTTACAAATTCCCAATATGGTTGCCCCTTTTGATTTTGCTAATTCTAAGGCTGCCATCGTGTCGGCGGTTTCTCCTGATTGTGAAATCGCAATAACAACATCATTTTCACTTAATATAGGATTTCGGTATCTAAATTCACTGGCATACTCCACTTCTACATTAATTCTTGCCAGGTCTTCGATTAAATATTCTCCCACTAGTGCTGCGTGCCATGAGGTTCCACAAGCAACAAGAATTAAGCGATTCGCTTGAATCATTTTTTGTTCATAATCCTTAATTCCCCCCAGGGTAACCCTTCCTTCTTGTGCATTTAAACGACCACGCAAACAATCTTGAATTGACCTCGGCTGTTCATGAATTTCTTTTAACATGAAATGCTCATACCCGCCTTTTTCCAAGGCCTCAAGTTCCATTTCTAATTGCTGTATGTAAGGTCTTTTTTCTTCGTCATTAATGCTGAATAGCTTTAACTCTTCTCCAAATTTAATTACAGCAATTTCTTCATCTTCCAAGTAGACAACCTGCTTCGTATACTCCACAATTGGTGTTGCATCAGAAGCTAAATAAAAGTCTCCATCCTCACCGATTCCTACAACAAGTGGGCTGCTTTTTCTTGCTGCCACCATTTGATTGGGGAAATCTTTTGAAATAGCCACAATCGCGTAAGCGCCAACTACATGTGAGAGCGCCATACGTAAGGCTTCGCCAAACCACACTTTTTCTTTTTTGCTAATGTTATCTACTAAATGAACAAGTACTTCTGTGTCTGTTTCACTTTTGAAAACATACCCTTGTTTTATTAATTCTTGTTTAAGTGAATCGTAGTTCTCAATTATTCCATTGTGAATTAGTGCTAAAGACCCGTCCATGGAAACGTGCGGGTGAGCATTAACATCTGTTGGTGGACCGTGTGTGGCCCAACGTGTGTGGCCAATTCCGATGGTGCCTTCTGCGTTTTTTTCTGAAATAAATGCCTCGAGGTTGGCAACCTTACCAGCGCATTTATAGATGTTCAATTGGCCATTATCAATTAGGGCAACGCCAGCACTGTCATACCCACGATATTCAAGGCGTTTTAGCCCTTTTATTATTATTGGAAATGCGTCTTTTTTTCCAATGTAAGCCACAATTCCACACATAATCTAATAGGTTGTATAGGTTACTACTAAGCGGGGCGCAAATTTATTGTTTGTGTTTTTTCCGTTAAAAATAATACGTTCCGCTGAATTAATAAAATACCTTGGGGAAAGAATTATTCCTGTGTTTTCAATGTCCTCGTTTGAAATCGCTTGAACGTATTGTTTAATATCAATATTAAATTCTTTATTGAAATCATCTAAAACACCAAGGACACCAAGGTTGGTATAGGCGGTTTCTGTTTCTTTTATTCGAGTAGCAACAGAAATATTAAGCCCTGGCTTGTAACGATAATTATTCTGAAATTGAATCGGCAAATGTAAATCCGCACGATGAATTAATTTGTTTTTTTTAACAAGGGTGTTTAATCCCGGTATTTTTACAATGGCACGCAAATTAAACGCTTGTGCATAGAACGCCATATTACCCATCGTGCTGTCTTGCAAAATTTGATCAATTGGTGTTCCTGTATAATCTTTATCGATATGGGTAAAATCAGCACAAGAACTGTTAATTAGCAAATCATAGGTTTTTTTTAAGCCGGCCTGACGAAAATAAACCGTCATTTTAGTGGCTGGATCACTTAAATTAAAATAAAATACCCCACCATTTCCTGAGGCTTGATTTCCATTATTTGTTTGGATTTTCAAGCCTTTAAAATAACTTAAAAACGCTTCATTGCTTGAAAATGTTGTGCCGCCATTCGTCGCTTCATTTATTAATGTTTTGGCTAAGCTGGTGTCAAGACGAATCCTTAGCTGTGGGCTTAAACTATCGCCACCAACAATGGTTTTGTTTAACGGGTCTGGTGTTATGGTGCCCGATCCAGACTCAACGAGATTCGTTGGTTTTATGGCCTTCGTAGTAAATGCGTAATAAGTAGAGTCAATGTTGAGGTCCTCGTTCAGCTCATAAACTTCAAATGTTTGTGGCTTTAGGTCGCCATAATATCCAGCATACTTTAGTGACAAAACAAATGAATCGATTATAATTGTTGCTGGATCCCCAAAATTCGGATCAATTCCCGCTAAGCGTATTTGAGTATAAAAAGACGCATTAAATGCTCCAAATACGGGGTCGTTGTAGCTTCCCAACACGACATTTGCAGCATTGTCAGTATTAATTGAATCCTCAGCAATTGAATACGCTATTATGTCAAAAGTATCGGTAGTTGTACCATAAAGGTATACTCCATTATCTAATATGTTCTTACCTAATGAATTCTCCTTTTTCTTACACGAAGTTGTTAAGAATATTGATAGGATAATAAAAAACAGATTGTAGAAACAGATTGGTTTCATAAAAATCAACCTAAGGTTAAATTAAAACAGGTTCGTTCACCACTTTATCTATAAAAGAGGATAGCTCTTTTGGCATTGCATCTTCGGTAACATGACCCATTTTGTGCGCCGAAGACAAATCGTAAATTGTTTGAAGCGCTGGCGTTAGTGACTCTTCTGCTATACTAAGTCCATCACAATGGTCAATTATCGTTTTTGTAATATTAATAAAACTTGTGTCTTTCAAACTGTCTGTTAATTTTGTTGGAAAGCCGTCTTTTTTTAGCTTTTCGGGAAACCTTGGGTCCCAGGACTGGTCTATTCCTTCGTTAAATAAATTATAAATAACCTTAGTTGATTTAAAATGCGGGTCTTTGCTGTAAATATACTTTATGTAAAGTGCCATTATTCCAGTAAACCAACCATTACAGTGAATAACATCCGGCTGCCATCCTAATTTTTTTACGGTTTCTAAAACACCCCTACAAAAAAACATTGCGCGCTCGTCGTTATCTGGATAATAGACATTATTTTCATCACTAAGTGTTGATTTTCTTTTAAAATAATCATCATTATCTATAAAGTAAACCTGCATTTTTGCTGCAGATACCGAAGCTACCTTTATAATTAAAGGATGGTCTTGGTCATCTATGGACATGTTTAAACCAGATAAGCGTATTACCTCGTGTAATTGATGTCTGCGTTCATTGATAACACCGTATCGCGGAGTAAAAACTCGTATTTCCTTTCCTTCTTCTTGCGTAATTTGAGGTAGCCTTCTAGCATGAGAAGAAACCTCTGATTTTGGTAAAAAGGGACATATTTCCTGAGAAATAAATAACACTTTCTTTTTTTCCATTTAGCGCTTGCTTTCGTAATGATTCGGCACAAATGTACGATAAATTACGTGATTTTCATAAAAACCAATAGCTTTGCGGTTCAAAACACATTAAGAAAATGCCTTCTATTAATCATTTTCAAAAGAGATCGCTATTAATCGAGCAGTTAAATGCTGAAAAAAAGGTGGGAAAAACAATCGGTTTTGTTCCAACTATGGGGGCGCTGCATCAGGGACACCTATCCCTCGTCGAACAAGCAAAAAAAGAATGTGATATTGTTGTTGTAAGTATTTATGTTAATCCATTACAGTTCAATAACCCTAATGATTTAAAAAATTATCCTCGTTCTTTAGCCAATGACTTTTCCTTGTTATCCAATCATGGTAATATCATCGTTTTCTGCCCTTCTTTTGACGACGTTTTTCCAAACGGCGAAGAACAATACACCCTAAATGTTGGGGAAATTGCCAATTTATTAGAGGGACATTATCGGCCGGGGCATTTTACTGGTGTAATAAAAGTAGTAAATGCACTATTTAACCTAATCAAACCAAACAAAGCTTATTTTGGAAATAAAGATTATCAACAAGTATTGATTGTCAAAAAAATGGTTCAAATTCTAGGACAAGATGTAAAAATAATTGCTTGCCCCACACACAGAAGTAAAAATGGTTTGGCAATGAGCAGCAGAAATGCATTATTGTCAGAACAAGAAGGGCGCGAGGCAGCGTTAATTTATGAAGCGCTCAAGCTATGTAAAGAAAAAATCAATTCTCTTTCCCCTGCTGAACTAAAAGCAGAGGCCAGTTCGCTTTTTGAAAATGGCCCCTTGAAACTAGAATACCTTGAAATCGTTTCGGCGGATGAACTTGTGCCAATTAATAATTGGGAACAAAAAAGCATCTGTTGCATTGCCGCTTATTGCGGTAAGGTTCGTTTGATTGATAATTTAATGCTCAATTAATTGTTTTGCCTTAATTTTGGGCTCATAAAATATACACATGCAAATACAAGTTTTAAAATCTAAAATACATCGAGTAAGAGTAACGCAGGCCGAATTAGACTATATAGGAAGTATCACAATTGATGAGGCACTAATGAATGCTGCTAATTTAATTGAAGGAGAGCGTGTACAAATTGTTAATCTTAACAACGGAGAACGTCTTGAAACCTACGTCATCAAAGGATTGGTAAATAGTGGTAATATTTGTTTAAATGGCCCTGCCGCTAGACGTGTCGCAATAAATGACATTATTATTATTATTGGTTATGGGACAATGGATTTTGAAGAGGCGAAGACGTTTAAACCTGCGCTTGTTTTCCCAAATGAAAAGACCAATTTATTAGACCACTAACTATGCAAGACCATTGGTCAATTACCAAATCAAAAATTGTGTCGCTAGAAATGGTGATGGCGCTTGTAAAAGTATGGAAGCAAAATGACGAAAAAATTGTTTTTACAAACGGATGCTTTGACATTCTTCATTTAGGACACGTAACCTACTTGGCAAAAGCCGCTTCACTAGGCAATCATTTGATTGTTGCTTTAAATTCTGATGATTCTGTTCGGCTGCTTAATAAAGCGCCAAATCGACCCATTCATGACGAAAATGCAAGGCAATGTGTTGTCGCGGGCTTAGGATTTGTAGACGCGGTTCTTCTTTTTCAAGACACAACACCTTTGTCTGCGATCGAAGCAATCTTGCCAGACGTTCTTGTTAAGGGAGCAGACTACGATGCGAAAGAAAGTGATAAATCATCTATAAAATATATTGTAGGATCCGATATTGTATTAAAAAACGGTGGATGCGTAGAAACAATTGATCTTGTTATAGGGCACTCAACAACAGGAATTTTAGCGAAATGACCTTGCTTTACTTCTTTCGAAAAGAGCAATAATTGGAAATAATAAGCTAAAGTTATAATATAAATCCTCAAAGGGAATCGTGATTATTCTCCACCCGATAATGTGGTTCTCGGAATACCAAACTATCGGAGCCGTGGTAATTGCGCCTGTCAAGATCCCATTAACAATAAGAAAGGGTAATAAGCAAACTATATAAGTAAAGGTAAAGTTACCCATCCAACTCGGTTTGTTTAGTAGCGTCCAAACGGCGAAAAGAAAGGATATTAGACAAGCAGACATCGTGTACCAATTTTTAAAATAATACACGGCGAAAAAAAGACCACTTGCTCCAAAAAGAATAAAGAACCATTTGCCAAGTATTGTCATTTTAACTTGTGGAAAATACCCCTTTAAAACTTGGTGAATAAAAACACAATTATATGGAACGATGAGGAAAAATAAAATCTCTTCCAATGGCAAATGACCAACATAAATTCTTAGTAAATAAGTGGGGTTAAACCCCCAAATTTTATTGACAGTAAAATATTCGTCCCAAAGTATAAAAGCAAAGGCGGTGATAATTAAACCGAAAAACAAATGCCGGAATTCTTTGTAAAAAGCAATCTTCTTATCGAAACTTAAGGCGAAAGGCCCTAAAAATGAGAATAGAATTACATAAGCATACAAACTCATTTTGGTTGCTGATTTCTGCGGTAAGCTTTTCTAGCCTCTTTATAAAATTTTGGGGGAACCAATAGCATTCCAAAACACTGCCCTTCTTCCTTTCCTGTATTTTTATGATGAATTTTGTGCGCTTTTCGAATGGCATAAAAATACGGATGATCAATATTTCTTAACCATCGTAAACGCTGATGAATATAAACGTCGTGAATTAAAAAATAGGCCAAACCATAGGCGGCTATTCCATAACCTATCCATACAGGAATATAATAGTTGAACATCATGCCTAACATGATACAGAGCCAAGAAGGAATGGCATAAATAAGAAAAAAAATGTCGTTTTTCTCCATAAAACCTGGCTCAACTTGGTGGTGATCCCTATGAAAAAACCACATGCTTCCATGCATCAAAAACTTATGGGTGCACCAAGCCATGAACTCCATGATAAAAAAAGTTAAGATTAAAAGAAAAGGGCCCCACCAATACATTAGAACAAATTTAATAAAATGAAAAATAATAACATCATTGTAAACAAGGCGATAAAGACTTTGTTCGGGGTGTCTTTTATCTTACTAAAATAAATGAACTGTAGTATAAATCCAATTATGAACCAACAAACATAGTTATAGATAGGAATATCCCCTCCCTCCCAAACCCAAAATTGACTTTTTATCGCTACTGGCTCCATAATTATGTCAAATATTAACATAAAAGTAGCCGCAAGTGCTATTCGCATTCGTTTATTTTGGCTTATAATCATTGCGTAGTGTGCGGCTCCGATCGTTAAAATAGCCCAATTAACTGAGATGATAAGGGGTACGCCTGCTATTTTTACGCCTAAATTAGTTAGGTAGCGATAACTACCAAACAAAAGACCAGTGTTCACACCGATAAACTCCGCGATGAATCCAACTACGCCAGCAAAAGCAAGAAATAAGAACGTTGGTGTTTTTGGGGGCTTTGTACAAAGCACAATCGCGATAAAGGAAAGACACAATGTAATTGGCGACAGGGAAAGAAATGTGGCTTTATATCCTGGTATAATGCTTCCGAAAAAACCTACAACGTAAAGAATCGACAAAATAATAATAACTAATCTCTCTTTCTTTGACGCTTCTATTTGCATGCTTTGGTTATTAAATCCTTCCTTTAATTGCGTGAGTTAATGTTTCGCTTATTGGTGTAAATGTGTGACCCGTTGTTGCTATAATTCGACTGTTGTCGTAACTTATGTTTTTATAAGCTGAGTAAGCCGATTCAATGGTTAATCCGCTTCTTTTTCGCAAAAATAAATTAATTACCTCGGAAAATGACGCAAATATGAGTGTTATTGTACGCGGTGATTTTATGTTTGGGGGTTTTTTATTAAAGCAAATCGCTAATTCTGTTTGCAGATTTTTAAAACTAATATTTTGACCCGTACAAAGAAATCGTTGGTTTTCGATCGGAGAATTCATAAAGAATAGCAAACAAGAAACCACATCTCGCACATCGACAATGGCATTTGATCCTGTGGGATAAAATGAGATTCCTTTTGAGGATGTTTTAAAAATCGAGAGGGAACCATCATTCCAATTTCCAGGACCCAAAATGACACATGGATTAATCATAACGGCTGACAATCCCTCTTCTATTCCTCGCCACACTTCTTTTTCAGCACTGTATTTTGAAATTGAATAACCAGAAACCTCTTTGCCGGGCTTCCACATCGTTGTTTCGTCGGTTAATCCATTGGTGTTATAACCCAAGGCGGCCGTTGAACTAACATAACAAAGCTTTTTAACATTGTAACTAAGGCACATATTAACAATATTTGCCGTTCCCTGGCGATTTACTTTCAAGCAGGTGTAGAAGTCTATTTTATGGAAAGATACCAATGCGGCACAATGATAAACATATGAAACGCCTACAAATAAATCGTTTAACGAGGGAATCGAGAGAATGTCTGCTTTTACCCATTCTATTTTACTAAAAAATTCTTGCGCTTTTTCTTGAAAATAAAATTCAAATAACTTTCTCGTTTCCTCTTTTTTAATCTCAGTGCGATAGCTAGCACGAATAAATTGATTTTGCTGTGTTAATTCACACAACAAGTGACTACCCACAAGACCTGTTCCGCCCGTTACTAAAATCATTATTTAGAAAAAATTACATCCAAAGATGCACAAAATCTCTCTGATGCAACATTTAAAACTTCTTCACTGTGTGCCTCCGAAACAAATCCCACTTCATAACCGCTTGGACCAATATAAATTCCGTGTTCTAGAAGTGATTTGTGGAGCATATTAAAGTTTTGCATATCTGGATTTATTTGGTCTGCAGCGGCAATTCTTTTGTTATCACTAAAAGACAACCAGAAAATCGAACCTATCGAAAAAATTTCGAAGGCATATCCTTTATTACGCGCGTGATTATTAATCACAGAAACAAATTTTAATGTTTTTGACGCTAATAACTCATAAAAATTTGGTTTTAAGCAATTGGTTAATTGCGCAATTCCCGCGGCCATCGCAACGGGGTTTCCAGAAAGCGTGCCTGCCTGATATACGGGCCCTTCGGGAGAAATGTTAGCCATAAGCTCGTTGCTAGCACCATAAGCACCTACCGGTAGCCCACCCCCCATAATTTTACCATAAGTCACAATATCCGGGGTAATACCATAAAAAGCCGCAGCTCCACCAAAAGCAACTCTAAAACCCGATATAACCTCATCAAAGATTAAAAGGATACCTAACTTCGTACAAAGAGCGCGTAATGAAAGTAAAAAAGTTTTGTCTTGTAAAAGTAGGCCATTATTCGCGGGTATTGGTTCAATAATAACCGCAGCTATTTCGGCAAAATGAGCATGGAGGGTATCGCTTAATATTGTTAAATCGTTAAGTGGTAGCACAATTGTTTCATTCGCCAATGCTTCTGGTACGCCAGCGCTAGAAGATGTTCCTAATGTGATCAAACCACTTCCCGCCTTAACCATTAAAGAGTCTACGTGTCCATGGTAACAACCTTCAAATTTAACTAACTTACTTTTACCGCTCGCTCCTCTTGCTAGTCGTATCGCAGACATCACCGCTTCTGTTCCCGATGAAACAAAACGAAGTTTATCAATAAAAGGAATATTCTTTAAAATAATGGCAGCCAATTCATTTTCTTTTTTTGTTGGTGCGCCAAAAGTTGCCCCATTTGCAAGAGCCGCTACTGTTTCATTAAAAATATCTGGATGATTGTGTCCCAAAATCAATGGGCCCCAACTGCAACAAAAATCTATGTATTTATTATCGTCCTCATCCCAAAGATATGGCCCATTGCCTTTTTTAATAAAAAGGGGCGTTCCCCCTACCGATTTAAATGCGCGCACGGGAGAATTTACCCCACCCGGAAAATATGTTTTTGCAGTGTTGTATAATTCTTTCGATGCCGACCTATTAATTTCACTCATTTTCTTGTTTATCTTTGACGTTTACAAAAATAACAAATTTCAACTGCATATGTTTTTTGATTCATCGCTTGAGTTTGCAAAATCCCTTGATCAACAAGATCCTTTAAATTCTTTTCGAGAAGAATTTATTTTTCCAACGTTTCACGAAAAAGAAGTCCGCTACTTTACGGGGAATTCGCTTGGGTTACAACCAAAAAACGCAAAAAAATATATTCTTGAGGAACTAGACGACTGGGGGAAATACGGTGTAGAAGGCCATTTTTTATCGCGAAGACCTTGGTACTCTTACCATGAAAACCTAACGAAAATGATGGCAAAAATTGTTGGGGCAAAACCAATTGAAGTAGTGGTAACACATTCACTAACAACAAACCTACACTTGCTATTGGTCTCTTTTTTTCAACCAAAAGGAAGAAGGTCTAAAATTTTATGTGAAGCTAAGGCCTTTCCAAGTGATCAATATGCGCTTGCTTCTCAAATTAACTTTCATGGCCTAAATGCTGAAGATTTAGTTGAAATTAGCCCAAGAGAAGGAGAAAACATCATCCGAGAGGAGGATATTATTAGTAAAATAATTGAATTAGGAGATCAATTAGCACTTGTAATGATTGGGGGGGTAAACTATTATACCGGGCAATTATTTGACATGAAATCTATTACTGCGGCTGGACATTCAGTTGGTGCAAAAGTTGGATTTGATTTAGCGCACGCTGCAGGCAATGTTATGCTTTCACTTCATGATTGGGGTCTTGATTTTGCCGCATGGTGTGGTTATAAATACCTTAACTCATCACCAGGAGGTGTTTCTGGATTTTTTGTTCACGAAAGACATGCTAATGATAAAACATTGCCTCGGTTTGCAGGGTGGTGGGGACACGACAAAGAAAGTCGTTTTCAAATGACACCTGGTTTTCATCCAATCCCCGGTGCTGAAGGATGGCAATTGAGTAATGCTCCTGTATTAGGGATGGCTGCTCAACTTGCTTCACTTGAGATTTTTGAGCGCGCTGGAATGGATCGAATTTCACAAAAAAGAACACTACTGACCGGTTATTTAGAAAATGTCATTTTAAATGTATCTAAAAAAAACCAAGCCCTTTGTTCAATTGAAATCATAACTCCAAGCGACCCTAAAAGAAGAGGGTCTCAATTATCTCTTCTGTTGCATGGAAAAGGAAAAGAAGTACATGATGAACTAACAAATAGGGGTGTGATTACTGATTGGCGAGAACCCAACGTTATTCGAGTTGCTCCGGCTCCCTTGTACAATCGTTTTGAAGATTGCTATTGGTTTGGTAAATATTTAGAGGAGGCGATTCAATAGCCACTTTCGCCCTGGATGATGCGCGAAATTGCTTCTGGAAAATGATTTCTTTCTAATACTTGTATCTTTTCTTCTAACGATTCCGCCGTATCATTTCGATCAACCAAACATTCGAATTGCAGTAAAATCTTCCCCTCATCGAAAACTTCATTAACACGATGTATTGTTATGCCCGATTTCGTCTCTTTAGCTGCTATTACAGCATTGTGAACGTTTTTTCCATACATTCCTTTGCCACCAAATTTTGGTAAAAGGGCGGGGTGTAAATTAATTATTCTCTCAGCTAGGCAGGAAATTAGTTCTGGGCCTATTTGTTTTAAATATCCCGCTAAAATTACCCAATCAACTTCCTGATCAAAACATAGTTTTTGCTGTTTCTCGCTTTGTTTTGATTGTTCTTTTTCAATAAAAAATGCTACCCCATGTTGCCCACAAAAATCTGCAACATCATCATTTTCCTTCGTTGAAAAAACAAATTTGACCTTTATCTTAGTTGAGTTATGGTAGTAAGAAATAATGTTTTTTGCATTTGTTCCCTTTCCGGAAATAAAAACGGCTATATTTTTAATTCTGTTCACCTTGCAAATTTAAGGATAAGATCTTGGATAAACTTCAGGCCGAAACTTAATTAAAAATAAAAAAAGGAGGATTTATTTTGTTATTTGCTCGTTTATTTTTTTCTTTGCATCTTAAAATTAAACTAAAAGCGAAAAAGATGTCTGAAATTAAAGATCAAGTTATTGCAATTATTGTTGATAAACTGAATGTAGATCAAGCAGAAGTTACCAATGAGGCTAGTTTTACAAATGATTTAGGAGCGGATTCTCTTGATACCGTTGAATTAATCATGGAATTTGAAAAATCTTTTAACATCTCTATTCCAGATGATCAAGCAGAGGGAATTCAGACTGTTGGTGATGCAATCGCCTATATTGAAAAAAATCATAAATAAGGATTTCATCTTTATTTAACGTAATATGCAACTTAAACGTGTAGTAATAACAGGTCTTGGTGCTTTAACGCCCATTGGCAACGATATAAATTCTTTTTGGACAAGCCTTCTGGCAGGAAAAAGTGGTGCAGCTATTATAAAGCAGTTTGATGCTTCATTGTTTAAAACACACTTTGCGTGTGAACTTAAGGGATTTAATATTGAAGACCACTTAGATCGAAAAGAAGCGAGAAAACTAGATCAGTTTTCTCAATATGCGCTGGTTTCTGCAACACAAGCTTTGGAAGACGCTAAACTTATGGAAAGCAACCCAAACTGCGACCGTATTGGTGTCGTTTGGGGATCTGGAGTTGGTGGACTTAAAACATTTCAAGACGAAGCACAAAACTTCTTTGGGGGGGATGGAACGCCAAGATTTAACCCGTTTTTTATTCCTAAAATGATTGCTGATATTGCCTCGGGACATATTTCGATAAAATATGGTCTTCGTGGTCCTAACTACGTTACTGTTTCTGCTTGTGCGTCCGCAACCAATGCCATCATAGATGCATTTAACTTAATTCGCCTAGGTAAAGCCGATGCTATTGTTACTGGCGGATCAGAGGCGGCTGTTAATCAAATGGGAATGGGTGGATTTAATGCCTTAAAGGCGCTTTCTACGCGAAATGATTCCCCAGAAACCGCATCACGACCATTTGATTTGGATCGTGATGGATTTGTATTGGGAGAAGGTGCTGGCGCCTTGATTTTGGAAGAACTTGAGCATGCACTAAAACGAGGTGCGAAAATATATGCTGAGGTAGCGGGGGGAGGAATGTCTGGTGACGCTTATCACATGACAGCGCCACATCCTGAAGGAATTGGCGCAAGAAATACAATGATTGCCGCTCTAGAAGATGCAGAGATGAACCCATCTTCCGTTGATTATGTCAATGTACATGGCACGTCTACCCCATTAGGAGATATTGCTGAAGTAAAAGCTATTGAAGCTGTCTTTGGAGAACATGCCTATAATTTAAACATCAGCTCAACGAAATCCATGACGGGACATTTGCTTGGGGCTGCCGGTGCAATAGAGGCTATTGCTTGCGTTCTAAGTGTCAAAAATAACATTGTGCCCCCTACCATTAACCACTTTACAGACGACCCAGAATTAAACCCGAAACTTAATTTCACTTTTAACAAAGCACAAGAAAGAACCGTAAATGTTGCCATGTCAAATACATTTGGATTTGGTGGACATAATACCAGCGTAATTGTTAAAAAATTCCTTTAGTCATTGGGATTTATTAGAGCCTTATTTGCAGAGAAAAAATCTACTCAAGAGATTAAATTGACTCGTTTCATTATTCAATCTTTCGGTTACCGTCCAAAAAATCTTGCTCTATTCATAAAAGCGCTATCACATAAGTCTATTACTGGCAATAATGAAGTAGAAGAGTCAAATGAGCGACTAGAATTCTTGGGTGATGCTATTCTAGATGCCGTGATAGCAGAATACTTATATGAAAAGTACCCTGGTAACGACGAGGGCTACCTAACAACCTTGAAATCGAAAATTGTTAACCGCAAAAACTTATCTGAAATTGGGGAGAAAATGGGGATTCGCCATTATCTTAACTATAGCACCGCTCGATCAATCAACCTTTCATCAATCGAAGGAAATGCTTTTGAAGCCCTAATGGGTGCGCTTTATTTAGATGGGGGCTATAAACAAGTTAAAGAGAGTGTCCGTAATTGCGTATTAAGGAAATTTGTCGATATAAATAAATTATTAGAAGAAGAAGTTGATTTTAAGTCTCGTTTAATTATTTGGTGCCAAAAAAAACACCTCGCCCTTGAATTTTTTCTTGTTAATGAGACAAAACAACAAGGAATTAATAAATATGATATTGAAGTCAGAATCAACCAAGCTACTTATGGAGCCGGGACAGGCGGAAATAAGAAAGAAGCAGAACAAAATGCGGCAAAGGAAACGTTCAATTTAATAGGAGAAGTGGATTAATACTATTGTAATTAAAAAAAAATACTTTTCTTTGCAGTGTAAAAATATATTATATGACTTGGACAGACATTATTTATTCGATTGGAGATTTATTTAAGTGGTCTTTTGGTTTTTTTGAGTTTGTTCAAAACCATTTCAATAACCTATTATTGATATTAGGTTTTGTTGGATTTGGCTACTGGATGAACATCCAACGAAAATTTAATGCAAAATCAAATGTCCCGGTTGAATCAAGCGAAAATACCGGCTGGTATAAAGACGGAGCGGGTAAACAGATTAAATAATCTCGGCTTCTTTCTATTTATTGTCTTTAAATTATAGAAGATTTCAAGTATTCCCTATTCATTCTTGCTATATTTTCTAAAGAAATTCCTTTAGGACATTCTACTTCACAGGCCCCCGTGTTTGTACAATTACCAAAACCCTCAGCATCCATTTGATTGACCATGTTTAAAACGCGTTCTTTTGCCTCTACTTTTCCCTGAGGAAGCAAGGAGAATTGTGAAACTTTTGCAGAGACAAACAACATCGCAGAAGAATTTTTGCAAGTGGCAACGCAAGCGCCACATCCTATACAAGTGGCCGCATCAAATGCTTTATCCGCATCATGCTTTGGAATAGGAATGGTATTAGCATCAATCGTGTTTCCAGAAGTGTTCACGGAAATAAATCCGCCAGATTGTTGAATTCTATCGAAGGCACTTCTATCTACGACAAGGTCTTTTATTACAGGGAAACCCTTGGCTCTAAATGGCTCAATATAAATAGTGTCTCCGTCTTTAAATTTGCGCATATGTAGCTGACAAGTGGTCACAAGTCTGTCCGGTCCGTGTGCCTCACCGTTAATAAATAAAGAGCACATACCACAAATTCCTTCTCGACAATCATGGTCGAAAGCAACGGTGTCTTCTCCTTTAACAATTAACTCATCGTTTAATATGTCCAACATTTCAAGAAAAGACATGTCTGGTTCTATTTTTTCCACGGTGTAATCCACCATCTTTCCTTTTGAGCTTGCGTCATTTTGGCGCCAAATTTTGAGTGCTAATTTCATGATATTATTGCTTAGTAAGCGTCACTATTATTTATAACTTCTTTGAACTAATTTTACATTTTCAAACGACAAAGGCTCTTTGTGAAGAACAGCATCGCTCGGATTTCCTTTGTATTCCCATGCAGCGACATAAGCGAAGTTTTCATCGTCTCTTTGCGCCTCACCATCAGTTGTTTGATACTCCTCTCGGAAATGACCACCACAAGATTCGTTTCTATGCAACGCATCTTTAGCGAAAAGCTCCCCTAATTCTAGAAAATCAGCAACGCGCATTGCTTTTGCTAATTCTGGGTTAAAGCTATCGGATGTGCCGGGTATTTTTACTTCCTTATAAAAGTCTTCTCTGATTTGAGCTATTTCCTGCTGCGCATCTTTTAAACCCTTTTCGTTTCTTGACATCCCAACTTTATCCCACATTATTTTTCCTAATTTCTTGTGAAAATAATCCGCTGGCTTACTGCCTCCGTTGTTCATCAAACGATTGATCTGATCCACCACGTTTTTCTCTGCCGCCTCAAATTCTGTTGAATCTGTTGGTATTTTTCCCATTTTAATGTCTGGTGCCAAGTAGTCTCCAATTGTATACGGTAATACAAAATAACCATCGGCTAAACCTTGCATCAAAGCTGATGCCCCTAAACGGTTGGCGCCATGATCAGAGAAATTAGATTCCCCAATTGAAAAGCAACCAGGAATTGTTGTTTGGAGGTTGTAGTCAACCCATGTTCCTCCCATCGTATAATGAACGGCAGGGTAAATCATCATCGGTGTTGAATAGGGATCTTCATCCACTATTTTCTCATACATCTGAAAAAGATTTCCATATTTATTGGCCACAATTTCCGTCCCCAATTTGATAACTAATTGCTTATCGTTTTCGTCTAAATGCTTCAGTCGGGCTTGATCTATTCCGTAACGCTCAATGGCCGCAGCGAAATCTAAATAAACAGCTTCACCTGTTTTATTAACACCAAAACCAGCGTCACATCGTTCTTTTGCTGCTCGCGAAGCAATATCCCTAGGCACCAGGTTGCCAAATGCTGGGTAGCGACGCTCTAGATAATAATCGCGATCTTCTTCGGCTAATTGAGTGGGTTTTAATTTCCCCTCTCGAATCATTTTTGCGTCTTCCAATTTGGCCGGAACCCAAATACGACCATCATTTCGTAGTGATTCAGACATCAATGTTAATTTAGCTTGATGATCACCAGAAACAGGGATACAAGTTGGATGGATCTGCGTATAACAAGGATTGGCGAAAAAAGCACCTCTTTTATGTATTTTCCAAGCTGCCGTTACGTTACTTCCCATGGCGTTGGTTGAAAGAAAGAAAACATTTCCGTAGCCTCCGGAAGCGATAACCACGGCGTGTGCTGAGTGGCGCTCAATTTTTCCTGAAACCATGTCTCTAGCAATAATCCCCCTCGCTTTACCGTCAACAATTACCAAATCGAGCATTTCATGTCGATTGTGCATTTTTATTTTTCCGCGGCCTATTTGTCGGTTCATTGCGGAATAAGCACCCAATAATAATTGTTGTCCCGTCTGACCCTTTGCATAAAAAGTTCTTGATACAAGTGTTCCTCCAAAAGAACGATTGTCTAATAATCCGCCATACTCACGGGCAAAAGGCACTCCTTGCGCTACACATTGGTCAATTATGTTTGTTGAAACCTCAGCTAAACGATGCACATTTGCTTCTCGAGCACGGTAATCTCCCCCTTTAACGGTATCGTAAAATAAACGAAAGGTAGAATCTCCATCGCCTTGATAATTTTTTGCAGCATTAATTCCTCCTTGTGCAGCAATCGAGTGCGCACGACGCGGTGAGTCTTGAAAACAAAACGCTTTTACGTTGTAGCCTAATTCGGCAAGAGTTGCTGCGGCAGATCCTCCAGCCAATCCTGTTCCCACAATAATAATATCAAGATTCCGCTTATTTGCAGGATTCACCAAATTGATGTGGTCTTTGTAATGTGTCCATTTTTCAGCTATAGGGCCTGTTGGAGTTTTTGAGTCTAAAGCCATTCTTAATTAATGATTAAAGTGATGAAAAAGTGCTATAAAAATGAACCCAAAAGGGACAATAATAGCAAAGGCATATCCAAACTTGTGGATCGCTTTTGAATATTTGTTATTGACGCCTATGGATTGAAAAGACGAATTGAAACCATGCCATAAATGCAGGAATAAAAAGAAAAAAGAAAAAGAATAAATCGCAGTTCTTATTGGGCTTTCAAACTTTTCTCCGAGCTCATGATAATAACGTTGAGCGTTCAAGGGATTTGCCTCTACATATTTATATGCCATTTCTGGAACCCAAAAATCATAAAAGTGAAGACCTAAAAAAGATAAAACCACGATTCCTGAAATAATCATGTTTCTTGAAGACCAAGAGGCATTAGACGCGCCGTTGTATTTAGCATAAGCTATTGGCCGAGAGGACCTATTTTTAAAATCTAAAACAAAACCCATTATGAAATGAAATAATACCCCAATAATGAGTATCGGCTGCATTACAAATTGAATTATTGGGTTATTACCCATAAAATGAGCCATCATATTAAATAGCTCTTCGCTAAAAACAGACGTCAAATTAACAAAGAAATGGATCGACAAAAAAGTAATCAAAAACAAACCGGAAAGTGCCATAGCGACTTTCTTGGCAATTGATGACTTTAAAATGGTTGAATTGGTCATAATTTAAATACTAAAATAATCACTGCAAATTTAGTCCTTTGAAAAATTAAAAGGGGCAATTAATGCTTATTTAGAATTAATTTAAATAGTTGATTTTTACCTCGGCCTCACCAACCGTTAGCTGTACTTTTTTTCCAAAAACTATGGCTCTATTATCTTCAATGTGCCCAGCAGGAAAATTAAATATAACCGGCATATTAGAAAACCGCAGTTGTTCAAGTATAATTTCTTCAATAGAGCGACCTAATGGTGGATCGGTATCTTCAAGTTCTGTCATGCCGCCTATGATTAATCCTTTTATTTTTTCAAACACTCCCGCTTTACCTAGAGCAAAAATCATCCGCTCGACTTGATAATAATGTTCGCCTACATCCTCTAAAAAAAGAATTGCATCTTCAAAGTCATATTGATCAGTGGTGCCCAACATGCTGTAAACAATACTGAGGTTGCCGCCAATTAAATTCCCTATCGCTATTCCTGCTTTATTCGACTTATGTGGTGCTTCAACAAGAGGAGTAAAATTTCCCGTTATAGTTCCCAAAAGTGTTTTAAGGGCTTCATCTGTATTTTTCTCAAAATTAATTGGCATAGAACCATGAATACTTTGAACGCCTAAACTATTGAGGCGGTGATGAAACACTGTTATATCACTAAAGCCTATCAACCATTTTGGCTCACGTAACATATTCGCCCAGTTTATCCGGTCTACTAAACGGATGCTTCCATAGCCGCCTCTTGCACAAAGTATCGCTCTTACATCGGGGTGGTCTATTCCAAATTGGAGATCCAACATTCTTTCTTCGTCTGTGCCAGAAAAATAATTATGACTTCCAAAACAATGAGCGCTCACCAGTACCTTAAATCCTTTTTTTTCTAAATATTCTTTTGCAAAAAAGACGGTTTTGGGGTCTGTTATCTTCGCTGGTGCCGTAATATAAATTAGATCGCCTGGGTTTAATTTGGGTGGTTGAATCATGGTTTAACTATTAATAATTGGGCGATTTTGAGGTCGAATTGATCCGTAATTTTAATGTTTTCTGCATTGCTGTTAACAAAATGAATCTTTCCTCCCAATTGTTCTACTAAGGAAGCGTCGTCTGTTATGTTTTCGGTGAATTCCTGACAATATGCCTTCTTAATTGTTTCTGCGTGAAAGCATTGAGGGGTATGAATAATTCGGAAGTTTTTTCTGTCAACCGCAAAATTATCACCGCCTTCTAAGCATCTTATCGTATCCTTTAATTCAACTACTGGAACAACAGCTTCAAACTTATTTAGCGAGGAAAAACAACGTTCAATAGTTGCCGCTGACACGAACGGCCTTACGCCATCGTGGATTGCTATGTGCTCTCCATGGACAGTGGTAAGTGCGTTTTTTATTGAGTGGAAGCGCTCAGCACCGCCGACCACAATGCCATGTGGAACAGTAAAGCCGATGGAGGTTATTAGCGACTTCCAATAATCAACCCAATCGCGTGGTAAGGTGACGACGATCTCTAAGTGCTGGTCAAATAAATGGAATGCATTAATTGTATGAGCTAAAATGGGTAAGTTTCCAATGAGTAGAAATTGCTTGGGAATAACATTTCCTGTGCGTCTTCCTATTCCTCCAGCGGTAATAATAACCGATCGTTTTATCATGCTCAAAAATAAGTATAAGTCTGGTATCTACAATTTTTACATGTTTCCCCTTGTTTTTCTACCTTTGTATAAAATAATGTCCCATGACAATGCGAAAAGGCAGGTTAACTATTTATAATACCCTAAGTGGTAACAAGGAATTGTTTTGTTCAATAAACAAAGATTTTGTGGGAATGTATGTTTGTGGACCAACCGTATACAATTATGTTCACCTAGGGAATTGTCGAACTTTCATTTCTTTCGACTTAGCTTACCGCTATTTACTGCACCTTGGATACCAAGTTCGTTATGTAAGAAACATCACGGATGTTGGTCATTTAGAAAGCGACGCTGATGAAGGGGAGGATAAAATTTCGATTAAAGCGCGGCTCGAAAAATTGGAGCCAATGGAAATCGTGCAGCAATATACCATCGATTTTCATCAAGTAATGAATGCCTTCAATGCACTACCGCCAAATATTGAGCCCACTGCAACGGGACATCTTATCGAACAAATTGAATTTATTCAGTCAATCCTAAAAAATGGTTTTGCCTATGAATCAAATGGCTCTGTTTATTTTGATGTAGAAAAATACAACAAGGCTTTTCCATATGGAGAATTGTCTGGAAGAAAAATAGAAGATTTAATTGCTAACTCAAGGGCACTTGACGGACAAAATGAAAAACGGGCTCCCCTTGATTTTGCCCTTTGGAAAAATGCTTCGGCAGAACATATTATGAAATGGCCATCGCCATGGGGAATTGGATTTCCAGGATGGCACCTAGAATGCTCCGCCATGAGCGGTAAATATTTAGGAGAAACCTTTGATATTCACGGAGGTGGAATGGATCTTAAATTTCCGCATCACGAATGTGAAATTGCGCAGGGTTGTGCAGCCACTGGTCAAAAACCGGTAAATTATTGGATGCATGCAAATATGCTCACGCTTAACGGAAAAAAAATGAGTAAGTCAGCGGGAAATTCGTTGTTGCCAAACGAGCTTTTTTCTGGAGAAAACAACTTGCTAAATAAAGGTTTTGACCCCATGGTTGTAAGGTTTTTTATGATGCAGGCACATTATCGTAGCACCCTAGACTTTACTAGTGACGCGCTGAGCGCTGCAGAAAAAGGATTTAAGAAACTCATGTTGTCATTAGAAAATCTAGCTGTAATTGTTCCGTCTGACCAATCCACCATAGAAGTCTCTTCCCTTGTTGATAGTTTTTATGATGCAATGGATGATGATTTCAACGCACCTGCCTTGGTGGCTAATTTATTTGAGGCTGTTAAACAAATCAATGCGATTCTTGAGGGCAAAGAATCGCTAAAAAAAGAAGATTTAGCTCTTCTAAAAGATGAAATGTGTGGTTTTGTTTTCGAGGTCTTGGGACTGAAACCTATTTTAGAAAAATCAGCAGATAATCGTTTAGTCGGCGTCATGGACCTAATTATGGACTTGAGGACAAGTGCGCGCGAGAATAAAGATTGGAGCACATCGGATAAAATTAGAGATGGACTCCTGAATGCCGGCATTCATGTTAAGGATGAAAAAAATGGCGCAAGTTGGAAATAACAATATATACGATATAAGAAAATGGCTTTAATTAAATCCTGCAAAGATATTTCTCCTCAATTCGGAGAAGATTGTTATTTGGCCGAAAACGCAACAATTATAGGCGATGTGGTCATGGGACAACAATGCTCCGTTTGGTTCAATGCAGTTATTAGAGGGGATGTTAATTCTATTCGAATAGGGAACAAGGTCAATGTCCAAGATGGAGCCGTATTGCATTGCACCTATCAAAAAACTAGTGTTCATATCGGAAATAATGTTTCTATTGGACATAATGCACTCGTACATGGGTGTACAATAGAGGACAATGTACTTATTGGAATGGGAGCAATCGTAATGGATAATTGCTATATAGCGTCAAACTGTATTATCGCAGCGGGAGCGGTTTTATTAGAAGGAACGCGGGTTGAGTCTTGGAGTGTCTTTGCAGGGGTCCCGGCAAAAAAAGTTAAAGATCTCTCTCCCGATCTCTTTAAAGAAGAAGTAATGCGCATTGCAGATAATTATGTGTTTTATGCCGGCTGGTTTAAATAATTGAAGCTTTGCTTTTTTTTTAGTTATTTTGTGTAAAATATAGTCTTATGAAAACATTCTTCTTAATTGCGCTTGTTGCGCTTAGTTTCTTCTCTTGTAAAAAGTATCCTGACGGAGGAATAAAAACATTAGCCGCTGGCCACCTAAGGGGCACATGGAAATTAGACAGTTACTTTTTGAATAATATTGATTTTACTTCGGAATTATTGATTAATAGCTACAAAGAAACCTATAATGAAGAGGGGACTTATTCAAGACAGCTTATCGATACGTTTGATCAGGTCATTAACACCACTGGAGGTTGGGATTTTGAAGGAGAACGTGCCCTGCTAAGAATTTCAGGCGCAGGAGATTTTATTCTTACGCCCGGAACATCGACAGCAACAGCGCCCTCAAGTTATACAATTGAACGGTTAACTCGTTTCGAGCTCTGGTACAGCTATGATGATGGTCTTGGGAAACACGATTTTCGATTGATAAAACAATAAAAAATTAAATACCAATGAAATATTCCCCTATCGATTCCGCATTATTCGTCTTTAACCGCTCCGAATTTGTAAAACAAATGGAAAATGGTGCCTTGGCTGTTTTTAACTCCAATGATTTATTTCCAATCAGTGCGGATAGCACAATGCCTTTCCAGCAACATCGCGATATCTTTTTCCTCAGCGGTGTGGATCAAGCAGAATCAATATTACTGTTGTTTCCAGATGCTAGTAATCCCGACAACCGTGAAATTCTTTTTCTAAAAGAAACTAGTGAATTAATCGCAATTTGGGAAGGGGAAAAACTAACAAAATCAACTGCTTTCGAAGTCTCTGGGATTAAAACGGTTTATTGGTTGCAACAATTTCCTGTCATTTTTAAACAATTAATGGCTGAATCTAATTCAATATATTTCAATACGAACGAGCACTTAAGGGCCTCAACTATTGTAGAAACGAGAGAAGACCGGTTTATTAAACAAACCAAAACTGATTACCCTGCGCACAATATGCTTAAGTCGGCACCAATTTTACATCGCTTACGTTCAATTAAACACCCTCTTGAAATCGCTTTAATGCAAACAGCGTGTAATATTACTGAAGCTGGTTTTAGACGTTTACTTGGTTTTGTAAAGCCCGGCGTTTGGGAATATGAAATTGAAGCAGAGTTATCACATGAGTTTCTTCGAAATCGCTCTAAGGGCTTTGCTTATACGCCAATTATTGCTTCGGGTAAAAATGCTTGTGTACTTCACTATATTGCAAACAACCAACAATGTCAAGATGGCGAAGTTATTTTGTTAGATGTTGCAGCAGAATATGCTAATTATTCATCTGACTTAACAAGGTGTATTCCGGTATCTGGTCGATTTACAAACCGTCAAAAGGCGGTCTACAATGCTGTGCTTCATGTAAAAAATGAAGCCGAAAAGCTTTTATTACCTGGCGTAATAATGGCGGATTATCATAAAAATGTAGGGTTATTAATGGAGGAGCAACTTGTTGGTCTTAATTTAATTTCAATCGACGATATTAAAAACCAAAAACCTGAATGGCCTGCTTATAAAAAATATTTCATGCACGGAACGTCTCACTTTATTGGCTTAGATACTCACGATGTGGGATTATGGCACGAACCAATCAAAGCTGGAATGGTGTTTACCTGTGAGCCTGGAATTTATATTCCGGAAGAGGGCCTGGGCATTAGATTAGAAGACGATTTGGTTGTGCGGGAAACGGGCGAGCCTTTTAACCTAATGCGGGAAATTCCGCTAGAAGCAGATGCTATTGAAGAGATCATGAACGGTTAAAATGCTCTATTCAAGTGTTTTTGGTTCAGGTCCGGCTATCGTTTTTCTTCATGGTTTTTTAGAGTCCTCCACCATGTGGGAGGCTTTACCTCTCGGAACACTTAAGCACCAATGTATCTTTATTGACCTGCCGGGCCATGGGAATTCCCCTTTAGAAAACATGCCTGATAATCCCTCTGTTGCTTGGTTGGCGGATCAAGTCATCTCGACTCTCGACCAGTTGGGGATAAATTCATTTTCTGTCGTTGGACATTCGATGGGGGGCTATGTTGCGCTAGAAATTAAACGTAGGGCGCCAGAGTGCGAAAAAGTCGTTTTGCTTAATTCTAATTTTTGGGACGATGGAGAACAAAAAAAAATAGACCGGGTGAGGGTTGCAGCGCTCGTTATGAAGGCAAAGAATCTTTTTATTCAAGAGGCTATTCCTCATTTATTTCATGATACCATAAAACACGAAAAAACCATTTTATCTTTAGTTGGGGAAGCAAAAAATATGGAGGCGAGCTCAATCGCATTTTCGTCGTTGGCGATGAGAAATAGGTCGGATTTTAGCGCTCATATTCGAGAAAATCCACGTGATTATCTTTTTATTCATGGGGTATTGGACAGGCTTATCGAGGTGGAAGAATATCATCTAAAAACAGCCGCGTTTCCAGAACAGCTCTACCTAGTCGATGGGGCTGGTCATATGTCGCACTGGGAAAATCCTTCGAAGGTAATGAAGGGTATTAAGTCCGCATTATAAAATAGTAATGTGGCCAACTGCCTCACGACCATCATTGGTAATTAATCGATAAAAATATACCCCTTGTTCTAATTTATTTCCGTTTTGGTCTTCTCCTTTAAATACAAGCGATTGGTTATTCATTTCATAGACGATATTTCCCCATCTGTTTAAAATATAAAGGGTAAATTGAGTACAATCAACAAATAAAGAATTGATGGTTAATACATCATTTTTTTGATCGTCATTAGGGGTAATTACATTTGGAATTTCTAAGTTTTCTATCGTGACAGAAGGAATAATTGTGAATGGCAGCTGAGCATTGTAATTGCAACCATTGTCTCCCTCTATAAATAATGTCCCAATATAATTACCTGGACTTGTGAAGGTTGTTGTAAATTCTTGTGTATTGAAATCACCTATTCCTGTTATGGTCCAATACAACTGATTATAAACATAATTGCCGAGATTAAGTAGTGCGCTAAATTGGGCAACCTGTCCACATTGTGGCGTGACCTGTGGAATTAATTGTGGTATTGATGTAATCATTACGTAAGCGGTGTCAATCATTGGACAGTCCTCAGAACTGCTTGCGCTTAATATAACAGTATAATTACCTATGGAGTCATATATGTGAGTGCCATTGGCGTTCGTTCCTGTTTGTCCATCACCATAGTTAATAAAATAAGTACAGTTTATGTTAGGAGGGGTTATTGTAGACCAGGATAATGCGGTAGTGTAAGTGGCCGTTTCTCCGTCACATAAGGGGTTTAAACTGAGGCTAATCGCCGGATAAGGATTAAAGGTTATTGAAAAAGTGTCTGCCGCAATGCAATTGTTTTGTGTTGTTAATTCTACCCAATAGGTCTGGGTGGAATATGCCCCATTCGTGGCAGTTACATTGTTTAGTGTTTGTCCTGATCCCATAATATTGTTTGCATCGTACCAAGTAATGCTAGCCATTGGATCAGAAGGGTCCGTTTGAAAAGCACTTTGGAATCCGGTGGTGTTTCCACAGGTGTCTATCGGACCTGTAAACTGTATCATACTTTGATTATAAACAACAATAGTATCTTGGTTTACAGGAGAAATACAATTTCCTAAAGATGATACTAATGAAACCGTGTAATTACCTGGAGATAGTGCGCTTAAATTAAAGTTGGTCCCTTGTAAATTTAAGGTATCGTTAAAAATCCAATCATAAGAGAAAAAGGGATTTGCATTTGCTGAAACAAAAAGAGTATCGCCAAAACACAAGGGTGAATTCGTTATTATTCCGGGAAGAGGCGGCGTAGCAATTATAATTATAGCTACTGTATCGGGTATTAATTCGCATGATCCCGCAGTAAATCCGCTTATAATATAATTCCCCGATTGCGCAGGAACAACATTAAGTAACTGTAGGTTAATACCATTGGAATTAACCCCCAAAGGCCCCGTCCAATTATACGTTGCCCCAGGCAAAGAATCCGTCGTTAATGCTAAGGTATCGCCACTACAAAGAATGGATGCATTAGCCTCTATTTCATATTTATATGCGGCGAAATCACTAAAATACCCATATCTACAACCCGAACTTGCGCCACCATGAATTACTCCGAGGTGAAATTTAGAGTTGGGATTTTCTACTCTACTTGCTTGCTGTACACCGATAAATGGAGATCCATCAATTTGTGCATATTTCCATGCGCCCGCTGTTCCAGGCACGGGCTGGAATATACCCGGGCCGATATTTGCTGGGGAGCCATTTAGTGTGAATGTGTTTTCTCCCCCTGTCGGCACTAAAATATTAATCGCAAAAAACTCGTTGGTAGACCGAACGAAAGCAACCGTGTTTGAGCCGGTACAAACAATCGGCGGGACAATTGCACCACCAACCTCACAACCGAACCCAGAGGTGTGCAAAACATAAACCGGTTTGTCTGTTTGTGTATATGCCGTAGCGTTCGTTTGAGTATGAACATACATATCTGTTATGTTTAATATGGCGACATTAACGCCGTCTATTGTTACTTGCGTATTATTTTGGGTAGCAACAATATAAACTTTATCAGGACCATTTAAATATCCTTTGATGGTAATGTGTTCTTTTCCTGTAACCGAAATCGGTATGATTTGATCCCCCATTAAATCGGCACAGCCGCCGTAAGGCGCGCCAGACATAGAATCATCAACTATAGTAATTGCAATTGGTTTATCAGCGACAACTGTGGATCCAGATAAATGCAATCCAGCAGAGGTACTTACCGCTTGGGCACTGTAAGTTTCGCCTTTTTGAAGGATTATTACAAAAGGAACGTTGGCAGGATGACCAACAATATCGTTTTTTGGATTGATAGTGACTGTTGTATTATTTTGAGTGGCCACAATGTCGAAACCAGAACGTGCATAGGCGGCGTTATTAAGAAAGTTTTGGAAAGGCACGATAAATTGTGTTCCTAAGGAATTCTTTCCTTTAAGCGTAAATATATCCGGGTTACAATTGCAGGTTGGTGTTACTTCATAATAAGCCATGATAGGGGTGGTGGAAACAATTTTAAACCCGAATGGCAAAATCATGTTTGGTGGTTTATTTTCTGTTATATCTACCCAAGCTGTTAAATCGAGTGTTTGTGCTGCATTAATTCCAAGATTAATTATTTGTACTGGAAAAGCAGGATTGGCGGGCTGAGAGATGGTAATTGTTGCGGCCGTATTTAAGGTCGCGAACCTTAAAACAATTGGTCTGTCGCCATGGTTTTGAGCAACCTCAGGGGCAACAAACCAAAAAAGCGTATCTGTTTGACCAAAAGACACTACGGCATTTACAAAAAGCAGAAGAGAGAATAACAGTTTTTTCATGGCACACTTAAGTAAGAATGATGCATCGGTTCAGTGCTTGTTATAATTTAATAATCCTAACCGTTTTTATACCATTTTGATCAGAAGCATTAACAAAGTAAATTCCCTTGGGGGAGTTAATATTTATATTAATTTCTTTTTTATTGTTGCTTGACATCTCATATATCAACTTACCGCTCATATCTGTAATCGTTATTTCGCCCATAAAAACACTTTCGAAACTAATCGTTAATTGATTCACTACAGGATTTGGATATACCGTAAATGATGCTGAGGATAGTTCGTTCATGCCTACATTTGTAATTGAAATACAGTTAGAGGTGTCGGTGCAACCATTAGAATTGGTCGTAACAACAGCATAGGTCCCATTTTGAGTTGCCGTGTAATTTGCGCTTGTTGCAGCGGGAATAGCTCCTAAAGTAGTACAATTTATCCATTGGTATTGAAGGCCCGGTAAGCTAGAATTTATCACTAAACCATTCGCAGAAATCGTATTGTTAATCTGCTCCAAGGATAGATTTAAAGTAACTAAACTATCACACCCTTGTATATTTGTTTGATTGGAAGTGTAGGTTCCCGCTTGTGTATAAGACATACCATTAAACTGATAACTATCACCTTGACAAATCGAGACATCAAGCGTAACTTCATCACTTTGACATGTTATATTTATAAAGTCCAAGTAATTAGAAGTTAAGAGTTGTATACTTGTATGTCCAACAAGGGGTGAGGCTATTGTTGTTGGATTGACGTTAGAAACCGCAACAGAAGATGGATAGGTAAAGGTCCAAGCGCTAGGGCCTGGTCCAGCCAATACATCACTCACTGACATCGCTTGATTCGTACAAGTTGCGTATGAAACCTGAATTTCTGGTTGACTAGCTAAATCAAATGTACTAATTTGGGATAATAACGTGTCTCCACTTACCACGTAAACAGGGAAACTAATACCATTGGCACCATCTCCGCCCTTTCCACCTGCGCCACCTGCGCCACCTATTCCGCCCGCACCACCATCGCCAATTTCACTACTGCATGCCGCTTGAATCCCTGCTCCACTACCTCCATTTCCGCCCGAACCACCATTGCCACCTAATCCTCCAGGGCCTAAATTTCCTGCTTGAACAAAGCAATCAACTATGCTTCCGTTGATGCCGCTAACATTGATATAAATTCCAAAAGAAGAGCCTCCTCCATAACCACCGGTTCCACTAGTTCCGCCCTGGCCTCCGCCACCGCCACCACTTCCACCATTTCCTGGGCCGTTATCGCAGAAAGTACAATTCTGTCGACCACCACCGCCACCACCGCCACCACCTGAGCCCCCGCAACCATCCAAACCATTTGCGCCTTGAGTGCCCGGGGTCCAAAATCCGTTAGAATGTTGGCCTTGCGGACCGTTGGCACCTTGGGCGCCGACTAAACCGGCGGAACCATTGCCACCACTGGCGCCATTTCCTCCCGGATCACCCTCATTTCCCCTAGCACCTGAAGTGCCACCATTATTACAAGCAGATGCGCCGCCAAGGGCACCATTTCCCGCGTTATTTGAATAACATTCGTCTCCACCGGCACCGCCGCCGCCGCCGCCGCCGCCATTCCTAGCCGTTCCTGCCGTTCCTACTGCTCCCGGATTTTGCGCGTTATTTTGATTTGGCCCACCTGAACCTCCTCCCACTCCACTGGCACCAGCACCGCCAGCACCGCCACTTGCCCCGGCGCTGCCGTTTGAAAAAGTACAATCACTACCATTACAGGAACCAGAATTTCCTAATGAACCATTGTTTCCATTGGCCCCAGCGGCCCCGCTAGTACCTGAAAACCCCGAACTTGCATGACCAGCAATAAATTGACAACGAACGAATTTATAATCCGAGCAACTATCCAAATAAACACCATAAACAGATGTTCCAAATGGTGCTGCCAATGAAGACGCTGGCGCATTTGCTACTTGTATTGTTAGGTCTTGAAAACGGAAAAAACTTTTATTTGAAATTTCAAAAGCGCTAATTCGTAACGATGTGTTAGGCCCCTGAGGATTAAGGTTGGTTCTGTAAATGGTACTTGCCCCTGCCAAACTTGTCTTTGTCCAAGCCAATGTATCGATAAATCCACCTTCAATCGTTATGTTGTTGCCATTAAGTGAAAGGTTGTTATCAATAGGATATTGTCCGGTTGCTAAGCGTATATATGCGCCGTTACCCGCTGTAAGTAATGCGGTTTGAATGTCCATCGGGGAGGCTTGTGTGCCC
The DNA here is from genome assembly GCA_026391005.1 of Flavobacteriia bacterium. Taxonomy (GTDB): domain Bacteria; phylum Bacteroidota; class Bacteroidia; order Flavobacteriales_D; family Crocinitomicaceae; genus UBA952. Next base: position 11,509 of record JAPLEV010000005.1, on the reverse strand, counting down.
AATCCTAAGGGTGTGCCGCTTGTGCTTACATATACAAATTGACATTGGGAAATTACGTTCGTTTGGATAAATAGTAGGGCCAAAAATGTGAGAGCGGCTATTTTCATACAGTAAAATTTTAGTTAAAGGTAAGAAAATAAATAGGACTTAAACACTCATTTCTTCCAACCAATTTTCCATGGATTTTGCTTCTTCTATCGAAAATGATCCCGATTTTGTTCTGCGTAGGGAAATTAAGGTTCCACCAACACCCATCTTTTTTCCAAAATCATGGGCTAAGGATCTAATATAAGTTCCTTTTGAGCACTTAATGATGAAGGTGATTTCCGGGTAATTTGTTGCGTCAATATCGAACGAACTTATCTTAATGAAATTGGGCTTTAATGTTAATTCTATGCCTTCACGAGCGTATTCGTATGCGCGTTTTCCATTCACTTGCTTAGCAGAATATATCGGTGGAACCTGTTCTTGTTCGCCTAAGAAAGAAAGACGAATAGATTCCAATTCATCCATTGATGCTGGGGGAACGTCAAACTCCTGATCAAATTCCGTTTCTAAATCATACGAGGGTGTTGTTTTTCCCAATAAAATAGTGCCTGTATATTCTTTATCTTGGCCTATCATTCCCTCGATAAGCTTGGTGTTTTTGCCGGTGCAAATAATCAACAGCCCAGATGCTAATGGGTCAAGCGTTCCTGCGTGTCCCACCTTAATTTTTTTAACCGCTAATTTTTGTTTAATGTTCCAACGAATCTTGTTTACAACATCAAATGATGTCCAACCCAATGGCTTGTCTATCAATAATGTTTCGCCGGCTTGATAATCTAACATATGGAGAAACTAAGCAAGAAGACAATAATAAATTATGAAAGATATACCTAACAAAATTCTGTACCATCCCCACATTTTAAATCCGTATTTTTTAAGAATACCTATGAAAAATTTGATCGCCAATAACGCTACAATGAAAGCAATAACATTACCAATAATGAACAATAATAGGTGGTTTCCCTGAAGTAACATTTCGTATCCTTTCATGGCAACAAAATCCCCTCCGCTCATCGGGACAGACCAATCTTTTAAAAAAATTGAATAGCCAGTAACAGCAAGCATGGTTGGCACGGCTAGGAAGAAACTAAATTCGGCCGCCATTCGCATGGTAAGACCTTGTTGCATCCCTCCAATTATTGACGCTGCCGACCGACTTGTCCCCGGCATCATTGCCAAACATTGCCAAAAACCTATAGTAATGGCGCTTTTATTACTAACCTCTTGTTCTTTATCTATGTGGGTATTATTAAATAATTTATGGATAAACAGAAGAACAATACCACCTATGATTAATGTAATAGCAATTGGAATTGGTTTTTCAAGAACGGACTCAATTTTATCATCAAAAAGTTTTCCAAGTATCAATGCTGGAATTACGGCCAATGTTATTTTTAAATAAAACTTATACGATGTAAAATCAAAGAATTTTTTCCAATACAATACTACAACCGCTAGAATAGCGCCGAATTGTATAGATACCTGAAACATTTTAACGAAAACATCCTTCTCAACACCGAAAATAGAGCTTGTGAAAATCATGTGGGCCGTTGATGAAACCGGAAGAAACTCAGTTAAACCCTCAATAATTGCTAATACAATTGCTTGTAAAAAAGTCATCCGTTTAGATTACTTTTTTGACCGATTCGAAATAGAGTCCTTCTCCTTTTGGAGCGAATCTATGTGTGTGGCATCTTGATCTTTTGTTTTCTTCATGATACTGTAGAGAATAACACCGTAGCCCGCCAAGATCAGAATTGGTGCTATGGTTATTCGAACGGTACTAAATAGGGCCTCGCCATCGAATTTGTTAGGATCGTCTGACCCTCCCCCAATCATTAGTAAAAAACCTACTATATTTATTGCTAATCCGACGAAAAGAATTTTATAGTTTTCTGGGCGAAAGCCAAAATGCTTAATCTGATTACTCATAGCCTTTTAATATAAATCATCTAATTTCATGCGAAGATACTTGTTTAATGCAAACCAAGTAGATATAACAGTAATAAAAATGCCAATAAGAATTAAAGATCCAACAAGTAAAAGTAAGACCTGCCAAGAAAAAGACACTTCAATTGTTTCTAAAACATTATTTAATGCAAAAAAAACGGTTGTTAATAGCGATAAAGCAACAATCGCGGATATCAACCCTTGAAAAACAGCCATTTTAAGGTATGGTAGCCGTATATGGCGTCCTGTGGCGCCGACAAGCGTCATTGTTTTAATGTTATATCGTTTTGAAAAAAGGGACATCCTAATTGTATTATTTATCATCGCTACAGCAATAATAATTAAAAGGGCGGCCATCGATAAAAACAACATGACGAACTGTTGAAACCCCAAATTTACCTTCTCAACACTCGATTCATCGTAATTTACTTCATCTATTTCTTTTGAAAATTGCTTTAACAACTTCGTTTTAATTTGTTTCATGCCACTTTTATTGGCAAATTCAGCGTTGGGAGAAAAACACAAGGACGGAGGCAAAGGATTTTCTCCCTCTAATAATTCTGTTATTTCAGCTTGATCTTTACCGCCAAATTCTTTAATTGCTCTCTCGGAGGAAACAAACCATACTTTTTTAAACTCGGCCCAAGACTTGATTCTTAATTCTATTTGTTTAATGTCCGCGTCATTTAATTTCGGATCGAAAAAGATATCCCCTTGAAGGTTTTCTTTTGCTTGATTTTGGATATTACTTAGGCCAAACATTCCACTTAATACGATTCCGATCATAAATAAAACAAGCGATATTCCTATTATTGTGGAAATATAACTTGTCTTTATTCCTCTTTTATTATATTTTTCTATCGCAGTAGACATAGTTCAAAACTAAATAAAATAAAAATAACGTCACGACTTGGTATTGAGTAGTAATTAACTATTGAATGTGGATTGTGCTAAGGGCAGTGAAAATAGTACGCCTAAACTAAATAATCAATTGTAAGTTGACTTATTCCAAGGTCTTTTTTTATTGATTAATCAACAACGTATTCACATTGCTCCCACAGACGATCAAATTCAACTTCAAATTGTTTTGCCGTTGGCTCATGGTGTATTAATACAACATTCTCCTCGTTATACTCTTCGGCACTTCTTGTCCAATTGTAAGATCCTGTTAAAACCGTTTTATGATCAACAATCATAAATTTATGGTGCATGTGATATTGTGTCTTGTCTATTTTCGCTTCTATTCCCGCATCAGCTAAATCCTTAATATCTGAGCCAAGGTCTAACATTTTATCATTATCGCTTATAATTCGAACGCCAAGGCCTTGATTAAAAGCATCTTTAATTAATGAAGAGATTTGGTTATCACTTATGGTAAATACACATATGTCAATTTGGTCCTGAGCTGAACGTATAGCGTCCATTATAATTTTCTTACATTGGTCACCTGGACTAAATCCTGTTTTTATTTCCATTTTAAATCAGATTTACAATAATGGGGCAAGGCCCCATCATTGTTTATACAAAAACTTATTTTTTATAAATTGTTTTCATGATTACCTCATCAAGGTAACACATCCCTTGGTATAAGAATGGGGAACAAGAAAACATAAAATCCTCTTCGTCACCCGTCTTATTCTTCATATTAGCACCAGCAATCCAATCCTCATCCTTTTTAACATAGTTCTCTAAACTTACCTGAGCAAAGTTTTGACTAGAGGATGCAATTACTGAATAATCAAATATATCCCAATTCTTAACAAGATCTAGGTAGGCGGTCTTGTATTTTTCAAAGTGGGCTAAACCACTATTGTTATTTGCTGGTTCAGGAATAATTAAATCTTCCCCAAACTCAAAGATTTGCGATGGATTAATTGGGTCATTCCAATTGAGCACTTTTTTGTTTCCTTCAGCATCTTTGAAAACATAACCGCTTTCGCCAACGATCTCAACTCTTGCTCTAGGGTCAACGTCTAAGACATCTCGAGGAGAGGTAAGTCCGTAACCAACCTCCATCTTTAAATTATCGCGTTGAACAATTATTGAGAATGATTTGAATGGTTCCGTTGCAACAGCATCCTCAACACCAACATTGAATCCAAGTGAGAAACACTTTTTATAAAACTCTTCCGCTGAGAATTCATTTAATGCAGCGTTAAGCCAATCAAATAGTTTTCCTCCTTTACCAAAAGGACTAATCTTTAGGTGGAAGCCGTTCTTTAACTCAGATACACTTGGGTTAGTTGCATTTTCCGGATCATCAAGCATACTTTTAATAACTTGACCAGAATGGAATAAAAGTAATCCGCAGATGTACGAAGCGATTGCAATTAGACCTCTGGTTTCGTTTCGGCTTAACTGTTCGTTTTCAGGGCTCCAAAGCTCACGATAGAATGATCGCTCTAATTTTTCATTATCTTCCATTTCCTCAAATAAGAGGTTGGTTAAATAATTTGCCGTAGTGTCGTTTATGTTTTCTAAAGATGGCAATTCCAACTTATTCATTCTAACGAAATGCTTGATACACTTCTGTAAATTCTCGGAGCTACCAATAGCATTGGCAAGTTTATTCGCCGCGATTTTAACGGAAGATTGCTTCATTAATTTAGCGCGTTTGTTTCCTGGATCCGTCGTTAATACTAATATGTCGGAAGTAACCCCACCAATATCAATACCAACCATTACTGAAGTTGCCCCAAGTCCAACGCCACCCCCAGATAATGCATAATTACATACCGCTTCACTTTCGCTGAGTGCGCGCATTGTAATTCTTTGGTCATCTGATAGCGGTGAAATTGTTGTTTTACCATCAAATTGAATTGGATTAATGGTATCAATAACCTCCTGGTATATCCCTTCATACGTTTTTCTCAAATCTCTTGGCATTGAGGTAGGGTAACTCCAAAGAAGTGTGCTTGGACGTTTCTTTTCTGCAAATAACTCGGCGTTAAGGTATAACCAAATCGCTTTTATATATGCTTTCTTATTGACCAAATAACGATCTTCGCGCTTCCACTTTAAATCATAAAGAAGTTCTGTTTCTTCGTTTGGAATAGCATTAAAGAGCATAATGTTGTCTTTTCCGTTCAACAGGTTAATGTTCCGCTCAAATACCGGAACACCACCAGAAATTGGGTGTGCAACTCCTAGCTCTGGATTCACGATTCGTAATAAATCATGATAAACCATCGCTGATTTTACGCTGCGTAAGATTCGATCATTTTGAAAAAAGAATAACTCGTTTGGCAATGCATATACATTATTATCTGTATTTTCCTTACCAAGAATAAATCGTCGACGATTTGTAATAATAATATTATTATGTCCTCCTTTTAGATTACTTTGGGTTATTGTTGTGTTTGTGCTTCCGAAGTCAATTCCTACATATACTGGATCTAATTCATCCCGATTCGATGTGAAATTAATTACGCTTTGATTTTTGTCTTGTGTATTATTTCTCATTAACACAAAACCACAGCAACTATCGGTTAACGCGTCGGTACTTGTTCTTATCTCTATACCTGTAAATGGAATCTCAGATTTATAGATTTCATAATTCATCGAGCGCTCTTTCAATAACTGCTCGTCGTAACGAACGATTAGTTCTGTTTTAAAGTCTCTTTCGTATGTTTTTCTAGTATCCTCGGTTACATGGTAAATATCACCATTTTCATTTTGGCGAACACCTGTTACGGAATCTTTATTGGCATATAATGGTAGCGATTTAAAGCCCTTTCGATTGTGAGGCGCTTCAGAGTACATATAATATTCGTTCCATTTAGGAGAAACGAAATTTGGCCATAGAATTACACTAGTAGCAAACGGCTCATTCTGATTTGCTATTTTGTATCGTTTAAAGAAAGGGGTCATTGAGTTGGAAATCTCAAGCTCCAAACATACGTCTAAACTGTTTTCTTCTGGGTCATATGTTGCAGTAAGTGATTTGTCTCCTTTTCCTTCGGTTAACAAATCAGAAATTTCATTATAAAATTCATTTAAACCCTGAACACTCAAAGGTAAAGCAAAATAATATGCTTTTTTATTGCCATCTATTGCTTTAAGTACGGTTGATAGCTCCGGATTGAAACCAACCTCAGGGTCTAACATAATTACGTTAGATGTTTCTGAATTAAGCAACAACAAGTCGGGATTAAATTCTTCTAAATTTCCCGTTTCGTTATTGTTAAGGTATCGCCCGTCTTTCGTTTTATAGATCTTCATATCCATATTGAAAACCAAGTCAAATGGGAAAGAAAATTTCTGGAAATAATCTAGGACTCCTGTCGGCTTTATTTCATGTCCTTTATAGTTGGTGGTAATGTGTTCTTTAATTTCTTGCATGAACTCACCTAAGAAGGTGCGCACAGACAATAAAATAGAAAGCGGGTTGGTAAGGGTGTTTTCATAGTCATTAATTTGTTCACGCAACCTGCCGCAATAATGATAAAGTTTTTCTAGCTGCTTGGCATCAAAGAAATCTATCGGGTCACGGAATCGCCCTTTCTTAAAGAAACCAATCCCATTGCGTGATAAATCATAACTCGCTGCAGGATAAATCAAACAACCCGGGCCTGTAGCCCCAACAACAACGCCATCAATGTGCAACAATTGAACATATGGTGGATTATATTCTTCCTTACTTTTGCGGCTATCTGACCACAATGGCGCATCTTCAAACAACAAGTTTCCAAAAGCACCTGCAACATCATATATGTTGTAAACCTTTTTTAGAATGTCGATTTGAGAATCGAGCTCCTTGTTAACTTTCTCGTCCTTAAAGTCAAGTATTACCTTTTCAATGGTTACACGACTACTATAAAGGGCTAGACAAGCCAACAATCCTTTATATTCATCCTGCATGGCGCCATACAAGCCCTCCATTCCCTCTAATTTCTTACCCGTTTGTGCCTCTTGTTTAGCGTGGCGGGTTACATACGGCCAACGCATAGAATTGGTCATCATATAGGCCCTCACCCATGGAGAAGGAATGGCTGTTAAGACTTCGTATGCGTCACCTTTATCGGTGTTCAAAGCCTCAAGCGTTAGCCCTTGAATAAAATTATTTACCTGGGTGAATAAATGCCATCCATCCTCTGTTTTTGGTAACCCTGTAGAAAGGGTTTTGTTGGCCGCTAATACGGGAACTCTATCTTTTGCCATAATGCTTTATTTTTTTTCTATTAAGGTTTCGGCTAATTCATTTTTAATTCCAATGGTGGTTACTGTTGATCTGATACCGGCCATTAGAGCATTAAAATTGCCAGAACCTGCTGTTTTTAAGAATTCTGATATAAAAAGGTTTTGTGCTTTTTTAGCATCCAAGCCATTTCGATCCAAGGCCAAATACCATTTTGCGCCACGCTCACTGGCTGATAAAACGCCTGATGGAATACCCAAAAACATTTTTCCTGGTTCACTTTTTATGGAGTGAAATGTTAAATAAATTTGTTTAAACCAACCAGGAACGACCCCATCATTTTGTTGGCTTTTAGAAGAATAAAAATATTGTAAGTAGGCATCAATACTTTCTGTTTCCTTTTCGGTTAACTCGTATGTTTTCCCGTGCGCTTGTAAACAAGAAAGGAAATTCGACACCTTTCCTTCAAAAGCGGAGTTAATAATTGCAGCAAAGATCACCATGCCCACGAAATTATCTTTCATTTGGTCATGTATTTTTACCGCATCGGTTGAATCTTGTTTCGCTGGTTTTTGAACGCTAAACAAATCGTCCCATTCAATTTTCGGCATTAAACTGTCGCCAATCCCGTCCAATTCAAATGACTTGTAACGAAACTGCGTTTCCATAATGTCCGGCAGAGCCGAACTAGGTGTTGTTTGCTCTTCAAAGAAATGCTTCGCTGAAAACGCAGCTAATAATTCAAGCACGTGACATGGGTTTTCCTGCGCCTTACCGCCTGTTGCTGTTTTATCTGTTGCATTTTTAGGTTTTCCTAAAAACTCAATTTTATAATCGTCTGTATTATTGGGAGCAAAGCCCTTTCCTCCCCAACCAAGAATATACATTCTTTTGTACGTCTTTTTAATTGTACCATCATTTACATAATACATTAATGCAGAAGCAGAATTATGTTCAAGAAAATTGGGATTAGCGATGATTTTATCCTCTTTTAAATGGCTATCGCTTGGCGGCGGAAATTTAAAATACGAACTTAAAACAACCGCGCCATAATAAATATTATCCATTGAAATTTTGTCACCCGTTAAAATTTTGCAAGAATCTGTAATGGCGCGCGTAATGATTGGAATAGCAGACGCACCGGTACCCCCAAAAGTGGATCCAAGCGCAAAAACACGAGCGCCATCACCCGCAGAAGCCGCTTGAACCTTGCTAATAAAACGATAAAGCTCACTTTTTCTCATGTAAATATCGTCGGAAATAGCCGTTCTAATTTCTTGTATAATTGCGTGATACATTAAATAAGAGCCGAGGTGGGTTTGAGCACGGTAACCATGTCCCAAATTAAATTCTTGAACACCCTCCTCATAAAATATATTCGCAAGTTTGTGATTCACCTCTGAGTTTCCTCGCTCAACCTGACTTATAACCTTGAAGTTTCTGGAGTCATCACGGGAATAATCTGGCACAAACACGCACATTTCAATGTTTGCACTAAAATAATCTCCAACCATAGAGGACTCTGCACCTTTATTTTCGGTTCCATCATTCGTTTTATCTTTGGACTCCTCTGCTTTCGCTTTCCCTTGGAGATAGTTATGCCAAGTCGCAAGTTGCTCAGCATTGGCCTTGTCCTTGTTTTCGGCATCGGTTTCCAATAATAAAACGGTGATATTCTTTTTAGGGAACATACCTAGAGCACAAAGCTGAATAAAGCTTTGTAAGCATCGCATTCCGGTTCCACCGGCAGCTACTAAGAAATACTGTGACATTCTATTAAGTTAAAAGTTTAAATTATTTGAATTTGAATACCGAAAAACACTTGTGCAATTTTAATTTGTTTTTCATGTATAAAGCGATTGCATAATAAATACCCGCATATGCTATTGTTGATATTATTGCACTCAAAGGAATTAAAGCCGCTAAATCATCGATAAGCTCTGTGAGGTAACTGGCATCCTTTCCGGAGTTATCAGATATTGAATCATTCAAATAAAATAAATCAAAAAACCAAGAAAAAGCAAAAACGATAAAAAGCGTTACGTAGAAGAAAAATTTTCTGTACATGACATCTTTCGGCTTGTTCGAAAAACTATAAGGAACGTAATGATTCACAGCTAAAATTATACCTGCAAAAAACAAACCTATTATAATATGCCAAATTAAAACGGCGATGTTGTCAAATAACGATGCTATTAAGTCCATGTGATTAAGATTTTATATAATTTAATTTTGAGTTTTAACATTTATAATAGAGTAAATTACAAAAACAGGAACCTTTTTATAATTACTATCGTTAAATTCGTTTAATGCCTCGCTTATATTCGAGAAAAGACAATTATTTATAACCTTGATTTTGTCATCTCCTTTAACAGGTGCGACTAGATTTGATTTGTTGAGGTTTATCGTGGTGTTATCATCCAATCTTACCACTGATTTTTTCATTAAAATGTCGTTTTTGCCTAGGTTCTGAACAGAACTTAACTTTAAGGAAATTCCTTTGTCATTGGACAAAACGGAAATTGGATTTTCATTTTTTAATTTTTGATTTCTACCCAATAAAACAGTTGGCACATCTTTTTCTTCAAGTATTTGAGCGATATCACCTGAAAAATCTATAGGAGGGTCGATTTTAAGTTTTGGATTGTCGATCAGGTTTGTTTCGTTAATCAATGGGAGTTCAATGTCGCTAATACCACTCTTAATCGAATAAGATAATTTTTTATTGTCAACTCCTAATACTAAGTATCGATCACTGTAACTAAGTATTGACATAATTCCCTTTCCTTTATTTGGGTCTTTACAATATTTATCTAATTCATCTATGTCTACAGACAAGGCAGATGGATCAATAATTGTTATTTGGACTGTATTATTTGTTTTTGATTTTAGCGCCGTCAATAGTTCGGTATATTTGTGGCCTTTCGGTATGAAAAAAAGTGCGTATGCCTTAGTCTCAAATTTATATAACTTATTTATAAAAGGAGTGCTTGCAACTAACAATTTACCACCTTTATTAAACCAATCTTTAAAATAATCAGTTGCCCAGGTCTCTCCACCAGCACAAGTATAACAAGCTCGCCCGGTATTTCTAACTAATTCTCTTCCGCGTTCATCAAATGATCCTCTATCTAGTAAAAAGTCAGTAACAAACATCGAAATACTTGTTGTGTCTTTAACTATTTGACTTAAGGCCCCTTCTAGAAATGAAGTACGCGAAACATAATTATCTGAATTTTTCAAATAAGGAAAATTGTCACTTAGTGAACCAAGTAATTTCCTTGGAACATCTGAAACTTTACCATCATTTTTTGTGTAACTAACCTCCCAAAGATTTAAATTACTACTACTAATGCAGCTTTTAAATGAGGTGATTAAAGAGCTAAAAGCAACAGTAGCTGGCGCTAATCCTAATGATACATCGAAATAAATGTTGCCTTTTTTCAATTCATCTATATTATTTTTAACATATGGATAAACGTTATTAGGAAACGTTTTGGAAATGTCCGTTTTTAAAAATTCATCGCCATATATTTTTGAGTCGGGACCTGAAAAAAATGATGCATCCGTGCATTTAACACACCCTTGTCTGCCAGATATACATTTATCTACCGGCTTTTTACAACCCCGAAAAATAAAAATCAGAGCAACAATAACAATTATTGCGAAAAATATCCACTTTTTCATAATCCTATTTAATGTTCATTTTAAAATCACCACTTATAATTTTTTCATACAAAGCTTTAAGAGCGTCTTCCGAAGAATTCCCTACTGTACTTTTAAGAATCATTTTATAGCGAAACATCTCGTCGTTGTCCATGTCTTTTAACGAATCGATGCTTTCGGTTTGTGAAACAAAATCTTTGAAGCGAGGCAATAAATTTTCTTCAATCATTTCTTTCTTTTTCTCTGGTGAAATGATGTTATCAATAAACAAACTCCCCAAACCTGCGGTTTGTAAGTTAATTGCCTTATCAATTATTAGCTCCATTTCCGTTGTTGCTTTTGTAATAATTGAACGGCGTATTTCAACCCTCTCGTCCTTGCATCCAAAAAGAATAAAAAGAACTAAAAATGATGTAATAAATATTTTGTACATGGAAATAGATTATTAAAAATTTTAACGAATTTAATATTTATTTTGATTTAACAAAAATAAAACTGCTTTTTTGTCTGTATTAATGCCCTAATTCAAACAAAATGGGCCATTAATCCCTTAAAAAAAGAGTGAATCATATAATTCCCCCCATTTTTAAGACAGCTAGTTAAAGTGTAATTTTAACAGTTGTATATGAAAAAAGAAAGAAGAAAATTTAGTGCGCAATTCAAAACTAAAGTTGCATTAGAAGCCATTAAGGAGAAGGAAACTATTCA
>JAPLEV010000032.1 GCA_026391005.1 Flavobacteriia bacterium | reverse complement strand
AATAGTTTCCTTCTCCTTAATGGCTTCTAATGCAACTTTAGTTTTGAATTGCGCACTAAATTTTCTTCTTTCTTTTTTCATATACAACTGTTAAAATTACACTTTAACTAGCTGTCTTAAAAATGGGGGGAATTATATTATCAATCATTGGAATAGTATGTAGTTTAATTGGCTTTATAATATCTATAAATATAGCGGATATAGGATGCTTTGAAGGCGACTATTTATATCGTCCTGGAAAAGGACTAGCCTTTCTTTCCTTTATAATTAATCTTTTCTTTTTAGCATTTTCTATAACTTCGACTGTTGTTTCATTTAGAAAGAAAAATGTAACAGCATAAAGAATCGGAACTGACTGTCTTGTGGACAGTCGTACAGAAAACAAGCCTATAACAGCACATTTGCAATAGGCGATTTTTCTTGCTACGAAGACATTTTATTGGTAGCCGAAAATTTTGTGCTCCACATCAACATTCGAGGTGCAAATCGCCACATAGCAAATCTGCAAACCGTTACAAGCAAGTTCAAAAGATAGATTATTCTTATACTTTAAGTATTAATTTATTATATTTATTAAAAAGTGGAGACCAGAACCCACTTCGCTGCGGCGAAAAAAAACGGCCTATCCCGAAAGGTTATTCGGGAGGCGGTAACGAAAAGCCATAAGAGTAGGAAAATAAATATCTACTTACAATGAATTTTAAAAAACTAGAAAATTATTCAACGAAAATTGGGATATATTCCCTTTTACTAATGACTGCAATTGGCTTCTTAATGGTCTTTGACATTGCATTTGACTTGGACATTTTACCCGGACAAGGGGCAAAGACAGCTGCTGGAGTTTTCGCTGGTCTTTTGTTTATTGTTTCTTTTTCGACTGTATTTATAAGCATAATGCTTAATATGAAAAGAGTCGTTGAATTGATAGAAGAAAATATCAAAAAAGATGAATAACAAGCCCATAACAGCACATTTGCAATAGGCGAATGCGCCAACCGTCAGCACCCATTCTATAAAAAAACGACAACACTATGAAAACTACATTAATAACACTGCTGACAGTATTGACTGTAACAATGACTTTCGGACAAATTACAACAACGAAAGTCGCACCTAAGACAGACCAATCTGAGAATACCCCTTATGACAGCACCGAAAACTTTTTGGGTAAAAATGTTTACAAATATATTGGACAAGAATTTTATTTGAACGGGAAAGCAGAAAGTTTAAGGAAATATGGTTATGATGGTTTTTGTTTGGACTATTCAAAAGATATTAGGGCACTGAGCAACACCTACAAACCTATAATGCCAGAAAATGAAAGCTATATTAAGTATGATTTAGGCGGAGGCAAAACTCAATATGATATAATTGTAGGTAAATATTTTAAAGTACTTGAGATTTTTAAACATCCAAAGGCAGCGGAAAGCGAATATTTATACGCTAAAAAGTTTTATCTTAAGTTGCAAGAAAAAATAAGTGGTGACATCCTTTATTATGAATATGACAGCGAATTTCAATTTTCCTTTCCTTTTATTGTGAATGGTTTCTTTGAAAAACAAAAACAAATGGTTGTTGGAAAAGAGTTCGTTTTTGCTGATAAGTTAGTAGAAAGCTCAACCGATATTGAAACAGGAAAAGTAATTACGACAAAAACAGGACAAAAATGGAAATGTGTTGACTTCACAATTGAGGAAAAATATTATAATCTTTCTCTTATCATTCAAAATTCACTTGGAGAAAAAACGGATATATCTCACGAAAGTGTTTTTGGAAAATGGAGCAAAGGAAGAGCATATACAGCGAAAGAATCTGATAATTACAGAAAGAAATTCGGTAGTGAAAATTTCGACAAAATACTTCAGGGAAAAACAAAAATAGGTATGACCAAAGAAATGTGCCGACTCTCTTGGGGTGAACCTAAAAGTATAAACGAAACCATTACATCAGGTAAAAAATCAGAACAATGGGTGTATTCTGAAAACTATTTGTATTTTGACAACGGTATTTTGACGGCAATACAATGACGAAAGAGAGAAGAACGGGCGCTAACATAAGCTATAACATAAAAAAATAATGAAAATGAAAAAATTAATAACAATTCTTGGGACGAGTCTATTTGCTCTTATGTTTTTAGCTGGATGCGATTCGTTAAAAAGTGAAGATGAAAAAATAAATGATACCTTAATTGGTAAGTTTTATGAGGAAGATGAGGTTAATGAGGATGGTTCAAATCTTAAAGATATAAAAGGTGAATTTTTCGAAGATGGAAAATTCATATGGCAGGGAACTACTGAAATTGAAGATGACGAAACATTTGAAAAAACAGCTATTTCTTTGTCAATTGAAGGCCAATGGAAGATTAAAGATAAATTTATTTATTACACATATGATTTTGATAAACTTAAAATCACACCGGAAATTTATATGTTCTTGAAAGATGCAATGATAAAGTTTATGAAAGATAAAAATACGCCAGATAAAGTAATAGAGTATGACGCATCTAAAATAATTTATGAAGATTCTGATGGGAAAAGAAGCACTATGAAAAAATCATACTAAAGTAAATATAGTATGATACTAAGAATAATCCCTTACTTACTAATAATTATCCCAATAATTAGTTTCTTTTACACTCCTGAAGCACCTTCATCAATGAAATCTGGTGGCAGACATGTTATAGGTGATTTGGTTTATTTACTTTTTACAATTCCTTGGTGGGGAAAGTTACTGTCAATATTAATTGGTTTTGTATGGATCTCTAGTGATAATGAAAAAAAGGAGAATGCTGAATGATTTCCTTTATAAACCAGTCCATAAAAGCACCAATTTCTATTAGCTACTAACCTTTTTGGCTAATTGTAAGAACCGCTCCTAACGAATGGAGAAAGCTAAAAATCGTTTTAGGTAAGTATAACAAAATCATAAATCAATAATAAATTATTATATTTATAATTGTTACAAAAACGATAAGTATCCAACTATGAATAAAATTATCAACTATTATGACAGTCTTGCTGAATCATATGATGAAAATAGATTTGACAACACCTACGGTAAGTTTATTGATAAACAGGAAAGAAATATATTAGATAAATTATTGACTAATCAAAGCGAAATAATTTTAGATTTAGCTTGTGGAAGTGGAAGATTATTAAATTATGCAGAATTTGGAATAGATGCTAGTTCGAAAATGATAGAAATAGCAAAACAAAAACATAAAAATAAAAGTGTCTATCTTGCTGATGCTGAAAAAACGCATTTTGAATCTAATTCATTTGATACAATAATTAGCTTCCATTTTTTTATGCATTTAGAGCAAGATAAAATAGATAAAATTCTGGAAGAATGTTTTAGAATTTTGAAGAAAAATGGGCGAATTATTTTTGACGTTCCGTCAAAAAAAAGAAGGAAATTGTTGAATTTCAAATCAAATGAATGGCACGGAGCTTATAGTACTTCTATTGCAGATCTAAAATTAAATCATCGATTTAAAGTAAATAGAACTTTTGGATTATTGTTTTTTCCAATTCACAGGTTTCCTAAATTTATGAGAAATTTTTTAGTAAAAATTGATCTATTTATAGCAAACTCATTTTTAAAAGAGTACAGTTCGTATTTAATAATTGAAATTAAAAAAGATGATAATAGTTAAAAAGTTGAAGTTGCAAAGAAAGCTTTTTATTAGATTTTTTAACGACTTACGATCAAAAAATCATTTTAAGTTTGCAACAAAACAAAAAAGCGAAATTTTATATAATTCTTCAATAAGTTTATCGCAAGAAATAAAACCAAGTGAAACCTTTGAAAATAAAATTTTTAATCTTTCTCTTGCTTCAAATAAAATAAGTGAATATTACATCCTGCCAAATGAGATATTTTCATTTTGGAAAATAATCGGGAATCCAAACTATAATTATAAAAAAGGACGAACATTGCAAAATGGTCAAATTAAAGAAGAAATTGGAGGAGGAATCTGCCAAGTTTCTGGCATAATTTACAATATAAGCTTAATTGCAGGATTAGAAATTTTAGAAAGGTATAATCATTCTGTCGATATTTATAATGAAGAAACTAGGTTTGCGCCATTAGGATTCGATGCAACTGTTGTCTTTGGATATAAAGATTTGAGAATTAAAAACAATTTTGCTTTTCCAATAAAATTTGAAATTGGAGTTTATGAAAATCAAATTAAAGTTAATCTACTAAGTACAGAAAAAATAGAAGAAGTGGAATTGTTTACTGAATCAATAAGCAATGATGAATATATTAGTGTAAAGGTTTTAGATAAAAATAAAAAAATATTAAATTCATCTCAATACAAAATAAATATTAGCTAACAGCATGTAAGCAACTTAATTTTATCTAAAAAAATCAAAAATGAAAAAAACAATTTTATTAGCAACATTTGCAAGCACAATTTTTATTATGTCTTGTAATAACCAAGAAGAAAAAAAGAATTATGATTATTGTGATTGTGTTAATATGTTGAAGGTCCAAGACATTGATCCAAATCTAAGGAGCAGCTGTGAAGAAGTTATTGAAATGAACAATGAACTTGAACGACTCTCCCCTGGATCAACAGATCCAAATGAGTGTAAATAATATGTATAAAAAGAAAAGACTTATATTATTATTTATTTGCTTTATTTCACACTTATAAGAATAATCTAACTAAATGTGGGGCTAAGCCACGGAATTTTTAAATCTCAAAAAAAATATGTCAAGCGGATTTGTAAACCCAATAACAATAAAAGAAGCAATTGATAAAATTGTTGATAGAACTTATCTATTACCTGCCATTCAAAGAAAGTTTGTATGGAGCAGTGACCAAATTGAAATACTTTTTGACAGTATTATGAGAGGATACCCAATAAACTCATTTATGTTCTGGGAAGTCAAGGAAGATAAAGTAAAAAATGAATTTAAGTTTTATCAGTTCCTAACTGAATACAGACAGTTTTTCAAAGAGGAAAACCCCGATATTGACACCAAAGGCTACAAAGATTTTTTAGCTGTAATTGACGGACAACAAAGACTAACCAGTTTATACATTGGATTAAAAGGTTCTTACGCTTATAAATTGCCAAGAAAATGGTGGTATAACAATGAAGAAAATTTACCAACTCGACACCTTTATTTGAATTTATCACAAGCATTACCAGATGAAAACGAAAGACAAATGATTTATGACTTTCAGTTTCTAACAAAGCAGGAGGTTGAAAAGAAATCCGAAGACCCAAATGTAATTTGGTATAAAATCAATGAAATTCTAACATTTAAGACGAAAGACGAAATAGACAATTACATAGATAGCAAAGGCTGGTTAAACAAGGATTTCACAAAACAGACCATCAGAAAATTGTTTGAAGTAATTTTCAAAGAGCCTTTGATTAATTATTATCTTGAAAAGACACAGGAAATCGACACTGTATTAGATATTTTCATTAGAACAAACAGCGGTGGTGAGCCATTAAGTTTTTCTGATTTACTGATGTCAATAACAACTGCACATTGGAAATCCGATGCAAGGAAAGAAATACCAGACGTAGTAAATAAGGTTTTTGAAATAGGAAACCCTGGCTTTCTAATCAACAAAGATTTTGTTTTAAAAACTTGCCTTGTATTATTCAATGACAACATCAAATTTCAAGTAAAAAACTTTGACCAAAGCAATGTCATCGTATTTGAAAAAAACTGGGATAGAATAAAAAAGAGCATAACTGAAGCGTTCACTTTACTTGCAAATCTTGGTTTCAATAACCAAAACCTAAGAGCTAAAAACGCTGTCATTCCAATTATCTATTACATTTATCATCGTGAAATTGAAAACGACATTAATAGTCCAATCAAATACAAAGACGACAAACAACTAATTAGAAAATGGCTATGCGCTTCTTTACTTAAGGGTGTATTTGGTAGTCAAACTGATACGATTTTAAGTGGTTTACGTAAGGCAATAAAAGCAGAGTTGGCAGACACTACAAAACCACCTTCATTTCCATTAGACAGAATTAAAGATGAGTTTAAAGCCAATCCAGCTAAAAATCTTTCTTTTGACGATGAACTAATTGAAGGCTTGCTAACAACCCAAAAAGATGCACCAGACTGCTTTGCAATTCTATCATTAATTTATTCGCATCTAAACTTTGGTAATCAAGACTACCACAAAGACCATTTGCATCCTGCAAGTTACTTTAACGGTATTAAAAGAGCAGACTTCCTAACAGATGATGATTTTAACTTTTACAAAGACCCAACAAACTGGAACGGAATTGGAAATCTACAATTGCTTAATGGAACATTAAATCAATCCAAGCTTGCATCACCACTGACAGACTGGGTGACAACAAATAATATTGACAAAGCAAATCAACTAATTCCTGAGCAAAGCCTTGATATTGCGGACTTCAAAAACTTTGTAATTAAACGAAAGGAACTATTAAAAAAACAGCTTAAAGATATGGTGGTATAACGGACAGACAAGAAAACCGAACGCATAACACCGGTTTGGCAAAAGGCGGTTTTTCGTGTTCCAAAGATCAGCCGCGGCTAGTGGTTAATCAAATATTAGTTTTTCTTGGCTAGGGCGAATCAAATTTTGTGGTAAAAGTCCCTTCCTTTGGGTAGCTTAAAAAACGCTAGTGGGCAAGTTGAACAAACATAGCGGAGAAACAAAATAGCCATTATAACATTAATGGTTTTTAGAAGTCAAATGAATAATATATAAAAAAAAAATAGATGAATAAATCAGACAACATAATTAAAGACAAAAGCGGGAAAGAATTCCAGATCATTATCACTGATAAAGGTTTGGAAATAGCTGATTCAGAAGGAAATGAAATTGAGGGACAAGAAACTAATTTTTGTTATAGTGAAACAGATCCACCTGCAATATGGAAAAGAAAAAGTGGCAAACTTGTTTCAGAAATTGAGCATACAGTCCCGTATACGCCATCAATTTTAATATTAGATTTTATATTCAGAACAATAACATTTTTACTATATAAATATGGAATCATAGGTACAACTTGGTTTTGGATAAATCAGTTTTTAGTTATTTCGTTTATTGTTCTAATCATCGGTATAATTTCTAACACAAGGGCTGAAAAAAACTGGAAATTAAAAATTAATGGGCTGTATAAAAAAATTAAAATTGATTTGAAAGATGATAGCATCATTAAAATCACTCCAAAAGGAAGCATCTCATTATTTCTAATTTTTTCATTCCTAGTAATATATGGATTATTTATTACATTTTCTGACATCCAAGGTTATAACCTAATACTCAAAACAATCTTCTTTACTTTAATATTTGCAGCTCAGTTTACATGGGCTTTTTTCATTTGGCTAATGTCTACACAAGACATCTCTCTAAATCCGCAAAAGGAAATTGAATCACTAAATGATGAAGAAGACATGGACAAGAACGATATAAATATAATTGAGATGCAAGCTGTGCTTTTGAATTTAAAACAGAAAATTGATACTTACACTATTGAAAGTGCTTTATTAGGTGCTTTGTCCCTTTCTGCCTATTTAACAATCATGCAAACAAAAATTGTTACTATAGCCTCAATGACAATCGCCGCATCCAAAATCAATAATATAATTCAAAACGCTTTAATAATGGATTTTCATGCTGTATCAATAAATATTACGGATCTTTTAAATGAACAATCAATTTGGAACTGTATTGCATTCGTTTCAGTGGTTACATCGCTTTTGTATTTTTTATTAATCGTTTCAAGAAAAAAAATTCATGATCGCCTTATCGAAACTGAAAAACACCATGCTATTGCAAAATCCTTTAATGATAAAGAAGAAGAACTAATCAATATGTTCTTTGGAAACGAAAACAATAAGGATTTAAAAGCCAGACTTGAAAAAGTTTCAAGGATTTGCAATGAAAACATCCATAAATCGCAAGTTAAATTCAAGGATCTGAATTTATCGGTGAAATATGCAGATTACTTAAGGAAAATAGCAACATTCTCTTTTGTACTTTTAATTTTTCTATCCTTCTCGCTTATTTCGTCACACATTTCCTTTATAGGTCTTTCAATTTACATATTAGTAGAATTTGTGTTTTTTATCGAAGGTGAAAGAAAATTTAAGTTTGGTTTATTAAAGAAAATATTTAGAAAATGAGTTAGTTAAAAATGAATTAAATTTTACACATCGTAATTAAATTTCCTTTTTCGGCTTTAGGCCTTCTGTAGGGCTTTACTTCATACCTATTCTTAAAAATATACTATTTTTAAGTTCACAAATAATTAAATAATGAGTATAATTCCGTTTGAAAGATCGTATTGGGTAATAAGCAATAAATTAATAGCTGGTGAAATCCCTGCTTCTAACAATGAAGAAGAAAGCAAAATCAAACTAATGCGACTTGTTGAAATTGATACTAAAGTTGTAATTAATTTACAGGAGGAAAATGAAAAAAATTATCAAAATCAACTTTTTTATGATTATTCTTCTTTTTTAAATAAAAATAATATTGAAACTTTCCGAATGCCAATTAAGGATACTTCGATACCCAAGGTCGAAAAAATGGTGGAAATTTTGGATTTGATTGATAAATGTAATTTGGAGAACAAAATTGTTTATATTCATTGTTGGGGAGGTGTTGGAAGAACAGGAACAGTTGTAGGATGTTATTTAATTAGACATAATTTAGCCAATAAAAACAATGTATTTGAAACTATCGATTACTTGAAAAGAACAACTTCTATTTCAAATAGAATGTCCCCAGAAACGAATCAGCAAAAAGATTTTATCTTATCTTGGAATGCAAATCAGTAAACTGAATCACATAGACATAATAAATACAGCAAAAGATATTTTGTTCGGTGTTGCCGTTGGCGACGCACTTGGAGTTCCAGTTGAATTCAAGAGCAGACAAACGATTAGTACTAATCCAATAACAGATATGATTGGTTATGGCACATACCATTTGCCAGCTGGAACTTGGTCAGATGATAGTTCGCTAACATTTTGTCTTGCTGAAGCTTTGACCCATGAGTTTAACTTAAACACAATCGGACAAAACTTTGTAAAATGGACACACGAAAATTATTGGACACCACACGGAAATGTTTTTGACATCGGTATTGCAACAAGACAAGCAATATCAAAACTTGCAAGAGGTGAACGACCCGAATTGGCAGGAGGTTTTGATGTTTCGTCAAATGGCAACGGTTCATTAATGAGAATTTCACCTCTACTCTTTTATTTGTTGGATAAGTCAATCAATGAACGCTACGAAATAACAAAACAAGTTTCTTCAATTACTCACGGACATATCCGTTCAGTGATTGCTTGCTTCTATTATCTTGAATTTGCAAGACAACTTTTTGAACGAAAAGACAAGTTTGAAATTTATAAAAACCTACAATTAGAAATTACAGACCACTTGACAAGTCTTTCAATTAATCAGACAGAAATTGCATTATTTGACAGATTACTAAATTCCGACATTCACAATCTTGATGAAGACCAAATTCATAGTAGTGGCTATGTTTTACATACAATTGAAGCAAGTATTTGGTGCTTGTTGACAACTGATAATTACAAAGACGCAGTTTTGAAAGCGGTAAATTTAGGCGAGGACACGGATACAACAGGGGCAGTTACAGGTGGGCTTGCAGGAATCTTATACGGTCTTGAGAACATACCGTCAAAATGGATAACACAAATAGCCAGAAAAGATGATATTGAAAACTTAGCGGAACGACTTGCTAAAAATATTATCATCCCATAATAAGCGACATAGCCAATAGGGTTTTTAGTGGTATGTGAAGGATTAAATTCCACTTCAACTTTTTTTCAAATGGAAAAGAAATAGCCAACTTCACGCAGTCGGCAAAACCTTAACAATAATGTTAGACATTCGAAAAAAAATCCCAATTTTGATAATATCAAATGATAGTATCAATTTATCTTTAAAACCTACTTGGCACCATAATATTTACCAATAACATTACAGAGGCCCACCGAGGGTTGATTTCTCCTCCTTCAATGATTTTTTGATTTCCATCCCTCCTACTCCAAAGAATGCTAGCAATAGTATAATGGATCCCATTAACGAATACGTACTGCCCCTTAGGTAGGAGTTGGGCTCAAATTTCCAATCAATTTTATGATTGCCGGCAGCTACCTTCACACCACGAAGCAGATAATTCACCCGGAAGTAAGGTGTTTTCTTTCCATCAATGTAGCAGTTCCAGCCATCAGGGTAATAAATCTCACTGAATACGATTACACCATCAGATGAGTTCTTGGATGTATAGTTCAATTCATTAGTGGCATAACGGGTCATACTAACACGTGAATTTGCATCTATTTTATAGGAAGCGGCTAATGTGCCCGCTTCGTTATCCGAGGATATTGCTGCTGTCTTTGTATCCAAGGAACCTAATAACTTCATTTCTTCGTTGGCACTTTTCGCTTTTAAAACGGAAGAAACAAACCAAGCATTCCCATTCGTTTTTGTATTTTCGATTGCCGGGGTTGAAGCATTACTAATAAAATACTTTGTATTTAGCATATTTAAAATCGGCGTTGATGGATTAATCCGCAGATTACTCAAATCACTACTTGCTAAAAGTTGACTAAAAAATTTACTTCTTTCCGACGGATCTTTAATTTCATTGGCTTGCTTAATCAGTGTGCCCGTTGTATCACTATTTATAAGTACAGCTATTAGTTCATTCTGAACCTTTGATAATTCGTTAAGCACATAAAAATCAACTAATTCCTGATACCTTTTTAATTTCGCACCATGATATCCTCCAATGCTTTTGTGGTAGTAACTGGTGCGTGTTTCCGCAATAGGATTATTAAAATTTAGCACTCGATAGTTCGAGTTTAAATTAAGTGCCGTAAATGCCGCCATGGTTTCAAGCGTTCGGGAATCTTCTTGATCAGCATATAATTTTTCATCCTGCATTTTGGTCTTAACTTCAGCTACTTTTGATGGGAAATTTGGAACATATTTATTTTCCCTCTCCAAAATTGACACATCCGAAGAAGCAAAATTGTAGGCGATTTCGCTACTTATTTTCTCCTCATAGCTTTCACTTTCAATGTCGTCCGATAAATACCTTCGACAAACATTATACTGATCGACAAGAATAAATAAGCCAAGCGTTGCTACCCAAATATAAACGTTTCCTTTGCGATAAAGACAAAGCAAGACCACACCACCTGTTAGTAAGAAAAAAAGAAATGTCCTACCTGCATCTTTTTTATAAATTGTGGTGCGTCCATCACTTATTGCTGACCTCATTTCTTGGTAAGAGGAAGCTTCTCCCGGTTCCTTTGCTTTGCGAATCATTTGACTAAACTGCTTCTTTTCATCTTTACTCAGAAAATCCCCCGATAAACTTGGAATGACATAAAATGCCAATCCGATTAATACCACGCCACCCAATCCAATTAAATGCATTTTTTGTGTTCCCCACAAGCCATCTTTTTTAATCAGTTGATCGACGAATAACATTGCCATCATCGGTGCTATCACCATTATTATTACCAAAATCATTTTTGAATCCCGGAACTTATTGTAAGCAGGAAAGTGGTCAATAAAGTAATTGGAGAGCCCGCTATCCTTTGCTGCCAGCGAAATAACCAGGAAGCTTAATACGATAACAGGCCATTTTAGGTGATCTTTCACAAAAAACAATCCCAAAATAAATAAAATCGAAACCACAGCTCCAATGTAAATGGCCCCACCACTAAACGCTTGTTCTCCCCAATAATGGCTTACACTCGTTTGAAAGGTCTCTGCAAATCGAGGATCCACATTTTCCATAACATCTTCATCTTCCGCAATGCTGCCGGCTTTTCCACCCTTTGCGTTTGGAATAAACAAGGACAACCATTCTCCTTCACCGAGGTTATACTCCAGTATATATTCCTTCGTTAAGCCTGAAATCCCTGCTTTTTCGCGCTGCTTTCCGTCTGGTGTTATGCTCAAATCAGACTTTCCACGCGTCGTGTAATTGGCATATTCATACGTTGTCAAAAGATTACTCATCGTTGGAAGAAAAGCCAATAATCCAGCGACAATTAGCGCAGGAACAACCTTCAGCAAAGACTTGCCTTGTTTTTCTAGTAACAAACGAATACCTTCAGCAAGCGCAACGACACTGATCATAATCATAAGGTAATACGTCATTTGAAGGTGGTTGGAACTGATATTCATGCTGAGAAAGAAGGCAAATACTAAACTACCAAACAGCCACTTTCCTCTCGTAGCAAGCAATAAACCACCCAAAGTAGGCGCCATATACGAAACCGCGTTGACTTTTGTCAAATGGCCGGCACCAATATATAAAATATTAAATGTTGCAAAACCAAAAGCAATCCCGCCTATTATGGCCACCCATGGACTCACCCGAAGACAAAGTCCCAGAATGTAAAATCCAAGCATAGAAACAAAAAGAATTCCGGCAGGAGCTGGCAAACCAAAACGGAGTATTTCCGTCATTTGAGCCATTAAATTACTGGTATGGTTAACACTAATTTGATACGCTGGCATTCCACCGAACATGCTATTAGTCCATAATGCCTCTTTGCCATTCATCATTCTATAATCTGCAATTTCCTTGGCTGCACCTTGGTACTGTTTAACATCGCTTTGCTTTAAATTATAGTCGCTAAACAAAGGAGAAAAATACAGCCACGATAAGCCTAAAAATAAAATGACAGCAATGAGGTGCGGCAAAAGTTTAGGTAAAATAGTTTTTATAGTCATGACGAATGATTTGGGATAAAATTAATAGATATTGATATAACTTTTACTATTTTGTAGGATTAGCATATCGATTTACATCTTCAGCAGAAATCGCATCATTACAAAGAATGATTAATCGTTCGATGATGTTTCTTAATTCGCGAATATTACCTGTCCAATCAATTCCTTGCAAAGCGACATAAGCATCTGGAACAAACTGTTTAAGTGGGATCCCATGTTCATCACATATTTTACCTAAAAAATAATCAGCTAACAATGGAATGTCATCTTTGCGTTCATTGAGCGATGGCACATGAATAGGGATTACTGCCAAACGGTGAAATAAATCTTCTCGAAATCTACCTTCAGAAATCTCCGTCCGCAAATCCTTATTGGTTGCTGCTAAGATGCGACAATCAACCTTAATGTCTTTTTCACCACCTACCCGTTGAATTAAATTCTCTTGCAAAGCACGTAATACTTTAGCTTGAGCACTTAGCGACATATCACCAATTTCATCCAAAAATAAAGTGCCACCTGAAGCCAATTCAAACTTTCCTTTCTTATCCTTAACAGCAGATGTAAAAGCCCCTTTTTCGTGGCCAAATAATTCACTTTCGATGAGTTCCGAAGGAATTGCAGCGCAATTCACTTCAATAAAAGGCGCTTTTGAGCGATTCGAATTATCGTGTAAAGCACGCGCCACCAATTCCTTTCCCGATCCATTTTGTCCGGTGATAAGAACTCTGGCATCGGAAGGCGCTACTTTTTCAATCATGGCTAATATTGCTTTTATAGAAGCTGATTCACCAATAATTGAAGTCCCTTTGAATTTGCGAATGGTGGTTTTTAACTGAACAGTTTCACTTAATAATTGCCCGCGTTCCTTAACATTCCGAAGGGTTATTAACAAGCGATTGAGGTCCAGTGGTTTTTCAATAAAATCAAAGGCGCCATTTTTAATGGCTTGAACAGCCGTTTCTACTGTTCCATGTCCACTTATCATGATCATCGGGACATTGATACCTTCTAGCTTTATTTGTGCTTGGACCTCCATCCCATCAACATGAGGCATTTTTATGTCACAAAAGATAGCATCGTATTCTTTCTTCCGGATAGCCACTAAAGCCTCTTCACCATTTTCAACTTCATCAACCGAATAGCCCTCAAACTCAAAAATTTCTCGTAAAGCTCTGCGTATTGCACGCTCATCATCAGCAATTAGTATTCTCATTCGTTATTTTTTACGGTTTGCTCTAACATGGGCACAAACTTAAAGGTTCCAAATTCTTCCACTTTCATGTTTTGCTCATCCTCTTTTATAATACGCAACATTTTTTGTTCGACTCCTTCCCCAACAGGAATAACCATTAAACCGCCCACTTTCAATTGCGATAGCAATAAACGTGGAATTTCTGGGGCTCCACAGGTAACTAAAATCTTATCAAACGGACCATAGGAAGGCATTCCTTTATACCCATCACCAAAAGATAATTTAGCGTTAAAATTAAAAAAAGTAAGCATTGATTTTGCTTTAATGTGCAGCTCCATATGGCGCTCAACAGAATAAACCTTTGCGCTCAACTGGCATAAAATACAGGTTTGAAAGCCAGAACCTGTACCAATTTCAAGAACCTTATCGCCCTTAACGATGTTCAATAATTGCGTCTGAAAAGCAACCGTGTACGGATGCGAAATCGTTTGACCAGAACCTATTTGAAAAGCCATGTTAGTATAAGCTTGTTCATCAAATGCTAGATCCAAAAAATAGTGCCTTGGAATCGCATTAAAGGCCGACAAAATTGCAGCATCTTCAATGCCCATTTTACCCAACTCCTCTACCAAAAGCTTGCGTTTTCCTTTATGTCTAAATGTATCTTTTAAATGTTGATTCATTAAATTAATTCTTTGATAAAAATTTGAAAAATAGGCATTTTTCAGTGCATAAAAATAAGCTAAACTTTGAGGCGAAAAACAAGATAAGTTGATTATTTATAACTTTAGACCATTGAAAACTGCTATTTTTGTTTTTAACTATTAAGTTTAGTAAGTAGATGCAAATTTTAGTTACGGGAGGCGCCGGTTTTATTGGTTCAAATACATGCGATGCGCTTTTAGCCCTGGATCATACTGTCATTTGTTTAGATAATTTTTTAACAGGAAGAATCTCCAATTTATCCGATGCCTTAAAACACCCAAATTTTTCACTCATTGAGGGGGACATCAGAGATATGCAGACCTGTGAATTGGCGGTAAAAGATTGCGACATCGTGCTTCATTTAGCAGCATTAGGTTCCGTTCCAAGATCAATCAACGACCCCATTACCACGAATGACATCAACATTAATGGATTTTTAAACATGTTGACTGCCACCAAAAATGCTGGCATCAAGCGTTTTGTTTTTGCAGCAAGCAGTTCCACTTACGGAGATTCAACAGCGCTTCCCAAAATAGAGCATCAAATTGGTCGCCCGCTTTCTCCTTATGCTGTTACAAAATATGTTGGTGAATTGTATGCCGATGTTTTTGCGAAAAATTATGGAATCGAATTCATAGGCTTACGCTATTTTAACGTGTTTGGAAGACGACAAGATCCACAAGGCGCTTATGCAGCGGTAATTCCGAAATTCATTAGCCAATTATTAAAAAATGATGCACCAGTTATCAACGGTGACGGTTCCTTTTCGCGAGATTTCACCTATATTGATAATGTGGTAGAACTAAATATTCAAGCATTACTAACACAGAACAAAAGCGCTATCAACCAAATCTATAATGTAGCCTGCGGTGAAGCGACCAGCTTAAATTCTTTGTTCACAATGCTTCGGGATGAAATGGGATTGCTAGACCAAAACGTGAAGACCATTGAACCGATTTATGAAAAGATAAGAGTGGGCGATATCCCACATTCCCTTGCTTCCATAGAAAAAGCCAAGCAATTATTACATTATGCACCAGAAATTTCTGTAGAAGAAGGAATTAAAAGAACGGTTGCTTGGTATGTAAAAGACAGCATCCATTAAAAAAGAAAATACTTTATTTAATATAAATTGAGGAATACAGTATTGAATCCCAAAACCACAGACCGTTAAGCAGGAACGAAGTCAAATTTTTAAGAGTCTCTTTGATGATTTGTAAAAATATATCAGTACTTTTGATAAAAAAGTATCCTATGAAATTATTCCTTGCTGTTATTTTATTATCATTTATTTTTTCATCCTGTTCTTCAATATACTTTATTGAACCACAGCCAAAAGGAGGAGAACGCCAATCTGAAATGCCCAAAGAACTTTATGGTTTATGGTTCGGCGAAAATGAAGGTTGGCAATTTAACGAAAATGGAATTACCGCTATTAATTTTGAGATTGATTCAATTGAAAACATAGTAGATACCACTTATCAATTACTTCCTTTAAGCGATACCTTTCGTATTTATAAAGCAAAAGAATTATATGTAATTAATTTAATTAATTCCGAGAAAAATAATAATTATTGGGAAATTGTAATTTTTGAACGTGTGACAAATGGCGATATAAATATTTATTACCCTTATAAACCAGAAATATTTGCTCATGTTAAAGGTTTAAAATTGGAGGAAGCAACATACTATATTGATGGAGAAAAAAAGATAGTTAAAACACTAACTCCTGACTTTGAGAGTCCCAATGAGTTTAATAATGCAGTATTTTCTGGTCAAATGACTATTAAAACACTTAGAAAGCTAATAACCAAAATTCCCCCAATTATTTTTAAAAAAGATGGTTCCATAAGTTATCCAGTGGAAACTATTCAAGAGGATTAAAATATAGATAAGGATTAAAAAACCAGGTTGAGAGGTTTAACGGGACTCAATTAGTAATTAAGTTAAAGGACGGCAAGAAATTTAAACTTCAAGCAAATTCAATCTTCTGTAACTCCGACCAATTTGACATATTTTGCGAAGAGCTTGAAAAGTCAGTTCAGCAATTCAAGTCGACAAACAATGCTGAATTGACTCTACAACCTTCGATTTACGAACGAGCATGGATGTTACCATTTTTAATAATCCTCACTACTGGATTAATTGGTAGAATAGTATTCGCAAAATTTCAAGAAGAAAGTATCCCTTCAACATTCTATGCATTGGCTTTGATAGTTATTCCCATGTGGATAGTTTATTTCAAAGCTAGAAAAAGAAGAAAAAAGCAACAAGTTAAAAGTTGACATTCGGCACTGTGCATAACATTGGCTAGGTAAAAATGCTAAAAACGTGTAATTTTGTTATAGTCGTTTAGCAGATTGCGCCTGCACGAGAAACATTAAGATTAAAAAAGAAAAATATGGATTTTACAAAAGTGATGTCAGATAAAAATGATAATGAACTAATCAATGTTGTTTATCTAGAGGCTTTCAATTATTCTGAAGAAGCTTTAGAAGCAGCCGAACTCGAATTAAAAAGCCGTATGAATTTAACTATTGAGAATTCAATAAAAAAAATCATCGAAATTAATTTTAATGATTTATCAAGTAAATCTGATGATGAATTAATCAATTTTTCTTTAGAACTTCTTGAAAGTCATAAGAAAAGCATTAAAGAAATTAAGCATATCCTGAAAATGAGTAGTCTCACCGATGAAAGATTTAAAATGATTTCTTCACAATTCGAACAAATCGCCCAAGAAAAAAAAGAAAAAAAATCTTCCACTAAAAAACTAATAGGTATTGTTTTGTTTTTTGGTGGTATTTTATTTACAATACTCAGTTTAAGTTCTGCTGTTGAAACTGGTGGGACAGGGTACTTTGCTTATGGTGCTATTATAATGGGATTTCTTTATATGTTTGAAATCGTTTAGAAAATTGCTGTTTTATCCTAAAAACACAGAAATCAAATTAAAACGGTGGATTAGCTAAAAACCTTTATTCTTAATTAAATCACTCAGGCAATGAACAAGACAAATACTTAGTAGTGAGATGAATAGATATTTAAAAGGGTGCTTAATAACATTTGCAATATTAATTGGACTTTTAGTAATAGGATCTATTGCGCTATATCTTTATTTGGAATCACCAAATAAAATTGAGTTTTCCAACACCCCAATTAAAAAGGAAAAATACTTAAATTCTTTATTGTTTGAAAACAAACAACTCCCAGACTTTATTCTAAAACCGAATGAAAAGGATATATTATATCAGGCATTAATAGCAGTTTATGCGGATATGAAAGTAACTTACAAAGTTGTTATGAAGTTTAATGAAAACATCGAATTGGAGAATTCTTTACCCCTAAAATCTTCGGAAAAAGAGAAAATAAATAATGAAATTGAATTCAACAAAATAGAAGACAATGGATTTAATCCGATAATTAAAATACCTGAAGATAAAGAAACGCAAAGCGGAATGAACCTTATCATCTTTTCTAAACAAAGTAAAATCTTCTTGACATTAAAAAATGGAGGGTATTCTTATTCTCAAAATTCTATTGATAAGGACGGTTTTGTCACTGATATTATCATCTATGACAAGGAAAAAAAGTTGCTGTATTTTGAAAGACAAAGATATTATGCATTTCAATAATGACATAAAAGCCCGAACCGTTTTCAGCGACTTTAAAAAATTAGGATTTTTTGGTTTAACTTAAAGTTTGAGCAGCCTATGCAGCTAATTCGCTAAGACCGAAAACTTATAAGAAAGTTGAAAAGACCGAAAAAAGAAATGGCAAGAAATTAGCGGTTCAATGGTTTATTTGTAAGTTTATCCTATTTTTGAATGACAGTTTTGAAGTGAAAACTGGTAATAGAAATCGCCAACTTATTGCAGTTACAAAAACGTTATGGTTAATAAAAAAATACAATGACAGCACAAATTAGAGAACTATTAATTTATGATCAACAGACTTATGGAATGACCTGTGAGCCTTTTGATCAGTATATCATAAAAAATAAGCTAGAACTTCGATTACATTGGCCTAATACAGCATTATGGAGAGGTTATATGGGTGAATGGGAAATCACAAATAATAAATTGTATTTAACAAAGATATCTGGATTTGGACAAATTAGAAATTCAGAAAATTTCAGATTAGGAAGATTAGAATTGAGAAAAAAATTAAAAGAAGGAATTATAACACCTCAAGATAATGGACATTTGCTCATGCAGCTAAAAGAAGATTGTATGGAAGACATTGAACTTTCATTAAAAACCTTATTCAATTCGGAAGAAAAAGTTTTTGCAAACTGGTTCAGTGGAACCATCGTTTGTCCATATGGAGAAATGATTGAATATATTCATATGGGCTATGAATCAGTTTTTGAGTATGAATATGATTTTGAAATAATTGATGGTGAATTAACAAATATTACCACCAAAACCAACATAACAAATATAAACACCAAATACAATAAAACAAATATTAACTTATTTCAAAGAATCATTAATTTCTTAAATTCTAAACCAATAAAACAAAATATACTAGGAATATATAAATTATTTAGAAAAAGAAGAAACAAAAAGTCGAATGAGACAAATCTGAAAGATTTTACATTAGAAATAAAAGCCAATACTTGGAATCTTAAAGAAGAAGAAGGTACTGACCATGACGAATTACCCAATCATAAAGGTGAATTTGGTTTCTCTATAGATAACCCGATACTTTTAATAAGTGTTTATGAGTCAAGGAAATACTTAGATAAATTAATTTATATTAAACCAGGTTCATCTCACTATACTTGGGAAAGAACTGGTTCAATGATAAGCAGTATTGTTAGTACACCAATTGATGAATACAATTTATTAGATACTAATTTTAATATTGTTAAAACGATTTATATTTGGCCTTATAACAGGATAAATTCCAAAAAAGTGCCAGAGGGATTTAGTTTAATGGATTACTAAATTGACAAAAGTTTAATAATAAATGTCTCATAACAGCGGCTTTAGGCATTACAACAGTCTATTCGCTAAGACCTCAAATCTTACTCCTTACGACGACGATAAAAACTAGTTCTTACTTAATCGAAAGTTTATCCGTCCTAAACCGCGAACTTCTTCTAGCTGCCTTACGTTATAAAAAATAAAGATCGGACCATGAAAAATATTTTAATCACTATATTGACCCTTCTTTATTCGGTGACAAATCTTTACTCACAGGAACATTTTTGGAATAGAAATAGACCGAAAGAATTTAGTGAGCCTATTTTCATCTTACAGGTCAATAATGCAAAATCATTTGAGATATCAGATTATTCGACTAATCATAAACATCGATTTAAATTCATCAATGATTCGATTATTGTTTCAGCAAAAACCGACACTAAGTATGTGCTCAGGAATAATCTAGTTTTACCAATACTTAATGAAGTAGACAGTCTTGAATTCTATAGTTTCTGGAAGAATAAAAAAATTAAAAAATACGATTCATTTAATGCACACATAACCGAATATTATGAACCTAAGAATGATACCGGAGAAGTTGAGCTTTCTTTCAAAACTTACGTTTATCCAGATTCTATTGTAGACTATTCTTACGGCTTCTTTACGTATAAGCGCACTAGCATTTCAACTTATTATACCGATTCAACGATTACCGTTAATAACTGGGCTGATGAATTTGGAATTTCAACCATAATTGAAAAGTTTACAAGAAGTAGTTACGCAGAAGGAACGAATAAAATAACTAGAGTGGTTTATTCCGAGAAGAAAGAGAATTCTGATGAACCAACAGAAACTAAAGAATACATACTCACTATAAAAAAGAAAAAAAGAGCCATTGAGGAAATAGTTTTCAAAACAAACGAAAGTGGAGTAAATAATTATTCGATTGGAAAAATCCAATATGGTAGAAAATAAAATGCTTATAACATCAACTTAAAGCCATAGGCTGAACAACCACCCCTAAGAAGCGCGTGACTACTAGTTCTTACTTAATCGTGATTCCCACCGGACAATGATCAGATCCGAGGATATCATTGTAAATTTCAGTGGCTGAAATACGATTGAGAAAAGATTCCGATGCAAGAAAATAATCGATTCTCCAGCCTACATTTTTTTCGCGAGCTCCAGCACGGTAACTCCACCAGGAGTACTTAGCTTGATCCGGATTGAAATAGCGGAAGGTATCCACTAAACCAGCATCAACAAAACGATTCAAGCCATCAATTTCTTCTTGCATATAACCTGCGGCCTTGTTATAATTTTCCTTCGGACGCGCTAAATCAATGGCTTGGTGCGCAACGTTTAAGTCACCACAGATAACAACAGGCTTCGTTTCTTCACATTTTTTTAGATAAGCCAGAAAATCAGCATCCCATTGTTGACGATAAGGTAATCTTGCTAATTCACTTCCTGAATTTGGGACATATACGCACACTAAAAAGAAATCGTCAAATTCAGCTTTCACAATTCTCCCCTCGTGATCGTGTTCATCCGTCCCCATTCCATATTCAACCGAGATGGGCGCTTTTTTACTTAAGATAGCAGTACCGGAATAACCTTTTTTCTCCGCATGGTTAGCAAACACATGATAACCGGACAAGTCCGCGACAGCAATTGCCACTTGCTCAGCATCCGCTTTCGTTTCTTGTAAACAAATAACATCAGGCGAAATGGCTTGCATATCTTGAATAAAATTCTTCGATACAATTGCTCGAATACCATTCACATTAAAAGAAATAATTTTCATTGATTTAAAAATTTAGGTTTAGCACTAGCTATTTTATACTATTAATTTTTATCGACTAAGAGACCTTTACCGTATTCCTGTTTAATTATTGAAGTAGGGTTCCCATAGTACCAAATATCACCAATACCATTAATTTCAGCCTTTAATTTACACATATTCGCATTAATTTTTTGAATACTTGAAGAATGACTAATAAAATTTATAGAATCCTTAACAATTAAGGAACGTGTATCAACAAATCCATTTCCAAAAAATTGAAAGTTAGCTGTATTGGTTGAACCGCGTAAAACCAAATCGCCCCAACCATTTGTATTAATGGTTTGGATATTTGATCCCTTTACTAGCAAATCCATCGATCCCCCGCCATCTCGTAGCGTTACCGTTAAGTAATTGACATTCAAAGTATCTGCACAGCTTAATTTTTCTGTTCCTTCATAATGTAAATTGGCTAAAGAGGTGAAGTGAATCTCAACCTCCACTACTTCGTACTTTCTAAAAAAATTACATTTATTGTTGTTACTAATCGAAACTAGCCCGTCTTCAGCTTGAACATTTATAAACCCAATTAAGTTCTCTCCACCTTTAATAACAATCTTATTGGTGGAATCTTGAATTAATTTATAGGAAATATGTTCTTTCAAAAACAAGCGATTAAAACTACCGAGTTGAATTTCTTTCACTGCAAACGAACCTGATGTTTTCCAACAAGGACGTTCACTCGCTTTTCGACACGAAATCAAAACCAATAGCAGTAAGAAGGGCCAAATAGACCTTTTTATTTTTTCCATGTTTTAAACGTATAACCAAGTCCAAGTTCCAAATAATCTGCCCTTGCAAAATGCGTTTTAAGACTAAAATTAGCAATTAGTCCATTTTGGAATTGATACCTGCAACCAATACGGTGATACAAAAAATCTTCTGGTTTGTATTTGTCACGGAGATAAGTCCCCATTCCGAAAACAAAATGAAATTTATCAAAAGGAACCAAATAGGCCGCATACAAACCAACTTGAATAATCGACAATTGTGTTTTCTGCGTATACGGCAAATAAGCCATAATTGCTTGCTTCGAAATGATGTCAAGATCTACTTCCATTCCTGCTTTATGATTAAAAAATCGGCGTGCAGATAAATTCAAGGCATAAACTGGATACTTTTTTCCACCAATTGGCATCACCTCTTTCATCGAATAAATTCCCATTGCACTTAGCTCTATGCGTTTTTGGAATTTCATTTCTGTTGGCTCGATAAGTTTTGCTTTACGAAAAGCATACGCATATCCAAGAGAAAGATAAGGCATGTTGATACCATAATTTGGCACTTTAAACGCTGCGTTACTAAAATGCGTGATATCTATGCCCATAACAATGGAATGATTCTTAAATCGGTACGTACTTTTCACCGCAAAATTCATCATGGCATTAAAGTGCGTGCTTACCGCCACATTTTTAGGATTGTTTATTGGATCGTAAATTTTATTGGTGTATCCAAGGCCACAACCTAAGCGAAACGCCATTTCATAGTTTTTGTACTTTATCATCGGTAATTCTGAAAAACCATACAACCCAACATAGTTTCCTAAAAGTTCTTTATTTCCAACCGAACCAACAAAAAGAGTACCGCCAACCGTTGGATATCGGTATTTAACATGCCATGCTTTCTTTCCATTTGTATGGATGAAATAGGTAAGCTCAAGCGCTTTTGCCGTTTCTTGCGGTAAATGAGCCATAACACCTCGATGTGCAGCTAAAAAACCAATTTTCGACCGAAATTCAAATCCTGCGTCATTCGTTTGTCCTTGTAACGAACAGACAAAAAACAATACAAGAAACGAGGCTAAAATCTTTCGCATATTAAACAAAGTTAATCAATGAATTTAGATAATTTTGTAAAATATGGATGCTAGACTAAAAGCTTTTGAGCGCCTACTGATCATAATGGATGAACTACGGGAGAAATGCCCATGGGATCAAAAACAAACCTTTGAATCACTTCGTAATTTAACCATTGAAGAAACGTATGAATTAGCAGATGCTATTACTACAGGTGAAATGAATGAAATCAAAGGTGAAATTGGCGATTTGTTTCTGCACTTGGTTTTTTACTGTAAACTTGGCAGCGAGGCTGGAGCATTTGATGTTACCTCCGTATTGGATGCCATTTGTGAGAAATTGATCCATCGACATCCGCACATTTACAGCGATACAATCGTCCAAGACGAGGACGAAGTGAAAGCAAATTGGGAAAAACTAAAATTAAAAGAAGGCAGGAAATCTGTTTTGGAGGGTGTTCCCTCCTCGCTCCCATCACTTGTGAAAGCCACAAGAATTCAAGAAAAAGTAAAGGGAATTGGATTTGAATGGTCTGACAAAAAAGACGTTTGGAAAAAAGTACAAGAAGAACTAGAAGAATTGCAAGCAGAAGTTAGCCTAGATTCTGACGAAAAAGAAGCCGAATTTGGGGATGTCTTATTTTCCTTGGTAAATTATGCGCGATACATTGGTGTATCACCAGAAAGTGCTTTAGCAAAAACCAATGCCAAATTTATCAATCGCTTTCAATTAATGGAAAAACTAATTCAAGAAGATCTGCAAGAAATCCAAGATATGAATCTCGCTGAAATGGATCTTTATTGGGAAAAAGCAAAAAATTCAATTCAATCAAAACCTCAATTATGACTAATCAATATATTCATACAGTTATTTTAATTGCTTTCGTAATTATAGTCAAGTTATTTGCAGGTAAAGCTGTTAATCGCATATTAGTTCGCTTAGAAAATGATTTAAAGCGTAAGAAAATTACGATGCGCATCATCAATTTGTTTTCATTAATCTTTATGATAATAGGATTAGCTGCAATCTGGAACATTGATCGTTCTCAATTAATGGTGTTTATCACCTCATTAATAACGGTACTTGGCATCGCATTCTTTGCACAATGGTCGATTTTATCAAACATTACATCTAGCTTAATCTTGTTCTTTAACCATCCTGTCAAAATTGGTCAACGGATTCGAGTTTTAGATAAAGAATATGAAATAGAAGGAAAATTAATCGATATCTCCTTCTACTTTCTATATATAAAAACAGATGCAGGCGAGTTAGTCACCATACCGACTTCTGTCGCTTTGCAAAAAACCTTGATAATCAAAGATTAATCCCTGGTATTGAATTCTAAAATCGTCAAGGGTATCGCCATCTTGCGCTAATAAGCCTCTACCGCCTTAAACTTAAAATAGGTTTTTCGAAAAAGCGATATGAGAACATTGCGACCAAAACAGTTGTCGAAAAGGAGATTAGCATAAAAATTAAAAGCGATAAGGAGGTATCTATTTTTATATGATGCAACAAACAATATTGATACATCATGTGAATGGCAATAATATGAAATACATATAATCCATAACTTCGGACACCTAAATAATTCAGTAACTTACTTTTTATAACTATTCCTGATTCAGCAGAAATAAATAAGCAAATAATAAGCGTAAATACGGCTGCAATTATCGTTGGTTTAAAAATGAAAGAAAACCCAGTAAGTTCTGGAATCAATTGATTGTGAAAAATAAGCAGCAAAACAAGAACTGATAAACAAAGCTTTAGCTTCCACTTCCCGATTTTTTGAAGCACGGAATTTAGTTTGACTTTGTTAAAAACAAAGACATAGGCTAAGATCCCACCGCAAGAAAAATAGTCTAAATTCGTAAATAGATCATTTGTTTCAATGATTAAATTAGTAGTATAATAACTTTCATATCCCCGCGAAATCCAAGCGATAACCACACTAAATAACAACATTCTAAACACATTCTTTGATGATAGAAAAAAGAACAATATTCCCCAAACGATATAAAAATGTTCCTCAATACATAGCGACCAAAACACAGAAAGCGGTGTAGTTTTGGGAAATTGATCCATGATTATCATTTTATAATTTTCTAAAAAAGTAAATGAAAATCTCCAATCAAAATCATACCCTCCCCCGACCATGTGAAGGCCTAAATCTTGTTTTAAATCAAAAGGCAGAAGAAACACCACAAGAACCATCAGGAAGAATAAGGGCCAAATTCGGAATGCTCTTCGTTTATAAAAATTCAGTAAATCAATCCGATTTGCATTGGCTTTTTCCAAAAAAAGTAAATAGGAAATTAAAAAACCGCTTAGCACAAAGAAAAACGACACCCCTATTCCTCCCCCGGACTTAATTAATGAAAAGTTGGGAAACTTGGCGTCTAAAGGGATATGGAGTAAATATACTTTTAGGAAAGCGAAAAAACGAAGAGCGTCTATAGACTGAAAATGTTCTCTTTTTATCATGAGATCATTAGCGAATTATGTTAATTAAAAGAGCATTCAAACTAAGTGATACCTCAAAATTAAAGAAATAAATCAACTTTATTAATCCCTAAGCTTAAAGTGTAGATTCGCT
>JAPLEV010000001.1 GCA_026391005.1 Flavobacteriia bacterium | reverse complement strand
CGCTCATAAATGAAAAAGCCGATGTAAAATCGTTAAATTTAAAATCCCTGTTCAAGAAATTTTCTTTTTCTGACCATTCAGGGAGAACTTCACGTAGAAGTAGTGATAAACT
Source organism: Flavobacteriia bacterium (assembly GCA_026391005.1). GTDB lineage: Bacteria > Bacteroidota > Bacteroidia > Flavobacteriales_D > Crocinitomicaceae > UBA952. The sequence goes on along the minus strand of JAPLEV010000001.1, from coordinate 22,319 downwards.
GTTTTTTTCGTTAGATTCCATTACAAATTTTTGTAAAATTACGTTAAAAAATACTTCTACGCTCAAGGTATCAGTGAGTAATTATATATCTATTCCCCTCATATATTTCAACTTCGAATAGTTGATTCTTGAGTCTCTAATCCTTACATTTCTTAGTCCAATGAGGTAGAAAAATTGGTTTATGCGAGCACCTACCCTACTTGTTTTTCCAATTTGCCAGGTAAGGTAAAAATAATGAATACCTTTTTTGTTTTGAAAGATTATTTCCCGTGATAAAAAACTGGGTAAGGAAGCTAAAATAGCATCGGGCGTATCTCCTAAAAAGGCGATGTTTCTGTGGGTTTTTTGCCAATTTCCATTGGTGTCTACCCCCATATTAAGTTCACTAACAAGGCGTGAATTGCGGCGAATCTTTCGCTTTATTTTGTGCCACCTTTCATGTTCAATGGCACGACAAAGCGAACAGCTTATAGGACAATTTTCGTTGAAAATGTTGGCAATAGAGGCTTCTTCCGATATAATTTCCACATCAAAATAAGTGCTTTGTGTACCAGATTCAGACAAGTCTAGTAATTCTGGATTTTTATCTGGATTTTCATCTTGACCTTTCCAATCGTATTTATTGAAGGCATATTTGGCTAGTTCTTCATCCCATGGATAATACCAGGCAATGATTTTGTAGTTGCCGGGAGGTAATTTGGGAAGTTCATAATTGGAATTGATGTGTTTTTTGGCATTTTTTAGATCGTTAAAGAAAAACGGAACACTTGTCGATTCATTTGCCTCCAGCCGATTGAAATTGACGTATCCTTTTACGCTTGTGTCCATCGAGATGATTCTAGAATCGCGGTAAACTTCTGTGTAGAAGTTGTTTTCATCGACCTTGTACCAAGAAAAATAGATTAGCTTAAATCCTTTTGATTGATTTCCAGGGACAACAATGGAATGCGATTCGTTACTTATATTGGTTAATGTGACATTAATTTGGACGAGCTCAATTGTTGTGAATTTTACTTTTGAAGCGCTTAAGGATACGGTCAAATAACACGGTCTCAGGTCTGCTTTTGCTAAAAAACTTAATGCAAAAATCGTTACTAGAAAGCAATATTTGATTTTAATCATAAGGTAATTCTCTTGAATAATCGTTGATGTCGTTGATATCTTCCCACGAAATCCCGTTCAATAAATCCACTTCGCCATCGGAGTAAATTAAAAATTGAAACGTTCTTTCATAAGAACTGGAGGAGGCAATCGCAACACAATCTGAATATAGGGCAATTGTAAGTGGACGCGAACGATTCACTTTATTAAACGTTTCTAATGACTCGACATTTTTTGATTGAGGTGAAATGTAAATGAAGGATTGAAGTAAAGGAAAGTGTTTTTGAATAAACTTTTGGGTATAAAATCCTTCTACTTTTAAATCCCAATTGTAGTAGCCACTTTCTGATTTTAATTGAGTGGTACGCCAGCCATTTTTCTCAAAGGCTGTAACAACCTCCTTTACATATTTATCAGTCGTATCGCCTTTTACGAGTCCCGTTAAATAAACTGCTGGCAACCGAAAACTGATTACTTGACCTGTGATTTGATGTCCAGGAAAAGGAAAAGGAGCGTATTTTGACCAGGTGTCAAACAAATATAGGTAATAGCTTGCTAAAGAATCTACTTGTTTTTTCGTGTAGTATAACTGTGTTTCATTTGGTGAAACGTATTGACTTAAGTTGTTGTAAATAAAGCTGATAAACAATCCTCTTTCGTCTTTTGATAGTTCTTCGAAGCTTCGTTTTTTGGCAGGTAATTCACCCGTCATCTTTTTCGGACAACCGTTTTCGTAGTATTGCGCAAAAAGCAACTTACCCGTTTTATCGAAGCGTTTGCACCAGCCATTTCGAAGATTATTGGTGTAATTATTTTCCAATAACAAAGATCCTAAACTGTCAAATTGTTGAGTTTTACCATCTAGTTTTGAATTTAAAAACCGAACGCCAGATTTCACACTTCCATTCTGAAAATAGTTGACTTCCAATCTTGTTTCATTCAATTGGTTAATGTGTGATTTTATTTTCCCTGTTTCCCAAAATTCATACAATTCAATAAACTCATTTTCTGGACGTGATTTCTTGTTTACCTCTGAAATTAATATTCCCTTTTCGTTCCATTTTTTGTTAGAAAGTACTTGGTCCGACTCATTTTTTGTTTTCAAGTGGATTTCCTCCATTTTTCCATTTTGAAAATAGCTCACGTAAGTGGTGTCTACATTTCTCTGATTATTCAAATACGATTTCAATTGACCGTTGGGATACCAATTTTTTTCTGAGCCTTGTTCTTTCGAGTTGTAAACTAATTCAAGTTGCTGAATCAAGGTGCCATTATCATCCCATTTTTTCTCAAATCCCGTTCCTTTTCGGTCGATGAATCTTTCAAAAACAAGTAAACCAGCTTCGTTCCATTCTTTTTTATTGGCGTGAAAAATGAAATTCGAAAGGGTGTCGTATACGTGTTCAAAACGGTCCTTTCCGTTGTCGTGCCAACCTTTCCACGTACCCACTTTCATGTTACGTTGGTAGTATTGCTCTTCAATTTTTTTACCTAAAAAATTATAGATTATCCAATTTCCATCTGGATCTCCTTCCTTGTAGTTTCCTTTAGTTTTGAGTTTGCCATTGTGATGATAGTCTTCATACAATCCTTCTCTTGAAGAATGCTCATGACCACCATTCAGGATCATTTTGTGGGTCGTTTTCGATTTTAACACCCCAGCATCATCGTATTCCAGCGCCAAACCAAAAGGAACGCGCAAGGTGGTGTACCCATCATAATCAATGGTGTGAGGCGGATAGTCCTTGATGTCGTATTTATTTATTTCAGACAATCTCGCAAAGGCGTTAAAATTTATAAATCGTATTTTTCCATTGAGATGATAATCGGTGTATTTTTCACAACGCCGTCGTGATTTGTCCCAATAATAAATATTCGTTTGTTTGCGATTTCCATTTTCCCAAAACAGTTCAATCGTTGCAATAACGGTATCGCGTGGATTCCACATGGAATTGACAGTTGTTTTTGAACTTCCACTTTCATAGTTCAGGATTTCCTCCATCAATTTACCGTCTATAAAAGTCCGTTTTTCAAAGATGCGATTGTCGTTGTACCTACGTTCACACGTGCCATTTAAAGGAGTTTTTAAATCCGTTTCGTAGTAAATTGAGAAAAGATAGTTGCCGCCTTTTTTGTTCTGGTACTTGAATTCACAATCGGTTTGTGACAAGGCGATGTGGGAAACAAATAGCAGTAGAAAGGGATATAAATTCATGGAATGAAGGCAGTCGTTTTGTTGTTCAAAAATACAGCTACCTTTTGAAAAAGTTCAATTTGTTTCCTTTATTTTTAAATAATAAAGACTAATTGGTTTTAATTATAAATTAAACTTCCGATTAAATAATAGTATAAGCTCTATCAACCTGAAGGTTAAAAATTAAGCACTGGGAATTCTCAAATTAAATGGATCTACTATGGATTATTAAGGTAGGTGTCATTTAGTCAACAACTCTTAAAGTTCCTTGAGCAGGAATTTCTGATTTCACACCGTTTCGGGTATAAAAAACTTCAATAGTCACCACTTTTCCTGTGTCTACTTTTTCTACTATACTTCCAGGGATAACTACGCCAGAAAATGGAACGCCGTCAATCGTTCCACCAGTAACTCTGAAAGTTTGTCCTGTAAAAGGCGAATCTGCCCCTAGACTTACATTAGCTATCATACCAGTTGATTTGGATATGGTGCTACCCGAAAACTGTGCGGCCGGAAAAGGCTTAACTTTATATGTAAAAGTTCCATATCGATGTCTTAGTGAATCTTTATCTATAGCAGTTAAGGTAATGGAAACTAGTTTTGCTCCCGAAGCTACATGAACATAGTATCCTTTGAAATAATTACCGTTCGCATCGCTCCAAGAGGCCGTGTCCGCTGTACCACCTGAAACACTTATTTCGCACCTTTCCATGCCAGTAGCCGCTGCTACAATTTTGTTATTCCACCCAGAATATAAAATACACATCTCAGGTAAAGAAAGTGTTCCTTGAGCATTAACAAGGAGATTCAGGCTTAAAAAAGCAATGCAGATTATTTTTTTCATGGTTGTGTCAAAAGATTAATTGATTTAGAAACAATAGTGTCCTAAATAACTTTTCAAGACATTTAAATTAGGATTACTTTATTCTGGGACCTTTTTCATTATTATTTTTATCTTATCTTGGAAATTCAATTGAAGTGTTCCCAACTCCAATCTTTCAATATCAAATTCAACATCAATGGTTTGCCGAATCATGAAAGTGTTGTTTTGTATATATCCAAATGAAATAAATGTTTTCATGTTTAATTTATTTTTATTGTCTGTAAATTCAAAAGAATTATTATCATTCTCATTACCCAATAGTATTAAATCGCTTGACTCAATCATTATATTTAAAAAGGCGGGTTTTAATATGTTAGAGTATTGTAAACGGGAATCTATACTTACGTTACCAGTTTTTGAATAAAAATTGTAACTAGTAATATCAAATGAAATAACCAAGCCGGTATCGACAACATTTGTTTGTCCAGAGTTTAAATTCAAAATCTCAGTAATTTGCCAATTTCCTTTATTACAAAGACGCCCCATAGCTGTATAAGTACTATAGTTTTTATCTTCTTCGTATTTTTTACATGAGAAAAGTATAATTGAAAATAATAAAAGATATAATATATTGTTTTTCATGTTATTCTTATTTAATTGATTGATTTTCTATTATTCTTAATCCAAACCATCCTAAGATGGCAGCAATAGTAACTGTTCTCCCTACTTTTCTAAGAGTTCTTGGTTTAAGTTTTTGATTGTTAGATTTTAAAATCTCTTTTGAATCTATTATTATGTCATTTGCAAATAAATCTCTAGTAAAAAAGACTTCAATTCTAACTTCATTTTTTGGTAATTTATCGTCATAATTTTGTTTCCATGTGGTAAGATCTATTATATCCATACTTAATAAGTTCAATTTATAGATGTTTCCCTTTCTACTTAATGCAAGTGTTTTTTTTGTTCCTGCATAAAGCAGTTCAGCTTTTTTTTCAATTTTTGCGTCCTTTATTTTTAAAGAAACAGGGATTTTAAGACTTTGATATGTAAAAAACTCATCACTATATTTTTTAAAAACGGTAGAATTCCACAAATAAGACTCTTTTTGTAAACATTTACCAAGTTGATCGAATTGTATAAAAACATTCGTATCTCTAGAAATTGACTTGAAAGAATTACCAATCTGAACTTTATTTAGTTTTATGAATTCGTAAAGATCTAAACTAGGCAAAGAAACAGGAATATTTCCATTCTCATTTTTAAGAATGAACTGAAAAATAGAATCTTTAATATTCTGAAGATTTGTTTTGGAATGAAGGCTTACCCAAGACTGTACAACCTTTTCGATGTCATTTGAATTTAATAATCTTCTAATATCATTTATTATATTAAGGTCTTCTTTGGCTTCCCTATCCTTTTTAGCATTTAAAAAAGATATATACTCCGCGTCAATTTTTTTTTTGTTTTTATAGCTTTGAGGATAATTTAGTTTGCCCATTTCACTATTTGCCTCCTCTATTTTTTTCTCCAAATAGAGTTGGTCGATTAATAAACACCTTTTTTCATCATCAGCATTTTTTTTTGCTTTTATTTCCGCTTCCGACACAAGAATTTCACAAACATAAGTTGTTTTATAGAAAGAAGAAATAGATCCCGACTCGTAAGAAGGGATGAAAACATGAAGATTAATAGATTTCGATGGAGGATTTTTATCAGATCCAAAGAAATTATAAATTGAAAATGATTCAATATTGTGTTTTGAACTGACGTCATAACTAGGAGTTTTATAATAATAGGTCCTGCCAATAAGATCTCCGTATTTATCTTTTGAATCACTTGTTTTCCATAATACAAAACTTGAAATAATTGGTGTTGAACCCCATTTATCTTGATCAAACTTATCTCCAGGATTGTATCGGGCGTAAATACCAAAGTCCTTTGAAACAAATAATTCGAATGGCACATCAAGAAATGCAGTATAACCATTCATCATTTTACCAGTTGTGGACATTGTACCACATAGTTTTTTACCTATTAAATCACTAGGAAATTCTGGAGGAAAAACCACTTCTTTTTGTCCATAGCAGAACTGAAATAGGAACTGCAAAAGAAAAAATGATAGGATCAATATCCTAGTATATCTCATTTGATTTTGTTTAATAGAATTATCCATTGCATGTGGGTTTATAAAATTTTCGTAGTTGAATGGTGATGCTTTCAATTTCATGTTTGGTTTATATTATAATTACCTATTGTATTTAAAAAAATTGTTGAATGAACAGCATTCACCATCGAGCCACAACAAAGTAAAAGAATTTGACTTTTACAACTGAACTAAATAAAGCGAATAAGAGCGAACTAGCCCCTTTCCCCTATTTTATTGTGTTTTAAAGCCAGGGCCACTTTTTCATGGAGCATCAGGATCTTCATGCGGCTATCTTGAGGATGGTGGAATTCAGAAATTGCTTTTCCCTCCAAAAGTTCATTTTTGAAATAGAAGTCCAGTGATTGTTTTAGCCCTTTAAGTAAAGTTTCTCTTCTTTTTTTCAGGGTATCAATGCTTGGATTGTCATGGGCTACAAAATCATTGATTTCATTCATTTCAAGTTTTAAATCTGGCTTACTTAACCAAAAATACAGTAATTCCACTTCCACTTTTTTAAATTCATAGACTTTTAATTCTTTGGGTTTGTCGCTTGATTTTTTTCTTCTTCGAATGATTAAATAACTTAGTAATAGAACAAGGAAACCTATAATAATAGTAGTAAGCCTTGAATAATTGTAAGGAGCGACTACTGGCACCAATAATGGCCTAGACTCCACTTTACTTTTAAAGAAATCAGATTTGTTATAAACCAAGACCCTGTAACCACTGCTGTTGGGAGAATAGGAGAATGCAATTATTTTATTATTATATTCTTTAATAATACGGATTTGTAAATTTTGAGGTAATAAATATTTAGAAATCATGTTGTTTTCGTAATCTAAAAAATAAACAAAGCGACTCATGACTAGAAAAGGTGAGGGTTCTATTTTATCGAAAAAATCAGAAAAACGAACTTTCAAATTGAGCGTCCCTATTGCGCTCCATTTTAATTTATTCAAATCAAATGAAAAGACCTTTGTTGAATCACCTGTAAAGTTTTGTTTAAAGACGATGAAATTCAATTTGTCTTTCAATTTAGTTGCATACCGATTTAAATCACCGCTGGGAATTTGGTCTCCAATAGTGGTTACTTTATACCATTCTTTGGTGGCGAAATCAAAAGACGTCATTATGTTCTTAAATGAAAAATACCCATAGCCACCAAATATGTAGGGGCTTCCATTATGCATGAAAACATCGCCATAAAATTGATTTTTATGATGGAAAGAGCGATCGATTCTTATAATGGAATCGTGCTGCCATTTATATACAATCCCACAGCCGCGGTCTACAAAATAGACTTGGTGCTGCTCGTCTGTTACTATTTTGTATCCTTTTACAAATTCAGAAAAAATATCATAAGTATCTCTGTAATAGGGGAGCACTTTTGTTGCACCAGTAGTTAAATCAATTTGGGTATAGTGAATAGAGTCGTCAAAAATAAGTAAGCTATTTTTTTTAGCATCAATAAAACACAAATCAGTTCTATTTTTTAACTCCACACTAAAAAGCTGAGCAGAGACTCCCGAAACAAGAAGAAACAAGAAAGAGATAAGTAGAAAAAACCTATTGTTATGCATACATTCAAAGTTACAAGAAAAACACCTGAGCGTTAGTAAATTTTCGTGAGACAAGTCCGTTCTCCTATTTTCCCCTATTTGATAATACTAAGTGAATTTACCAGCAAATCCATTTTAAGACACTGGAATTATTGTTAATATAGAACGTAAATAACTGTTTTTGAGTGCGATAAATAATAGTGAAGAATAATTTATGTTATCAGTCAGCCCAAATCTTTGAGGTAGAAACATTATGGCAGGTATTGCATTTTCCAGAACTCAAGCTGCTTGACATGGATTGTTGCGTGCCTGTTGGCCCTGTAACTCTTGGGAATAAACCAGCAACATTCATGTCTGCAGTGGTGTAAAAGTTTCCATAGGAATCAATTTGGATGGTATACATTAACTGCCCCGAACCATTCGCTTGTGTAAAAAACTCTACTTTTCCGCTACTTACCGGTGAACTTAGTGCGCTATTATAAACACTTCCCGCCGCAGAAAAGCAACCTTCTCCCTCCCCTCCATTTGTATGGCACTGCATACAATTTTGTCCGTTGTTATGACTATCATTTCCACCAGATTCACTAATGTTAGTATCCCCGCAGCCCCCTTCTTTTTCACAAGAGAAAAAGGAAATAGATAGAACACTTAGCATAAATGAAATGACAATTAATTTTTGAGTTTTCATGTTGTTCTTTAGTTTAACAATCAATAAAATGAAAAGACTTTCCCGAACAAAATTAGAAAGTAGGCAGAAGAGTTTCCGCTGCTATTACAAAGGTAATTGCTTTATTGATAGCTTTTTAGTTTAGGCTTCAATATAGATTTATTATGAATAGTAGCTTTTCTAATGAATTACAATCAAAGATCCGACGATATCTTTTCGTCCGTCCGTCCAATTTATGGAAGTCATTTCAGCGTAACTCCAAGCCCTTAAATTTTTTGTTGTAAGCTATTCCAGCCTCCGCCATTGTATACTTCGGGGTAACCATTTGATAAAAGAATGTTTTTTGCCGAAGCACTGCGCATTCCACTGGCACAGCAGGTAATGATTGTCTTGTCTTTTCGCAGGTTGCTTAAATTACTCTTTAAGGTATCAACAGGCATGTTGATAGATCCTTTTATATGTCCACCATTGTATTCCCCCTTGCTTCGAACATCTATGATGATGGCTCCTTGTTTCACTAAATCAGCATAGTCAACTTTAGTTCCTAATCCAAGAAGTTTTTTAAGTGTATTTATCATTTTTACAGTGTTTTAGATTGAATGTAATTCACATCCAACCAAGAGCCAGCGTTGAAACAATCGATTCCATGGTGTGATAGAAATTGCGCAGCATGCCCACTTCTTCCGCCGCTTGCACAACAAAGCACCAGCGGTTTTTTTAGGTTTTTTAATTCATCCATTCTATTTTCGATTTCTTGCAAAGGAATATTTATGGAGCCTTCAACATGTCCCCCACTAAATTCTTCTTTTGTCCTAACATCTACGACCGTCCCTTGTTTTTCTTTGATGATTTTTTCTTTGTCCATGATTATTTATTTATGGTTTTGTCTTTTTTAAACAGATTGACGAATAAGCAGCTAATTATTGTCACGTGGTGATATGAATTTATTCATTCGGCTCAATATGGATTAATACATGCCCTAATTGAGGGATGTCATTTCGTAGTACGTCTTTGAGTTGGTGTGCAATTTCGTGCCCTTGTTTGACACTAATTTCGGCATTAACGGTTGCATGTAAGTCGACGTGATAGATCATCCCAGATTTTCTAACAAAACATTTTTCCGTACCAACGACTCCTTCAACAGTCAGGGCGACTTTTCTAATATCTTCAATTAGGCCATCATAAAGATGTTCATCCATAATTTCTCCGAGCGCGGGTCTAAAAATCAAATAGCTATTATAAAGAATGAACCCTGAAGCAAATAATGCGGCCCAGTCGTCGGCAGTTTCGTAACCTTTTCCAAAATACAAGGCAATGGAAATTCCGATTAATGCACTTACGGAAGTTAAGGCATCGCTTCGATGGTGCCAGGCATCTGCCTTTAGGGAAGAACTATTTGTTTCTATCGCTTTTTTCATTACCAGCTGAAACGAAATTTCTTTCCAGATGATTAAAGGAGCAAGAACAAAAAGTGTCCAGGTTTTCGGTAAGGCATGAGGCGTTCCAATATTATGAATGCTTTCGTAAGCAATAATAGAAGCGGATGTGATTAAAAATCCAACCACCAAAAAGGTGATTAATGGCTCGGCTCTTCCGTGTCCATACGGATGGTTTTTATCCGCTGGTCTGTTTGCATATTTTAATCCAAACAATACTAAAAAGGAAGCAAAGATATCTGTTGTAGATTCAATCGCATCTGCAATTAGCGCGTACGAATTACCAAAAAATCCAGCAAGCCCTTTTATGATAGCGAGAATTGTATTCCCGATTATACTAAAATAGGTGGCTTTGATTGCTGTCTGTTCGTGACTAATAGTCATAGATTAGGGTCTTTTCTTAACGATTTTACCTTTGTTTTTACGTTGAATTATTGAACGTCGCTGAATACAAAAATGACAACGTTTACAAAGGTACTTAAAAGCATAGAACAATCAAGTAGCGCCTCTACGATAGTTTAAGAACGATTTATTATAAACTTATTAATGATCTTTTCGATCCTATTTCGATTTTATCGAGATTTTAATATCTGCTTTATTTTGAGCTAAGACAAGATTTAAAACAATTACATAAATCGAGGAACTTTGAAGTAATCTAAATCAATAGTAATCTGCTAGATTTATTGTAGTACCCTCTAGATCTCTATAAATTTTTGTGATAATTCTTCTCGTCTTACCATCATAAACTACATGACCAATCTCACCACTAAAGCCCGATGTGGAATTATTACTAACACCAGAACAACATGCACCAGAGCCTGGCTGAGAACCAATTCCAATTGTTACAAAAATATTCTTTGAACCTGTCCCTTTAATTTTAAAACTAATTCTATCTGCACTCGAGAATTCAGTTTTATTTGAACGATTTAAAATGAACGAATAGAATATAAAACATCCAACAGATAAAACTAGTAATGCTAAAATTGATTTTTTCATCTTTTTTAATTTAAATTTTCCTACTCTTTACGATTTTCGGAACCCTCGATTTTTAAACCAATTAATTATAATTTCTCCGAATTTAGGATAGAGATGACTCAAATATAGCATTATTTTTGGTAGTAATTGTCTTTGACTTTAATATCAGAATTAATCGTGGCAACTTTGGTAGGCTTTCTAAATAATTCAAGATAATAACCTATTTGTAAAAAGTTTCGACCTGTTTCGTCATTAATTTTGTAGTCGAATTGGTGTAAATACCCAATTTGAATATTTGTTGCCTTTGTTGGCTTATAACTAAAGGCCATAAGCAACCTACTTCTTTCAAAATAGGGAGCATTATTTGTAAAAAACAATTCATTACTAAAATTGATTTGAAAAGGTTTATAATCAGCTCTTTCTTTCCCAAAAGCGTATGAAACACCTAGTCTATATCGAAAACGATTTCTCAGTCCATTACTTGACAATCTAAATTCTGCACGATATCGTTGTTCTACTTTTAAAATTCCGATAGATTGCGTAAGAGTTAATTGGGGCCATATACGAACTTCATTATTATTTTTTGGCAGAACAAAATTACCCCCTTCTTTATATGTTTGATAATTACCTGCACCGATAGTCAAATTAACATTTTTATAAACTTTGTAGTTTAACCCTCCCTTGTATTCGAAGTAGTGAAAGTTGTTGTAAAACTTTAGTGAACGCAATTGACCTTCTCCAAAAAAACTAATTTTTTCTGAAAGATTATATTTGATATTGATAATATTCCAGCTCCCAAGTCCAACATTTTGAGCAGATACATTTATCACCTGTCCAAAAAGAGCTACAAAAAAGCAAATGATTAAATATGTTCGCTTGAATTTTCTTGTTATAAAAGTTTTCATAAATTAGTTTTCGATTATGGTTTAAGGATCTACTTCATTCAAATATACTGAATTTTAACCTGAAAGCGCTAACCTAGTTAAAGAGTTTTGGGCTATTTCATGGGATTAGTTGAATATTGTTGTACTTTTGCACTTTAAATACAGTTCTTTTGATTAAAAAGTTGTCCCAGGAATTGTAAATCATCTAAAACAATTCTAATGAATTTTGAACAACTCGGGGTCATTCCCACGATTTTAACCGCAATCGAAAATCAAGGTTACACCAACCCAACGCCCATCCAAGAAAAAGCTATTCCTATCGTTTTAAACGGTACTGATTTAATTGGTTGCGCTCAGACTGGAACAGGAAAAACAGCTGCTTTTTCGATTCCTATTTTACAATTATTATACACATCACCCGAGCGAAAAAAACACGGCAAAATACGTTCCTTAATTGTTACACCTACCAGAGAATTAGCCATACAAATTGGAGAAAGCATCAAACTTTACGGACAAGGACTCAATATTCGTCATGCTGTAATTTTTGGAGGTGTATCGCAGCACAACCAAGTGAATCAATTAAAATCTCATGTTGATATTCTTATCGCTACACCCGGCCGTTTATTAGATCTTATTCAACAAGGATTTGTAAAGTTGAACGATCTGGAAATTTTTGTTCTTGATGAAGCGGACAGAATGCTTGACATGGGCTTTATCCACGACATTAAGAAAATCATCAAATTACTTCCGCAGAAAAGACAAAATTTATTTTTCTCTGCAACCATGCCGAAAGAAATCATTGGCCTAGCAAATACCATCTTAACAGACCCTAAACTAGTCGAAGTTACACCCATTGCTTCCACATCAGATTTAATTGAGCAGCATGTTTATCATGTAGATGCAGATGAAAAGAAAAATTTATTAATCGAGTTAGTGAAAGCACAGGCGGTGGAAGCAAGAGTTTTAGTATTCACTAGAACCAAACATGGAGCTGATAAAGTGGTCAAATTCCTTCAAAAAGTACAAATAAAATCGGCTGCAATACATGGCAATAAGTCACAAAATGCTCGTCAAAATGCATTAAATGATTTCAAAAATAAAAACCTAAAAGTATTGGTTGCTACAGATATCGCAGCGCGCGGCATCGACATCGATGATTTAGAAATGGTATTGAATTATGAAATCCCTAATATTCCTGAAACCTATGTACATCGTATTGGAAGAACAGGTCGAGCAGGCGTTAAAGGTGTGGCAATTTCATTCTGTGATCAAACGGAAAAAAATTACCTTAAACTCATCCAAAAACTCACCAAAAAAGACTTAACCGTTAAAAAAGCATAAGCTAAAAACTATTTGAGCTATTTTTTGTTTATTGAATCGTTGTTAAATCACAAGTATAATTAACAGATTAAACGATTCAAACATGGACTCAAACTATTGTCATTATAGTGATTTGCCTTCCGTTGAAGCTTACAGAAAAAAAGACATACTTAATACTGAACGGGTAACAACCGATGCAGAAACAGATCGCATTATCGAAATGGCTTGGGAAGATCGTACTCCTTTTGATGCGATTAAAATGCAATTTGGTTTAAATGAACAAGCCGTAAGAAATCTAATGCGTAAGGAATTAAAAGCCAGCAGCTACAATAGATGGAGAAAACGAGTAGAGGAGTGTAAAACAAAGCATACAAAAAAAAGATTAGACCTCATCAATCGCTTTAAATCCTCATCGCAACGCCTGATTACAAAAAATAAAATTTCAAAGCGCTAATTTTTATTTCAATTCTTTACCATTAATGTCCGATTTTTATCGGACAATAGTGATTATTTCACTCACTTGTCATTAGAATTTAGTAATTCAAGAATTACCAGGGTTTAGAGGCCATTCTATGCATTCTCCCCTGTCTAGGTACCTAATCGATGGATGAGCAGTGACATAGTTCTTTTTGGCAAATAGCTCCACAAGTCCGGAACCTACTTTTTGCTCATCATGGGTGTTTAAAATTAGTTTTGCCTCACAAGTTTTCGCCACTTCAATTAATTTTTCAAGGCCTAAATTGATGGTCCCACCCAAGAAAAATGGTAACTTAAACAATGTACTTGTTCCGATAAGAATATCAACGTTTATAACCTTAAGATCTTGCTTAAGGCCGTGAGGCGCATACAACAAAGCCGTATTACTTGATTTTATTAAAAATGCGTGGTGTACTAGATCCCAAATTGATGCTTTTGTAATTCGTGTGATTTCAAAAGGCGCTTCATCCAAAGGAAGTAAATGCTTGAAATAATGCCAGGATTTTATTTTACGTAGGACATTGGGAGCCGCTATCAAGAGGATATCAGGCGGTAATTGCATGAGGGTTTCTTTATTGCAATGGTCGGTAAATGGATGCGAAATAAAAATAACATTGTAAGGAGGCAAGTCCGCGAGTTGTGGCTGCTCACGAAAATGCCGCTGCTTGGAAAACCAAGGTGCGAGATCCACTTGTTGATCTGTGAACCAAGGATCAACTAAAACAGAAAACGAATCAAATTCCCACAACCAAGAGGAGTCATCGTTTAATTTAGTTAATTTCATTTAATTGCGGAAGAAGCTTAAAGACATCGATAGTTTTGGCCGAATTTCGGTCCGATCAATAATATAGTCGAGAAAACCATGCTCTAATAAGAATTCAGACGTTTGAAAACCATCCGGCAAATCACGTCCAATGGTTTCCTTTACCACGCGTGGTCCTGCAAAAGCAATTAAGGCACCTGGCTCAGCGATATTGATATCCCCCAACATAGCGAAAGATGCAGTAACACCACCCGTTGTAGGATCGGTTAAATAAGAAATGTAAGGCAATCCCGCATCGGCCAATTGACCTAATTTACCAGAAACTTTTGCCATCTGCATCAGCGAGAAACCTGCCTCCATCATTCTCGCTCCACCAGATTTCGAAATAATCATGAACGGTGCCTTGATTTTAATCGCCTCATCAATCGCTCGGGCAATCTTTTCGCCCATAACACTCCCCATCGAACCACCAATAAATGCAAAATCCATTGCGGCAACCACGAAATCGTTACCATCCAATTTCCCTTTTGCCGTTCGTATAGCATCTTTCAATCCAGTTAATTTTTGGGTTGCTGCTACACGATCTTTATAATTTTTAGTATCTGTAAATCCCAATGGGTCTGCAGAAGACAATTTTGCATCTAATTCGCTAAATTTCCCATTATCAAAAATAATACTAAAATAGCCCTCAGCACTCAAGCGCTCATGATGCGAACAACGATCACAAACACCATTATTTTTAGCTAGATCTTGGGCAGTAAAAAGAGTTTTGCAATTGGTGCATTTTACCCAATAGCCTTCTGGGGTCTCTTTTTTATCACTTGTCGAAGTCGTAATTCCTTCTTTCTTTCTATTAAACCAACTCATTGTTTATTTTTTTTTAGAGGGTATTTACGTTATTCAAATCGGAAAATGCTTTTTCAAGTCGCGCAATAAAGGTCAATTCCCCTTCGCGAAGCCATTTTCTTGGATCATAATATTTTTTATTTGGAAATTCGCTACCCTCAGGATTTCCAATTTGGCTTCTTAGATAAGGTAGGTTGGACTCAATATAGTCGCGCGCGCCCTCAGTGAAAGCAAATTGCAAGTCCGTGTCAATATTCATTTTGATAACACCATAGCCAATCGCTTCTCTAATCTCTTCGATGGTGGATCCAGAGCCTCCGTGAAAAACAAAATCAACAGGATTATGCTCAGTACGGAATTTTTGCTGCACAAAATCTTGAGAAGATTTTAAAATTTTAGGCGTTAAAAACACATTCCCTGGCTTGTAAACACCGTGCACATTTCCAAAGGCCGCTGCGATTGTAAATCGAGGAGAAACCTTTAACAGTTCTTCGTAAGCGTAAGCAACCTCCTCGGGTTGCGTATATAATTTCGAATTATCAACATTACTATTGTCTACACCATCTTCTTCTCCCCCAGTAATGCCTAATTCAATTTCTAAGGTCATGCCTATTTTAGACATTCGCGCTAAATACGTTTTACAAATTGCAATATTCTCTTCAATTGGTTCCTCAGATAAATCGATCATGTGGGAACTATACAAAGGTTTTCCATGTTCGCGATAAAACTTTTCACCTGCATCTAAAAGTCCGTCTAACCAAGGTAATATGTTTTTAGCGCAATGGTCGGTGTGTAAGATAACAGTTGCACCATATGCCGCTGCTAATTGATGCACATGCATTGCGCCACTAATCCCTCCCAAAATAGCTGCTTGCTCATTCGTATTTTTTAATCCTTTACCGGCATAATATTGAGAACCTCCATTTGAAAATTGAATAATTACAGGAGAATTAATCTTTGCTGCAGTTTCAATAACCGCATTTACGGTAGATGTACTTGTTACATTTACAGCTGGAAGAGCAAAACCTTTTTGTTTTGCAAAACGAAATATCGCCTGAACTTCATCACCTGTTGCTACTCCTGAACTCGGAAGAATAATAGTTGACATACTTTGATTCATATTAAACAAAGTTAAAAAAAAATATGCTTTTTAAAATAAAAATAAAGTTAATTCGTTAACACTTTCAACCTCTAAAATTGCCTATGGTCAAAAAGTACTCTCAACCCGAAAATGCAGGAAAGAAATCAAAAGCAACACCCTCCCCTGAGACGCTGAATTTCTTACTGAACTTTAGTAAATCACTTGAATCGAAAAAGTTAAGAAAAAAAATAATCTTACTAAATCAAAATTAATGAAACGCCGAAAGGCGTTTTTTTTATTTTAATTCCGTTCTTTTGTACAAAAAAGATGAAAGTTATTTTTACCTACTTATTTTTTTTACCAGCATTGTTTTTTGCCCAACAAAACAGAATTTTACCGCATCCTGTGGTTTATAAAAGCATGCCAGGGTCTATCGAAATTATAGGTGGTGGACTATCACTGGACTTTAATGAAATCAGTTCAACTCTTCTTCAACAGCTAAAAACAACAAGCGATTACTACCATAATTTACCTTTAATCGATGTAAAAGAAAAGCCCTTAATTATTTTTAAAAAAATACAAAATGTTCCGTTAGATAGCTACTCAATTAATATTAACGGACAAATAATTATCACCTATTCTTCGCCGAAATCGTGTTATTATGCTTTTCACTCCCTCATGCAACTCATTCAAAAAAATACGGAGGGATTATTCATTAAGAATGGATTTGTGGATGATTATTCGAAGTTTCAGTGGCGTGGAATGCACCTTGATGTAGCAAGACATTTTTTTCAAATAGAAGAAATAAAACAATTTCTTGATGTCATGGCTGTTTATAAATTCACCACTTTTCATTGGCATCTTACTGATGATCAAGGCTGGCGAATAGAAATTAAGAAATACCCAAAATTAACGGAGATAGGAGCTTGGAGGGATAGTACGGTTGAAAATCATTATACCACTTCGCCAAGAACCTATAAAGTTGAACGTTACGGAGGATTTTACACCCAAGAACAAATAAAGGAAATTGTCCAATATGCTGCTCAAAGGAATATTACAGTTGTACCCGAAATTGAAATGCCCGGACATGCCCGAGCTGCTTTAGCAGCCTATCCAAATTACTCATGCACAGGAATAGAACAAGAAGTACCAGGCCTTTGGGGAATTTTTGATGATATTTTCTGCTCGAAAGAGGAAAGTATTCTTTTTCTGCAAGACATCCTTTCTGAAATAATTCCCCTTTTCCCTTCTAAATACATCCATATTGGTGGAGATGAGGCACCAAAAACAAGATGGAAAAAATGTGATAAATGTCAAGCCATAATGAAAGAAAATCACCTGAAAGATGAGCATGAATTGCAAAGTTATTTTATTCAACGAATGGATAAATTTTTGGTAGAAAAAGGAAAGAAATTGATTGGTTGGGATGAGATTCTTGAAGGTGGTCTCTCACCAAATGCCGCGGTAATGTCTTGGCGAGGTTTTGAAGGTGGAATTGAAGCGGCAAAACTTGGGCACGAGGTCGTTATGTCACCTGGATCTCATTGTTATTTTGATCATTATCAAGGCAAAGGAAACGACGAACCACTGGCCATTGGAGGCTTTACCAATCTGGAAAAAGTATTTGACTTTAATCCTGTTTCTCCAAAAATGTCGAGAGAGGAAGCAAATTATGTGCTAGGTGGACAAGCTAATTTGTGGACGGAATACATCCCTTCGTTTAATCAACTGATGTACATGGCTTTTCCAAGAGCGATCGCTTTAAGTGAGGCACTATGGTGTACAGAAAAAACGACGTATGATGCCTTCGAAAAAACGTTGATTGATTCGCATTTTCCACTTTTAAAAAAGAAAGGAATCAATTTCTCACAAACAATTCTCAAACCTAAAATCACCTTCAAACGTACGCCAAAAGGTGTTGCCCTAAAAATCGCATCAAACTCAGCAACGGAAGCATTTACACTAAATCAGAATAATGAATTTATTGGGGCTGCCGAATTCAACATTGATCGTGTGAACAAAACAAATCCTATTAGGTATCAATTTGTTTCAAATGAAACAGGAATAGACAGAACAATTGTTATTCTTAAAAATCCCTGCTTAGGTGTCCCTGTAACCTATGTAACTAAACCAAGTGATCGTTATAACAGCGGAGATTTAACCCTTGTGGATGGCCAGTTTGGCGCAAGACCATGGAAAGGTCACGAGTGGATAGGATTTGACACCTCCGTTGTAATCATTGAAATAGATTTACTTAAAAAACAAAAAATTGATAGCCTACAAATCTCATTTTTGAATGATGAGAATTCTTGGATTCATTTGCCTTACGCAATTGAATTTAAAAATTTAAAAACAAACTTAGGCTTTGGCATTGCACAAAGCGAGAATTTCGTGAATGAAAAGCAAGTGCTATTTATCGGGAAAAAAGTGCAAAAATTTAGAATCACCATCAAAACGTTAGATAAGATACCACTAGGAATGCCAGGCGAAGGAACGCAACCTTGGCTATTTATTGATGAAATTAGTATCAAAAACAAGTAGTTTACAGGATATAAAACCCTTATTTAACTACTTAAGGCCAGACTAAAAAGATCGAATAGCACGCACTTTTTGACCCGTATTACTTCGAGAAACAGTACTTACGGCCCCGGTTGAAAAATTAGTTATAAAACCTTGAATTGGCAATTGATTATCAGTACAACTGCTGCTCCAATAATTACTTGAAGAAAAACCACCAAGTGGTGGAGAGGCCAAATGCAGGTTTGAGTACATAAGATTTAATTGATATCGAGAAGGTATGCGCCAATCCGTAAAAACTTGGCCAGCTAGATTGTGATTAATTGGATTGGAAATCGCATCATCGGCGAGTCCAAAATTAATACCCGCAGATTGATCTTGCAAGGCACAAATAAGGCCATGATCGCCACTTGCATTCACATAAAAAACAATACCTCCTCCCCATAATTCACCTATGAAGTGGGGAGCTCCCCCGCCAACACCTACCCCATTGCACACATAAGTGGTAAGTGCCGCATTGATTTCACCGGCATCAAGAATACCGCTGCCGTTGGCATCTAAACCGGTCTCAAATTTGGTTCCTCCAGCTGCACAATTAGCCCCTATGGGTTCAATCGTTGTTTTTATTAAGGCATTTAGTCCTTGTGAGCCGTTGGCTCCGGCTGGACCAGTAGCACCAATTCCTCCTTTTAATTCAATGGCATGTATGACAGGCCCTTTTGTCTCTCCGAACCAAGTTCCTGAAGCTAAATACACCGCTTTTAAGGTATAATTATAGGTGCCTGCAAGAAGAGCCGAATCGATTACGCTCAATCCATATTGTTGATTTTCATTGGTACCATTGCTTTCTATCCAACAATAATTACCCAATGGAACATTATCTCTGTATAATTGAAGCTTCCCAATTACATTACCTCCTAAGACAGTAGCATCACCGTATGCACTTACTAAAACAGGACCTCCAGTTGTGGTTAGCGAAACGGATATAATGTTTTGAAAATTACCCGAATTTAAATATATTTCTAGCCCTACATTTTGAGCATAACTCATATTAGTAGGAGCTGGTGCCGGGCCAACTGGTCCCTGAGCACCTGCTGGTCCAGGTAATCCAATGGGGCCCATTGCGCCTGCTGGACCTATTGCGCCTGTTAGTCCGGTTGGGCCAACTGGTCCGGGTAATCCAATGGGGCCCGTTGCGCCTGCTGGACCAGTTAATCCTGTTGGGCCAGTTGCTCCAACAGCTCCGTTAGTTCCCACGGGACCTGTAGCACCTGTAGCACCTGTTAGACCCTGAATTCCTTGTGCGCCCGTTGCACCAGTAGCACCTGCAGGACCGGTTATATTTCCAGTTAATAACCAAGTAGTTGGATTGGATTTATAATATACATTTCCGTCTGTCATATTGAGATAAAAATCTCCCAATGTACCTAAAGCGGCAGCGGGTGCGGTATTGCCGTAGCGCCATTGATTTAATTGATTTCCTGCATTTTTTGCATACAAAGCATACGGAACGCTCATTAATTGTTGCGAACCGTAATCTAAATAGTTGGTGCCATTGGTAAAGCTTACGCCTAAACTTACAAAATAAGGACCTGTCGCCCAGTTTATGGTAGAAAAGTTTCCGCCTAGCAAGGTTCCTTGTCCAATGACTAAATTTACCACTCCTTGTGCAGAGGTGGTCACACTGTGTCTTTCTTGAAAAACGATGGTTCCCGAGGCAGAAGTTTGTTTCACCTGAATCCGAATTGCGATCGTAGAATTGGCTACCAGGGTTCCCGATAAATTGCGAATTACCGCCTGGTAATTAACTCCATCAGGTGCTTGAGCGTAAGAACTTGCTGCAAGAAACAAAACAACGATAAGTGTAAAGATATTTTTCATGGTTTTGAATTTATTATTTTAATAGATTACTAAACTAATTAATTTCTTAAATTAAAGAAGAAAATCAACAATTTATTGTTTTTTGGTTAATAGTAACATATTTTTGAGTAGTTTAATTTTCTAAAAAATAATTATGTCAACTCGTAGAAAATTTATTCAACAATCAGCAGCTCTTGCAGGTGGATTTATCACTGCTGCCACCCTAGATCCTTGGGCTCATGCAGCTGAAAACATCCCATCATTGGATTATTCACAACTACCTTTACTCAACGATGATGATTTTTGGGCATGGGTACGCTCCTGTTTTACAACTTCTTCCAATATCATCAACCTGAACAATGGTGGCGTAAGCCCACAACCAAAACAAGTTCAAGATGTCCACATTAAGTATTACCAATGGTGCAACGAAGCGCCAACCTATTATATGTGGAGAAGCTTAGATGAAGGACGAGAACCATTACGAAGGAAATTGGCACATTTCAGTGGTGTGGACCCAGAAGAAATAAGCATCAATAGAAATGCCACCGAAGCGCTTAACACCATCATTTTTGGACTAGACTTGAAAGAAGGTGATGAAGTAGTGGTGAACAAATACGATTATCCCAACATGCGAAATGCATGGAAACAAAGAGAAAAAAGAGATAAGATTAAACTTAGCTGGGTAGAATTGAACATGCCGACAACCGACGATGATTACATCTATAAAATTTATGCGGATGCAATAAACTCAAAGACAAAAATCGTCTATTTGACGCACCTCATCAACTGGACAGGACAGCTAATTCCAGTGGCGCTAATGAAACGAATTGCTGACTTGGCTCATAAAAATGGGGCAGAAGTAATTGTAGATGGCGCTCATAGCTTTGCACATACTGACTATAAAATAGGCGACTTAGGCTGTGATTATTATGGAACGAGTCTGCATAAATGGCTCTGTGCCCCTTTCGGAAGCGGCATGATGTATATTAAAAAAGATAAAATAAAAAATGTTTGGGCGCTTCTTTCAAATGACCTACCCGAAGGTGATAACATTCGCAAATTTGAATCATTAGGCACCAGATCATTTGCCGCTGAAATGGCCATTGGTAGTGCCATCGACTTTCACCAAGCTATCGGGACTGATCGAAAAGAAAAACGATTATTTGAACTAAAGAAATATTGGACAGATAAAGTAAAAGGCCTACCCAAAGTAACATTTTATTCGCCCTTGGAAAAAAACTATTCTTGCGCTATTGCTAATTTCGGAATCGAAGGCATGAAAGGATCAGAAATTGAAGCGCTCTTAATGAAATATAGAAAAGTGCATACTGTTGCTATTGAATACGAAAAAATAAATGGCGTGCGCGTTACACCGAATGTCTATACTTCTTTTTATGATTTAGATCAATTGGTTGAAGGTATTAAAGAAATTATAGCCAATAAAAAACCTTGATAATAAAATTGCTTCTTCTACTATTTCATTATTAGACTAGTTGCTTTCTTAGTACCTTTGCGTAAATTTTAGTCTATGCGAAATTGGGTCTCCATAAAAACTTTTACAGATATTAAATTTGAGTTTTTTGAAGGTATTGCAAAAATAACCATCAACCGTCCGCAAGTTTACAATGCATTCCGACCGGAAACAAATATGGAAATGTTAGAAGCCATGC
>JAPLEV010000024.1 GCA_026391005.1 Flavobacteriia bacterium | reverse complement strand
ACCTCTTCCCATTCCGAACAGAGAAGTTAAGCCTGCTTGCGCTGATGGTACTGCCCTTTTGAGGGTGGGAGAGTAAGTCGATGCCGATTTTAAAGAGCCTCTTCAGTAATGAAGGGGCTTTTTTTATGCGCCAAAATGTAGTATTTAGTCTCCCTCTCTGGAGAGGGATTAAGGGTGAGGATGATTTGAATTCTTATTAAATATACTGACCGAAACGCTAGTATAAGTCGATGCTGATTTTAAAGAGCGACTGCTAGTAATTCTTTATGAAAAGATGCGACTACATTCTTGGTCTTAAGCGCAAATAAATCGTTACTAGTTTATAGTTGCTTTTAGTCCAATTTGAATAACACGTGGCATACCAGGTCTTAATCCAGCCGGTCGAATGGATACAAGGTAAACCTCATTACTAAGATTGTTTATATTCCCACAAATAGCTATGTTTTTTGTAGCATTATACCTCACATTAGCGTCAAGAATTAAGTAAGCCGGGATAATTGATGTCATATCGATTGTGCCTTGCCCCGCATTTGATCTCATTGCACTATTATATTTGGCATTAAGATTAATACTAAATTTCGAGTGATCTACTGATAATGCAAGGTTAATCTGATGAATTGATAAGTAGGGGAGATGATCGCCATAATTTACCGTTCCCCAATCTTCAAAGGTGCTGTTGAAATTTGATAGAAATCTAGCATCTGTATAAGTATATCCTAGTGTTACCGGCATTTTAATTTTATTGGTGAAAAAAGTTGCAAAATCATAACTTGACAGTAATTCTATACCCTGTGCTTTTGCTTTTCCACCATTATATAGTTCACCATTTCCGCTTCCACCTGAGGCCGCAAGATCTGCACCAAGTAAATTTTCATAGGCGTTATAATACGTAACTAATTGTCCCGAAAAAGCTTTTTTATCAAATTTAGCACCGATTTCAATGTTAACACTCTCCTCTGCTTTCGAATTCAATTGAACTGATGGTGGTGCAAAACCTCTGTGGATACCGGTAAAAAAGGATACAAAGTCATTTAATTTTAAGTCTAACGCCATCCCGGGAATTAAAACGTTTACCTTATTCGATTTAACAATTAAATCCGATGCTGTTCTTTTGGGATCATTTTTACCATAGTCTTTCTCTTCGATACGAATATTCTCATTTCTTAATCCAGCGACAAGTATCCATTTTTTCCAAGTTATTTTATACTGTATGTATGTAGCTAATGCACTAGCGAATCCAATTCTATTACTTTCTCTTCCCATTACTCCGTCGCTGGTTTGAAACATATTACCGTTGGACATTTGGTATGCATCTTCATTTTGAAATCGATCAACGCCGTCTTGGTGGTAGCGTATTCCTAAATCAATTGTCTGTACAATGATTTTCTTACTAATATTAAATCCAAAAATAGTTTGAATTCCTTGCCCGTAGTATGACCTATTGTTTCCTTTTAGAATTAATGCATCTTGATGAGCACTTGTTTGACCTGTCAATATAGCATACTGCTCTGCGTATAGAATAGGTGTTTTTAGAACATTTGAGATACTCGTTTTTACCCCTAAACTATCTTTAACGGCATCTAATTTATACCAATTGCGTTGAAATTGATTTCGATATGCGCTAGTTGTGATACTTAGCCATTTACTGGCTTTAATGTTATGAAATAGCGCCATTTGCGTTTGGCTACAATTCATCTGGTCTTTTTGTGATGCCGCATACCTTCTGTATGGATTGTTAGTAAAGTCATCTTGCGTGAGCCCTAAATAGGTTTCATTCGATTGTTCTATTACCTTTCCTACCTTAAGAGTTAGTGATTGTTGAACTTTAGCGGTTTCTTTTGTTCTGAATTTTAATTTAGCAAGGTAATCTGATTTCTGGAAACCTGTTTCTCCTCCACCATCTAATTTTTTGAATCCGTTCGAACCGTAATTAAATGACTCGAGTGAATAGGAGATTCTTTCATGTGAATTTCCAATATATGTGTGAATATTTCGTCCCCAAAAGCTACCTCCAAATGCTGTAATTTTTGCTTCGAAGGTCTTAGGTAGTTGAGTTGAGATTAAATTAATCGCCCCGCCTGTCGTGTAAGGGCCATATTTTATTTGCGAACTTCCTTTTAAAATTTCAACAGCTTGCATTCTGCCCATTGTTGGAAAATAATAAGCTGCTGGGGCCGAATAAGGTGCTGGAGCTGCAAGAATGCCATCTTCCATAATTGTGATTTTACTTGATCGGTCAACTCCAGATCCTCTGATGCCAATATTTGGCCGCAATCCAAAACCGTCTTCTTCTTGAATATTAACACCTGGAACAGTTTTTAATAATCTGTTGGGGTCTGTATAGTTAAATTTTTGAAGCTCTTTAGGTGATAAATAGTAGGCCGAACCAGGTAAATTTTTCATCCCTTTTTCTCCTCCTGTTATAGAAATTTGCAATAGCGTAATTTCTGGTAAGTCTTTCTCTCTCTTTAAAAGTAAAGAAATTGAATTGTTAGTTTCTTTAATGAGAACGTTTATGTTTAAGTTTTCAAAGTATTGAGCATAAGCATTGAGCTCGTAACTTCCTTTTGCTAGGTTGTGAAATTCAAATTTTCCGTCTTTATCAGAATAAACAAATAACTTTAATTCTTTTAGTTCAATTTTACATCCTTCTAATTCGTTTGAGCTTGCTTCATCTATCACTTTTCCCGAGAGCGAAAATGTTTGAGAAAAACACATCGATAGGGTCAAGAATGATGATATTAAAAGGCAAATGTTACGAAATATCATCTAATATTAATTTCTACAAAAGTATTTACGAGATTGCGCAGCGTCAATACCTTAAATAAGGTATTTTAATAGAATAGAATATTGTTGAATAATTCTCTTTTGATTGCTACTAATTTGTAACGATTCCTATTTTGTGTTATTATTGAGTAATGAGACACCTATTTTTTTTATTTTATTTTCTATCTTATTTCTCTTATTTCGCTCAAGATCTGGCGGTAACTGAAATAGATGTTCAGACTTGGGCAATAAAAAATTTAAACATTAAAGAATTTAGAAATGGCGATCCCATTCGATATGTAACAAGCAATGATGAATGGATTCATTGCCATGAGAATGGTATACCTGCCTATTGTTATTATAACAATGACCCTCGCAACGGAACAATCTATGGCGCCATCTATAATTGGTTTGCCATGGCAGATCCGAGAGCTTTGGCTCCTGAAGGATTTCGTGTTGCAAATGATATTGACTGGGCGATTTTATATAAATTTTTAAAACGCGGTATTAATAATTATGCGGATTTAGGAATTGCTGGAATTAAGTTGAAAAGTAATCATTCATGGGCAAACAACGGAGCGGGGGAAGATCAATATGGTATGTCAATTTTACCCGGTGGTTCACGCATGCTTAATGGATCGTTCGATGGTATTGGCAGTTCGGTTGGCTTATGGTCAAGGGATACAATTACCTATTACGGTTATTCCAAAAGCAATGCTTATTCGAGTTATGCCATTTATTTTCAATCAAATCTAATGGACATGCTTTTTAAAAAAGAAAATACACGAACAGGTTTTTATGTTCGTTGTATTTATGGAGTTGAACCGGTAGTTATTTCTGATTCCAAGGTTCAATTATCTGAATATGAAATTTATCAGCAAAATTTAAAAAAGCAAATGGAGCAAAATAAAAATCAAGAAAGCAATGAGGAAGAAAAAGAATCTGATCGTAAAAAAAAGAATAAAAAAAAAGATACCGATTAATAGCGTAAAAGAGTTCTAACTATTCATACTTCCTTTCTGACCGCTTTTCAACTTCTACTCTTTCACTTTTCCAGGCGTCGATAATGGTTTTTTTAATAATAAGCTTAGTTTAAATTGTCACAATTAACCACGCACCTAAAATACCTGCTGCACAAATTCCTAAGACGATGTAATGCCATAAACCTATGGTTACCCTCTCCGATTCGCTTTCTTTTGATAATCCAAGGACAATTAATCGAAGGTAAAGAAAAGCACCAACTAATGAGCTAATTAATGCTAAAATCACTAAGTATAGATGCTGAGGATAAGCATTCATAAGTAAACTAAACTTTCCAAAGAAACCAGTTAACGGTGGTATACCAGCCAAGGATAGCAAGGATATAATTAAAATAAATCCAATGAACGGATTTTTAAATCCTACACCCTTAAAAGCGCTAATTTCATCATTATCATTTTGAATGGCCATACTTAAAGTAAGCAAAGCGATTGTAGCACAACCATACCCCACTAAGAAGATCCATAAGCTGCCAAGTGATGAATTAGAGGTGGATAACAATACGAATAAGGCATAACCTGTATTACTAATACTAGAATAAGCGAGTAGGCGCTTGAATTTACTTTGCTTCAAAGCACCTATGTAGCCAATAAGTAATGACAATGCAATAGCAAAGTAAAGTGCACCAGTCCAAAAATTAGCAAGTTCTTGGAAGGTACCATTAAAAAATCTGTAAAATGCGAATAAGGCCGAAAGTTTTACCACTGTTGCCATGAAAGCAGTTACAATTTCAGGGGATCCTTGGTAAACATCTGGTCCCCAAAAATGGAAGGGAACCGCTCCTACTTTGAATAAAAATGCTCCTAAAATAAAAAGTATTCCAATCAATAAATAGCTCGATTGATATTCTCCCGATTGAATAACTGTGCGGATTTCATTTAGATTGAATGATCCTGTAGCGCCGTAAAGTAAAGCAATTCCAAATAACAAAATTGCCGTAGCAAAAGCGCCGGTAAAAAAATACTTGATTGATGCTTCCGCAGATAAAACATCTTGTTTTTTGATACCTACCATCACATAAATAGGAATCGATAATATTTCGAGGCCTAAAAAGAACATAAATAAATCAGTAAAACCGATTAAGATAATTGCTCCACAAAGCGAAAATAATAGCAAGCCGTAATAATCTCCGGTATGATTTGCGTCGCGCTTAAAGTATCGATATCCCCCTAATACAATTAAGATACTAAATCCAATTGCAAGAAGACTAAAGTATAAACCCGAAACTTCAAACTCAAGTACTTGGTAGTTAATAAATGGCGAGGTGTAATAACCATGGTATAATTGAAGGAAAAAGGCAATGATTAAACCTAACAAGGTTACCCCCAAATTAAGATGCGGTTTTTTAAGCATCCCAATAAACAAACCAATTAATCCCGTAAGAAATATCACAATTAATGCATCCATACTATTCTATGATTTGTTGATTCGATGATAAAGTTTCTGTTAAGCTGCGAAAAGCGGGCTCAGTAAATTCAATAATACAAGAAGAACACAAACCAATCGCTAAAATCAATAGTGAAAGGATAAGAAATACCGCCATTTCGTTCCATGATAAATCTTCAAAAGCTGAAATTTTCGGTGCTCCAAACATACTTAATTGGTATGATCGTAGCATATAAACAGCTCCTAAAATAAGAGATGTTGCTGCTGTTATCCCTATTATTATATGGAAATCAAAAAGTTCCTTGATTAATATAAACTCGCCAATAAACCCGGCTGAAAATGGAATCGATAAAGCGGCAAAGACCGTCACAGCAAACCAAAAGCCAAATCGAGGTGCTAATTTAGCAATTCCTCCAAGTTCGCTAAGTTGACGAGTACCAGTTCTTTTTTCAAGAATATCTGCAGCTAAAAATAATCCGATAGAGATTAAGCTATGGTTGATAATCTGAATAACCGCTCCACTCCATGCTGCAATATTAAAGAGCATGATTCCAGCCGCGATTAATCCAAGATGGCTGATAGAAGCAAAGGCAAAAAGTGTTTTAATATCATTTTGTTTAATGGCGATAATAGCTCCATACACGATGCCGATTGCACCAAGTATGATAATGGGCCACTTCATTGTTGAAATACCTTCATAAGTAAGCGGAAGCATCCATTTCATCATACCAAATAATGCCATTTTTAACATTAATGCCGAAAGGAGCATCGTTCCTGCCATTGGTGATGATGTATAGGTAGCTGGTTGCCACGTATGAAATGGAAACAAGGGGATTTTAATTGCAAAAGCCAATAAAAAGCCACTCATGATCCAACACGCTACCTCTTGTGTTAGTTGTACATTTTTTAAATCAGCATATGCAAAGGATTCTGCCGCGCTTCCGAGTGCAATCAATGATAGTAACATCGCCAAAGATCCCACCAAGGTATAAATGAAGAATTTAAAAAGCACCTTATTATTTTCTTTCGCCCCAAACCAATATAATAGTAGAAAGATAGGTAAGAGGGTAAATTCCCAAAAAATATAAAAGATGATTCCGTCTTGGGCTGTAAAAACACCTAGAAGTCCTAGTTGCATGAAAAATACCAGCGCGGTAAATAATTTATTATTTGCTAAATCTCTATTCCAATTACTAAGAAAAATTATTGGGATAATAGCGTTAGTTAGTAATACCATAACTAATCCAAAAGCATCGTAGCCGATATTGAAAGTGAGTCCAAATGCCATTTTGTGCGATGAGCTAGCTAAAACGATTTGAGATAGTGGATCAAATCGAATTAGATGGATACAAGCTGTAACGAGCGATACAATTGCGCCAACGCCACCAATTAGCTTGCTCCAATTAGCGGGGAGAATGAGTGATATGACTCCGAAAACCAATGGTATTATTAAAAGTTCCAAAATTATAATTTTATTATGTAGTAACTAATCAATCCAATTAAACCAACAACCATCCAGAAAAGATAGCTGGAAAGTAAACCGGTTTGCCAATGTCTAACAAGTGAACCTGCTTTTCCAAAAAGATTAGCTAAGCCAAATACACCTTGATTTAAACCTTTTATTTCTATGGTACTGTAAATAGCTTTAGATAAGAACTCTATTGGCCTTACAAATAGAAAATTATAGAATTCGTCGAGGTATAATTTTGAATTTGAAATTAGCTGCCAACCCTTTAAATCCTCATCCGATAGCGCTATTTTATTTTTCTTAACATAATTTACATAAGCCCAAATAAGAATTGCGATTGTCATTGTACTTGCCACTGCCATCAATGCTAATATGGTAGTGTTAGAGGCGTGTTCAGCATGTATTTTCTCTAATCCTGCGGTATGTGCAACTAAAAAGTTTTGTAACCAATGCGT
The DNA here is from genome assembly GCA_026391005.1 of Flavobacteriia bacterium. Lineage (GTDB taxonomy): Bacteria > Bacteroidota > Bacteroidia > Flavobacteriales_D > Crocinitomicaceae > UBA952. The sequence continues at coordinate 24,501 of JAPLEV010000024.1, read as the reverse complement.
TCCATTTTTAAGGAATATACCGGGTAAGTTTAATAAACCACCAAAGATGGAAAGTATGGCCAATACCACCAATGGAAATGTCATAATTGCTTTACTTTCATGAACATGTGATTCAAGTTGCTCCCCGCCTCTAAATTTACCATGAAAGACAAGGAAATAAAGTCGAAACATATAAGCAGCCGTTAAGGCGACTGAAATCATTAGCGTTCCATAGAGTATCGGACTATGAGCGAGCGCATGACCAAGGATTTCATCTTTGGAATAAAACCCAGAAAGTAAAGGAAAGCCTGCTATTGCGAGCGTACCAATTAAAAAAGTTATGTGAGTAATTGGGAGTTTTTTTGCAAGACCTCCCATTTTCCTTATATCTTGTTCGTCCGACATGGCATGAATCACACTTCCGGAACCTAGAAAAAGCAGCGCTTTAAAGAACGCATGGGTGGTAACATGGAAAATTGCCACTGTGTAAGCTCCCATACCTAAAGCAACAAACATCAATCCTAATTGAGAAACGGTCGAGTAGGCGAGCACTTTTTTGATATCATTTTGTCGCATTGCAATAAACGCAGCTACCATCGATGTCGCAAAACCAATTCCAAGGATAATATCTTTGGTTAATGGAGCCAATTCAAATAAGAAATTTGACCTAACCACTAAATATATACCAGCAGTTACCATCGTTGCAGCATGTATTAATGCAGAAACTGGAGTTGGTCCTGCCATGGCATCCGGCAACCAAGTAAAAAGTGGAATTTGAGCACTTTTTCCGGTAGCGGCGATAAACAAACAGAGTGTAATACCGATAATAGCACCATTTGCCAAAGTTGGATCAAGTGAAAGTTTTTCAGCAATACCTATAAATTCTAAGGTGTTGAATTGCGCAAGAATTAAAAATAGACCGATCAATAATCCGGCATCACCAATTCGATTCATTATAAAAGCTTTCCTTGCTGCGATGCTATTTGCAATTCCTTTTTCCGCATCGCTATAATGAAATCCAATAAGCAGGTATGAGCAAATACCAACACCTTCCCAACCGAAAAACAGTACAAAATAATTACTACCAAGAATCAGTAGTAACATGGAAAAAATAAATAGATTAAGATAGGTAAAAAACTTATAAAACCCTTTGTCGTGGGACATATAACCTATCGAGAATATGTGAATTAATGTTCCTACCCCTGTAACTATGAGCGTCATCCAAATAGACAAAGCATCCACTTGTAAACTCGCATTAATATGAAAATCATTTAACTTTAAAAGGTTAAATAAATGAATAATTTTTGTGTCATTCGTTTGATTGAAAACAAGAACAGCACAACAAAAAGAGACCAGCATTACGCCCGTAGCAATTCGTCCAACAAGTGCATTTGAAAGTTTTTTACCCAAAGTTCCGTTCACCAAAGCTCCTAACAAGGGCAATACTAATAAAATCAGGATTAATTTATCTACTGCCATTTAGTTAACCGTTTAAATTTTTAAATAATCCTGCATCCGTAGCTTTGTTATTTCTGTATGCCATGATTAGAATAGATAATCCAATTGTAGCTTCTGCTGCTGCGACCACAATAATAAAAAATACAAAAATTTGCGCATCACCTTTTCCGTAATAGGTAGAAAACGCGACAAGTAATAAATTGACAGCGTTCAACATGAGTTCGATGCACATTAACAAGACAATCATATTGCGTCTTATCAACACACCAAAAGCACCAATGACAAATAAAATACTTGCTAGTATGACATAGAAATCAATGGATGTTGCAAAAGTTGGGTCTACAGAATTCATACTAATCAATAATTGGTTTTTCACGTTTCGCTAATAGAATAGCACCTACCATCGAAGCAATAAATAATATCGAAGAAACCTCAAAAGGAACAATGTACTTATGAAAGAGCAGATCCCCTAAATTTTTAACCAATCCCATATTTCTTTCTTGCGGCAAATGCACATGTGTTATTTTAATACTATCCTTGAACGCAGCAATAAGCACTAATAAAAGTATTCCGCTAGCTACTATCGAAGAAAAGAGTACTAATTTGGGTGTTTTTGGTTCACTTTCTTTATTAAGATTTAATAGCATGAGTACAAATAAGAACAAGACCATGATAGCGCCGGCATAAACGATAATGTTTACAATCGCTAAAAATTGAGCATTCATTAAAATATAAAGCGAAGAAATAAGAAAAAAGGTAACGATTAGAAATAAGACACTCCGAATAGGGTGCTTGCTTATCACTACCATAAGTGCAGCACCAATGGTAAGTCCTCCGATAATTAGTGTCAATAATTCAATACTCATATTTCAGTTCTTTTACCAGTATGTTGTCGTTTTTCAATATCAATTCGATCATTTAGTGCTTCCACCAATACATCTTTACCGTAAATAAATTCACTTCGTTCAAATTCAGTTGGAACAATACGGTCCGTTAAGAAAACAGCTTCTTTTGGACAAGCTTCTTCGCATAAACCACAAAAAATACAGCGCAACATATTGATTTCATAAATGGTCGCGTATTTTTCTTCGCGATAAAGATGTTCTTCGCCTTTTTTTCGCTCGCCAGCTTCCATCGTAATTGCTTCTGCCGGACATGCAACAGCGCATAAACCGCACGCGGTGCAATTTTCCCTGCCTTGTTCATCGCGTTTAAGAACGTGCATTCCCCTATAAACAGGAGCAAATACACGTTGCTCTTCCGGGTATTTAATGGTATGATTTTTCTTGAATATATGTTTCAAGGTAATAAACATTCCACTAAAAATGGCCGGGAGGTATAACTTTTCAATGAAAGTCATTGGTTTATCCGAAACCACTTTTTTTCTATTTGTTAAGCTTTCCATTCCATTTAAAATTTAATCCAACCTTCGTTGAAAGCGATTACAATTCCTGTTAGTAGCATGTTGATGATTGATAAAGGAATTAATACTTTCCAGCCTAAATGCATTAATTGATCAAACCTAAATCTTGGGATGGTCCAACGGATCCACATGAAGATAAAAATCAAGACAAATATTTTCGTGAAAAAAGCGACCACACTTAAAATCGCAAGCGTATTCCCACTAAAACTATCCATTCCAGGGAAATTATATCCTCCAAAAAAGAGAATGGCAATAACGGCGGAAGAGACAAACATGCCAACATATTCTGCGAACAAGAACAAGCCTAATTTCATCGAACTATATTCCGTATGATACCCTCCAATTAATTCTGATTCGCATTCAGGAAGGTCAAAAGGAGCACGATTAGTTTCAGCTAATGCACAAACAAAGAACACGATAAAGCAAACTGGCTGATAAAATATATTCCAATTCATACCATGTTGTGCTTTCACAATATCATTTAAGCCGAGGCTACCAGACATCATGATAATTGTTATCGCAGAAATTCCCATGGCTAATTCATAAGAAATCATTTGAGAAGATGCTCGAATGGCCCCAAATCGCGAATATTTATTGTTGGAAGCCCAACCACCAATCATTATTCCATAGACACCGATGGAGATTATTCCAAAGATGAAAAGGATTCCGATATTCACATCGGCAACTTGTAAAGCGATGGTTCTACCAAATAGAGAAACATCTGTTCCCCAAGGAACGACAGCACTTGTCATTAAGGCCGTAAACATAGCAATTCCTGGTCCCAAAATGAATAACCATCTATCCGCAGCTGTTGGTGTAAAATCCTCTTTCATGAACATTTTTACCCCGTCAGCAATCGGTTGTAAAATACCAAATGGACCAGCTCTATCCGGACCAACACGATCTTGGATCCATGCCGCTAGCTTTCTTTCAAAGTAGGTGGAATAGGCAGCAATACCTAATGATACAACAAAAAGTAAAGTCGCTAAAATAAGTTTTTCAATTAATAATCCTGTATCCATTAATTGATTTTTTTAATTGATGGTGTTATGCTAGTTTCGTATTTTCCTTGTGAAATAACAGAGTGTCTATCAATGACACGCGGTCCAGTGACTTTCCATTTAGCAAGGTCTTTTTTATCGAAGCGGCATTCGTTACAAATCCAAGCAGTTTTATCATCGATTGTTTCAATCTCACCATATTGATCTTTGCGACCCGTTACACGGTAAATTTCTTGCCCGAACATCCACAAAACGACCTTGCCTGCACATTTCTTACATTCGCATTCAGCCTCCATAGGTTTTAAGAACCACACACGACTTTTAAATCTAAACGTACGATCAGTCAATGCTCCAACAGGACACACATCGATCATGTTCCCAGAGAAATCATTATCAACTGCTTGTTCAATAAAGGTACTTATTTCCGCATGTTCACCACGGTGAAGAACTCCATGCACTCGTTTTTCTGTTAGTTGATTAGCAACCTCAACACATCGATAGCACAGAATGCATCGGTTCATGTGCAATTTTATTTTATCACCAATATCTATTGGATCAAAGGTTCTACGTTCTTCCTCGTAACGAGTTTTTACCGAACCGTGTTCATACCCTAAGTCTTGCAGATTACATTCACCTGCTTGGTCACAAACTGGACAATCCAAGGGATGATTAATTAATAGGAATTCAACAACTGCGCTCCTTCCCTCATGGACACGTTCACTTGTTTTGTTTTTCACAATCATGCCATCCATAACAGGCGTAGAGCAAGACGCCACTAATTTAGGCATTGGTCTTGGGTCTGCTGTTGATCCAGCGGCAACTTCTACTAAACACGTTCTGCATTTACCTCCAGTTCCGGGTAATTTACTGTAAAAGCACATAGCAGGAGGGACCACTTCACCGCCGATTTTACGCGCTGCATTTAGAATGGTCGTCCCTGCTTCAACTTCAATTGTAATATCGTCAATAGTAACTTTCATCTCAATTATTTTCTATGCAATCAGCGGTTCTTTACTCAAGCCATAATTCCTTGTTATTGCTTCGTCTTTATTGGTAACATGCCATTCAAACTCATCTCTAAAATGACGAATAGCAGCAGCAACGGGCCAAGCAGCGGCATCACCAAGAGGACAAATCGTATTCCCTTCAATTTTTTTATTTATTTCTGCCAATAAGTCAATATCTCTGATATTTCCGTGACCATTTTCTAAACGGTGAAGCACCTTTTCCATCCATCCGGTTCCTTCTCTACATGGCGAACATTGGCCACATGATTCGTGCGCATAGAAACGGGTGAAATTCCAGGTATTTCTAACAATGCATTGATCTTCATCAAAAACAATGAATCCACCGGAACCTAGCATTGAACCAGAAACAAATCCACCATCCGCTAAACTTTCGTAAGACATTAAACGATCTTCACCGCTTGCCGTTTTTGTTACGAGGTAGTGGGGTAGGATAGGAACTGAAGATCCTCCTGGCACGCATGCTTTCAGTTTTTTGTTATTCGCAATTCCTTTGCAATAGTCATCTCCGTAGATAAATTCTTCTACTGATAAGCCCATTTCAATTTCATAAACGCCAGGTTTAACGAGGTTACCACAGGCTGAAATTAATTTAGTACCCGTACTTCGGCCAATCCCAATAGCTGCGTACGAATCGCCTCCATCATTAACAATTGGAACAACCGCCGCTAATGATTCCACATTATTCACAACGGTTGGACAACCCCAAAGACCTTTTACAGCAGGGAATGGAGGTTTGATACGTGGATTTCCTCTTTTTCCTTCTAACGATTCGAGTAACGCTGTTTCTTCTCCACAAATGTATGCACCACCACCGGGGACAACAAACAGGTCTAAATCATACCCTTTACCCAATATGTTTTTTCCCAAGAAACCTTTATCATAGGCTTCAGCTATTGCTTTTTCAAGAATATGGAGAATATACATAAATTCACCACGGATGTAGATATACGAAGTATTAGCACCCAAGGCATAGCTAGACGTTATCATTCCTTCTATCAATAGGTGAGGAATTTTTTCCATCAAATAACGATCTTTAAAAGTCCCAGGTTCTGATTCATCTGCGTTACAAACTAAATAACGAGGAACTCCTTCCGGTTTGGCCAAGAATGACCATTTCATTCCAGTAGGAAATCCTGCTCCCCCACGTCCTCGCAGACCTGATTTTTTAACTTCTTCAACGACTTCATCAGGAGTCATAGTATTCAATGCTTTTTCAACTGAGCGGTAGCCACCATTCTTTCGATAGACATCAAATGTTTCGATCCCAGGGATATGCACATTTTCAAGAAGTAATTTCCTGTTTTTCATTCCTTATTAATTTTCAATTATTCCTGACCGATATGCGTCTATTAGTTCATCAACTTTTTCTTTGGTGAGGTTTTCATGGAATTTATAGTTGCATTGCAATACTGGCGCGTATCCGCAAGCACCAAGGCACTCAACCGTTTTTAGTGTAAAAGCACCGTCAGCAGTTGTCCCACCTACTTTAATATTTAATTTTTCTTGTATATAATCAATAATTTTATCGCTTCCCACGAGCATACAAGGTCCAGTTCTGCACACTTCAAATACGTATTTACCTACAGGATTGACATGAAACATGGTATAAAATGTAGCCACTTCGTACACTTCAATGGTTTGAATATTCAATATTTTCGCCACTGCATCCATTCCTTCAGTACTCAACCATCCAATTTCGGATTGAGCTAAATGCAACATTCTGATAATCGCACTTTTTTCTTTACCTTCCGGGAAATGATTTTTTATTTCATCGAATTTAGCAAGCGTCTCTTTTGAGAACCCTTTAAATTCAGCCGTATTTTGATTGCTATTTGATTCTATTTTCATATTAAGCGTCTAATTCTCCGGCAATTACATTCATACTACTCAAGGTAATTACTGCATCACTAATGGTTTGTCCAGTTATCATTTCGGGATATGCTTGATAATAAATAAAGCAAGGCCTTCTGAATTGAAGTCTGTAGGGCGTTCTTCCTCCATCACTAATAAGATAATACCCTAATTCTCCATTTCCACCTTCTACGCTATGGTATACTTCTCCAGCTGGAACTTCCATTTCCCCCATTACGATTTTAAAATGATAGATAAGGGCCTCCATATTATTATATACTTCTGCTTTATCTGGCAAGTAAAAATCAGGAACATCTGCTTTGTAGCTTCCTTCCGGCATATTTCCGTATGCTTGTTCAATTATCCGAACACTCTGACGGATCTCTTCTTGTCTCACCATCCAGCGATCGTAAGTATCACCGTTTACGCCCACAGGAATAATAAAATCAAAATCTTCATACGAAGAATAAGGGTGCATAACGCGAACATCATAATCAACACCAGCTGCCCGAAGATTTGGTCCAGTTAAACCATAAGCGAGGGCTCTTTCAGGCGAAATAGGTCCTGTGCCACGCGTTCGATCCATAAATATGCGGTTTCTTGCCAGCATCGAATCCCATTCACCGAAAGCCTTTGGAAAAGTTTTCAAAAATGATTTTAGTTTTGTGTGGAATACAGGTGTAAAATCCCGTTCGAAGCCACCAATTCTTCCGATATTAGTTGTTAGACGCGCCCCACAAATTTCCTCATACAATTCATAAATTTTCTCTCTTTCTTGGAAAGGATAGAAAAAGCTAGTAAGTGCTCCGGTATCAACCCCAATAACGGAATCACAAATAAGGTGATCAGCAATTCGAGCCAATTCCATAATAATAACCCGCATGTAATCAACGCGTTTAGGAATTTCAGCTTGAATTAACTTCTCCATTGTCATGTGCCAACCCAAGTTATTAATTGGCGATGAACAATAGTTTAAGCGATCTGTAATTGGAGTAATTTGATTATAGGGTCTTCTTTCCGCTAATTTTTCAAAAGCACGATGAATATAACCGACCGTTTGTTCTGAAGAAATAATTTTTTCACCATCTACTTTAAGGATATTTTGAAAAATTCCATGCGTTGCTGGGTGAGTTGGACCTAGATTGATAGTCGCAATATCTCCGTCAATGGTTTCTTTGGAATTATAAAATTCCGAGGGACTGTTGTATGAAGTTTCTTTTTCCTTATTCATATTAGTGTATTAAACACGCCCAAAAAAGCGATCGTCTTTATCTTCTCTTGTCCCATCTTCTAATGCATATTCTTTTCTTAATGGAAAATAATCCATAGAATCCTCGTTTAAAATTCTCCTTAAATCGGGATGATTGTTAAAGATTACTCCAAAGAAATCGTACGATTCTCTTTCCATCCAATTTGCACATGGAAATAAATCTGTTATTGAATCGACGGAAGGATTACTTAATGGCAAAAAGACTTTCAAACGAAGTCTTACATTGTTTTTCCAGCTGTCAAGATGGTAAACTACGGCAAATTCACGATCAGTAGAATCAGGATAATGAACGGCACCAATTAATGTTAAGAATCCAAAACTTAAGTTTTCATCTTTTTGTAATTGTGCAATGATTTCATGGATTGAAGTAGCTGGTACTTCCACCGTAAGCATATCAAAACTAATTTCGGAGCTTAGTATGTTAGAAGTGAAAAGGCCTTCTAATTGGGCAAGAAGTGCTTCGTTATTTAACATCTGGATCTTTCATTTCAATTTTATATTCCTTCATCAAATCCATGTATTCTGAGCTGTAACGACGACGAAGTGATTCTTTTTTTACCAGTTTGTGGATATTCATTACGCCGTCAATAATTTGTTCTGGACGAGGCGGACATCCTGGCACGTATACATCAACAGGAATAATTCTATCGATTCCTTGAAGTACACTATAGGTATCAAAAATACCACCAGAAGAAGCGCAAGCGCCAACAGAAAGTACCCATTTAGGCTCAGCCATTTGTTCGTAAACTTGCTTTAGAATTGGTCCAAGTTTTTTGGAAATCGTTCCTGCTACGATTAGTAAATCTGCTTGTCTAGGTGAGAAAGACAAACGCTCCATTCCGAACCTTGACATATCATAAGCACTTCCCATGGTAGCCATAAATTCAATTCCACAACATGATGTGGCAAATGGGAGTGGCCAAACAGAATTGGATCTTGCCAATCCAATCGCTTTTTCGAGGGTTGTTAATTGATAACCTTCCCCATTAATTACCTTATCATTATCTATTTTTCCCATTCTAAAGCACCTTTTTTAAGAACATAAAGAAAACCAATTAAAAAGAAGCTAACAAACATAATAACAGCCAGAAGACCTTCTAATTTTAATTCGTAAAAATTAACTGCATAGGGATAGAAGAAAATTACTTCCACATCAAAAAGGACAAATAGAATTGCTGTCATGAAATAGCGAATTGAAACTGGGAAACGAGCATTTCCTTGCGATTCTATACCGCATTCAAAGTTCTCATCCTTTTTCTTAGCGTTTAATCGAGGCATGAGAATATGCGTGACAAACAAAGTAAAAACTACAAATCCTGCGGCTATCAATACTTGAATTAGCAGTGGAAGGTAATTTGAACTCGAAGATTGTTCTACCATTTTATTTTGAAATAACAAGATAAATCATTCATAATCAAATAATTTGAAAGCATTAAAAAGGCTATTTTGTATTACTCTTTAATAAATATTCCAAAAATTCTTGCACAAATTTAATTTATACTTGTGTTCTATCAAGTAAAAAAAGTAAATTTTTGTAAACTATTTTAATATTAAGGATATTAAAGGATACTTGCAGAACTATTTTAGTGCTTTGCTGATAAGTATCTTTCTGCATCTAATGCGGCCATACATCCTGTTCCTGCTGCGGTTATCGCCTGTCGGTAGGTTTTATCGGCGGCATCTCCTGAAACAAAAACACCGGGAATATTAGTTTTACTTGTTCCAGGTTGAGCATATTTTATATAACCTGTCTCATCTAAATCGATAAAATCTTTAAAAATAGCCGTGTTTGGTTGATGTCCAATAGCTACAAAGAATCCTGTGCATGGAATTACTTTTTCTTCTTTGGTGATCGTATTTATCACTTTGGCACCTGTAACACCAACATCATCGCCCATTACCTCAAGGGTTTCTGTATTAAACAATATTTCAATATTTGGTGTTTTTCGTACACGTTCCGCCATAATTTTAGAGGCCCTAAAATCGCTTTTACGAACCAGCATGGTAACTTTTGTGCATAGTTTTGATAAATAATGTGCTTCTTCACATGCTGAATCACCTGCGCCAACAATAACTGTTTCTTGTCCACGATAAAAAAATCCGTCACAAACAGCACAAGCCGAAACCCCTCCTCCCATTTTTAAATACTTTTGTTCGCTCTCCAGACCGATATATTTTGCTGATGCTCCTGTAGATATAATGACTGTTTCGGCATGAATTTCTGTTCCATCATCTGCCCAGCATTTGTGAATATCTGCTCCAAATTCCACTTTAGTAATGAATCCAGCACGCACATCGGTTTCAAAACGTAATGCTTGATCCTTGAGCTGCACCATCATTTCTGGTCCAGTTACTCCATCGGGATAACCAGGAAAGTTTTCAACTTCATTTGTTGTAGTAAGTTGACCTCCAGGTTGAAGTCCTTCATATAACAATGGCTTCATGTCTGCGCGAGCCGCATAGATTGCTGCGGTATAGCCAGCAGGCCCGGATCCTATTATTAGGCATTGTACATTTTTAATATTGCTCATTTAAATTCTTTTATTGCAAAAATAATTTAAAGGTTTATATCTACTCCATTAATTCTACTTTAAAAATAAAAAAAATGGTAATAGCTTAAATATAATTATTTTTGTAAACCTAAAATTCTGAAACATGTTAAAAACCACTTTTTTATTACTTTTTGTAACTACTTTTTTTCTTTCTTTCGGTCAAAAAAATGAACCATCTAATTGGTATTTAAAAGATCCTCTTAAAGATAAGATATACGGCGTTGGAGCAGAAGAGGCATACAAACTTTTAATGGGTAAAAAAGCCAAGGAAGTAATTGTCGCTGTAATTGATAGTGGAGTAGATACCGAACATCCTGATTTAAAAGAAGTTATTTGGATAAATGAGGATGAAATTCCAGGTAATGGAATTGATGATGATAAGAATGGATACATCGACGATGTTCATGGTTGGTCATTTTTAGGCGGTCCCGGTGGTGATATTTCCGATGAATCATCTGAATTAAGCAGAATTTATTTTGCTGATAAAGCTTATTTTTCGGATAGAGATACCAATTCTTTTCCTGTATCTGATAAGGTAAGGTACAAGAGATTTCAAGAAATTGAGACTATTTATTTAGCGGAAAAAGCAAATGCTGCTCGTCAAATGGAGGGTGTAAAGTTACTCGCTGATTATATGGCCGCGGTTAAGCAAGAAAAGGGAACTTTTACCAAATCGACCAATAAATCCTATAAGCCAAAAAATGATGTTGAGAAAAAAATAAAATCTAGAATGAAACTTATTTTAATAGGATACAAGCCAGAGGTTTTGGAAACGGAAATTGGTACAATGATAGCCAATAGTCAACAGGATTCAGAGAAAATGGTTAATGATAGCTTACGTATTGCTTTAGTTGGCGATAACCCCAACGATTTAACAGAAAAGTATTATGGTTGCAATAGATATATGGGCCCTGACGCTTTTCACGGCACTCACGTATCAGGAATTATAGCAGCAAAAAGGGGGAATGGTATTGGAATAGAGGGAATTGCGGAAAATGCTAAAATTATGGTTATTCGGGTTGTTCCTAATGGTGACGAACGTGATAAAGATATCGCTAATGGTATTTATTATGCAGTTGATAATGGTGCTAAAGTGATAAATATGTCATTTGGTAAATATTATTCCCCTAACAAAGAGGTCATAGATGCAGCGGTAACTTATGCATACGATCACGATGTATTGTTGCTGCATGCCGCAGGTAATGAAGCAAAAAATAAAGATCTTCAAGATTCTTATCCGACAAGAAAATTTTTAAATGGTCAAATTGCAAGTAATTGGTTGGAAATTGGTGCAAGCAGTTCATCTAAAGATCCCAAAAAGTTAATCGCTGAATTTTCTAATTATGGTGTAACTACAGTTGATTTATTTGCTCCGGGTGTAGATATTTATTCAACTATACCTAATAATGCTTATGGCAATGCTTCCGGAACTAGTATGGCTTGTCCTGCTGCCGCCGGCGTTGCCGCTTTGATTCGTGGTTATTTCCCTGAATTATCTGCTTCGCAGGTAAAAGAGGTATTAATGAAAACAGCCATTCGTTCCGATGCAGTTATAACCATACCAGGTGGTGGTGCAGGTAAAATGCGTGATGTTTCCATAACAGGAGGATTTATCAACGCTGCTAGTGCTGTTAAATTTCTCTTAAAGAATTGAAATAAGTTTATAGTTTATAAATTAAAGCACCCTTTGATAATGTATAGCTTTGATTAAGCCAAGGCATACCTATCTCAAACTCTTTTTTATTCTTTAAAATTGGAGAGGTGTAATCTTGTTTATAAATAACCTTGTATAATTTTTCGTTAATCCTTACTGCTCGTCCGTATTCTTCTTTTTTAACATCGACGAAATGCGATCCAATTTGGACAGAAAGGTTTTCCTCTTTTAGAGGAATAAACGTAATATTTGCCGGATAAAATTTTGAGTAATTAGCAATTAATCCATGGAGTTGTTTTTCTTTTTTATCATTTTTTGCATCATAAACTATGATAGTTTGCGATTTAATTTTTAAAGCCATAGTAAATTGATTATGATTAAAAAAGCAGATATGAGATACATTTTGTTGCTCATACCGTTCATAAGATATGACTGTAAGTAATCCAATAAAAACAAACGAAGCTATTTTCCACTTTAAACGATTTCGATCAGTCACAATAAGAAGGTAAAAAACGAGCATAACGAATGGCACAAGGAATAAGGGGATGTTAAAGCCATATGCAACTGATCCAGGAAGTGATTCAACCCATTGAAGAAAATGTAACATTAACCAAAGTGAAGAAGCTAAAATTATACTAGCTATTTTTCCTATTATGGGAATAAAATGAAGAATAAAAATACCCATTCCAAATCCCATTGCGACAGTTGAAATTCCCATAATACCCAAGTTTGTCAATGCAAAATAATTAGGGAATTGGTGAAAATAATAGAGCGTTAAAGGAACTGTCATCGCTTGCGCAGCAAATCCTATAGCAGATCCTTGCCATAGGTAATTCAGGACTTTATTTTTCGGTTTGTACCATGCAACAATTGGTTTGTAAAGTGTGAAAATACCAAGCATTGCCAAATACGATAATTGAAAACCAATATCGTATAAAACGAAGGGATTAATTAACGCCAAAACAAAAGCGGTAAAAAATAAGGTATTGATTGGAGAATAATTTCCGCCCATTTCTTGAGCGGACATAAGAACGGTAAACATGAATACTGCGCGCACAACACTTGGTGAAAAACCAGTTAACAATGCATAAATCCAAAGGAGTATTACAACACAAATGACTGCATTTCTGCGTTGTATTACTTTACTAAAAAACTGAAAGATAAAAAGCAATAGTTGTGAGATTATACCGATGTGCAGTCCGGAGACGGCCAACACATGCATTGCACCCGTGGCACCAAAACTATTTTTTGTTTCTTGGTCTAAAAGTGATTTATCGCCAATGATTAGTGCTTTAGCAATGGCTAGATTAGATCCATCTAATTCTTTTTCAAGAATCAGATTCAAATATTTCCTCATCATTTCAAGTTTATGGTCTACCCAGTTCGCTTCGTTATTTTGTAATCGAAGGATATCACAGTCTGCTAAATAGCAACTTTTAAATACTCCTTTTGATTTCCAGAATGTGATTGCATCAAATTCTCCAGGGTTATTTTTATTTGTAATATCAAATTGATTTGTTATTGCTAAAATAATATCATTTTGGAGAATGCTTTTAGCTGATTTCCCGTGCATGTTAACTAGGATTTTTTTACGCGTATTTATCCACGTATTTTCTTTTAATACTAAGATTGTTCCTATTGCTTTGGAGTTAACTGAATCTTTTATTTCAATTTCATTTAACTTGAGTACAAGGCTTTCTGATGTTATGTTTGAAGTTTGGATTTTTGGAATATTTCTGCTGTTTAGTAGATTTAATTGAATTTGTCCTAGTGAAAAAAATAGGGTGGAAAGCAGCACGAAAGAAAGCTTTGTGCCGGGATAATAATTACGATTAAAAAAATATAGCAGGATAAGGAGTAGTCCAAAATAAAAAGGTATAGATGTTATGGCAGTTAATGCTAAAAGGTCTCTTTGAATAAGTATACCAGATGAATATAAGCAAAAGAAATAGACGAAAGGAGAAGAATAAAAATTTGGTAATTTAAGGTTTTTTGCTAGAAGCGTTTTGAACATTTATTCTTTTAAACTAAAGAGACTTTGCTTTAACGTTATTTTTTCCTCATGTTGTAAAATCCTTAGTGTTAATTTTAATTTCTCGTTATCGAAAGGAAATAGCGTTCGTAATTCAAGAAATGATTTTGGTGCAACTAGAATTATAAGTAACTCATTGTATAGATCGTGATCATCTTGGCTTGATTTACTTTTTAAACAATTATCACAATGACCACACGCATTTATTTTTTGGCCAAAATAAGAAAGTAATTCTATTGAACGACAATTTTCTGAACGTATAAATTTTTTGATTGCCTCTAATTTTATCAGTGCATTTTCCTTTCTTTCCCCATAGATAGCAAATGATAACTTAACATAATCATCGGGAAGTCTTTCATGCAAAAATGTTAAGGTGGGCAATGATGTTTGCCAATTTATTTCCAATATCCCATATTTCTCGAGCGCATTTATTTGATTCGACAATTCTTTATTTGTAATTTTAAGAGAGCCACAAATTTTAGCTTCGTTAATCACTTTGAAAGCATCAAAAATACCAGTGTGATTTCTAGAAAGTAGCGTAATAAGTGGAATAAATTTATCGTGTTGAAGTTGGAAATTGTATAATTCTAGATTTCCAATGGTAAACTTTACATTAGTGGGTTTAAAAAATGCCTCTGAAAAACTTAAGTTATCGTTTAACTCTAGTAGTTTTAACGAATTATAAACAGTTATCAGATCATAATGGTATGTCTTACAAAACCTCAATAAATCAATAGGATAGGTTTCATCTTTGCCCGAACCGATCGCAATTTTTAAAAAGCTGTATATCGCCTTATAAATATTTGTGACAATATTTGGTGCCGGAAATTTTAGATGAAATGAATTTACTAGCTGTTCAATATCTTGATTTTCCATGTAACTAATTGCTCGGGAGAATTTACCATCTCTTCCTACTCTGCCTGCTTCTTGAAAATAAGCCTCTAAATTTTCTGGGAAATCGCGATGCAGTACAAAACGCACATCCGGCTTGTCTATTCCCATACCAAAGGCATTGGTGGCAATCATGATTTTTTTGGATCCATTCATCCATTCGTCTAGGGCTATTTTTCTTTCATTATGTTGCAACCCTCCATGATATATGGTACACGAAATTTCCTTGCTTAATAACGTTGCCATCAATTCTTTAACATTTTTTCGTGTATTGCAATAAATGATACCCGTTAATTCTTGGTGGCTTTGGCAAAAATGTATAATTGAATTAATCTTATTTTCAACAGGGTAAATTTCATAAGAGACATTTGTACGTTCGAAAGACGCCTCATGAATTCTAGGTTTTTTTAATTGTAGCTGATGAATAATATCTATCCTAACTTTTTCTGTTGCAGTTGCTGTAAGCGCAATAATAGGCGTGTTGGGAATGTATTGTTTTAATTCTTTTATTTTAGTGTAGGATGGTCTAAAATCGTGTCCCCATTCTGAAATGCAATGGGCTTCATCAACGACGAGTAAACCAACTTTCATTTTCTTTAGGCGTTCAATAAATAAAGCTGTTTGAAGTCGCTCAGGCGAAACATATAAAAAATCGATTCCTTGAAATACCGCATTATCTAAGGCCACATCAATTTCTCGATAGGACATTACACTTGTAATTGCGGTAGCTTTAAGTCCATTTTTTTTTAAACTTTGAACTTGGTCTTGCATTAATGCAATTAAGGGTGAGATCACAATTGTAATACCCTCTCTAATTATTCCGGGAACTTGAAAACAAATAGACTTGCCACCACCAGTAGGAAGTAATGCTAGGCAATCTTGTCCATTTATAACATCTCGTACAATTTCTTCTTGTAAAGGTCTAAATGATGAATGCCCCCAGTATTTTTGTAGTATTTCGTTTGCGTTCACGGATAGGTGCAGCTTATCTAACAAAGATATAGAAAATGGCGAATTAGCTTGTCATATTATTGTTAAGCTAATTGATAAAATGTATATTCGCGTATAATTTTTTTTTATGCAAATTAATTCTAAAAATTTCTCGGTTCAACATATTGAGAACTCTCGCGTTAAAGAGATTGAATGGGATAAATTAGAATTTGGAAAGATATTTTCAGATCATATGTTCATGATGGAATATGCAGATGGTCAATGGTCTAACGGTCAAGTACTACCTTTTCAAAATATACCAATGCATCCAGCTATGTCGGCAATTCATTATGGTCAATCCATTTTTGAAGGTTTAAAAGCTTACAAATCAAAAGCGGGTAAGATAACTATTTTTCGACCTGAACTTAATGCTCAGCGCTTCGCAGAATCAGCAAAACGCATGTGTATGCCAGAAATGCCAGAGGAAATATTTGTCGAAGCTATTCGTATACTCATTGAAATTGATCAAAATTGGGTGCCGGATAAAGATGGTTATTCGTTATATATTCGACCATTTATGTTTGCTACCGATCATTTTGTTGGAATTAAACCTTCTGAAACCTATAAGTTTATGATTTTAACCTCTCCTGTAGGGGTTTATTATTCTGAACCTGTAAGGGTTAAGATTGAGGAGTTTTATACAAGAGCAGCTGTTGGAGGTGTCGGTAGAGCGAAAGCAGCGGGAAATTATGGTGCATCTCTCTATCCAGCAAAACAATGCCAACTTCTAGGGTTTCATCAATTAGTTTGGACCGATGCGGTGGAGCATAAATATATCGAGGAATCAGGAACAATGAATATTATATTTCAAATAGACGGCAAGTTAATTACGCCTTCTGAAGACTCGGATACCATTTTAAGGGGAATAACCAAAAGAACATTGATCGAATTAGCGCAAGAATGGGGAATCATTGTTGAGGAACGAAAAGTTTCTGTTGAAGAAATAATCACAGCGATTAAAGAAGGCAAATTGGAAGATGCTTTCGGTGCCGGAACAGCAGCAACTATTGCACAAATTTCAGTGATTGGATTTAGAGATGAAATTCTTCAACTTCCACCCATCGAAACAAGACATATTTCCAATCGAATTAAAGCTTATTTAGATGCCATTAAATACGGCGAAATAGAGGATATTCATGGTTGGAATATGACCATCTAATTTCTTGAAAAGAGCGCGCTATTTTACTTGTAAAAAAGTCTTATCTTTTTTTGCGTGATTCCGATTCTATTAAAATCTTAATTCACTTATTATATCGATTACTTAAGTAGTGTAATGTGTCCATTAACATTAAATGGATTCTTATTGTAATCTTGATAATACACAATCCAATTGTATGTTCCGCTTTGACATATTTTAGATTTATACTTTCCATCCCATCCATCGCTTACGTCTTCAGTCTCATAAACGAGTTGCCCCCATCGATTGTAAACTTCGAATTTATACTCTTTTACACTATTTTCCATATTAAATATTGGAATAAATACATCATTTAATCCGTCTCCATTTGGGGTAAAGGAGTTCGGAACGTTTAATTTTAAATCATCATTTAATTCAAATGTTTGCGTGATTGAATCGATACAACCGTTCGTGTCGATGGCAAATAAGGTCACGTTGTAGCTTCCATATGTTTGTGGAGGATAGTTGTGGGTTGGATTATCGATATTAGATTGTGTCCCATCTCCAAATTCCCATAAAACTTGATCTTCGTTGATTGATGTATTTACAAATATAATTTCGCCAGTTGCAAAATCAATTTCTGGTGTTGTTGACGTAAATGATGCTGTCGGACCAGCAACAATACAAACGGCATCTTGAATGGTATTAGTAGCTATACATCCATTTGCCGCTACAACGGTTAAGGTTAAATCGTAACATCCAGTGGCACTAAATACCTCTTGGAATCCATTAAGATTGCTGCTCAAGGTACCATTACTTAATGTCCACGATGCACTAATATAATTTCCAATGGTTGAATTAAAAAAGTCAATAGTTGCAGGGATACATGCTACTGCATCGCTAACTGCAAAGTTAGCTATGAATGTCGGTGGATTAGTTAGGAAGTCAGATATACTTGATTGACATCCACTTGCATCTGTTATTGTAACTGTATAGCCACCAGCTCCTAATAAACTGATAACAGAGGTAGTTTGTGCAGTATTCCATAGGTATGTGTATGGGATTGTCCCACCTGCACCTACAGCGGATAGTTGTCCGTCATTATATCCATAACATGAAATTGGATTTTGTAGTATACTAGCACTTAATGGTGTACTTGGTTGATTAACAGTAATTGTTGCAGATGTTACGCAGTTATTATTATCCGTAACGGCTAATGTATAGCTACCTGGTGATACATTAGTAAGATCCTCTGTTGTTGCCCCACTTCCTAACCAAAAATAGGTGTATGGTGCAGTACCTCCTGTCATGGTTACATTGATTTGACCATCGTTATATCCGAAACAGGTTACGTTGGTTACATTTGAATTAATAGTTAAAATAGCACTAGGTTGAGTTATCTGTATAGGTACAATCAGTGAGCAGTTATTGAGGTCTGTAATTATAACCGTATATGTTCCGGCGATTAAATTTAATAAGTCCTGGGTTGTTGCTGTATTAGACCATAAATAGGTGTAACCCGGAACCCCTCCACTAACTGTTAAATCGATAGCGCCTGTATTGTTAGCAAAACAAAGTACATTGACGTGAGTTTCTGTTGCTGTAATTGCGGTGGCTGGTTGGGTTAAAGTGAATGATCCATTAATTGTACATCCATTATTATCGGTCAATACTAATGAATAGGTTCCTGCAAGTATGTTTGTTAAATTTTGTGTGGTCATACCATTACTCCATAGATAGAAGTAAGGTGAAGTTCCTCCGGATGGGGTAATTGAAATTGATCCTGTTGAATTGCCAAAACATAAAATATTTGTTTGACTAGTAGCCATAGTCAATATAGCCGGTTGCGTTATTGTAGCTGTTGCATTTGCCGTACAACCATTCGCATCAGTTACTAACACAAAATAGGTAGCAGGTACCAATGGCGATATTCCAATTGTTGTTTGTGAATTAGACCAAAGGTAGGTAAAACCTGGTGTACCGCCTGTAACAACAGCTAGTGCCTGTCCATTATTTGCCCCATTACATAAAACATTCGTAGCTGTAATGGTAGCGGCTAATAAAGCTGGTTGGTTGACGATGATGGTACTTGTTGCAGTACATCCGTTTGCATCTGTCACAGTGTAGGTGTAGCTTCCAGCAATCACTGAGAACGTTCCAGTTCCAATATATGGTGAAGTTCCTCCCGTCGCTGAGACAGTAACAGTAGCTGACCCGCCATTACATAATATGGCATTAGTTACAGCTGATGTTGCAATTAATAATGCAGGTTGGTTAATTGTTATGGTAGTCGTGGCTGTACAACCATTCATATCAGTTACAATTATATTATTCGTTCCAGCGGGTAAATTTGAGATTCCCACTCCAAAATATGGACCAACACCACCTGAAGCGGTAACGTCTATCACGGCAGTTCCACCATTACATGCGATTGGTGTGATTAGAATTGAATTTGCTGTAAGAAGTGGAGGTTCAATAATTGTAACCGTATCGTAAGCAACACAACCATTGGCGTCTGTTACAATAACTGAATATGTCCCTGGAGCTAGACCAGTTAAATTAGGTAGACTGCTTAAATTTGACCAGAGGTAACTATAATTCTGCGTTCCTCCGTTTGTATTTGAAATGGCTTGCCCATCATTGGCACCAAAACAAGTAACGTCTTGTCCACTAACAATTGTAGTTAAAAAAGTTGGTTGCAATACAGTAATGGAGGTTGTTGCTATGCAATTATTTGCATCTGTGATTGTGTAGGAGTAAAACCCTGCCACTACACTAAAAAGACCTACACCAGTGTAAGGAGATGTTCCACCAGCTCCAGATATACCTACAACGGCTGATCCGCCGCTGCATAAAATAGGTGCTGTTATTGTAGCATTCGCAACTAATAATAATGGCTGTGTAACTGTAATAGTTGTTAGTGAAGTGCATCCGTTTCCATCTGTGATAAGATAATTGTAAGTTCCTGCATTAACATTAAAGGTTCCAGTTCCGGTATAAGGTGCAGTTCCACCGCTTGCTGTAACTGTTACTACACCAGCACCACCATTACAGATAATTGGTGTTACGAGGACTGAGTTTGTTAAAAGTAATGTTGGCTGTGAAATAATAATAGTTGTCGTTGAAGTACATCCATTGGCATCTGTCACTGTATAGGTATAGCTACCGGCAACTACTGAGAATGTTCCGGTTCCCGTATAAGGTGCTGTTCCACCCGATGCGGAAACGGTTACCACGGCTGTTCCACCATTACAAGCAACAGGGGTGGTGAGTGTTGAACTAGCTACAAGTTGTGTTGGTTCAGTAACCACAATGTTTGTAATAGAACTACATCCATTGGCATCGGTAACGGTGTAGTTGTAAGTTCCTGCACTTACTGTAAAAGTTCCAGTTCCTGTATATGCACCTGTTCCACCAGTTGCAGAAACGGTTACTACGGCTGTTCCACCATTGCAAGCAATAGGTGTTGTGATAACAGAAGTAGCAACGAGTGCTGTAGGTTGTGTAACAACAATTGTCGTTGTCGTACTACATAAATTGGCATCAATAACAGTATAGGTATAAGTTCCAGCAACAACAGAGAAAGTTCCTGTTCCTGTATAAGGAGCAGTTCCTCCTGATCCTGAAACATTTATTGTAGCTGATCCTCCGATACATGCAATAGGCGTTGTGATAACTGAAGCAGCAGCAAGTAAAGAAGGTTCAGTAACGATAATAGTCGTTGTCGTGTTACATCCGTTTGCATCAGTAACAGTATAGGTATATGTTCCTGCAACAACTGAGAAAATCCCTGTTCCTGTATAAGGAACTGTACCTCCTGATCCTGAAACAGTTACTGTAGCTGTTCCACCGAAACATGCAATAGGTGTTGTGATAACGGATGAAGCCGCAAGTAAAGAAGGTTCAGTAACGATAATAGTCGTTGTTGTGCTACATAAATTGGCATCAGTCAGGGTATAGGTATAGGTTCCAGCAACAACTGAGAAAGTACCTGTTCCTGTATAAGGAACAGTACCTCCTGATCCTGAAACAGTCACTGTAGCTGTTCCACCGAAACATGCAATAGGCGTGGTGATAACAGAAGCAGCAACAAGTGCTGTTGGTTGAGCAACCACAATTGTTGTCGTTGAAGTACATCCATTGGCATCGGTAACGGTGTAGTTATAAGTTCCTGCACTTACTGTAAAAGTTCCAGTTCCTGTATATGCTCCCGTTCCACCAGTTGCAGAAACAGTTACTACGGCTGTTCCACCGCTACAAGCAATAGGCGTGGTGAGAACTGAACTAGCAACAACTGCGCTTGGTTGAGCAACCACAATTGTTGTCGTTGAAGTACATCCATTTGCATCGGTAACGGTATAGTTATAAGTTCCTGCACTTACTGTAAAAGTACCAGTTCCTGTATATGCTCCCGTTCCACCAGTTGCAGAAACGGTTACTGCGGCTGTTCCACCGTTACAAGCAATAGGCGTTGTGATAACTGAAGCAGCAACAAGTGCTGTTGGTTGTGTAACAACAATAGTTGTTGTTATGCTGCATAGATTTAAATCAGTAACAGTATAGGTGTAAGTTCCAGCAACAACAGAGAAAGTACCTGTTCCTGTATAAGGAGCTGTACCACCCGTTCCTGAAACAGTCACTGTAGCTGTTCCACCATTACAAGCAATAGGCGTTGTGATAACAGATGAAGCCGCAAGTGAAGAAGGTTCAGTAACGATAATAGTCGTTGTTGTGCTGCATAAATTGGCATCAGTAAGGGTATAGCTATATGTTCCAGTAACAACGGAGAATGTTCCTGTTCCAGTATAAGGAGCGGTACCACCCGATGCTGAAACAGTTACAACCGCAGAACCACCGTTACAAGCAATAGGCGTTGTGATGACAGAAGTAGCTACAATTGTACTTGGTTGATTAACTATAATTGATGTTGTTGAAGTACATCCGTTGAAATCGGTAATCGTGTAGGTAACACTTCCCGCACTTTGATTAAAGTTACCAGTTCCTGTATACGGTGCTGTACCACCGGTAGCAGATACCGCAACTACAGCCGTCCCACCATTACAAGCAACAGGTGATGTAAGAACTGAACTAGCTACAACTGAGCTTGGTTGAGCAACCACAATCGTTGTCGTTGAAGTACATCCGTTGAGATCAGTAATCGTGTAGGTAACACTTCCCGCACTTTGATTAAAGTTACCAGTTCCTGAATATGGCGCTGTACCACCCGTTCCTGAAACAGTCACAGTAGCTGTTCCACCGAAACAAGCAACAGGCGTTGTGATCACAGATGAAGCCGCAAGTAAAGAAGGTTCAGTAACTATAATAGTCGTTGTTGTGCTACATAAATTAGCATCAGTAACAGTATAGGTATAGGTTCCAGCAACAATTGAGAAAGTCCCTGTTCCTGAGTAAGGAGCTGTTCCCCCTAATCCTGAAACTGTTACTGTAGCTGATCCACCGAAACAAGCAACAGGCGTTGTGATAACAGATGAAGCCGCAAGTAAAGAAGGTTCAGTAACGATAATAGTCGTTGACGTGCTACATAAATTGGCATCAGTAACAGTGTAGGTATAGGTTCCACCAACAACAATGAAAGTTCCAATTCCTGCATAAGGAGCAGTCCCGCCCGTTCCCGAAATAGTCACTGTAGCTGATCCACCGAAACATGCAATAGGCGTTGTGATTACAGAATTAGCTACAAGTGCATTAGGTTCAGTAATTGTAATTGTTGTTGTAGCCGTATTTGAATTGATATCTGTAACTGTATAGGTATAGGTTCCAGCAACAACAGAGAAAGTTCCAGTTCCTGCATATGGAGCTGTTCCACCACTAGCTGAAACAGTCACTGTAGCTGTTCCACCGTTACAAGCGATTGGGATTGTAATAACAGAGGCTGCTGAAAGTAATCCAGGTTCAGTGATAGTTATGGTTGTAGTACTTGTACATCCGTTAGCATCTGTAACTGTATAGGTATAAGTTCCAGAATTTACAGTGAAATTTCCTGTTCCTGTGTAAGGAGCTGATCCGCCCGATCCGGTAACTGTAATTACTCCAGTCCCGCCGAAGGTAACAATCGGTGATGAGATAACCGAGGCAGCAACAAGTGCTATTGGTTGTGTAACAACAATAGTCGTTGCCGTGCTACAAAGATTTACATCAGTTACAGTATAGGTATAGGTTCCAGCAACAACAGAGAAAGTTCCAGTTCCTGCATAAGGAGCAGTTCCTCCTGATCCTGAAACATTTATTGTAGCTGATCCACCGAAACATGCAATAGGCGTTGTGATAACCGAAGCAGCAGCAAGTGTTGTTGGTTGTGCAACAACAATAGTCGTTGTCGTACTACATAAGTTTACATCCGTAACTGTATAGGTAAAGGATCCAGCAACAACAGAGAAAGTACCTGTTCCTGTATAAGGAGCAGTTCCTCCTGATCCTGAAACAGTCACTATAGCTGTACCACCGAAACATGCAACAGGCGTTGTGATAACAGAAGCAGCAGCAAGTAAAGAAGGTTCAGTAACGATAATAGTCGTTGTCGTGCTGCATAAATTCGCATCAGTAACAGTATAGGTATAGGTTCCAGCAACAACAGAGAAAGTTCCTGTTCCTGTATAAGGAACTGTACCTCCTGATCCTGAAACAGTCACTGTAGCTGTTCCGCCATTACATGCAATTGGAGTTGAAATTAGAGAAGAACTAGCAAGTAAAGAAGGTTCAGTAACAACAATAGTCGTTGTCGTACTGCATAAATTAGCATCAGTAAGGGTATAGCTATAGGTTCCAGCAACAACTGAGAAAGTCCCTGTTCCTGAGTAAGGAGCAGTTCCACCAGATCCTGAAACAGTTACAACAGCAGACCCACCGTTACAAGCAACAGGCGTTGTGATAACAGATGAAGCCGTCAGTAAAGAAGGTTCAGTAACAATAATTGTCGTTGTTGTGCTACATAGATTGGCATCAGTAATTGTATAGGTATAGGTTCCAGCAACAACAGAGAAAGTTCCAGTTCCTGCATAAGGAGCAGTTCCACCAGATCCGGAAACAGTTACAACCGCAGAACCACCGAAACATGCAATAGGCGTAGTAAGAACTGAACTAGCTACAACTGCGCTTGGTTGAGTAACTACAATAGTTGTCGTTGAAGTACATCCGTTGAAATCGGTAACCGTATAGGTAACACTTCCCGCACTTTGATTAAAGTTGCCAGTTCCTGAATAAGGCGCTGTTCCACCAGTAGCAGATACCGTAACGA
>JAPLEV010000051.1 GCA_026391005.1 Flavobacteriia bacterium | reverse complement strand
TACAGTGCTCAAAACGTTGCCTCTACGGGCGTAACAGGCCTTACAGCTGCGTTAGCGGCAGGCACCTTGACCAACGGCAACGGCAACATTACTTATACGATAACGGGCACCCCTGCAAGTGCAGGAACGGCGAGCTTTGCTATTACGGTAGGTGGACAATCGTGCTCCTTTACGGTAAGTGTAGCAGCTGCCCAACCCCAATACCCCGCCAACAGCGTATTCTGTGCAGCAGGAGCCACCGCCATTGTGGACGTTACCAACCCCACCACGGGTCTTACCTGGATGGACCGTAACCTGGGGGCGAGCCAAGTGGCTACCTCTAGCACCGACCAAAACGCTTACGGCGATTTATACCAATGGGGCCGACGAGCCGATGGCCACCAATGCCGTACTTCACCAACTACAGCTACCTTAAGCAGCACCGACCAACCGGCCCACGGTAACTTTATAACTTTTAATTCTGGAAATTATGACTGGCGAAGCCCACAAAACACCAACCTTTGGCAAGGCGTAAATGGGGTGAATAACCCGTGTCCGCTCGGGTATCGCCTACCTACCGAAACAGAAATCAACAATGAGCGCTTGAGCTGGAGTAGTAACAACGGCACTGGCGCATTTGCCTCCCCGCTCAAATGGACTTTGGCGGGCTACCGTGGCGGCAGCAATGGGTCGCTCGTCAATGTCGGCACAAACGGCGGCTATTGGGGTAGCACGGTTAGTGGGGCGGACTCGCGCACCTTGTACTTCACCAGCAGTGATGCCGGCATGAACGACGCCAACCGAGCGGTCGGCTTGACTGTCCGTTGCTTGAAGGATTGATCCTGACTGCGAAGCATGTCAGGGATTAGGCGAAGGCGATTTATTTACCCGAGCCATTCCTTGCGTTCCCTGAGTGCAATGAAGCAACGCGAAATGGAGACGAAGGGCGTAAGGATGGTCTCGGGGTTTTTTCGCCCACCGCAGCATAGCGAAGGAGGGCGAGACCGGTATTTTGTTTAAAAAAAGATTGTTTTGTGGATATAAAAGAAAAAACCAGTAGAAGTTCCAATCCCATTAAATTCACTTTGTTTAAAGAGGGCTTGTTTTATAAATGTTACAATGAAGATGCCATGGTTTTCTTTGAAAATATTAAAGAATACAAGGTAAACTCGAAATATATTAAAAGTATGAATGATACTGTATTAACTTTAGGTTTTCCAAAGTCACAATGGACAAACGATGGTAGGTCTTACGATTTTTTAAATAAATTAGGAACTCAGAATTCTGAAGAGAATGATTTATTTATTGAATTTTCTTTAAATTCCGATGTTAAAAACAACTTCAATACATTTAAATCAAAAATTATTTCTGAACGACAACGTGCAATTAGCAACGCAATTGTTACACCTCCTGAGGAAAATATAATAAATAAAATAAAAAGCTATGATTTAGCTAACCGCACACCTCTTCAAGCTATGCAATTTATTCAAGAACTAAAAGAAATTATAGCCTAATAATGCAAGAGGTGCTTAGTGATTTTCAGCAATTGTTATTCCAACTTCATTTGTCTTATAAAGCAGCGCGGAAAAATAAACGAAACACCCTTAATCAAATTGCTTTCGAAATCAATCAAGAGACCAATTTAAATCGATTAGCAGAGGTTATTTATAAGCGCAAGTATTTGCCAAAACCTTCCGTTGCATTTATCGTTGAAAAGCCTGTAAAAAGAGAAATTTTTGCGGCGGATTTTGAGGATCGAATCGTTCATCATTTGATTCATCGTTGCCTCAACCCCATCGTTGAAAGAAAGCTTATATACGATACGTACAGTTGTCGCATTAAGAAAGGCAACTTGTTTGGAATAAACAGAATAGACCATTTTATACGCTCGTGCAGCGAAAATTATCAAAAAGAAGTGTTTTTTCTAAAGATAGATGTTTCGGCTTACTTCATGAGCATGCGCCATGCTGAGATTTATGATAAGGTGCTTGGGCTTTTGCCTCCGGGAAAGGAAACCTATTTGGGCCTTCCAAGGGAGCTCCTTCTTTATTTGTTGGAAATAACCATTTATAATAAGGTAAAAGAAAATTGTAAAATAAAAAGCCACCGAGGGGCTTGGAAAGATTTACCTAAAAGTAAAAGTTTATTTGGTTATCCTCAAGGTATTGGACTTCCTATTGGCAATTTAACGTCGCAACTCTTTGGGAATATCTATTTGAACGACTTTGACCACTTTGTTAAAAAGGAACTGAAACTTAAATATTATGGCCGCTATGTAGATGATATGTTATTTGTGCATCATGATAAAATGTTTTTAGAATCGTTGATACCTCAATTAAGAAATAAGCTTGCTGAAATTGGCCTGGTATTGCATCCTAATAAGATTATTTTGAAGTCAGTTAGTGATGGCCTTCCTTTTTTAGGGCAAATAATTAAACCGTATAGGAAATATATTGCAAATCGGTCGAAAAATAATTTTTACGGAGCAATAACCAAAGTAAATCAACAACTGCTAAATAGCGATGGATCTAATTTAACCGAGCTCCATACGATACGCGCAACTATTAATTCTTATTTAGGAACCTTGACTAATGCGAAAACCTACCGCTTAAGAAAGAAAATTATGGATCGTATGCACCACAAATTTCACACATGGTTTGAGATTAAAAAAGAAATACGTAAAATACAATTTCGTAAACAAAATAAACATGGCAATATTCTCGGAACTACCTGTATACAAACTCGGGTACGATCTATTAATTAATTTATACAATAGTACTTCAGGGTATAGTAGAGAATATAAATATACCTTGGGTGAAAAAATAAAAAATGAAGCGACAGCGCTTTTAATTAACATATATTCCGCCAATCAAAGTAATAAGAAAAATAAGCCGAATTACATTGAATTAGCTAGAAAAAATATAGAAGTACTTCGTTTACTTCTACGAATTTCTAAAGATTTAAAAGTACTTAGTTTAAAAAGTTTTGTACTTTTAAATGGTCAAGTTGAAGAGTTGTCTAAGCAACTTTTGGCATGGCAAAAATATACTGCCGGAGCTCAAAATTTAGAATGAAAACATGGTTTTGAGGAGTGCAAATTAATCCTAACATACCGTTCAATTTCGCTTGCCGATTTTGAATACAAGTGAAAGCAGTTTGAGGATGATGATTTTATTCTTAAATGTGGAATAGGTATGTTTACAACCTTGCTTTTGGCGGGCAACCGTAACAACAGCAATGGATCGCTCAACAATGTCGGCACAAACGGCAACTATTGGAGTAGCACGGTAAGTGGAACGAACTCACGCAACTTGAACTTCAACAGCAGTAATGCCAACATGAACGACAACAACCGAGCGAACGGCTTAACTGTCCGTTGCTTGAAGGATTATTGCTCAGTCGTTGTTTCTATTTAATCGGCGACTGAGTTTTTTTATTCGCAAAGCGAATTAGAAATGGAAGAGGTGCTCCGAAGCGCTTCTCGGTGCCAGTTGAGAGGATCGAGCGGAAATAAATGACAAGGGATTGCTATTGAGAATTAAAAAAAAATACTACTTTTATTGTGTGATGACTAACCAACTTGAAATAGTGCAATTTCTTAAATCGAACAAATCTTTCATTTGTTCTGAGTTCCATATCACACGAATTGGCATTTTTGGTTCGTATGCTAGAAATGAACAAAATGCTGAAAGCGATATTGATATTCTCATTGAATTGGAACATCATACGCAGGGTGTTTTTGATTTGAAATGGGCCTTGCGTGAATTTTTGGAGCAGCATTTCAAACGCTCAGTTGATATTTGCAATGTGAAGCACATCAAACCATTTGCTAAAGAATATATATTAAAAGATGCTATTTATGTCTAAGAGCAACGAATTAGCGTTATTGTCTATGCTCGAAGCCATCGATAAAATCCATCGTTTTACCGCTGATTTAAACTCATGGGAGGCATTTAAAGACGATGAAGAATCCTTCGATGCCTGTCTTATGAACTTCGTGGTCATCGGTGAAGCTGTACTTAGATTGGAACCAAGCTTTATCGAAACAAATAGTGTCATTGAATGGCATAAAATTAAAGGTTTTCGTAATCTAAGTGCCCACGATTATTTTGGGATTGATACCGAAGAAGTTTGGGATATTGTTACCAACAAAATACCTAGCTTAAAAGCTTTTATTCAGGAAAAATTAAACATGACCTAGCCTTAAGGTAATTATGGCTACGTGCTTATTTTTTTTGCGCTAGCCTCGTCCGCTCCGCCGCGGCGGAGGCGGACATTCCTCCTTCGTAGGAACACTCGGCTAGCTTATCCAGCGCATATCGATAAGAAATCCGTATTTCGACTCTCGATAACATGAATAAATTAATTAGTTAATTTTTGATGTTCAGGTAATTAATCACACAATAAGTGTTATATTTGTGTAAATAATCACGTTTTACACATTTATAAATGGAAAGAAGCATAAAGCACGAATTAATTTCTTGGAAAAATAAATCAATAAGACTTCCATTAATTCTGCAAGGAACAAGGCAAGTAGGGAAAACGTATATTATGAAATGGTTTGGCAAAGAATATTTTTCCAAAAGTGCCTATTTCAATTTTGATGAACGTCCGGAATTAAAAGAACTTTTTCAGAAAAATAAAAATACTCAGCAAATCATTGCCACTCTATCTTTAGTTGTTGGATTTTCTATTGACAATGAAACGTTGGTGATTTTTGATGAGATTCAAGAATGTCCAGAAGCACTTAATTCCTTAAAATACTTCGCCGAACAATTCCCTGAAATACCTATTGTTTGTGCCGGTTCACTTTTGGGAATTTTACTTAATTCAGGTAATTCATTTCCTGTTGGGAAAGTTGAATTCATAACGCTTCATCCCATGACTTTTCGAGAAGTCTTACCCTATTGGGATATACAACTTTCTCAATTTTTTGAGCAACTTACTATCATTGAACCGATACCAGAAATTTTTTATAATGACTTGATTTATCAATTTAAAAAATATATGGTTACCGGAGGTTTGCCTGCTGTAATTAGAGCATTCAATGAAAATCAAAACTTCGAAAGTGCAGACGAGGTTTTAAACAATTTAATTTTATCGTATAAAGGAGACTTTGCGAAACACCCAATAATGAAGGATGTTGCTAAAGTTACCCAAGTTTTTGAATCGCTACCTGCTCAACTTGCCCGAGAAAATAAAAAATTCGTCTATCAACTCATTCGCTCGGGGGCTCGTGCCAGGGAATTCGAAGATGCAATTCAGTGGTTGATTCAAACTGGCTTAGTGCATAAGGTTAAGCTCAATATCAAACCTGCATTACCTGTGGCCGCTTATGATGATCAAAGTATTTTCAAATTATATGCCTTTGATGTTGGAGTAATTCGCAAACTAGCGAAATTATCACCTTCAATTTTTGTAGATGGGAATCGCTTATTTACTGAATTTAAAGGAGCCTTAATTGAGAATTATATACTACAAAGTTTAAAGGCTCAATTTGAAGATTCACCGAGATACTGGACATCTGGAAACACCGCTGAAGTTGATTTCTTGGTTCAATATGATAACAATATTTTTCCCATTGAAGTGAAAAGTGATGAAAATATAAAAAGCAAAAGTTTAACGCTTTATCAAACTAAATTTAATCCTCCATTGCGCATTCGTTACTCACTGAAAAATTTACAATTTAGAGACGGATTGTTGAATATACCACATTTCTTGGCAGATTTCACTTCACAGTTTATTCGAAACTGCAAAACCATCGATCCTATAGCTAACATTTAAATGTTGTAAATGCTCATCTGCCCTTGCACAACTTCTAAAATTGGTCCGTCAGCTTATCGAGTGCATCTCGACTTCGCTCGATGCCCTTTGAGTGAATCGAGCGGACAAGGCTATCCTCGATACATTCCTCCTCCGAACATGCGGAGCGGAACACTCGGCTAGCTTTTTTCTCGGAACACTTGGCAAGCTTCCATAAAGCTTATCGAGTGGACACAGCTTGCTGGGTATGTCCGCCTAGGCGGACGAGAGAAGCACCCTCCTAGCTTTCATCTTCAAAGCGAATCATCACAAAAATATTCTGTGCTAACAAAACGAGGATTCAAAAAGAAATCATTAATTTTATTATCTATGAATAAGTACACCTTCATCTTCGCAATTCTTCTTGTTTCTCTCACGAGTTTCGCACAATCTATACGAGGAAATTTTTCCTTATTGGCAAATCAATTGATTCGTTTAGAAGGGTTTAGTGGTCTAAAAACCTATCCGATTTCAACGGCTACTATTGATGGAAAAGGGAATTTCAAACTTTCGTATGCTAAGGAAGATTTCGGTGTCGCATACCTGATTTCCTCTGATGAAAAACCGCTGTTTGTACTATTAACTGGGGAGGAGGTAGAAATTTCTGGTGAAGCATTGAGTGCTGTGGAAACCATTCACGTCAAAAAAGGAAAAGAAAACCTCTTGTTTGAACAATACGCCAAAGAGCATCCTCGTAGGGAACAGGCCTTGAGTGCATGGATTTATTTGGAGAAAATTTATAGCTTGGATCCATTGTTTTCAATACAAAAAACACCAATCGGGAATATTCAAGCAGAAAAAAAACGAATCAAGGAGGAAGATGCCTCATTTTTATCGAATTTACCTACAGGGAGTTATGTAAGTTGGTTTTTACCCACCCGAAAATTAGTGAGTGATGTTTCCACGATTGCGCAATACCGCACGGAAGAAATACCTGCAACGATTGCCGCTTTTAGACAATTAGATTATACCAATGCACGCCTTTATAAAAGCGGTTTATTTAAAGATGCTATCGAAAGTCATTTTTGGCTACTAGAGAATAGCGGTAAGCCATTGGATTCGGTTTTTATCGAAATGAAAACATCGATTGATGCCATGTTCCTGTATCTTATTAAAAATGAGGAACGCTTAAATGAAGTTACCAATTATCTTTTTGATTTACTCGAAAGACATTCTTTGTTCCAAGCTTCCGAATACTTGGCCCTTAAAGCGCTCAATGAAACGAGCTGCACGCTTAATGCTGATTTAGCCAAACAACTTGAAAGCTACCGCGCCATGAAGAAAGGCAATATCGCACCAGATATAGTTTTTGGCAAAAACACCTACTTGAACGGGATGAACCAAAACATGTTTAGTCGTCTCACAAATTTAACTACGCCATATACCTTAGTGGTTTTTGGCGCAAGTTGGTGTCCCAAGTGCAAAGAAGAATTGCCCAAAGCAATACAAAACTATGTGAAATGGCGAAATTTGGGTGTAGAGGTGATTTATATTTCTTTAGATACGGATCAAGCTGTTTTTGAGCAAGCAGTAAAATCCTATCCTTTTTTCACCTATTGTGATTTTTTGAAATGGGAGAGTCCTGTGGTGAAGGATTATTATGTTTTTGGAACGCCCACCGTTTATCTTCTCAACAACAAGCGCGAAATTATCCTTCGTCCAACTTCTATCGACCAAGTAGATGCTTGGGTAGATTGGGTTTTAGTTCAGGGGAATAAGTAGCAACTATAAAAAGAAGTGTCTTTTCAATAGACCTTTAGTATTTCACAATTCTTGCTCTATACCCACCCTGATTTTGAATGCTTAAATAATAGATTCCTGCTGCAATATTATTCATGTTGATCAGCTTCTCTTTTGTGGAAATCACATCCGTATACACCACTTTTCCGTTGACATTGTAAATAGTAAGTACATGACCAATCAGATTTGATTCGCACGTTAAAACGCAAAACCCATTTGTCGGATTTGGATAAATAATTAAATCATTGGAATTCGTATTCCCCTCTAAACTAGCGCAATCTTCTACGGTAATGGTAAAGTTGCTTGCTATACCTGTACAATTCCCCAAAATTGGTGTAACAGTTATGATAGCAACCCCTGCAGATTGTGTAAGAAATGAATTAATAGTACCTACTCCGGATGCTGCTAATCCTATGCTTGGATTGTTGTTGGTCCAGGTATAATTGGTGCCAACATTGCTACCACTAAATACAATGGAAGTTAATGATGCGTCAAGACAAATCGTTTGGTTGTTAACGCTGTTGATACTTGGTGTTTCATTTACAACAATACTATTTTGTTGTTCCATGCTATCGATACCAACGGAATTTGTAACGATAAGATTCGAATTGAAACTGCCTGTTCCATTATAAACAACCACAGGATTATTTTGGGTGGAAGTTGGCGGTATTCCCCCATCAAATGACCATACTACTGTTCCAGTATCTCCTAATGATGTATTTTGGAAATAAACAGTGTCACCCGTACAAATCGAATTGTTTGGTGTAAAGGTGAAGTTGGCAGTAGGCGGAACGGGAATTGGATCTCCTATTATATTGATATTGTCAAGGTATATATTGTTTCCATAACCAGCCAGGTTCCTAAATGCTATAATTATATTTTCTTGGGCGATGTATTGGCTTAAGTCTATGGTATCATTACGCCATTGTCCGGCCGTCGGTGTAAAATAAGTGTTTGTCGTTGGTACTGTTGCTAATATTATCCCTGATTTACTGTAAACGGAAGTAAAAGTGGCGCCACAATCATTGGAAACTAAAACTTCTAAGCCATCGATATAACTTGTATTATATGCAGCGTGTGCCACATCAAAAGTCAGTTTTGCATTGAATAGATTATTAAAATTTAGTCGTGGAGTCCTAACTTCATCTTTATTTCCCCTATCGTCATTGCCATAATTATTAAACATCATTGCATTTCCTGCAGTAGGAAGTACTCCTGCATTGGTAGTTCTTTGCCAGGTACCTATATTTCCATCAAGGTTATACAGTAACCAATTCGTGGGTGGAAAAGTAGCATTTACAAAACCTTCTATCAATGGAATCGGCTGACCACTTCCACTTAGTACAGTTATATAGTTTGTAATGGTAAGTGTATCTGAACCTTGTGAGTTAGTTGCAATCAAGGTGGCATCATAGCTTCCTGAATTTGCATAAGTAACGTTTTCTGATGCGTTCGTACTTGTTGAGGGAGTTCCTCCTGGAAAAGACCAAGCGAAAGTGGTAGGTATTCCGGAAGATGTTGAGGAGAAAGTGATTGAATTGCCTGCACAGAGCGTTGTGGAATTGGCTGTTAAATTTGCAACAGGAATTTGTGGAAGTACAGTGTACAAGTCACTATCCCATGTTCCTCGACCATAGGTTGCTGCGCGCAATCTAGCTGTTGGATAATAGATTTCTAAATCACTAATAAATACATTGGGTAGGCCGGTATTAAAGGCAATCCATGTGTTTTGATTATTATCTCTATAAAATACACCAATGTCTGTCCCAATGTAAAAAGCGTCTACTGGTGAATTATTCTCATATACAACACAATTCACGGGTACATTTGGTAATCCTGCGGCTAGACTTGTCCATGTAGTGCCTCCATTTATGGTCTTAAATACCTTGTTTGCTGCGACATAGCCAGAATAAACAACAATGGCAAAATCAGGATTTGTATTAGAAATGGAAATATACAGCGGGCTAGAATTAGTAGGTAATCCGGCTGATATTGCCGTGAATGTTGCCCCTCCATCAGTCGATTTTGATATTGCATTCGCTCCAACCTTAAGTGAATAAATGATTTGGTTATCGCTCGGGGCGATAGCGAATTCAGCAATATTTCCAGTCCCAGTTGGTGTCCCTAGTGCTGTCCATGCGGTTCCGGAATTTGTTGTTTTATAAAGTTCAGCCCTCCCACCTGCATAATAGGTATTCGCAGTAATTGGATCTTGATGTATAACGCTTAACCATTTCCCACCTGCAGGTATTCCGCTCATAATACTTGTAAAAGAGTTTCCACCATTCGTTGATCGATAATAGTCGCCATATATATAGGATCCAACTATAATATTATCATTTGTTCTATCGATGAAACAATCCATGCCATCGCCGCCATATACTCTTTTCCAATTGGTTCCATTGTAGCGATTGGTTCCATTGTCTTGGTGGCCTGCAATAATTAAATTGGGATTCGAAGCTGACAAACCAATTCTGTATTGTTGGGCGATTGCTATATTTGCACTACGATCTGTCCATGATGCACCGCCATCGATGGATTTATTAATTCCCCCATCATTAGCGGAATATATCGTCGTTCCATTTAAATAAACGATGTCATGAATGTCAGCATGAACATAGGGTTTATTGAAAGACCCTGTCCAATGTGAATTTAAAGTCCACGTTATTCCAGCGTCTGATGACTTCCACATATTTATCCCACCAACCATAATTTCTTGATCATTAGTTGGCGAGACCCCAATTGCTAAATCGTACCAGGCCTGGCCACCAGTATCTACGCCTATGCCCTCATTTGATCCAAGAACATTAGGACTAGTTGATTGAGTGGTAAAGGTGGCGCCGTTATCGACCGAACGAATAAAACCTAGAAAATTATTACCAGTGCTATTTCCTGCTATCAAATAAACACAAGCACTGTTTGCAGGTGTAACACCAATTGCTAAACGAGATATGTTAGTTAAGCCTGTTGGAATAGTGGTCCAGGTCAGACCGCTATCCGTTGATCGCTTGAAGCTTGTCCCCGCAGCATATAGAATCGTTGGATCTCCAGGATTAATTTCAGCATCCTTAATTCCTGTAAATGATCCGCTAGGTTGTGTCCAAGTTGTCCCTCCATTTGTTGAACGGTAAATTCCACTGCTTCCAAAAGCCATTACTAATTGTGGGTTTGCAGGATTAACGATTACTTTAACAATTCGTCTTGATTGTCCTGGTGTCCAGGTTAGACCAGTGGTTTGCCATGTTGTACCTGCATCAATGGATTTTAGAACACCGATACTGTAACAATCTGAGCCATCGGCATCACCTGTGGCTAGATACATGATGGATGGATTTATCGGATCAAAAGCAATATCTGAAGAGCCAATAACACCTAATAAATCTGTATTAGTTGTCCAGTTCCCACCTCCATTCGTCGTTTTCCACAATCCACCGTCCGCGGCACCAACATAAATAGTATTGGCAATTGTTGGGTGAAATCGGATGAAATTTAATCTACCAGCCCCACCACCAACGGGTTTACCAACTGGTCCCATTAAGGTCCAGTTTCCTGCAACTGATTTTTCAATTCCGGCTGCTGCTAAATCCGCTTCCCATTGTTTATAATTTTGAGCATTTTGTGATGGAAGCGCCGTGTTTCCTGAAGGATAAACCCTTGGTTCCATGTAGGCCTCCCAACGCCTGAACGCTTTGTAACCTTTTCCTTTTTCGATTGTTTTTCCCTCCCAATAGCTGTTAAAAGCGGCTTGAATGTCATAAAAATTAGCCGTCGGATCTTGCATCATGGTAACCCATTGTTGGCTATGAAGTTGAAATCCTATTAGGATGAAATATATTGGAATTAAAAAACGAAAGTATTTCATTGATTCTTTTTTTAGCATGCTACTTTTAATTCAAGATGGACATTTTTCTATGACAACCCAAATATAAAAAGAATTATTACAGAACTAACTGCTGAACAAGGAATCTACAAAGATTGTTCGATCGAAGAGTTGCAGATCTTCCATTTTTTCTCCAACACCTATGTATTTAACAGGGATACTCATTTGATCAGAGATACCTATAACCACGCCCCCTTTTGCTGTACCGTCTAATTTAGTAACGGCAAGTGCGTTGATTTCTGTTGCGAGTGAAAATTGTTTGGCTTGTTCGAAAGCATTTTGACCTGTTGAACCATCAATAACCAAAAGGATCTCATGAGGCGCACCGGGAACCACTTTTTCCATGACCTTTTTTATTTTGGTCAACTCATTCATGAGGTTAATTTTGTTATGTAATCGACCTGCGGTATCAATAATGACCACATCAGCATCTTGAGATTTTGCAGATTGTAGGGTGTCAAAAGCCACACTTGCTGGATCGGCATTCATTCCTTGTTGAACAATTGGCACACCAACGCGTTCAGCCCATATAATTAGTTGTTCAACTGCAGCTGCTCTAAAGGTATCCGCTGCACCAAGCACCACTTTTTTATTCGCTTGTTTAAATTGGTAAGCTAGTTTACCGATGGTGGTTGTTTTTCCAACTCCATTGACACCCACTACCATAATTACATATGGTTTTTTGCTTTCCAACTCAAGTGATTGCGCTGCCCCAAATTCTTTTAATGGATTTTCTTCTAATAATAAGCTAATTTCTTCCTTGAGAATTTGTTGAATTTCTTCCGTGTTTAGCACCTTATCCCTTGATACTCGTTCTTGAATTCTTTTAATGATTTTAAGGGTGGTTTCCACACCTACATCGGAAGTTATTAAAAGCTCTTCTAGTTTATCGAGAACTTCATCGTCAACGCGGGATTTTCCAATAACTGCGCGCGCTATTTTAGAAATAAATGACTGTTTCGTCTTCTCTAAACCTTGGTCTAGGGTTTCTTTTTTAGGTCGCGAAAAAAAATCAAATAAGCCCATAAAAGTTTAAAAAAAAAGCTCCCTTTTTGAAGGAAGCTTTGTAATTGAAGTAATCCAATAATTAGTTTTTAGTAAACCATTCTTTAACCTTGTCGTTATGAACGATTTCCTCTTTGAAGGTATATGATCCAGACTTTTCAGACTTTACCATTTTTATAACCTTAGTATGCTCTTTTCCACCACCTTTTTGTAGGGATGCTACAACTTTCTTTGCCATGGTTTAGTTATTTAATTTCTTTATGAAGTGTATATTTCTTAAGAATTGGATTAAATTTCTTTATTTCCAATCTGTCAGGTGTGTTTTTACGGTTTTTTGTGGTAATGTAGCGAGATGTACCAGCTATACCAGTTGTTTTGTGCTCTGTGCACTCTAGTATAACTTGGATTCTATTACCTTTTGCTTTCTTTGCCATTTCTATTTACTTAATGCTATTTTGTGGAGGAACTATTTTAAATACCCTTTTTCTTTTGCTTTTTTCAAGCAAGCAACTAGGCCATTTTTATTGATCGTACGCAACGCAGAGGTTGATATTTTCAAGGTTACATATCGATCTTCTTCCGGAATAAAGAATGTTTTTGTGATAAGATTTGGGAAGAAGCGGCGCTTCGTTCTGCGTTTAGAGTGGGAAACATTGTTTCCTACCATAACTGACTTTCCTGTTAATTGACAAACTCGTGACATGTATATTTTTTTACTTGTAATGCTATAAGCGGGTGCAAAGAAAAGAATTTTTTACAATTAATACAACTTAATAGCAAACTTTTTTTGATTTTTTTCTTTCTGCTTACTCGCTTGAATACGCTATAAATTATTGTCTTAATTTTAATTTTCAGAACGCATTTATTGCCTCTCGATTTCTATTTCGTTAAAACTTCAAATCGCAAAAAATTAAGTGCTGAGGAAACTGTCATTTGTTGGTTACGCGTCCTATTATCGCCAAATTGAAATGATCTTTCTAAGGTCTTGTCTTTTGTTGCTATTGCTACCCAAACAAAGCCAACAGGTTTTTCATCGGATCCTCCAGACGGTCCTGATATTCCTGTTGTTGCTATACATATGTCGACACCTAGTATTTTTCTTCCTTCTTCAGCCATTGAACAAGCCACTTCTCTGCTAACGGCTCCATTTTTTACAATTGTTTTTTCATCTACGTTTGCCAACTTCTTTTTTAGCTCATTACTGTAGGTAACTAGCGCTCCTTTAAAATAGGCAGAGGACCCTGGAATTCCACAGAGTTCGTGCGCAAGAAGCCCTGAGGTGCAACTTTCGACTGTTCCAATCGTCAGATTTTTCGAAAGTAATTTTATTGCAATTACGCTGACGAGTGTATCTTGCTCATAACCATATAATGCCTCGGGAATTATTCCTTCGAGCTCCTTAAAGTATCCGTCAATTTTCTCTTTATCACGTTCTCCAGCAAATGAATTTATTCTAAGTTTTACAAATCCTGGAGAGGGTAAATAAGATAGATGTAGTCCATTTGATTGAAGTGCTTGTTCCCAATCAACTATTTTTTCTGCGAGAAAAGATTCTCCAATACCTTGGGTATGGGCAGTTTTGTGATAATGTGCCGATACCTTAAATCGTTGGGAAAGCAATGGAAGGAGCTCTTCTTGGACAATGCTTTTC
The DNA here is from genome assembly GCA_026391005.1 of Flavobacteriia bacterium. Lineage (GTDB taxonomy): Bacteria > Bacteroidota > Bacteroidia > Flavobacteriales_D > Crocinitomicaceae > UBA952. Next base: position 194,550 of record JAPLEV010000051.1, on the reverse strand, counting down.
ATTTCATACGGCACCCCCGGTAAACTGATGATTATTTGATTTCCATCGTTTATCCACATGCCTGCGGCTGTTCCATTTTTATTCGGGAGTATAACACAACCATCTGGCAACATCGCTTGCTGCCTATTTGATTCTAGCATTGGGCGATTTCGTTTACCGAAGTAGTTTTCAATATGACGAAGTGTTTCCTGGTGCATAATCAGCGGTAAACCGTAATGAGCTGAAAGGGTATGTTTCGTTATGTCGTCGTTTGTAGGGCCCAATCCACCTGTAATTATTACACAATCTATTTTTTTTGAAATGGCAGATAATGTTGATATTATTGCTTCTTCTTGATCTGAAATGGTTGTTGTTTTGATAATTCTGGCACCGAATAAGGTCAAGGTTTGGCCAAGCCAGGCTGCATTAGTATTGATGGTTTGACCAATCAATAATTCGTCTCCAATAGAAATTAATTCTACATTCATTTTTTTATAAATTTAGCGATGGCTTCAATGTGCCCAGTGTGCGGAAATTGATCCACTAAGGTATAGTTTTCTAGACTATATCCTGCATCAATTAGTAAGGATGTGTCCCTTGCTTGTGTCGATGGATTACAGGAAATATAAACGATTACTTTAGCGCCTAAATTTATTACCTTTTGTAGGGTTTTTGGTGCTATCCCGGCTCTTGGAGGATCTAAAATCAACGCGGCAATTTTTCCTTCTAAATGAGGATTTTCTTTCAGGAATTTCCCTACATCTAGCGCAATAAATTGAACATTTTTTAATTCATTAATTGATGTGTTGCGACGGGCATCTTCAATTGCCTCTTCTACAATATCGACACCAATGATAGAAAATTTAGTATTTCTTTTTGCGATTAATTGGGCTATGGTTCCTGTTCCACAAAATAAATCTAATACGACGCTGTCGGGATCTATGGCAACGGATAACAAATAATCTATGGCTCGGTTATAAAGTAGTTCTGCGCAAAGTGGATTCGTTTGAAAAAAACTTTCCATGCTGATTTCAAATCGCAAATCATTGATTTTCTCTTCAATCTTAGCGTTTCCATAAAGTAGTTTTGAATCGCCATTTTCAATTTTAGCGCGGTCAGCCACATTATCATTGACGGTATGCTGAATGCCAGCGATCCGTTCTCCAAATTCTTTTAACATGAACGATACAAAAGCGCTACGATCAAATTTCTTTAATCCTACAGATGAAGTAACTAAGTTGACTAATAATAAATTCGATTGAAAGGATTTTCTGATAACTATATGTCTGAAAAAACCTTCTTTTTTTGGGGGATGCCAAGCTGGCAAGTTGGTTTTAAAGAGGAATTCTCGAATGTTAATTAATTTTTGTTCCCATTCCTCATCAAATAAACCACTTGGTTTATTTAAACTTTCGACTTTCCACCAAGTCCCTCTACGTTTGAATCCTAAGGCAAAGGCATTGTCTTTTTCTTCATTGGTCAGCACACAATGTTCAATACACGAAAAGCTATATTCCATTTTATTCCGATAGAAATAATGGTTGGGAGAGGATATAAATCCGTCGTACTTTTCTTTAATATTTTTTATGCCTGAAATCCTGGAAAATGTATCTAATGTCGATGTTTCTTTTACCTGTTCTTGTAGATTTGGTGGAACGAAAATGTATGGCCCCCCTGAAATTTCTTGGTAATTAGAAAGTTGTTCCTCGGGTGACCTTGATATTACATCGATTAATTTTGCTTCCGCATGATTTTTGCGTTTAACATCGATTTTTGCGCGAACTAATTGTCCTGGAAAGGTATTATCTACAAATACAATAAAATGAGAATCATCGATTGGTACTTTTGCGATACCACGTCCGCCAAATGCAAATCCGGTAATTTTTAACTCAACAATTTCTCCTTTACTAAACATGTTAAATCATACCTCGAATGACGCCTTTATCTGATTTTTCTATGAAATTGATAATTTCATTTCGAAGTGCACCATCTGGAATCGTTTCTTTTACGATTTGAAGCCCTTTTGATATATTACTATTTTGAATATAGATTATCCGATAAACATCTTCAATTATTTTAATTTCTTCATCTGAAAATCCTCTTCTGCGCAAACCCACTGAATTTACTCCCGCAAATGTTAGCGGTTCACGTGCTGCTTTTATAAACGGCGGAATATCTTTTCGAATCAAAGATGCACCTCCTATGAAAGCATGTCGACCAATTAATGCAAACTGCTGAGCGGCTACTTTTCCCTCTAGAATTACATGATCATCAATGGTTACGTGACCTGACAAACCGGTATAACTTGCAAGGATTACATTATTTCCAATTTGGCAGTCATGGGCAACATGAACGTAAGTCATTAATAAGCAATTATTACCGATACTTGTTTTCCACTTGTCTTTGGTGGCTCTATGAATGGTGACACATTCTCTTATAATCGTATTATTCCCAATTTCTACTGTTGTGTTTTCCCCCTCAAATTTTAAATCTTGGGGAATTACTCCAATTACGGCACCTGGATATACTTCACAATTATTTCCGATTATTGTCCCTGGATATAAAGCAACATTAGAGTGGATTTTTGTTCCTTCTCCGATTGTAACATTTTCATGAATAGTAGTGAACGGGCCAACTTCTACACTTTCATGTAATTGAGCTTTTGGAGAGATAACCGATTGGGGATGCTTCATTTATTCTTTATCTTTCGTTACAAGGGCAAGCATTTCTGCCTCCATTACCATGTTGCCATTAACATAAGCTTTGCCTCCCATTTCTACCAATCCTCTACGAATAGGTGAGAGCAAATGTAATTCAAAAACCACCGTATCACCCGGAACAACTTTTTGTTTGAACTTTACTTTATCTATTTTCATAAAGTAGGTGGTATATAAATGAGGATCTTCCACCTTGCTCAAGGCAAAAATACCACCCGTTTGGGCCATAGCTTCAATTTGTAATACACCTGGGAATACTGGGTTACCAGGAAAATGGCCTGTAAAAATCGGTTCATTCATCGTGATGTTTTTGACACCAATAATGGAATTTTCATTTATTTCCATGATTTTATCAATCATCAAAAAAGGATAGCGATGGGGTAGCATTTTTTCAATCGCTACGCTATCGTATAATGGAGGTAAGGATAAGTCAAATATCCGTCCTTTATTTTGTTGTTTTTTAATTTGATCTTTTAACACTTTAGCGAAACGTACATTGCCTGCATGCCCTGGTCTTGCTGCTAAAATGTGGGCTTTAATTGGCATGCCGACTAATGCTAAGTCTCCAACAATATCTAATAGTTTGTGTCTTGCAGGTTCATTTTCATATTGAAGTTTAATACTATTCAATACCCCCAATCCTTCTATGGAAATTTTCAATTCTTCCTTGCCAAGAAGCTTCGCCAAGCGGTCTAGTTCAGATTGATCAACATCCAACTTATCTACTAATACGATGGCGTTATCTAAATCACCACCTTTAATTAAATTGTTACTCGCTAAATATTCTAATTCTCTTAAAAATACAAAAGTTCTACATTTAGCAATTGATTCATTAAATTCACCGATGTGGTACATGCTAGCATGTTGGGTGCCAAGAACGGGTGAATTGTAATCTACCATTACCGTTAGTCTATATTCTTTATCCGGTATTGCCAAAAATTCCACGCCTATAGTTGTGTCTTCCCAAGGAATGTTCTCACTTAACTCAAAATACACCCTTTCCGCATCTTGCTCCACTTTTCCTGTCGACAAAAAGCCTTCAACAAATAATTTTGCACTACCATCCATAATTGGTATTTCCGGTGCATTTAACTTGATAAGTACATTGTCTATTTGACAACCGCACAAGGCTGCTAGTAGATGCTCTGTGGTATAAATTCTTGCACCATTTGATTCTAATGTCGTCCCACGGTTGGTGGCAACAACTAAATCGACATCCGCTTTAATTTTCGGTTCTCCGGGCAAGTCTGTTCGCTGAAAAACATACCCATGATTTTCATCTGCAGGACAAACTTCCAGGGTTACTAATTCGCCAGAATGCAATCCTATTCCTTTAAAAATCACCGAATTTTTTAAGGTGCACTGTCTTTCTTTCATGCTATTCTTTTTTTGAAATAAGCGTTTCTATTTTTGCTTCTAATTCACTAATTCTATTCATGAGTTGTGGCAATCTTCGAAATCCTATGAATGACCGTTTAAAGTCATCAATTGGAAAACTTGGAGAGCCCATTAAGGTTGTTGCTTTTTTAACAGTCGAAGGAACGCCAGATTGAGCAACAATTTTAGTGTCGTCTGCAATATGAAGATGTCCACTTATACCTGCTTGACCTCCAATCATGACGCGTTTGCCGATTTTAGCCGAACCAGCAATGCCTACTTGGGCAGCAATAGCTGTGTTTTCTCCCACTTCAACATTATGAGCCAACTGACAAAGGTTATCTATTTTTACTCCTTTTCGAATAATTGTAGATCCCATGGTTGCTCTATCAATGGTTGAATTAGAACCGATTTCTACGTTATCTTCAATTACTACATTTCCAATTTGCGGAACTTTTTGAAAGGCACCGTTTTCATCTGGCGCAAAACCAAAGCCATCAGAACCAATAACAACCCCCGCATGAATAATACAGTTATCTCCAATACTGCAGGAGTCATAAATACTAACCGAAGGATGAATAATTGTGTTCTTACCAATTTTCACATTGTCGCCAAGATATACATTAGGGTAAATGGTGCAATTCTCTCCAATTTCGACGTTTTTCCCAACATAAGTAAATGCTCCTAAATAAATTCCCGAACCCAGCTTTGCGCTTTCATCAATGAAATTGGGCTGTTCTATAATGGCTTGTTTTTTTGATAAGTTATTATAAACCTCAAGTAATTTTGCAAAACAAGCGTAGGCGTCTGTTACTTTAATTAGTGTAAGTGTTTTGGGAAGTGGTTTACTGGGCAAGAACGTTGAATTGACAATACAAATACTTGCTTGAGTCGTGTAGATATAATTTTCGTACTTAGGATTTGATAAAAACGATAAAGCGCCTGAGGTACCTTCTTCTATTTTTGCTAAACCCGTAACGGCGGTGGTAGGATCACCAACTATTTCGCCATTTAAGATACCCGCGATTTGCTCCGCTGTAAATTCCATATTTCAAAAGTATTAAATTTTGAGGGATGAGGTATTCTCAAACGATTAATTTATTAACATGAAAAGGTTTTTAATCCTTTAAGGAACTATTTTTGAACGATTGGTTCAAAAGATGTTAAAGTAATTTTCTCTTTGTACCAAGAAGTTTGAATTGAAAAAGCAGTAAGCGATTTTGTAAACACCCAGCAATGCGAAGATTTTTCAGCATTAAAAGTTGAATTTGAGTAATCAACATACCCATTTTTCTTAATTATTTTCAATAAGTGCTCACTTTTAGTGATGCCAAAGGAGCTTAGATTTGCTAATAATCCTTTATCTTCTCCTAAGTAAAACAATTCCTTATTTTCGGGAAATAACATAGGATAACCTTTACCCTTTGTTGAATTTTTAACTTGGTTTATGGGTAGCGTTTTTAGTTTTAATTCGCTTACGAAACTTCTATCAGGAAGCGTAATGATAAAATTAATTGACTTCCCATTTGGTAATTTTCCCAACAATTTGTATGCTTTCGGCTCTCCTTTTTTCTTGCTATCAGAAAAAGATATATCAGCATTAAGAATCATTTCCTTGAGAGTTGCTTCTTTCAGACCTAATTTTTTATAATCCACAATTTCATCTTCATGGACAAGAATTACGCGCTCAATAATTGATGATTTCACCCTATTTTCTGGAAGCCAATTGCATCCTCGGTTGCGGAAGAATAAGAAAACACAGACTAGTCCGATACCAAAACCGATTCCATAAAGCTTTAACCTACGAAAAAAATTATTCATTTTGAGTTAAGAGCTAGTTAGTTGATTTCCGAAAAAGTATTATGATAAAAGTGCGTTTAATTTTTCGTCAAGGGTTGATTTTGGAACTGCTCCAACAGATCGATCGACAACAACACCATTTTGAAAGAATAATACGGTTGGAATACTTCTTACGCCATACTTGGCTGAAAATTCTGAATTGTTATCAACGTTAACTTTACCAACTACGGCTCTTCCTTCGTACTCTGTCGCCATTTCATCAATCACGGGACCAATCATTTTACACGGGCCACACCATTCTGCCCAAAAGTCTACTACAACTGGTTGAGTTGATTGCATTACCAACTCTTCATAATTTGCATCTGTTATTTCTAAAGCCATTTTTTTTTTTTTTTTTTGAATGTAAAATTACCTTAATTTTTAATCCGGCAGATATTTATATCATGTTTTTGATAAATATTTTTTACTGCATTTCTTTTTTAAGATAGTGGGCAGTATGCGATTTTGTTGAATGTTTCTTAATTAATTCCTCAGGTGTTCCTTGACAAGTGATTTTTCCACCGCCTCTTCCTCCTTCGGGGCCTAAATCAATGATATAATCTGCTGTTTTTATAATATCTAAATTGTGTTCAATCACTACAACTGTATTTCCCTCGTCCACTAATCTTTGGAGGACTTTTAACAGCATATTAATATCCTCGAAATGCAATCCTGTTGAAGGTTCATCGAGTAAGTAGATGGTACTTCCCGTTCCTTTTTTTGTTAATTCGCTCGCTAACTTTATGCGTTGTGCTTCACCACCGGATAATGTAGTGGATGATTGACCTAATGTCACATAGCCAAGTCCAACAGAATTTAGCGTACTAATAACTCTATGAATTTTAGGTAAATTTTCAAAGAATATGACAGCTTCTGAAAAGGTCATATTTAGGACATCCGCAATGGATTTCCCTTTGTACTTTATTTCAATGGTTTCTTTATTGTATCGCTGTCCTTGGCAGTTTTCGCAACTCACATAAACATCGGGCAGAAAATTCATTTCAATTAAACGCATACCCCCACCGTTGCAGGTTTCGCATTTTCCTCCTGCTACGTTAAATGAAAAGCGACCGGGTTTATAACCTCTGATTTGTGATTCGGGTAAAGAAGAAAATAAACTACGTATTTCATCGAATACTTTTGTGTAAGTAACAGGGTTTGATCGTGGGGTTCTACCAATTGGACTTTGGTCGATATCAATCACCTTGTCAAGGTGTTCTAATCCTTCTATACTTCCATAAGGAAGAGGTTCACGAACACCTTTGTAAATATGTTTTAATAAAATAGGGTAGAGGGTATAGCTAATTAAAGACGACTTTCCACTCCCAGAAACTCCTGTAATACAAGTTAAGGTTCCAAGGGGTATTTTTAGCGTAACATTTTTCAAATTATGCCCTGTTGTTTCTTTTAGGATTAAATAATTTCCATTTCCTAATCGCCGTTTTAATGGGAGATCAATTTTCTTTTCGCCATTCAAATAAGAAGCTGTTATGCTATTCGCCTTAATCATTCCGGCATAATCGCCTGCATAAACTATTTCGCCTCCATGAATCCCTGCTTTCGGACCAATATCCACTATGAAATCGGCTTCTTCCATCATTTCTTTGTCATGTTCTACCACTAAAACAGTATTTCCGGCATCTCTTAATCTTTTGAGGGAGATAATTAATTTTGCATTATCTCGCTGATGTAAACCAATTGATGGCTCATCTAGAATATATAATACATTTATGAGTTCGGTACCAATTTGGGTTGCTAATCGAATGCGTTGTGCCTCCCCTCCTGATAAGCCTTTAGATGAACGATTTAGTGTCAAGTAGTCAAGTCCAACCTCTAAAATAAAATGTAATCGCGCACGAATTTCTTTTATAATTTCATAAGCAATGATATTTTGGTCACTGGTTAAACAATTTTCAATTTCGCTTAGCCAATTTGATAAGTCTTTTAAATCTAGGTTGGCAATTTCTCCGATATGTAGACTTCCTATTTTGAAGTGCAGTGCTTCTTTACGCAATCGATACCCTGAGCAATTGGGGCAAGGTTTCTTATTCATGAAGCTATGTGCCCAACGCTGTATGCCTGCAGTGCTATCCTCAGCATGTCTAGCTATAAAATTGATAATACCCTCAAAGCGAAGCGTTTTATCTTCTGCTGAAAGCACCATATCTTCATTACCATAAAGGATTAGTCTAAGCAGTTCTTCGTCATATTCTGAAAGTGGCGTGGCAATATTAAAACCGTTTGATACTACAATTTCTTCTATCCTGTCAAATATCCAACTTCTTTTATACTCTCCTAAGGGCGCTAGAGCACCTTTACGTATTGATTTTGATGGATCGGGTATAATTTTATCCATTGATGCAACACTTATTTCGCCTAGGCCACTACATGTTGGACAAGCCCCATATGGGGAATTAAATGAAAATAAATTGGGTTCGGGTTCAGGGTAACTTATTCCACTTGATGGACACATTAGCGAACGACTAAAAAATTGACTTTTATTCTCATCAAGTTCCAATATCATCATGTTAGCATCTCCGTGTTTCATGCATGTTTGCACAGCATCATTCAATCGTTTTCTGTCTTTTTCATCGGGGATTAATCGATCAATAACTAACTCAATATCGTGTATTTTATAGCGATCAACTCGCATTCCGACGGTAATGTCTTTAAGTACTCCATTTACTCTAACTTTTGTAAACCCGATCCGAAGTAGCTGTTCAAACAATTCTCGGTAATGGCCTTTCCTTCCTCTAACTTTTGGTGCTAGGAGGGCAATTTTCTTACCAGCATATTTAGTTAATATGATTTCAGTGATCTCTTCATCTGCGTATTTTATCATTTTCTCTCCGCTAGATAAGGAATAAGCTGTGGATGCTCTAGCAAATAATAAGCGAAAGAAATCATACAATTCTGTTATAGTACCCACTGTTGATCTTGGGGATCGGGATACTGTTTTTTGTTCGATTGAAATAACAGGGCTTAGGCCCTCTATTTTTTCCACATCAGGCCGTTCGAGGCCACCAATAAATTGACGCACATAAGAGGAAAATGTCTCAATGTAACGTCGCTGACCTTCGGCAAATAGCGTGTCAAAGGCAAGAGATGATTTTCCGCTCCCGCTCAACCCTGTGAACACAATCAGTTTATTTCTTGGTATTTTTAAATTTATGTTTTTGAGATTGTGCTCTTTGGCTCCAAAAATTGAAATTAGGCCTTCATCAATATTTTCCTTTTTCATTTTTGATAGTCGTGGTATTTTTTTTAGATTGTATTAGCTATTGGAAGCGCAATAATATAATTAATGGGCTGAATAGTTAAGGAGTTACCTTTTATCCAAGGATTTAACTTTCTAACTATTTTTATATTCACCCCATTGTTTTTTGACCATAATGCAAGGTCGGTAATCGGCAAACTTATATTAATTGCTTTCGTCTTTTGAATTGGATATAAAGCGTATGCTGGAACCTTAAAACCATATGCCTTTGGATTTTCTAAAATTATTTTCATTGCCATTATTCTAAAAACGTATCGAGCTGTTTCGTTGTTCATTTCCGTATCAAAATAATTACTTGTGTATTGTTTTTTCATATCTGAACGAAGTCCACCCATTCCCCTATTATAAGATGCCGCAACCAAGATCCAATTTTTAAATTCGGCATGTGATTTTCTTAAATATGCGCAAGCAGCACGCGTACTTTTTTGAATATCTAATCGTTCGTCAATTTCTGGATTGATGATTAAATTGTATTCCGCTGCTGTTTGTGGCATAAATTGCCAGAAACCCATTGCACCCGCTGGACTTTTTGCCTGAGTTAAATTACTTTCAATGACGCACAGGTATTTAAAATCATCATGTATTTTTTCTTCTTTTAACAATTTTTCCAAGTTGTTAAAATACCTGTTTGCCCTTTTGATAATTAGGGTGGTAGAACTATGAAAGTAGGCGTTAACGATTAGTTCTTGATCAAGTCGCTCCCTAATATCTTCGTCTTTTAGATCGATGGTTTCACCAAAAAGCACCATACTTTGGGGAATAGGAGGGAGCTGGTTTTCCTCCTTCAATAAAGAATCGGTATTTTCCTTCTCTTTTTTCTCTTGGCAGCTAAGGGAGAGAAAAATCAAAAACAGTAAGCAATAACTTTTCATCCCTGACAACTATGATTAAACGTATAATTAGTTTTGTTTATATAAAATGGTATTTCGATATAGAAAATAGAAAATGGCTACAAAATAGACTATCGCTAGCGTGCTTAACCAATATAAATGGTTATGATCGACTAAAAGTAACAATATGCTAAGTAGACTTGAGGAAGCGCCTATTATCAGAAAAATATAAAATATTTTTCGTTCAGTATATCCTGCAAAAAATAAATGATGTGTGGTGTGGTCTTTTCCACCAATAAAAGGTGAGGTTTTATTTTTAATGCGATTTATTACTACCGTTAATGTATCAATACATGGCGCCACAAAACAAATGATAATGGCAACTAAGATCCCCCATAAAGGAACATGGCTGACTACATTATTTAAACCCCACAAAAATTTAAGTGAAAAAATAGCGCAAATTAGACCTAGGAATTGGCTGCCCGAGTCTCCCATAAACATTTTAGCGGGTGAAAAATTATAAGCAAGAAAGCCAATTAGTGACCCTATTGTAGTCAGTATGATTAAATTCCACGCTGAGTTGTTGTCAACTCCAAATATAATATTAGTCAGCAGGCATGTTATTAAAATATAAATACAAACAATGGTTGCAATGCCATCCATATTATCAAGCATATTAATGGAGTTCATTAAAATAACCACCCAAAGTGTTGTTAAAATCACATTTAGGAAATATATATCAGTGATTTTTATTTGTATTCCGCTATATGCAACGATTAGTCCACATGTAATTTGAATAAGCAATTTTAGTAAGGGTTTAGTATTGTAAGCATCGTCTGCTAAACCCATTAAAAATGCAAGTGAAACGGCGATAAACAGACAAACAAATTCTACAATACTAAATAAATTAATAGTTGGAATAAATATCATATAAAAAATTATCGCTGCTAAAAATCCAATAAAAAGACTGATGCCCCCCAGTGAAGGTTTAGCTCTATTGCTCCACCTAATATTAATATCATTCTTATTTCTAATACCGAGTGATTCAGAGAATTGTAATAAAAGTTTATTTATAATTAACGAGGATAAAGCACCCAAAAAGAAAAATCCAATAAAAGAAAGTAATTTGAACATAAACTTAAAAAGGAGTAATAAATGAATTAAATGGTACCCCTTGTAAGTCTTTTAAAGAAACAATTGGTTTTATTTCTCCCCAATTGATAGTTAGTTGGGGATCATTCCATAACAGGGTTTTTTCATGCGCGGGAGAATAATTATTAGTGCATTTATAAGTAAATATGGTGTCGTCTTCCAGCGATAAAAATCCATGTGCAAAGCCCGGCGGTATCCAAAATTGTAGTTTGTTTGTATCGTTAAGCTCAACGCTAAAATGCGCTCCGTAAGTAGCGCTGTTTTTTCTTAGGTCTACTGCTACATCTAATACGCTGCCTTTTATCACTTGAACTAATTTTCCTTGCTCAAATGGTGGCATCTGAAAATGAAGCCCTCTCAGCACATTTAAATGCGATTTCGAAAGATTATCCTGAATGAAACTCACTCCTGGTAGCAGCGATGCGTAAAGCGTTTTATTATAAGTTTCGTAAAACTCGCCTCTTTCGTCCTTGAAAACTTTTGGATTAAATAGCAGCAGTCCTTCTATTCCGACGGTTATTTTTTCCATTTATCGCTTATTTTTTTTAACCATGTTTTGAGAAAAAATTCAGTTTCTCCATCAGAATAATATCCATTATAGTTTTCGCCATATTCATATCCATATCCATAAATGGATTGATTCGTTTCAACACCATTTAAAATTACATTAAGGCTATCAAGTTTTTGAATTTTAAATAATTCCTCGACCCTCTCGGCAAAAATTCGTTTGGAATAATTAGCTTTAAATATATAGAGAGGAATGTCGGCCTGAGCTAACAAGTGAATTCCATCGGAAACAATTCCAACGGGTGGATTATCAATGAGAAGAACATCATATTTTTCTTTTAAATCAGCAAGTATTGTTTTAAAATCCTCACTTTGAATTAGTTCAGACGGATTTGGTGGAATTAATCCGGCTGTGATAAAATCTAGGTTATCTATTGCAGAATGTTGAATTACATCCTCAAAGGTCGCTAAGCCTGAAATATATTGACTCATTCCAATCGTATTATTCGCTTTAAATCCATAGTGAACTTTCGGTTTTCGTAAATCCAAGTCAATTACTATTGTCTTTTTTCCACTGGCAGCGATAAGCCCTGCAAGATTAAGTATAACAAAGGTTTTTCCTTCTCCGGATACCGATGACGAAACCGCAATTACTTTAGAGTTCTTATTAATAAAACTCATATTTGACCTTATATTCCGAATTGATTCAGCTAATTTAGATTTTGATGATTCATTGACAACTATTTCTGAAAACTTCATTTTTCTCTTATAAATTGGAATCGAGCCAAGAATATTTACGTTACTAGGAAGTAGGCCTTCAAGATCTTGAATTGATGTAATTTCATTGTAACTAAGGTATTTATATATGATATAGACCAAGCCTAATGAAAATCCCAAAAAACAGCATATAAAGTAAACTATCGATGATTTTGGATAGAGAGGAATACTAGGTTGGGTTGGACCATTTAGAATACGGTTGGAAGAGGAATATCCTGCATTAGATAACTCGTATTCAATTTTTTTCTCAGTAAAAAGAGAAAAATAGCGATTATTTAGTTCCTCCATGTATTTCAGGCGCTGAAACTCCATCTTTTTCTCGGGAAGATTATAGAATTTCCCTTCAATTTCGTTGATTTTTGCCTGCAACAAAGATCTATCGTTTTTAAGGCGTTCATCTATTGATTTTAGTCCTCTTTTGATAGAAACAATTCGATTAACTATTCGCTCATTGATTATTTTATTTTGTTTGTTTTCTTGCGTGATATCACGTAATAAATCTTCTTGTGTTTCAAGCAGTTCATTCAGGTTTTCAACTTGACGAAGAATACTACCCTCAAAGCTTTTTTTGCCTGCCATTTCTGGGATTAGACGGTATATTTCTAAGCGATTAGGATCCAAATTTATTTTATCCGTTACCATTGCTAAGGTTGATATTTCACCGTTAATTTCTAATAACTGTTGCGTTAGTTTGTTAACATCATTTGAAAGTTGATTTTCCGCTAATTCAATGTTTGGCAATCGCTCTTGCCTTTGGAAATCGCTTAGACTATCTTTAGAGTTTTTTAAAATTCGGGAAAGGGAATCTAATTGTTGGTCAATAAAATTTATGGTAAGGTTTGTTTTTGATTGTTTATTTTTTTTATCGAAATTTAAGTATACATCGATCAGGTTCTGAACTACATTGTTGCAAATCTTGGGATTGTTGTGAATAAATGAAATTTGAATCGTTTTTGCATTTGGATCTAACGGTGTAATCGTAAGACCATTTTTCATTTCATTTGATAGTATCGATTGATTGTTAAAAGTAAAATAGATTTTATTATCTTTTATTATTTTCCTAAAACTACCGTAGTCTGCAGATCTAAATACAATTTCAAAATGCTTGTTTTTAATTTTTTTATTTAAATCTCCTTTAAGTTCATGTTTTTCACCGTTAAACTCGTATCTCAGGATTATTTTATTTTGATTGTCTGCTTTAATATCTATTCTAGTTCCACATAATGATGAGTCAATTAGTTTATAAGGAATTATTGAAAAGGGGGTATAGCCATAAAGATCTTCCGTTAGCAAGCTTCCTTCGGAAAAAACACTGATACTCAGGTTTAATTTGCGGAGCATTTGAGTAAAAAGTATGTCTGAACGAAGTAATTCCACTTCTTTGGATACATCATTAGAACCCTGATTTATTACTTGGTCTCCTAATACATCTTTTACGCGGTCTTCTTCAATTACTTGAATTGTTGAGGTCGACTCAAATTTTTCTTTCGTGTAACGGAGATAAATAAAGGAAACAAACAATCCAAAAATTAACAAAACTATCGGTTTATACCAATGCTTTCGAATAACATTTTTTAATATTACAGCGTTAAATTCTTTGTTAATTATTATTGATCCCATTTTTTAATGTCTATTTAATAATGAGGGCATAGATAGCTAATGAGCTTGAAAAAACACTTAGCCACGGGGTTATTGCTTTTAAAATTTCGCCTCCAGTTCTCTTTTTTGAATGTATGTAAATGTAATCATTACCTTGAACAAACATATCTCCTTGCTTCAACCCCTCTATTGTCGATAAATCAATTTTATAGATTACCCTTTTGTTTTCTATTTTACGAATAAGTTTTATTGAATTGGCATAGCCGTCCGTGCGGATTCCATTTGCCATTGCAATTACCTCAATTAAAGAAGTGTTTGAATTTTGTAAATTAATGACCTGCCCACTATTTTGTCCAGGAAATATAACCACGCGCTCGTTAGTTAATCTAATTTGTACGAAAGGCAGCAAGTAATCGTTTGAAAGCAATAATTCTAAGTTTTCTTCTAAGGTTTCAGTTGTCAAGCCTTCTACCTTTATCTTACCAATTAATGGTAATTCAACATGGCCGTCAAGTTGAACTAAATAATCTTGAGTAATTATAGGATTATATCCTGTGGACGTATTCGATGGATTGGCTGCCCCAGAAGAACCAAAAATGATTTTTTCACCGTTATTCGTAGAAAATGAAAATGAAAAGCGATCTCCAGCGCAGATTTTATGCTCATTTAAAGGTCCCAAGGGAATTGAATCGTATTGAAAGTTATCCTTTTTTGAAATGGTAAACATTTCATTTGTATTAAAACTCGCGCAGGAGCCCAAGAGCAAAACGGATAGCAAAATAATGCCGACTAAAAGTTGTTTCTGATGTTGTTTAAATTGTTTAATCATAACGTTATCTATTCAGGAGTGATTTATAGTATTCATCCATATTAGAAATCAATTTTGTGTATTGAAATTTATCCTTTACGAAAGTCCAACCGTTTTGTGACATTTCTTGTCGTTTATTTTCATTTTCGATTAATTCCCATAATTTTTCAGCAAATCCATCAATATCATCCGTGTTAACAATATATCCGGTCTTGTCCTCTAAAATAATATCTTTAATTCCACCCACATTGGTGGCAATTATTGGGATTCCAGCGGCTTGTGCTTCTATCAAACTCACTGGCGTACCTTCATTTTTTGAAGTTAAACATATTATATCCATGCCTGCATTAAAGGTAGCTATATCTTTAATCCACGAAGTCATCCTAATGTCCATGCCTTTTTCTTTTAAGGGCTTTATCGATTCTTGGATATTATCTGATTCTTCCCCATCACCAACAATGAAATAAACTACCTTTTTACGAGTCTTTTGATTTACTTTTTCAATAATATCTAAAAACATTTGATGATTCTTTATTGCTACCAATCGTCCAATTATGGCTACAGCAATGTCTGACCCTTCCAATGCGTAACTGTTTCTTGTATGTTCTCGCTTTTCTTTTAGATTTTCGTTAAATGGCCTTAAATCAAACCCTAATGGAATTATCTTAATTTTCGATGGATGACAAATTCTATATTTCAAGGAAAGTTCGTCTTTTTGAATGGCTGAAATAGCAATTATTCCGGTCGTTTTTTTTGAAAGTCTCCGTTCAATAAGTTGGTATAATTTCGTTTTCCACCAACTGAAATAAGAATGAAAAATATGTCCATGAAAAGTATGTATCACAATTGGAACGCCGCAATCAAATGCCGCTTTTCTTCCTAAGGCACCTGCTTTCGATGCATGGGTGTGAACAATATCTGGTTGGAATCTTCGAATGATTTCCTTTATTTTTTTTAAGGCGCTGTTATCATTCATTAAATTAGGTTCCCGTTGCATTTCTGAAATCAATACAGGGCTTATACCATATTTTTCCGCAATGTAAAGTGAATTAGCTTCATTTTCTTCGGGCATTCCACCAATAAGCAGTGTCTCGTATTCTTCTGGCATGAATGCACTCAACAAAACGGCATTATAAACAGGGCCACCGATATTGAATCGATTTATTATTCTTAGGATTTTAATTTTTTTTTTATCTACCATAGAAAATCAAGGCCGAATTATTCAATTTTTTTTCTTCGATTATTAAATTAATTGATGAATTTTACAAATAAACTTCCGTATGCAAAGGTACATTTTATTCTTCTTTTTATTTAACTTCAGGATTTGTACCCCACAAAATGTTCAAGATGCAATAGTCGGTTTTGCTAAGCATCCTTTTAATGAAGCCGCAAGCATATCCTTTATGGCTATTGATTTAGATTCCGATTCGATTATCGCATCCTTTAATAAAGAAAAATTACTTGTAAGTGCATCTACTACCAAACTTTTTACTACTGCATCGGCTTTTGAAATATTGGGCAAAAACTATTCTCCCGTTACAAAAATTTATAGTGATGGCCCAATAGATGAAAATGGAGTTGTACATGGCAATATTTGGATAAAAGGGGCTGGAGATGTTTCTATGGGAAGTAAGTATTTTAATAACCTTGGTCATGAAATGGATTTTTTGACTGCATGGGCAGATTCCTTAGTTGACATGGGGATTAAGGCTGTTGATGGAGCTATAATTTCTGATGGATCACTTTTCGGTTATGAAGGCCCACCAATTGGTTGGGAGACGGATGACCTCGGGAACTATTTTGGTGCTTTTCATTCAGGAATAAATTTTTATGATAATACGATAAAATTAAATTTTGATTCTGGAAAAAAAGGGACTAAATCAACACTCAAAAGTGTCTATCCTGTTGTGGAAGGTTTAGTAATGAAATGCAATGTAAAAGCGAGTTCTACCTCGAGAGATAATTGTAATATTTATGGGGTTCCCTTTTCGTTAAATAGAATGGCAATAGGCGAAATCCCAGCTAATCGAGGATCATTTGAGGTTAAAGGAAGCATGCCCGACCCCGAATATCAACTAGCAAAGGAATGGACAACTATATTATTGCAAAAAGGAATTAAAGTTGGTAATGGAGCAAAATGCTTTAGGTTATTGTCACCCAATTCAAAGAATAATTATGGTGTTAATTTTAAATTACTTTTTAGTCACACTGGCAAAAGTGTGAATGATATAGCTTTTTGGACGAATTCTAAAAGCGTAAATCTTTTTGCTGAGGCCTTATTAAATTATTTGGGATATGCAAAATTAGGCAATGGAACAACTACTGCAAGTATCGGTATTTTGAAAAACTATTTGAGCAACAAAATTTCTATTGATGATATTGTTTTAAGTGATGGAAGTGGCTTGTCTCGAAACAATTACATATCCGCCAATCATTTTTGTAATTTACTTTCATATATGTATTCGTCTTCCAATTACCCGATTTTTTTGGCAACATTACCCATTGCTGGACAAACAGGGACAATAAAAAATTTATGTAAAGGACAATTGGGGGAAGGAAGGATATTCGCTAAAAGTGGCACTTTAAATAACGTTAAATCTTATGCTGGTTATGTGAAAGCTCTTTCCGGAAAAAACATAGCATTTTCTTTTTGCGTGAATAATTTTTCTGGCACTTCATCACAGATTGTCTTGAAAATGGAAGATGTATTGAATGCTATGGTAAACTATTAACCTAATTCAACTGAAACAATGTCTTTCCAGAACTCGTCTAGTGAAATTTTCGCTACTGCCAACATTTGTGGTACAATGGAAGCAGATGAAAATCCGGGCGTGGTATTCACTTCAATAACATAGGGCTTGTTTTTAACCAACATAAAATCAACCCTAGCGATTGATCGTAACTGCAAAAGTGAATAAATGTCTTTTGCCATCGATTGAACCTCTTTAGCTAAAGATTCATCTATTCTTGCAGGGGTTATTTCACTTGATTTGCCTTGGTATTTCGCTTCATAGTCAAAAAACTCATTGTCTGAAACAATTTCTGTAAGAGGTAGAGTGGAAATCCCTGTTGCGGACTTGTACACTCCACATGTAACCTCAATACCATCTAAAAATGACTCAACGACAACAGTGTCACCTTCATTAAATGCAATTTGCAGGGCTTTCGGGATATCCTCTATTTTTTTTACTTTAGAAATACCGTAAGATGAGCCAGAATCTGATGGTTTAATAAAGAGGGGTAATCCCAAATCCTTAACTAATTCAGATGGTGTATATTCTTCAATATTTTTTAAAAATAAAGACTTTGCTACCGGGATATTAAAAGTTTTCAAAAATTGATTGCAATACCATTTATCAAATGATAGTGCAGATGCTAAGGGACCAGAATTAATGTATTTGATACCATGTAATTCGAGCATAGCTTGGATTTTTCCGTTTTCACCAGGATCTCCGTGTATGTATACAATCGCTGCATCTAGGATTATTTTTTTACCCTGAAACAAAAAACTACAATCATTTAGATTAAATGATACCATTTCAGTCCCGGCTTCAACCTCCCATTTTGTTTTGCTAACAATTATTTTAAAGCTTAAAAATTCAGATGGCAAGTGGTTTTTAATAGTTGTAGCACTTTTAATTGAAATATCAAATTCAGAAGAAAATCCACCGCAAAAAATCCCTATTGTTTTCATTAATTAATTTCTTTACGCTAAATTATACACATAGCAGTTACATATTTCTTGTGATACTGAAAGTTTTCACTATACAGATTGTTAATTCCTTAGGATTTTTCATTTTACCGTTTGGGTGTAAATATTCCTCGTTCGATTTATTTTGGTTAGTTTTGAATATGAAAATCGTTTATTTTTTGTTTTGGCTTATTTTCAATGTTGGCTTGCGTGTTTTCTTTAAAGCGGTCAGAACCTTTAATTTTAAACAAAGAGAATTAGGAAGAACGATTTTTGTCAGCAACCATCCTGCAGCATTTATGGATCCTTTAGTAATTGCTCTTTTTGGAAAAAACATTGTTCATTTCATGGCGCGAGCAGATGTTTTTAAGCCCATTCTAAAACCCATTTTTAGTGCAGCTCATATGTTGCCCATCTATCGCCAATTAGATGGTGGAGATACACAAGAGAAAAATAGGTTGGTTTTTTTAAAAACATCTGAAATACTGAGGAAAAATAAAAACATTTTAATTTTTGGAGAAGGATTCACCGATGAGGTTTTTATACGTAGACTCAAACCGATTAAAAAAGGGGCTTTCAGAATTGGTTTTACTGCATTAGAAGTGATGAATTGGGAGCATAATGTTTATGTTAATGCCATTGGATGTAATTATACTGCACCTAATATGGCACTTAGTGAATTGCTTATTTCATCAGGGGATCGAATTTGTTTAAATGATTATCGAGAGCAATACGAGCAAAATCCTTCAGGTACGATTACGATGCTTACCAGAATGCTAGAGCAGGATATGAAAAATCAAATTACGCATGTCGAAAATATGGAGTGGTTAGAATTTCATGAACAGTGTATGATGCTTACAAGAAAGGGAATGGATCCTATTTGCTATGATGTTAAGTATACATTGGAAGATCGCCATTTTTATTCCCAGGAATTAGCCAAAGTATTAAATGAAAAATCAGCAGATCAATTAGAACAACTTACGGGTGTAAGGCAGGAAGTTAAAGATTATTTTTCTTCTCTCGCCGCCATAAATATTTCAGAAAACGAACGTTTTTTGCATGCTACAAGTTCCTGGAACTTAAAAAATAAGGTGATTAAAATTTTGTTGTGCTTGCCATTTGCCTTGCTGGGAATTATTCATGTGGGTTTATTTTATTTTTTCATTAAACGTTTTGTTGAAAAAGTATTCATTCGCCCAGTTTTTTGGGGCTCAAGTAAATTAATTATTCTTATTGCAGTTGTGGGCTTATTTAACATTCCTTTTATTTTTTTAATCGCTAATTACTTTTCTTGCTTAGGATCTACCTATGCCTTCTTAATTGGTTTTACATATTATTTTTTCATTTGGTTTTATGGCCTTGTGGCCTTCTACTTTAAAAACGATATTCATTATTGTTACAGATATTTAAAAACACGAAAGGTGGATTTATTTAACTACAACGCAACTGCTGAAAGGCTCGCCAATTCATTAAAGTCAATTTGAAATGGCATCCTTAGATAAACTGCTGAATTCGGACTGGTATGATTCCTTTGATGAAAATGTAAAAGCAATTTTTTATACTGCTTGTAAAAAAGCGGATGTGCTATTTAATAGTACTCCGGATAGTATTTTTCCTCCCAAAAACAAGATTTTTGCTGCATTAAATTTTACCGCTTTATCGGAAATTAAAGTGGTGATACTTGGCCAAGACCCATATCCTACAAAGCATTTTGCAAATGGGCTTTGTTTCTCAGTTAGTCCGCTTACTCCCATTCCCAAAAGTTTGAAAAATATCTATACTGAGTTAAAAAGCGATATTGGTAGAGAAATGCATAAAAATGGTGATTTGTCTAGATGGGCAAGTCAAGGTGTATTATTGTTAAATTCGATTTTAACGGTTGAAGAAGGTAAGCCGGATAGCCACAGCAAATTAGGATGGGAGAAATTTACAGACGCGATTATTGAACTAATTTCTAAACAAAATCAGCACCTTGTTTTTTTACTATGGGGAACAAAAGCACAGCAAAAGATCAAATTGATTAATCAAGAAAAGCACCTTGTTCTTAAAGCACCTCATCCTTCTCCTCTGTCTGTTTATCGGGGCTTTTACGGATGCAAACACTTCAGTAAGGCCAATGAATATCTAATGGAAAATGGAAAAAATCCAATCGCTTGGTAAAGAATAATGAGTATAAAAAATTGGGTGTTTAAACCGAATAATTAACTTTGCTGACAATGAAATTCAAAAACGATTTATTTCTTCGTGCTGCTAGGGGAGAAGCAATTGAACGCTATCCTGTTTGGTTAATGCGTCAAGCCGGCCGTATTTTACCGGAATATAGGGCGCTGCGAGCTACCTTATCTGGTTTTAAAGAATTAGTTGAAACTCCAGCTTTGGCTGCAGAAGTAAGTATCCAACCTGTAGATCATCTGGACGTTGATGCGGCTATTATTTTCTCTGATATCTTAGTTGTGCCCGAGGCCATGGGCTTGCCTTATCAAATGTTGGAACAAAAAGGACCTTGGTTTGAAAATACCATTCGCTCAAAAGAACAACTGGAATTGTTAGATAAAAACATTGATGTTGCTGATCGTCTTTCCTACGTTTTTGAAGCACTAAAGATTACAAAACGAGAATTAAATGGGAGGGTGCCTTTAATAGGCTTTGCTGGCGCCCCATGGACAATCCTATGTTATATGGTAGAGGGAAAAGGATCCAAGACGTTTTCTGAATCTCGTAAATTCTTGTATACCCAGCCAGTTGTGGCACACGAATTGTTAAAACGGATAACCGAAGTGACAATAACTTACCTTAAGATGCAACTTGAAGCGGGTGCTGATGCTTTGCAATTATTTGATTCTTGGGCAGGTATTTTGGGTAGAGAACAATACCAAATTTTTGGGTTAAACTATATTAAAATGATTGTTGAAGCTTTTCCTAATGTTCCTTTTACTGTCTTTTCGAAAGGTGCGGTTGCTTCGTTACCTGATATTAGCGCTATAAATTGCACTACCATTGGTTTAGATTGGAATATGGACATGGGCTCGGTAAGGGATATGGTAGGGGAATCTAAGACATTGCAAGGTAATTTAGACCCTTGTCTTCTCTATGCTTCAGATGAAATAATTGAAAAAGAGACATTAAATTTGTTAAAATCATTTAAAAGTCAAAGACATATTGTAAATTTGGGTCATGGAGTTTATCCTGATATTGATCCTGAAAAGGTTAAAGTATTAATTAAAACCGTTAAAAATTATGAGATTTAGTTCCACACTTTTCAAACTTTCTGTTGTAATAAGTTTGATGATTCTTCAAGGTTTTGCGCTTAATGCCCAACAACGCAGTGGTAAAGGTGATAAAACCAAAGCATTTTTAAATTTTACTTTCGAGGATTTTATCGATGATGGAATTATTTCTGAGCCCAATTCAATTGGTTTGCTTAAAAACGTATATTCCTCTACGCTTACTTTTGCGGATATTTTTAATAGAAATTCGCCGGGCGATTACGGTGTAGGTATCAATATTTACGGTGATGAGATTCCTGTAGAGGCATCTTTTGAGCGTTTGAATGAGACAGACAAGAATTTATTTGACAAAGGATTAAAAGGTGGGGGCGATGGTTTTGCTGGTATCGTTACCTACAAGCCAGGCAAGTTATCTAAGGAAAGGTCTTATATAACTATTCCTTTTGTAAGTGGAAAAGATAAGCTTAAAATGACAAAAGGCATGAAATATTGTGTTGAATTTTGGGTTTCGCTTGGCGAATCATCCAAGTATGCTTCCAATAATATTCAAATGTTATTTTCAAAAGATTTATTGAAAGATATACCACTTGAAAATATGCCTGCTATTATTTCTAGAGAACCGGGTAGAACATTAAGTAACTATAAGAACAAAATCTATAATGGAATTTTTGGTTGGGAAAAAGTGTGTGCAATGTACGAAGCAAAGGGCGATGAACTTTGTATTATAATTGGAAATTTTGAGACCAATGAAGAAACAAAAACAGAACCGCAAAAGAAACCAAAAGGGAGTGAAATTGAAGTTCTACCTCACGCATACTATTATATTGATAATGTCAGAATAAAAGAGGTAAATAGTAAAGAGCAATGCACTTGCATATTAGCTGATACAGAAGAAGTTGCCGAAGTTTATTCAACTTTAATTTATGATAAAACACCTATTTTAACTGATAAGATGACTTCCGCTCAAAAGATTCAGGAGCAAGTTGCTTATTTTGGTTTCGGTAAAAAATCGTACACTCCTTCTGGAAAAGAAGCATTTAATTTTATTATTGCCGAAATGAATTCAGACCCTTCTATTCGAATTGAAATTACAGGACACAATGATACAAAAGAAGACGAGGTTGCTGAGCAAAGCCAAGAATTAGCCAACATGGCAAGACAAAGGGCAGAGGCAATCAAAGCATATTTTGTGCGACAAGGTATAGATGAAGGTCGAATTGAAGTTTCTTCAGAAGGTGCCAATGAGTTAAGTTTAGACATTCAAAGTGATGATGATAATGAAGTACGCGATGCGAAAAGTCGCAGAGTGATGTTCAAGGTTATACCGTAATCTTTAATATAGTTCGAAAAAAGGCGATTTATCGCCTTTTTTTATACCCCTAATTTTTTAAGTTCATTAAAAATCTCGGCAGTCGGAAAACCCATAACGTTGGTGTACGACCCAACGATTTTATGCACAGCAATACAGCCAATCCAATCCTGAATACCATATCCTCCCGCTTTATCGTAAGGATTGCCATTTTCCAAATAATAGCGTATTTCATCTTCTTTTAACTCATTAAATGTTACGAATGTTTCAACTGAATTACAATGATACTGTGCTTTATGTACGATGCAATAAGAGGTAATTACTTTATGCGTTCTGCCCGATAATCTTTCAAGCATCTCTTTTGCATGGTCACGGTTACTTGGTTTTCCGATGATCTTTCCCTCTAATACAACTACGGTATCTGCACAAATTAATATATCGTCCTCATTTATTTTTTCAATTAGCGCATCAGCTTTTTTTTCGGCAATATAAGCTGCAACACTATCAATAGTCGTTTCGGGAGGATAAATTTCGTCAATATCCGGAATCGCTACTTCGAATTCAAATCCGAGAGAACTTAAAAGTTCATGCCTTCTGGGCGATTGTGAGCCAAGTATAATTTTCACGTCATCAAGAAAAATAAAGTGCGCAAATCCCTATGAAAAGGGTTAATTTAATTAATAGACTAGCGTGTTTTATCGTTAATGTTTGAATATAGGGAAATAGTAATAACAATAAATTTAAAAGTCCACTTACGAAAAATATAACCCAGATAATTAGTTCGTTAGTGAATGCGGTTTTAAAGAAAAAAAAAGCTAATAGACAAGATGTTCCACTTAATTGCGCTATTAATGCGGCGAGCCAATACGCTTTTTGTTCACCGATTACCATTGGCAAAGATTTTACATGGATTGCTTTATCACCCTTCATGTCTTCTATATCTTTTATAATTTCTCTAGAAAAATTTAAAATAAATGCACAAAAGGCAAGGAGATAAAGTAGATTGTAATTAATGAAAATAGACCAACTATCAGCATGATAAGGTGAAAAGATATTATTTGTTTCATTACTTACTTTAAAGAATATAATTGTTAAACATGGGATAAGACCCGTCATCATGGCGACAACAATATTACCAATAATTAGTTTTTTCTTAAGTCTAATGCTATAGAACCAAAGTAAATTTCCACTTACAACATGAATAAATACAAACCATAATGTTTGATATTTAACGCTTAAATATATCGATATCGCAACAGCAAGTCCATTAAAAATCCAATGAGATAGAATTGCCCATCTTTTTTTTATGTATTTACCAATGATTATTGCTTTTGGTTTATTTATTCTGTCTGCTTTTATATCAAAATAGTCATTAATGATGTTTCCTGCCCCAGCAATTAAGAGGGTTGAAAAGATTAACAAGCTATAATCAAATGCGTTAAAGCGAACGTATTGATAAGAATTGGTGGAAAATAGATAAACAGCGCCACCGATCATTGTAAAAATAATAATCAATAGATTGATTGGTCGTAATACCTTAAAAAAATTCACTAGTTAATGATTTTATAAACTGTTCTCCTATTTTTTTGATGCGCTATTTCTTTTTCCTCATTTGTTTTCATCGCCTCTATTGCGCTATCACTATAAATCGGTTGCGACTTTCCATATCCTTTAAAACTTAATCTTGATGCAGAAATACCTCCATTGGTGATTAAATAATTGTAAACCGTTTTTGCCCTTTCGCTTGATAATAATAGGTTATCATCTTCCTTTCCTCGTGAATCGGTATGTCCTCCTAATTCTATTTTTATCGTTGGGTTGCGTGTTAAAAAAGTAGCTAAGTTTTTTAATTCGATTGCAGATTCTTTTCTTAAACTTGATTTACCTAAATCAAAGAAGACATTTGTGAGAACATTATCGGTGCTACTTGTTAACGGATTCATTGGAATATCCAAATGATAGTGATCTGAACCATCGGGTATTTTTAAGTTAAAATTAAGTGAATAGGGAACATATCCAGCATTCGTTACTTGAATAGCATATTCCTTATTAATGGGCAATGCAACCATAAACGAGCCATCAATTTTATCTGCATCAGAAATTACAATAATTTCTGCGCTTTCAATATCTGTTAGTTGGAAGTGACCTGCCAAAGGTGCTTTTGTCAATTGATCAAATACGTTACCGTCAAAATATAATGTTTTAGTGGGGCGGAATTCCAAGGGCAATTCAAAGTAGTAAATATCCAAATCTCCATATCCCCCCGTTCTATCGGATGCAAAAAATGCTATGTCACCGGTTGGGGAAACAAGTAATGAATTTTCATCAAACTTCGTGTTAATAGGATATCCTAAATTTATTGGTTTACCCCAGTTTCCGTTTGCATCCATTTTACTGACAAATAGGTCCGATCCACCCATTCCAATATGACCTCGGGATGCAAAGTATAATGTTTTTCCATCGGGATGTATGCAAACGGATTCCTCTGCAAACGTCGTATTTATTACATCTGATAAGCGTAAAGCGTTCCCCCAATTGCCATCGCTTTGTAAACGAGAGACATAGATATCGCTATTTCCATTCGTATTTCTCCCTCGTAAACTCCTTACAAAATAGAGTGTTTGACCATCAGCAGAAAGGGATGGTTGGGATTCCCAATGAGAAGAATTCACGCCACCAGGTATATTAATCGGATTCATCCATTTAGTCCCTAATTTCTTGGTATAAAATAAATCGCAACTTCCTTTACCACTTCTATTTTCACCGTAATAGGTTCCTGTTTCATCAGAGCACGCGACAAAAATTAAGCTTTTTCCATCAGCAGAAATGGTTGGGGCACCCTCATTGTTTGTTGTATTGACATTGGCCGCCATTGGCATTGCTGTTTGCCAATTCGTATCTTTATCTAAGTTAGAGATGAAAAAATCTTCTTGTTCTTGGTATACTTTGATCCGTTTATCAGCAATTCTTCTGGTGAATAACAAGGTTTTTCCATCTACTGTTATGGTCGGATAATATTCAGGGTCAGCTGTATTTATGCCACTCCCTGCATTAATAGGATTAAAACTTTTAGGATTTTTAAGGGCATTAATAGCAAAGCTTGCATTCTCTTTAATTTCTCTGGCATTTTTTAAAAACTCATCGCTTGCATTGGTGTTTCTCATCAGTATTTCTGCATACTTTATTGCTTTTTCATAATTTCCTTCGGCTAGGTAAAGTGCCGATAAATAATAGTGTGTTGATCCATAGCGAGAATGCTCAGGATTTATTTGTAAGGCACTTTCGTAATGAAAAATGGCTTGGGGATATAAATTTAAATTTTCATTAAATTGAGCTGAAAGTATATGCGCTTCCCAAAAATTTGGATCTTTTTTTAACGACTGCTCTAAAAGTAAAATACCTTCTCTATAATTAGGACCTCTAGTTTTTGGATCCAAGCTTTCTCCGGGTGCTTTTTGAGCAGCTTCTAGAAGTTTTATAGCTTTTTTACTTTTCGTAGAATACCTAAATTGAGAATAAAACGAAAAATTTAAAAAAACAAGTGAGAAAAAAACAAGTAGAAATTTAGGCATGGGTATTTGTTATGGTATGTTCATAAATTTGTGTGTCTGTAACGAAATTTTCCACAGCTGGTTACTTTTTACAAAATCAATAATTAAAGGTAATAATTTTTCGGCTTTTGACCATTCAGGCTGAAGGTATAATTGGCAGTTAGTTGATACTTTTAAGGCATGTGTAGTCGCCCATTCTAAATCAGATGGGTGACTTACAATTACTTTTAGCTCATTTGCCTTTATGTAGGATTCATCGCAGGGAGCCTTGAATTTTTTTGGTGAAAAACAATACCAATCAACTTCCCCTTTTAATGGGTAGCAACCAGAGGTTTCAATGGCGACCATTATCCCCAACGATTTCAATTGATCAACCAAAGGACGTAAGTCATACATGGCAGGTTCACCTCCAGTAATGACAACAAAATTTGTTTTGCTTTCAGTAACTTTTTCAATGATTTCATTGGTGGTCATTGTTATGTGCTGCTCTTTATCCCAACTTTCTTTGACATCGCACCAAACACAGCCAACATCGCAACCTGCTATTCGAATAAAATAGGCGGCTTTACCGGAATACTTACCTTCCCCTTGAATGGTGAAAAAGTGTTCCATTATTGGATAATTTATTACGTCTTGCATATTAATCAACTATTACTACAAATGTACTGATAAGAAAAATTAAGCCCATAATTAATTTATGTTAAGCAATTATTTTTTTTGCTATATTTGTTACTAATCTTAAACTCAATATTATGCTAAAAATAGTTACTTTCTTTTCTTTTTCTATCTTTTTTGCGCCACTTTTTAGCCAGCAAATTGGCAATGGTGATTTGGAGCAATGGGAAAATGTTGCTGCTCCAACTGAAGAACCAGTAAACTGGAATAGTTTCAAAACAGGATCAGGAAATTTCGCTGGATTTGCGAATAAGCAAATAGAGCGATCTGCAAATGTCCGTGCAGGTGCTTCAGGAATGTATAGCGCTCGTATATGGTCTACCAGTGTACTAGGAATTGTTGCCAACGGAACTATGACCTGCGGTCGAATCAACATGGGGAGTACAACGCCTGCAAACGCAGCAAACTATAACTATTCTTCCACCGCTGATGCAAACTTTTCTGAGACTTGTACAGGTGCTCCTGATTCTATCGTTTTTTGGGTAAAGTATACGCAAGCAGGTGGTGGAACTCAAGAAGCAAGAATGAAAGCATTAATTCACGATGCCTTTGACGCGAGAGATCCGGAAGATGCAACTACTGCTCCGCACGTTGTAGCGAGTGCTCAATTAAATTACCCTCAAACGGGAGGGGCTTGGGTTAGAAAAAGTGTTCCTTTTGTTTATAGTGGACCTGCAACAACGCCCGCTTTTATTCTCGTAACTTTTGCAACTAACTCAACACCTGGAGGAGGTGCTGCCAATGATGAGGTGTTAATTGATGATGTTTCGTTAATTTATAACAGCGGTGCTAACTTGAATGAAAATCAATTGTCTGATATAA
Organism: Flavobacteriia bacterium; assembly: GCA_026391005.1. Classification (GTDB taxonomy): domain Bacteria; phylum Bacteroidota; class Bacteroidia; order Flavobacteriales_D; family Crocinitomicaceae; genus UBA952. The sequence continues at coordinate 166,413 of JAPLEV010000051.1, read as the reverse complement.
GGGCTAATTATTCTGATATTTCTGGAATTCATTTTTTCTCCAATGAAACTATTAATGGAAATCTTTTAATTTTTAACGCTACAGGAGTTCAAGAATTTAAAGGCGAAATGACTGAATATACGAAAGTTAAACTTCAGTCAGGTGTTCATTTCGCTAAATATCAATTAGGATCAGGAAAATCAGGAACTATTAAATTTATAGTAGACTAGTTCAATAATGGTTTTTAGATTAGCTATATTAATTTCTTTCCTAAATGTCTTTGTATGTTTCACTCAAAATGGAACGTTACAAGGTTTCGTTTCGGATAGTAAAGGAAATGTAATTTTTGGTGCATCGGTTCTTTTCAAGACCGATGTCACCATTGGTTCGGTAACCAATGAGAAAGGGAAATATAGTTTAAGCCTTCCTGCTGGTCAAGTAAGAATAGTATGTCGCTATTCTGGTATGAAATCAGACACATCTTCTCATTTTATTGTCGAGGGCAAAACGCTCGACTATAATATAGTTTTACAACCATTTGTCTTGGAATTCGAGCAGATTAAGGTAAGTGTTGGTAAATTCGACAAGCCACTTGAAGAACAGACAGTTACTATGATTGTTCTTAAGCCTGAACTAATAGAAAATAAAAATACACGAAGTATTGAAACGGCATTAGACCAAACGCCAGGGTTAAATATTTTGGATGGTGAACCTCAAATCAGAGGGGGGAGTGGCTTTACTTTTGGTGTTGGTTCGAAGGTCGCTGTTATGGTTGATGATATGCCGATGCTTTCAGGTGATGCGGGAAGACCTGAGTGGGGATTTATTCCCGTAGAGAATATTAGTCAGATTGAGGTAATTAAATGCGCTGCATCTGTATTATCGGGAAGTTCTGCTTTGTCCGGTTCAATTCATATTCGTACTGCTTATCCTAAAGATAAACCGTTAACGAAGGTTAATTTATATTCGGGATTTTATTCAAATCCATCTATTGAAGGTGCTACTTGGTGGTCGGGTTCAAGTATTCCATTAATTTCAGGTGTTAATGTTTTGCACTCCGAAAAAAAAGGAAACCTAGACGTTGTTTTGGGAGCTAATGTAAATTATGATCATGGGTACATTGGAGCTCCAAAACCTGGGCAATATGTCATTGATACCATTTCTAATTTTACGGATAAACAAATGGCTTCTCAACGCGCACGTTTGAATTTTAATTTGAGGTATCGTTCCAAGAAAATCAAAGGATTGAATTATGGTGTCAATGGGAATGTCATGGTGGCGAGAAGTAATATGTCATTTGCTTGGTTAGATGATTCGTCCGGCCTGTACAGAGCATATCCTGGGGCAGTATTTTTACAAGATCAATTTATTTTTAACCTTGATCCATTTGTGCAATTTCTAACCGAAACCGATGGTCGCCATTATTTAAGAACACGAATTTTACATGCTGACAATAAGCGCACGGCCAATCAATCCAACTCAGCCACTACCTACTACGCTGATTATATGTTTCAAAAGTCGTATGCGCAATTAAAAGGCATCGATTTCATAGGAGGAATCACCTCAACTTTTACCAATTCGTTCGCTAACATTTATGTGGGTTCTGGATCGCCAAATAACCAATTATTAAATTTATCGGCCTACACCCAGATTGAACATAAGATTGAGAAACTTCTGACCCTTTCCGCAGGTGCTCGTTTAGAATATTTTCAGCTCAATAATAATGTAACGGCTTTTAAGCCAATTTTTAGAGCGGGTGCCAACCTTAAAATTTATCAAGAATCATATCTTAGGGCTTCGTTTGGACAGGGATACCGATTTCCAACCATCACCGAGCGATTTATTAAAACAGGTGTTGGTAATTTCGGGGTTTTTCCAAACCCAGATTTGTTACCCGAAAGTAGTTGGAATGCTGAAGTCGGTTTCAAGCAGGGCATAAAGTTGGGAAAAATGTTGGCGTATTTAGATGCCGCAGCTTTTTGGCAGGAATATCAAAATACGATTGAATATATGTTTGGCATTTGGGATGTCGCTAATGCACCAGCATCATTTGCAGGATTCAAATTTCTAAATACAGGAGCTTCTCGTGTTATTGGATTAGACATTTCATTTGTTGGTACAACGAAGTTTTCAAAAAATTTCGAACTCACTTTTTTGACAGGCTACAATTACATTGTTCCAAAGACGCTCAATCCTGATTATGTTTATGCTGTTGATGATATAAATCGTCAATATAGCTACAATACAACATCCATGGATTCGGCAAGTCAAATATTAAAATACCGATTTTTACATAATCTTAAATTTGATGCTGAAGCAACAGTTTTTTCTAAATTTTCGCTTGGTGTGAGTGCTAAATATTTTAGTAAGATTGTGAATATGGATGCTATTATTAAGGATTTTGAGGAAACTACCGCCAATTCTGGAGGTGATAAGCAAAACATTCGTTACATGGACTATTTTAATGCACATCGCTTTGGTAATTGGATTTTTGATACACGCCTTTCGTATGCCTTTAGCCCTTCGCACAAAGTTGCAGTTATCGCTAGTAATGTATTTAATCGCAGCTACTCTTTGCGGCCCTTGAAAATAGAACAGCCTCGATGCCTTATGATACAATACACCTGTAAATTAGATCGCAATTAACTATTTTTCTTAAAAATAGGCCTCAATGTATTAAAACACAAAATAAATAGCCTATCTTTGCACCCTTAAAATAAATTATAAACCGAGGTTTCGAACCTCAAATTGTAAAAAAAAATATGGCAACACGAATTAGACTTCAACGTCACGGAAAAAAAGGAAAAGCTTTTTTTCACTTAGTAGCAGCAGATAGCAGAGCGAAAAGAGATGGTAAATTCATTGAGAAATTAGGAACGTATAATCCAGTAGCCAATCCTGCTGTGATCGATATTAATTTCGATAACACATTAGCATGGGTTCAAAAAGGAGCTGAAATGTCTGAAACGGCTCGCGCTATTTTATCCTATAAAGGCGTTCTTCATAAGAACCATTTATTAAAAGGAGTAGCAAAAGGTGCTTTAACATTGGAGCAAGCAGAAGCGAAATTTACCCAATGGCTTCAAGAAAAAGACGGAAAGATTGAAGGTAAAAAAGATTCGCTTTCTAAGTCAGCAAGTAAAGATAAGGCGGATAGAATGAAGGCCGAAGTAGAAGCAAATATTGCTAAAGCGGCTATGATAGAAGCTAAGAATACAGCTATTGAAGAGGAAGCAGTTTCAGAAGAAGCAGTTTCAGAAGAAGCGGTTGCTGAAGAAGCAGTTTCAGAAGAAGCGGTTACTGAAGAAGTAGTTTCAGAAGAAGCGGTTGCTGAAGAAGTGGTTGCTGAAGAAGCAGTTGCTGAAGAAGCAGTTGAAGAAGAGTGGGATGAAGACCACGCACTTTCAGAAGTGATGAATTCTATGTTAGACGATCTTTCAGAAGAGGATATCAAAACTATTGTAGAAGAAGCGGTTGCAGAAGAAGCGGTTGCAGAAGAAGCACCAGCAACTGAAGAAGCACCAGCAGTGGAAGATTCAAGTGCCGAAGAAGCACCTGCCGCTGAATAAAATATGCAAAAAGACGATTGTATTTATATAGGACAAGTAGCGAGACTTCACGGATTTAAAGGTGAGGTCTCTTTGTTTTTAGACGTAACTGATTCGAGTGAATACATCGATAGCCCAATGTTCGTTATTGATATTGATTCCTGTTTAACTCCTTTTTTTATTGAGCACGTTAAGTTAAAAAACAAAGGATTTATTACCGTTAAATTTAAGGGTGTGGACGATGAGGCCGCAGCTAAAAGACTCTTGAAAAAGAATATTTATATTCCGGAAACGTCATTACCGGATTTAGGTGAGGATTCATTTTATGATCATGAGGTCATTGGATTTCAAGTCGTAGACATGAAAAAAGGAAACATAGGCGTAATCATCGAGGTAATCGACCATGCCGCTAACCCCTTATTAAAAATTGATTTTAATGGCCTTGAAATTTTGATTCCAATATTTGATGGATTAATTCATCGGGTAAGAAGAACAGATAGCATACTTGAAATAAATGCGCCAGAAGGTCTTATTGATTTGTATATCAATTAGAAATTAGTCCCAAGGCAATTTTCATTCTTATTACTTTCTTCGCTGATTCATCCACTCGCATTTTGAAAGCCTTATCTTTTCTATATAACTCCAAGATTTCCTTATGTGTCTTAGCAGCATCTACCGGCATTAAAATAATATCGCAACCAGCTGAGATTGATTTACTCGCACTTTGAGGCACATTTACTACGCCGCCCATATTCATAGCATCTGTCACAATTAAACCCTTGAATCCAAGCTCTTTTTTCAAGAGTTGGTTCACGATTTTATCGGAACAAGTAGCAGGTAGCCCGTTGGTATTATATTTTTCATTGTTTACAACGGCAATGTGTGCGACCATAATAGAAAGAACTCCGCTGCTAATTAACGCAGGATAGTTTTTTATTTCTTTCAATTCGCCATCTATACTTTGCAGCGAAAGATGCGTATCTCCACTCACCAAACCATGGCCTGGAAAATGTTTGGCAGTAGCTATTATATTTTGTTTTTGGGTATTTTCAATGAAGGCCCAAGACCAAGGGATAAGTTGGTCGGGTTTAGAACCAAAACCTCGATAACCAACAGTTGCGTTTCCGGCTACATCCACAACAGGCGAAAAGTTATAATTAATGCCTATTTCATTTAGGTCTTTAGCTATTGAAAGTGTGGTAGCAATAACTTCTTCAAGAGACATAATTTCGGCTGCCTTCTTTACAGGCGTGGATCCACTAATCTTTCGATTCACTAAACTTGGTTCTGCATCTGCACTGTATAAGAAAGGCAAGGCACCAAGTTGTTTATTGGTGGCTTCAAAATCTTTAATCATTGCGGTGAACTCTTCCTTACTTCCATTTAACATTAGCACTCCACCTATAATTCTTTGTGAAATATGCTTTTCAATCGTTGCTCTTGTTTGTCCATATTTCCCTACCGCCGGCATAATTAATTGCGCAACAATAGAAGTATCGTCTAGTGTGTTAAAGATTCGAGTTACTTCCGCATTTAGGGATTCATTATCGGATAAATAATCTTTTAATTCAAAATTATAGCTTGTTTTAGCTTGCTCTCTTTTTTCTTTTACTGGTGCCTGCGCACATCCGTAGATAAAGATTAGCGAAAGAATAGGAACAAGGAATAGTTTCATCATGTTTTTGTTTGGTTTCAAATGTAAATGTATATTTTGATCATAAACTTTTATGAGCCGACAATTATTCACAAAAACCGTGTCAATATCTAAATTTAACCATTAAAAGTTGCTTCACGGCTTTTTATTATTGGCAAAAATTGCCCAATGTTAAATTATTATTAACTAATTCGATTGTTTTTGTAAATTTGAGCATCTAAACAATCAAACTATTCAAAGATTTTTAGTTATTAACCCTACTCCTATGAAATCTGCCTTTATTTATTTCTCACTTTTACTCTCATTTAATTCTATTTCTCAAAATTTTTACGACAGAAGTGTAGTTCAAAATATTGAATTATTTTTTTCTTTCGCTAATTGGGACGCTCAGTTAGATGCAGCTGCGACCTCAGAGACTTATATAATTGCGGATTCGGTTAGAATTAACGGAATAGTTTACGATAGTGTTGGTGTTAAATACAAAGGCAACAGTACGTATAATCCAATGAATAACAAAAATCCTTTTCATATTAAGTTGGATTACATTAAGTCGAATCAAGATTATCAGGGGTTTGTAGATCTTAAATTGCAAAATGGCTATAGAGATCCCTCTATGATACGAGAGGTGTTGTCCTATGCCATATTAGAGCAGTACATGGATTGTCCTAGAGCGAATTTCGCGAATGTATATGTCAATGGTGATTTGCGTGGATTATATTCCAACGCTGAAGACATTTCAGATGATTTTAATGCAGCTCATTTTTATGGTTCAGATGGCTCTTTTTTTAAATGTAATCCCGTTGGAGGTGCTGGTCCTGGTAGCACAATTAGCCCTGATCTAAACTACATTAATAGCGATACAGCCTCTTATGTTCAGGGTTATGAGTTAAAATCTACTTATGGCTGGACCGATCTTGTGGATATGATTAATGTATTGAATAATAATTTCTCTCAAATAGAAACAAAGTTAGATATTGACCGCGCTATTTGGATGTTGGCCTACAATAATGTGCTTGTGAATTTAGATTCATACAATGGGGCATTTCGCCAAAATTATTATTTGTACCGCGACATCAATGATCGTTTTGTGACTACTGTTTGGGATTTAAACATGAGTTTTGGCGGCTTTCCAGGTGGAACAGGTTCGGGAGCTACCGTTTCGACAACCCTAGATCCAATGTCTAATAGCACTTCTGCGATTCATCCATTAATAAAGAAAATCCTTGGGGATCCTATGTATAAACGAATGTATATGGCGCATTTACGAACCATTGCTCAAGAAATTTTTGTTTCTGGTGATTATTTAACAAGCGCTAACACATTGCGCACCACCATTAATTCGTCTGTTCAGGCAGATCCTTATAAGTTCTACACCTTTGCCCAATTTACTAATTCTTTGACCACATCAGTAGCGAGTGGTGGCGGTGGTGGTGGGTCTATTCCGGGTATTCAAGCACTCATGGCAGCCAGGATTTCTTACTTAACTACCAATGCGAATTATTTACTTGTTGCCCCAGTGATTGCGGGTTACGCTTCAAGTGTTCTTTCACCTACGATTAATACTGCGTTTTATATCACAGCCACCTGTACCAATGAAAATCAGGTTTATTTGGGGTATCGGACTAACCACGAGTTGAAATTCAATCGGATTTTAATGTTTGATGATGGCTTACACGGTGATGGTGCCGCCGGTGACCATGTTCATGGCGTTCAGGTAACAGCAGATGGACCTGTATTTGAATACTATATTTATGCTGATAATAATGTGGCCGGATTATTTAGTCCACAGCGTGCAGAACATGAATTTCATTCTCTTGCGCTAACGATTCCTTCACCGCAAATAGGTGATGTGTTAGTAAATGAAGTGTTAGCATCCAATTTGAACACCGCTTTTGATAATTATGGCGAAAGTGATGATTGGATTGAATTATATAATACAACAAACACCGCCTTTGATTTATCTGGACTTTATTTATCCGATAATGCCACCAATTATATGAAATGGATGTTTCCCGCTGGCAGTATTATTCTTCCCAACGATTATTTAATTGTTTGGGCTGATGATGATTCATCTCAAATTGGTTTGCATACGAATTTCAAGTTAAGCTCAACGGGTGAGACCGTTTATTTTAGTAATGGGATTAATATGTATGATTTCGTAGGATTTAGTTTTCAAACAACCGATATTTCTTATGCAAGATGTCCGGATGGAGGCTTAGTTTTTGCGGCTGCTATACCAACATTCGACGCATCAAATAATTGCTTTGTTGGTATTAATGAGCTAAGTGTTGCCAATAAAGTATATCCGATTCCTTTTCAAGACTATTTCATTATTGAACCAGGATTACATGGCGAAATGGGCTTGTCTGTAATTGACATACAAGGGCGTACGATTTTATCAGACAAGGTTGTTTCGAATACATATACGGTAAATACTTCTGATTGGAAGAGTGGCCTTTATTTTTTATCGATTGATCAAAAAGGCATTCAAACTACTCAAGCTATTGTAAAGTTTTAGGAAAATTATTTTATTCTTCTTTCAAGTGCAATTCAACCAGTTGAAATAATCTATTACGCACTTGGATAGCATTGTACAAATAGTTTAATCGTTCTTTTTGAAGGTATTTTTTAGTAGAATAACCAAAGGTAATAGCATTCAATACCTTTCTTCCAAAACCTACTTGGGGTAGATAATTAACATCTATTCTTCCTATATTTTTTGCTTCTTCTGTAATGGCATCATTTAAGGCCATTTTAACTATTTGCGTGCAAATTTCTGCCGATATAATATCAAAACGCATTAGAGATTCATCTTCAAATTCTTTTGTTTTAATAAATCGTTTGTATTGAAATTCAATATCATTTATAGCATGAAACAGTTTATCAATAGTCATATTTTTCTTTATGGAAAGATAGTAAGTGTGCAAAAATAGTTAATTGTTAAGTTTTATCAAATAATACGTCGGATTAAGGGATAATATTATTTTGCGATGCTAGACTTAATGATTTTTGTATGAATCGATTAATGTATTAAATAGTTGATAGCCCTGAAAGGGTTTGATATTAACGTACGACGCGGCGAAAGTATTCGGCCTTGACTTTTTAGCTTCGCTGCTACTTACCCTACTTTTTTTTGAGGCGACTGAGGCTCTCGAAGGCCCGCAAAAAAAGCAGCAAAAAAACTCGAAAGTGGCATGCGTTCATTCTCTCCAGGCGGATCGAGATGCACGGTGCCTACGATTTAGGCACTATCTTTTTTGAAAAACAAGCCCATAAATTCTTTGTTTCCATTTTCACCAAGCAGCGGCGATAACTTATAATCGGTTAAAACTAACTGGTTTCTCAAGGCAAGTTCAATGCACTGCTCCTTTAAAAAAGGAAAGTATTTACTTTGTGCTACCGTTCCTATTTTGTTAAGTTTCGACTTATCTAATTCAATTTGAGGCTTAATAATCAGAATAGCAATTCCCTTTGGGCGAAGAAAGGGAGTGATAAAAGGAAGAACTTCATTTAAAGGAGTTAGTGTATCGATAATCATTCCGTCTAATTCAGAAGGGATCAGTTCCTTTGATAAGGATCTCAAGGGAGTGTTTTTAAGGAGAACAAGTTTTTTTTGATCCTTAAAACGTTCTTTTATTAATACATTATGTTCGATTAAACAAATGCTATTTTTTGCACCCTCGCTAAGAAGCACCTCAGAAGCAGCGCACGGTTCAATGGCTATTTCCAACCACGAAGTATTTTTTATATTTAATTTCCATTTCGAGAGTGCTTCAATGATTTTTTGTGCATGAATGGAGGACCATCGGTCATCAGAAATTACCAATCTAATTTCGGCATCAATGGGGAATTTCTTTCCAATCTTATTGAAAAGTTTACCATTGACGAGCACCCCGTATGTTGTGATTATTTCTTCCGCTTTCGTCCTATTTTGAGCTAAATTTCGGTCAACTAATAATTTATCAAGCCTAATATCCATCAATTAAGGGTAAGTGTAAAGTAGTTTTTCATTCCAGCCACCTAACTGCAAATATATGGTGTTTCCGCTCTCTTTTTTATAAGTAAAAGCAGAAATATCAAAAGCCATCTCTTTAATGATAAGGGCTTTACAGGCATCTTTATTAGCACTATGAATCAATTGAATCGATCGGATAGGCGGGAGAGATTTCGAAATGTTTGGACTGCCGATTAATTCAAACGAATGATTTTCGCAACCACCACCATAACTTACCTTGATTTCTAACTTGTTCCCAACAATTTTCGCATCTTCTATCTTAATTACATCGGATGAATCACTATGCATTTCTACTTTGCCGATAAGAAGTGTCTCTTGGTTGTTCATGTTATTTTGTTCTACAATCTTTTTTTGGCATTTACACGCTACAAAAAGGCAACTACAAATTAAAATGAGAATAAATTTCATTATCGAATTTTTCATTTAGAATTCAAAATTAATACCATTAAGTTTAAAATCACTAAATAATTTCAATTGTTTGAAAATAGCTATTCTTTTCATTTTGTTGGTTTACCTTTGTGGTAAGATTAATACATGAAAACAAAAACCTTAAAGAAGAATAAAGTTAATGTTGTTACACTAGGATGTTCGAAGAATCTTTATGATTCAGAGGTTCTAATGGCACAACTGAAAGCAAATAATTTTGATGTGGAACATGAATCGATGCACGACGATTCGTCTGTTGTGATTATCAACACCTGTGGCTTCATTGATAATGCTAAGCAGGAATCTATTGATACCATAATCCGTTTTGCAGAAGCAAAAAAAGAAGGTTTAGTCGATAAGGTTTACGTGACGGGCTGTCTATCTGAACGCTATAAAGATGATTTAGAAAAGGAAATTCCGGAGGTTGATGCTTATTTTGGCACTCGTGATTTACCAAGATTATTAAAAACATTAAAAGCTGATTACAAACACGAATTAGTGGGCGAGCGTTTATTAACGACCCCTTCTCATTATGCTTATTTTAAGATTGCGGAGGGTTGCGATCGCCCATGTTCTTTCTGTGCCATTCCAATTATGCGGGGCAAGCATCTTTCCACTCCAATTGAAGATTTGATACTTCAAGCAAAATCACTCGCAGCAAAAGGGGTGAAGGAGTTAATGTTGATCGCTCAAGATTTAACGTATTATGGTTTGGATTTGTACAAAAAGCGCGCATTAGCAGATTTGTTAACACAATTGTCAGAAGTGGAAGGAATCGCTTGGATTCGTCTGCATTATGCTTTCCCAAGTGGTTTTCCGATGGAGGTGTTGGACGTAATGAGGGAGAAGAAGAATATTTGTAATTATTTAGACATGCCTTTACAGCATGGATCAACACGTATCTTGCAATCGATGAAAAGGGGAACTACACGTGAGAAAACGGAAGCATTAATTTCTGAGATTCGAGCTAAAGTTCCAGGGATTGCGTTACGAACAACACTGATTGCTGGATATCCAGGTGAAACGGAGGCTGATTTTCAAGAAATGTATGAGTGGGTTAAACGCAGTAAATTTGATCGTTTAGGGATATTTACCTATTCTCACGAAGAAAATACTTCAGCATACTTATTAGAGGATGATGTTCCAGCAAAGGTTAAAAAAGAACGCGCAGATGCCATAATGGAATTGCAGGCAGGAATTAGTTACGAATTGAATCAGCTTAAAGTTGGGAAAACATTCTCAGTGCTTTTTGATCGTGTTGAGGGAGATTATTTCATTGGACGAACAGAATTTGACTCTCCCGAAGTAGACAATGAAGTTTTGGTAAAGAAAACAGCGGAAAATTTTATTCGAATAGGGGATTTTGCTGATATTCAAATTACAAGTGCTGATCATTTCGATTTATATGGCGAAATCGTATCGTAAGATAGAGCAGTAAAGATTAAATTGAGCGACTTTATTGAGAAACGAAGGTATACGTAATGGTCCCAACTTGGCTTGTTGCTGCTGTGTTTGAATAATTAAACCGAGATAGTTTAGCATATTTAATCGCTTGTTGTGTCATGCAGTCACTCGCACCTCCCGATGAAAGCACAATTGCATCAATCACTGATCCATTTTGGTTTACCTTGATTTGTACGGTGATTTTACCTGATGAACCTTGGCCACAAGTATAACCAGGATTTCGAACATACCAATTGTTATTTAGATGAGCCGTTCGTTGACTTAAAGACCAACTCACCATAACATTTCCAGCATAAGCAGTTTTTGAACCATTGCTCTCACTATTATCAGTTTTCAAGGGTGCTTGTTTTTTTAAATCATTTTTTCGTTGTTCACTTTCTTTAAGAATTTTGGCTCTTTCGAGTTCACCACCATTATCTTTGTACAAGCTTTTTTCATAATCTTTTACGGATTGCTCAATTTCTTTAGCCGATTTATTTTCTTGCCAATTTTCGCTTGAACGTTCGCGTGAATCATTTTGGTCTCTAGAAATATTTTTTAAATCACCCGAATTTAAATCTTGCTGTATCTGAATTTGTTCAGGTGTAAGCAATAATTCATCCTTTTGTAATTCAAGTAATGGCTCATCATTAAAAGGAATAATTGGAAAATAACGGGTGTAGGTTTGCATTTCAAGGTACATGAAAAAGCCAATATAAACCGCAAAGGCAGTGAGAATTCCTAATTTGTACCGATCGATAAATAGAAACATTTGTATTCTAATCTATAAGTGATAATATTTTCCTTTGCGAAAGTTACAAAGATTATTATTTACTTAAGATTTTCCACCACTTTAAATTTATGATTGAACGATATTATGGATCTAAATTTTCTGATTTTTTGTTATATATCAAAGACGAAGTAATTTGTTATTGATTCTTATCTTTGTTTAAATGGATGTCTTGTCACTATTAAATGATCTCAACTCTTGGAATGATTTCCAAACAAAACTACTGTCCTTAAACAAGAAGGAAAAAGGAGATGCTTTTGAATTGCTCACAAAACTTTATTTCAAAATAAATCCCGTTTTTAGTTTTTATGATGAGGTTTGGATGCTATCTGAAGTGCCTCAGAAAACGTTGGAATATTTAAAAATCCCTTCACATGATTTAGGTATAGATCTTATTGCAAAAAATGGAGATGAATACCACGCAATTCAATGTAAATTTCATACCGATATTGACTCTTCAGTATCATTTAAAGAAGTGGCGACCTTTATTTCATTGCTAGAAGGAAACAAGAATTTTACGCAAGGTTATATCTGTTCAAGTGCGAATGTCACATCTCGAAATTTTGAAAAAATAGAGACTAAGCCTATTACAACTATCCTTGCTGATACTTGGCAAAGTTTAGATAAAGACTTCTTCGATAAAGTTCGTCTTTTCTTGAATAAAGAGAAGTATTCTCCAATTGCATACAATCCGAAGGAACATCAGATTAAAGCTCTTAAACAAGCTGTAAAACACTTTGTGAAAGAAGATAATAGCAGAGGTAAACTAATATTTCCTTGTGGTTCAGGAAAAAGTTTGACTGGCTATTGGATAACTCAAGAATTAAAGTCGAAGTCAACAATAATTGCAGTTCCAAGTTTGTCATTAGTTAAGCAGACTCTTGATGTTTATCTTAGGGAAATAGTTGCCAAAGGAAAAAAAGTGAAATGGCTTTGTATCTGTTCCGATGAAGGTATTGGTTCGGAAGAAGACATTGTTTTTAAGACGGAAAACTTAGGTGTTCCATGTCAAACAGATCCTATTTATATTAAAAAATGGCTTCTTGAAAACAAAGATGAAAACATTGTCATTTTTACCACCTATCAAAGTGGACGAATCATTGCTGAAGTATCAAGAGATCTTAAATTCAAATTCGATGTAGGGATTTTTGATGAGGCACATAAAACCGTTGGATCAGACAAGAAGTTGTTTAGTCATTTACTATTTGAGGAAAACATCGCTATTGACAAGCGAATCTTTATGACTGCCACTGAACGATTCTATGCTGGTTCGAAGGATGACATCATCTCTATGGATGATGAAGATGTCTACGGAGACACCTTTGCACAAATGAGTTTTAAAGAGGCAATTGAAATGGAATTGCTTACTGATTATAAGGTTATTACTATTGAGGTTAAACAATCGGAAATTGCAGATTTTATAAAGGACAATAATCTCGTTCAGTTGAATGATAAATGGAAGAAGGAAACAGAAGCAAGGTCTTTGGCATCCATGTTAGCACTGCGAAAAGCGATGAAACTTTACCCTATTAAAAATGCTGTTTCATTCCATTCTTCCATCGATAAGGCAGTTCGAAACAAGGAACTTCAATCTTACATAACCGACACTTACAATTACGCTCCAATCGACACTTATACTGTCTCAGGTAAGATGCCAACCACAAAAAGAAACATAATTGTAAAAGAGTTTGCAGATTCACCGAAATCCTTAATTACCAATGCAAGATGTTTAACAGAGGGAGTTGATGTTCCAAATATTGATTGTATCGTTTTTGCAGACCCAAGAAAAAGTAAGGTTGATATTGTACAAGCATTAGGAAGGGCGCTTAGAAAGAAAGAAGGCAAAGATTGGGGGTATGTTATTTTGCCAGTAGTTTACGATGATATTACCCAAGAAATTGACAATGAAAATTTCAATGAGATTCTAGCAATTGTTAGAGGTTTGGCGTCTAATGATGATCGAATTATTGAATATTTTAAAGACAAAAAAGAAGGTGCTTCATCTACTAAAAAAGAAAATGCTGAACAATTTCAATTTGAAGTATTCTCAGATTATGTAGATGGTAATCAATTATCAGAACAACTTCAAATAAAGTTATGGGATAAACTATCCAAATTCAACTGGATGTCATTTGAACAAGCAAGAGATTTTTCAAGAAATTTAGGTTTAAAAAACAATAGAGAATGGAGAGTTTACACAAAAACTAATTTGCTTTATGATATTCCCACAAAACCAGATTTAACATACTCTATGTATTGGAAAGGTTGGGGTGATTGGTTAGGATACATTGACCAATCTACGCAATTTAAAAATTACCCTTCTTATGAAATTGTTAAAGAAATTGTCAAAGAATACCAAATAAAGAATTTTGATGAATGGCGTTTTTTCTGTAAAACAGATAAGTTTCCTTCAGGCAAACTTCCAAAAGCACCACAAGGATTTTATAAAAATCAAGGTTGGATAAGTTGGGGCGATTTTTTGGGAACTAAATCGATTTCAAATCAAAAAAGAAAATACATGTCATATACAGAAGCAAAAGAATGGGTTAAGAATCTTGCATTAAAAAGTATGTCAGAATATAGGAACTATTGTAAAGGTAATTATTCCCATTTACCAAAAAAACCAATTAATTTACCCGTTGCGGTAGGTGAAATTTACAAGAACAATGGTTGGAGAGGGTTTCAAGATTTTCTTGGTTACGATAAACCAAGAAAATCTCCAATTCAATTATGGTTAAAATATGAGGAAACTAAACAGTTAATTACTAAGTTTTCAATAAAATCGAATAAGGAATGGCGATTATTCGCGAAAACAAAGGAATTTCCTAAATATGTTCCTAGGTCTCCTGATAGAGTTTACACAAGGTCTAATGAATGGAAAGGATGGGTAGACTGGCTTGGATCAAATACAATTGCTCGTTTTAATAAAGAATATATCAGTTTTGAAGAATTAAAAAAATTAGTGATAAAAAACGAAATTAAAAGCCAAATACAATGGAATAATTTCTACAAGAACTTAACTATTAAAACCAACATTCCTTCAAATCCTCAGAGAACCTATAAAAATAAAGGATGGATTAATTGGGCTGATTTTTTGGGTAAGGAGAAATTAAAATAATTAAGTCTTAGATTGCGATAGTACGATTGAACTCCAATATTAAAATTATGGATTACTACAACGAGTATTGTATAGATAACTTTGACAAATTACAATCAAAGTTGAATTCAAAAGGACATCTGAATCAAGATGTAAGAATAAAAGGGGAATTTCCGACACTTGGATTACTAAAAAATGGCTATAATTTTATCCTAACTAAATGAAAACTTTGAACCAACAACTAACACTTTTCCCAACTGAAGAATCTTTGCTTTTATCAAACACAACTAGAAATATGAAATACACTATAGAAGATTTAAAAAAATATGCAATTGAAAAAAAAGGTAAATGTCTATCTAATTACTACAAAAGAAGTGACCATAAATACCTTTGGAAGTGCGAAAACAAATTACACAAGGAATTTGAGGCTCAATGGAGTAATGTAAATAGAAAAAAAAGAGGTCAATGGTGCCGGGATTGTTTTGTTGAAAGCCTCAAAATGGATTTTACCATCATAGAATCACAAATTGAAAAATTCGGAGGGAAATTAAGAACAAAAAAAAATGAATATATAAATAACAAATCACCTATAATCTACTACTGTGAAAAAGGCCATGAATGTAAAAGTAGTTGGGATAGATTACAACAAGCCAGTTTAAAAGAGAATGGTAAAAAACTAAGATGGTGCAGTAAATGTAGCAGAAGAAAAGAATATACAATTAACGAAATACGCATTATCGCTAAAAAACGATTTGGCGAATTGTTAAGTATAACATATAACGGTAACAAGGATAAATTAAAATGGAAGTGTGCCGCTGGACACGAATTTTCATTAAATCTCCACAACTTATTACAGGGGCAGTGGTGTAAAGCATGTAATTCAAGTATCGGAGAAAACCTTACTCGATTTTATCTTGGGTATATTCTTCAAGTGAAATTTGAAAAATCATTACCTGAATGGCTTAAAATAAACAAAACTACTCTAGAACTTGATGGGTATAATGAAAAATCACAGGTTGCGTTTGAATATCAAGGGGCTCAACACAAAAGATATTATCCTAATCATTTTCATCGAAATGGTATAAAGGATTTTTATCAGCAACAAACTCGAGATGCCTTTAAACGTGAAAAATGCAAAGAGAAACAAATTGATTTAATTGAGATCGATGACGAAACTACCTCGAGGGAAGAGCTCTATTCAGTTCTTTATGCCAAATGCTCTAAACTTGGATTGAAAATAAAGAAAAAGGATGAACCTGACATTAATATTTTTTACAGTCAATTTTATCAAGATAAACTAATTCCAATATTAAAAATTATTAAAAATTATAATGGAGAATGCCTCTCAGATAGTTACAAAGGAGAAAGTACAGATCTAGAATTTATATGTCAGCAAGGTTATTTATTTAAAAAAACACCTACTGAAATTCGTAAGGGAAAATGGTGTCCTGGGCCTTGTTGTAACGAGAAGGCAAGAGATGTCAACAAAGTAAAAACTTATATTGAAGAAAAAGGCGGGGTTTTGCTATCGGAATATAGAAACAATAATTCCCCGATAGAATTTCGATGCGAAAAAGGTCATATCAATATAACTACCTGGCAATCATTAAGAGTCAGTTGGTGTTGTAAATGTTCTGGGAATTGCAAAGGAACGATAGATGAAATGAAAGAGATAGCCAAGTCTAAAGGAGGCTGTTGCCTATCAACAGAATATTTAGGCTCACATAAAAAATTAGAATGGATTTGTCAAAAGAATAATCATAAATCTTGGTTCGCAACACCTAATAATATTAAGCCTACAAGCACTAAGCAAGGCTCTTGGTGCCCTGAATGCTGGAGTGAAAAAAAACATAATAGACAAGCATGAAACCCAAACTGCTTCGCAGTTATTGGTTTTTTATTTTTTTCTAACTTATCAAAATAAATTTTGAACGTCATTAAAAATAAAAAACCCATTTCCTGTTGGAAATGGGTTTCTTTTGTGATCCCTCTGGGAGTATTTCATGAACCCTGTCTTTGGCTCAGTCCAAGCATAGCGTCCACTATACTACGCATAGTTTGGGCTTTTCTATTTTTCTCGCTTACAGGAACAAGTTCCTGCCGCTATAAAATAAAAAAGCCCACTTCATTTCATGAAGTGGACTCTTTTTGTGATCCCTCTGGGATTCGAACCCAGGGCCCATACATTAAAAGTGTATTGCTCTACCAGCTGAGCTAAGGAATCATTCTTTTTGGGGTGCAAATATACATTGATTATTTTGTTTATCAAATCATTAAATTGGTAAATTCGCTCTTTTTTAGCATAAATTTTTTAATTCACTGATTTTCAATTTTTAAACGTAATAGATTGAATTCCCAAGGTAAAATATTTCTTATAGGTTTTATGGGTTCTGGCAAAAGTACCTTAGGCAGCTATTTAGCGGCTCAATTGGCTTGCGTTTTTATTGATTCAGATGAGGTAATTGAGCGGATTGAAGGTAAATCGGTGTGTGAGCTTGTTCAACAGCATTCTTGGGAATATTTTCGGCAGAAAGAGTCGGATTGGCTTTCGTCAGTATCAGCCGAAAACTCATTTGTCTGTGCTGTCGGTGGTGGCTTACCCTGCTATAATAGTAATTTGGAAATCATGCTAAAAATTGGCACTGTCATTTATTTGGAGTGTAGTCCATCGGTTTTATATACGCGCTTATTAGAACAGAAATATAATCGACCCTTAATTTCCAATTTACCGAGCGAGGAATTATTACCAACGATTATTAATTTATTAGACCAAAGGAAGATTTTTTATCAAAAATCACATCATGTAATCAATGCAGAATTATCCATTCAAGATCAATCGCATCAAATAATTAGCGTGTTGAGGAAAAATTAATATAAATCTTTACGGAAACCTACATTGAAAATAAATATCATAGGGGCGTATAGATTAGAGTTCGCTGCTGTATTATTACTTGCCTTAGCAAATAAAGCATAACTACCAGTTATATCTGCATAAATGGTGCCTCTTGCTGGAAAAGTATATTTTACGCCGCCTTGTAAGCCAAGGGCAACACTAATGATGGTGCCTTTTACCTCCTCTGATTCAGGTAATACGTAATCGTTCTCCCAATTATATAGGCCCGTGAGGTCATATTTTTCATAATTTCTTTTAACAGAATTAAGAATAAGCATAAAATTACTTCCACCATAAATGGAGAATCCATTATCGTAATCATTACCAAGGTAATAACGCGTTCCTCCTTCTATGGTAGTATAATTAGTTGAGGTGAGATAACTTACACTCAAATTATACGGACTAGTTGTTAGGTCTATAGCGGTAACATTGGTGGTAGTACTTTGTTCTTCCTTTTTGGGTAAATAATAACCCAAACGTAAATAAAACGTGACATCGTTATTTCTAGGTAATTCAATACCTCCATGAAATCCAAAAAATGATTTAGGCACTCCAAAACCTTTTAAGGGTCCTAAACCAAGATTCAAGCTAACTTGACTTTGAGCGTTGTACGATAACAAACAAATTACCGCGATATAGATTGATTTTTGGAGCATTGATTTTGGTGTTTAGATACACAAAGTTAAATTAAGTTTTTATTTATAGGAAGTTTAGATTAAAACTTTTATTTGTCCTTTGAATATTTTGTCTAATTCTTTATTATTATTCAAAAAAAAGATACTTTTGTTGTGAAATAAATTAAAATGAAAAAGCAGTATTTCTTTTCTTTCGTTCTTGCGCTATTGTCAATTGTAGCTGCTAAGTCAATTGAAGAAATTGGAATAAAAACAAACTACAAGAAAAAGGCAACATCTTTTTTAAAGGAAGATGGTTATTTTGATTTAAATAATGTCAATTCTGTTAAGCAATTACCGATGGGTAATTTGCCTTTGATTCATTTTTCAATGTTAGACCAAAACAATTATGCTTGTATTCAAGACGACAAGGGTTCTGTAGTTTTATTTAATTTGGACTCAAATAGTATTAGCTCGGCTTTAGATTTTGGAATTGTTGATGAAATAAGAGACGTTGTTGTTGTTGATTCGAGTTTATTTATTGTCGATAATTCAATGTCTGTATATCGTTCTTACCCTCCTTTTGATTCGCTTCATACTACTCTATTTGCTAAGGGAGATGGCGATATAAAGAGTTCTGCGATTTGTCATCATGCCTTAACACATCGTTTATTTCTTATTGGAGATGTTTTAGAAAGTGAAAATCAATCAACACTGCGTTTTGTTTATACTTATAATATTAACAAATCTAAATTCAATAAGGAGCCCTTATTTACTTTTGATGTTTCTGATTTGGAGCTTTTTGCGGAGAAAAATCACATTAAAATAAACTCGTTTAAGCAAGATGCTTATGGTGATTCTACAGTTGGCTTAAATTTCATTCCTACTGCAATATCCGTTCACCCAAAAACAAATGAAATATATATATTATCTTCAATAGATAAATCGATGGCGGTTTTTAATCAATTTGGAGAATTAGTAAATTTTGCTATTCTTTCTGGCGGGCAATTTACCAATCCAACTGGTATGTCTTTTAATACGTTTGGTGACTTATTTATTTCAAATAATGATTTGTTGAATAATTCTATTGTTCAGGTAAATTGGAATAAATTATTTCAAAAGAAAGCAAATCATTCGCTTATTTTTGGTCTGTAAGCAGCCAATTCCTTGCAAAAGGTCCCTCATTAAATAATAAATCTATAATCGAAAGATTCGCCTGGAAAGGTTTTTCATAGCTAAAAACTTGTTGGTATTTTTTCGTATCCTCTGTTGGATTCAAAAAATCATATGATCGATAATCTTCGCTATCAGTTGGTTGATAGGATTCTGAAAATTTACGCTCAAATGAAATATCCAATAGTGTACCGATCATAGTAAGAATAAAATTGTTTTTTTCAAACAGGTAGTCATGCCTTGCCAAAATACATTCCTTTATTTCCGCTTCATAATCCTCGAAATAGGGGGCATGAGCGTATGCAGCATGAATTGCCCGCCAATGAATAATTTGCCATCGATCCGTATAATCAATTTGTATATTTCCGCTTGTTAATTTTATGGAACGATCGTGTTTGATGGGCACAATTAATTTTAATTTCCCGTTTGCGCTTAATATTTCACATCTGTTACGGATACTTTGTTTGACAAAGTTTTCGTGTAAATCAATTTGTGCATCTTGAAATTTGTTCAATAATTTAAGGTACCCAATCGAAGGTAAATAGGCACTTGGAAAAAGGGGCATTACTTGATTAACTTAAACAAGCGATCCCATCTAATTCCTTTATACGCGCTTTTCGAAAACCAAACAAGGGAAGCTCTACCTACCACATGATCTTCCGGGACAAATCCCCATACTCTTGAATCTGCAGAGTTATAGCGATTGTCTCCCATTAACCAATAGTAATTCATGGCAAAGGTATAGCTTGTGCTTTTCTTTCCGTCGATTAGTAGTGTTCCATCTTTTTTCTCTACAAGCGTATGTCCTTCATAGGCTGTAATGATTCGGCGATACCATGCAATATTGTTTTTTGATATGGTAATCGTTTGGCCTTTAGAGGGCACTTGAAATTTATCAAAATCAGTCATGTTATTGTTGACATAGAAATCTTTTGGAAAAATATTCAAGTTTTCAATCATTTGTTGAATAGTAGGTTTGGTTCCCCCTTTATCAGCTCGTTCATTTGGGATATTAATTTCAAATTTTGCTTTAGGAAAAGCTGTTTGAATTTTTTTCTTTTCGTCGGGTGTAAGTGTGAGTAGATAAAAATCCTTGTCACCATCTTCAAAATCAATTCTAGCGCCCATCGGGTCATTTTCAAGCCCAAAACGCTCACACATTTCGTTCTGCATTGGAAATGCGAGGTTACTTTTCATTACTTTATATTGCAAGCATTGGCCTGGGGCTACCCAAGCTGCTTTTCCATTTACAAATAATTTGGAGTTCCTAACTTCCAGGAAATCGCCTGGAATACCTACACAGCGCTTGATGTAGTTTTCTCTTTTATCTACTGGTCTGTAAATCAGGCCCTTGTGTTCAATATAATCGAGCTCTTTTTCTGGCATGCCACCTCTTGAATAGGTTTCGCCATTTTCCATGCCTTGACGTGCCACTTTCTTCCAATAGCTTATATTATCAATAAACTCTTGACCATATTTATTCATGAAATTAAAATAAGCTGTGTCACTAGAAAATGAAGCATTTTTTGTGGCTCTCCAATAATAGAGTGCTTCTGAAATAAGCACACCGTGGTAATCGTGGCCCATTAATCCTTCCGGTACTCGGGGATCATAAATCGCAGTATCACCAGAAGGGTAATTAAAAACGACCACATCATTTCGATTGACCTTGCCAAATCCTGGCAGGCGAAAATAGCTACCTTTTTCTATGGTAGTATAGGAAGGAATGTTTATCCAAGGTACATTATTGTGAACAAGTGGATAGGATAGAGGCGTAACAGGAACTTTTGGTCCGTAGGCTAATTTATTAACGAATAAAAAATCACCTACAAGTAAGGTTTTTTCCATCGAACCTGTTGGTATTTGAAATGGTTCAAAAACGTAAGTGCGGATTATGCAGGCCGCTACAAGGGCAAAAATAATTGAATCGCCCCATTCCTTAACCCTAGATTTGTTACCTGGCTTATCGCGGGAAACGGCACCTATTGCAAGTGCTAGCACATGACCAATTATGGGAAGAGATAAGAATAAAGCAATATGATCACTCCATTTTCTAGTTTCAATTTCCTTAGAATTTGACCAATTTGTTTCTTTTCCAAAGGCGGCCTCGTCCTTAGTCGCTTTATAGCTCAGTAAATAAGGGAAAAAGATAGCTTGGAGCGTATCTGTAAAAGAATAATAGCCGAAACGTTTTAAGTAACTCGCATTGGCAACCGCAAGCATAACAAGGTGAACACCAGGAATAAGCATTAGAAAAGCCCAAAATGGTTTTTCGCAGGTAATTTTAAACACTACAAAGTAATTATAGCCGGGAATTAGCGCCTCCCATTCCTTTCTTCCTGCTTTTGGAAAAGATTTCCACCACATGGCGAGGTACGGGTGAACTAAGATTAAGAGATAATAGAATAAAAAGCTCATATGTAATATAAATTAATGCTGTAAAACATCTTTCATGGTAAAAATACCTTTTTTATTTTGAAGCCATTCAGCAGCGACAATAGCACCAAGAGCAAAACCATCTCTTGTATGTGCAATATGTTCGAAATGAATACTATCGATTTGTGATTCATAGCTAATTAAATGTGTTCCAGGAACATTTTCTTCTCTAATGGATTGAATAAAAAATTCATTAGCATTTTTTTCGTGATCTGTTTCTACTAATTTCCAATTAGAATAATGTTCATTATTTTCAATAATTCCTTCTGCTAAACTAAGTGCTGTCCCACTTGGTTTGTCCAATTTTTGAGTGTGATGTGTTTCTTTTATACTCACATTATACTCCCTATGGTCTTGCATGATATTGGCAAGTTTATTATTCATTTCAAAGAATAAATTAACACCAATGCTGAAATTACTGGCATGAACTAAGGCCCCATTCTGTTTGTTGACCATATCTGTAATAGCAGGAAGATCTTCTTTCCAAGCTGTTGTTCCAACAACAATTGGCACACCAATTTCCAAACAAAATAGCATGTGTTTAAGGGCTATTTCAGGTCGTGTAAATTCTATTGCCACATCAACGCCATTAAAATTTGCTTTTTCAATGGTCTTTTGGCTATCTACAATCACGATTACCTGATGCCCTTTTTCGAGGGCAATCTTTTCGATTGCTTTACCCATTTTACCATATCCGATTAGCGCAATATTCATAGGGACAAAAATAAGCTTTTGAAATTAACGAAATGACATTTTAAGCGTAAACCCGGGCGAATTTAAGTTCATTAAAGTTGGATCGACTGAAAAACTCAACTTATCACTAACATCAAATTTTATAAAATGCGCTTCAACGCCGGCATCAACAATTTGTAATAGGTAGACTGCACCAATCGCTAGAATTGATAAATCTCGCCAATCAAGGTACTGCTGATAAATGGAAAGTATTGCCGGGTCATCGTAGTCTATCCATTTTTGATCTCCACCACCCGCCAAACGCAAGGTATACTCTTGTTTGAGTTCATTTTTCATCTTCTGATTTGAAATTAAAAAATAACTTGTTGCTCCGAGTCCGGCATATATTATGGGTACTTTCCAAAAGGCATTTTTTCTACCTGTTGTCATTTTTATCGAATTATAGACTTGTCCTGCACCAGGAAGGCATGCAGAAAGAAGGACGGCTTTTTTGAAATAATAAGAACTAGAATCTACTTTATCTTTCAAGGGCTTTACTTGTCCCATTATTAGGAAAGGTAGCAGTGCTGTAATAAGAAATAACCCTTTCATTCAACGTTTAATAGCGACACTATTCGTTTAAAGTCATCATCTGAATTAAAAGGAACGATTAATTTTCCTTGCCCTTTTTTATTTTTTTGTATCGTAACCTTAGCAACTATTCGTTTCTCAAGTTCTTCCAAAAATATCAATTGTATGGATGTTAGCTTAGTACTATTTTTAGTCAGTAGTGAGCTATTTTTTTCTGTTGGTTTTTTAAGTAATTGTTCCAGCTGTCTAACAGACATGTTTTCTTTCACAATCTGATTAAATAGTTCCAACTGTTCCGTTTCATCTGATACTGCAACTAAGGCCCTTGCATGCCCCATTGAAATTAATCGATCTCTTACTCCCGCTTGAATAGTTACTGGTAATTTTAATAAGCGAAGATGGTTGGTAACATTTGATCGTGACTTAGCTATTTTTTCACCTAATTGTTCTTGGGTAAGTGAACATTCTTCAATAAGTCGTTGATACGATAACCCAACTTCAATGGCATTAAGATCCTCTCTTTGTATATTTTCCACAAGTGCCATTTCAAGCATTGCTTGGTCATTTGCAACTCTTATATAAGCAGGCACTTCAATCAGACCCGCAAGTTGTGCGGCACGAAAACGTCGTTCTCCAGAAATAAGTTGGTATTTATCGCGACCTAGCTTTCTGACAGTTAATGGTTGAATTATGCCATGCTCTTCAATCGAATTAGCTAATTCTTCCAGCGCTTCTTGTTCAAAATGTTCCCTTGGATTAAATGGATTAGTTTCAATAGAACTTATCGGCAAGAGTGATATTGATCCTAATGTAGCACCGGTTAAGGAGGTGATATCAGTATCAACATTTGTTAGAAGGGCTCCTAAACCTCTTCCGAGAGCGGGTTTTTTTTGCGGACTATTGCTCATTGTCAATTTTGATTATTTTTTCTTCGTTACCAATTTTAGTTAAATTATTTTTTTGTAGCAATTCGCGTGCGAAATTAAGGTAGTTTATAGTTCCTCTTGATCCCGCGTCGTGCATAATAACTGTGGCTCCATGGCTAGATGCTTCAGTTAGCGTTGTGTTTCTGTGAATAATGGTATCGAAAACTAATTCTTGAAAATGAGTTTTTACCTCATCAACTACTTGATTAGCAAGTCGTAATCTTGTATCGTACATGGTTAAGACCATTCCTTCAATTTCTAGGTTGGGTTTTAGTCTAGCTTGCACAATTTTAATAGTATTTAGTAATTTGCTTAAACCTTCAAGGGCAAAATATTCACATTGTACAGGAATCATAACTGAATCGGCAGCTACAAGGGCATTAATTGTTATTAAACCAAGTGATGGAGAGCAATCAATCAAAATGAAATCGTAGTCATCTTTTATTTTCTCAATCGCTCTCTCAAGTAAGTATTCTCTATTAGGTAAATTAATCATTTCTAATTCAGCACCTACTAGATCAATGTGTGAAGGCAAAAGGTCTAAATTTGGATTTTTCGTTTTTAAGATAGCTTGTCTGGGATCCAGCTCATTTACTAAACAATCATAAATATTGCGAACTGCTTTGGGATCGAAACCAGTGCCTGAGGTAGAATTTGCTTGGGGATCAGCGTCAATAATTAATGTCTTGTATTCCAAAACACCAAGGCATCCGCCGAGATTAATTGCCGTTGTAGTTTTTCCAACTCCACCTTTTTGGTTTGCAATTGCTATTACCTTACCCATGTTTTTTTTAATTTATAAAATTAGTTTAAGTTTCCTATATTTTTAGCTTTAATCAAAGGTTTTTATTAACTGAATTTGTTTAAATTTGTTTATAATTGAAATCTAATGAAAGTTACAGGTGAAAAATTATTTTCTTTATAAACTTAGTTTATCTTAACTAAATGTCTAAAACGCAACATTTACGAATAGGTGCATCTTCCAAGAATGACGTTATTATTAAGGATCAGGGCATTGACTCAGTTCATTTAGAGTTATTCAGCGATGTTGATGGAAATGTTTTCGTAACTGATTTAGCAACCAAAAGCGGAACATTTGTCAATGGGAAAAGATTAAAGGGATATACCTTGTTGTCAATTGGAGATAGTTTGGTTTTAGGAGAGTCTTACCAATTTAATTGGGAACAATATAGAGTTGAAATCAATTACAAAGAGAATAATACTTCCAA
This sequence comes from Flavobacteriia bacterium, assembly GCA_026391005.1. Taxonomy (GTDB): domain Bacteria; phylum Bacteroidota; class Bacteroidia; order Flavobacteriales_D; family Crocinitomicaceae; genus UBA952. Next base: position 140,927 of record JAPLEV010000051.1, on the reverse strand, counting down.
TAAGCAAAAATTGGATCAAAATAATCAATCAAGTACTTCAAAAAAAACACCCGATCGATTTTCGTTTTTATCGATAGATACTAATCAGCAATTGTTTTTAATTTATGGTTTAATTTTATTGGTTATATTTTTAATCGCAATTTTGTTTTAAGCAGAAGGTAATTTTTCCGAATATTTTAGTTGCCATTTTGTAGTCCCAAAATCGAAAGTAAAAACGCTTTTTCTGCAAAAAGTGTTAAAAAATAAAATATGACGAATAATTTTATTCTAATCGCTTAAATTTTTAAGATTTATTTTGTAATATTGCACCCCCTTAAGCATTAAAGGGATTAAAATAATTGTCATGAACTTTATAAGTGAAATTCAAAAAGAATTAGTTGTCGCAAATGATCTTCCAACTTTTGGTGCTGGAGATACGATAATCGTTTCGTATAAAATCAAAGAAGGATTAAAAGAGCGAATACAGCAATTTCAAGGTGTTGTTTTACAGCGCAGGGGCAGCGGTCTAACCGAAACCTTTACCGTTCGTAAGATGTCTGGTAATATTGGTGTAGAGCGTATCTTCCCAATATCATCTCCATTTCTAGATTCCATTTCTATTGTGAAGCGTGGAGCAGTAAGACGTGCAAGGATATTTTATTTTAGAGAACGAACTGGTAAATCGGCACGAATTAGAGAAAAGAAAAATTTTTCGAAATAATATATCAATCAGGATTTTTATTACAAAGGGGCTTTGGCCCCTTTTTTTATTCTTCTAAAAGTTGAAATTCTGTTCTTCTATTGATTGCTCTATTGGTTTCATTATTATTTAAAACTTTTGGTTTAGATTCACCAAATCCCTTTGCACTGAGCCGACCTTCATCTATTCCTTTTTCGACAAGGTAATTTTTTACTGCCTCTGATCTTTTTGAGGAAAGAATTAAATTTGTTTCTGTTTCACCGATATCATCTGTGTACCCATGAACGGCAATTTTAATGGTTTCGTTCTCTTTAAGGAAATCACAAAACCCGTTTAAAATTATTTTAGATCGATTGGGGATTTCATACGAGTCAGTAGCAAAGAGGATATCATTAATATTGTACGATTTCCCTTTTTCCATTTTCTCTATTATAAAATTAGCTCCAGGAATAGTGGTGATGTCGCTTTTAAGAGCTTCTTTATCAATTACTTTAGCATTAAAGGCAAAACCATCTTTTTTTACCGTAATCGTTAAATCACCGGGTTGATTTACTTTTACAACTGCGGCGTATTTCCCATCATCTCCATTTACTTTGAACGTCGACTTTTCTCCGTTCTCGTGGTTGGTAATTTCTACCTCTGCATCTACAATAACTTGATTATTTTCATCTACTAATTCTCCTTTTATAATGACAACTTCCTGAGGTCGCGCATCCTGGTATAATTCAAAGGAGTAAATATTCCAATTACCGTCTTTAAGACTTGAGTAATACGCTAGCTTGCCGTTAGTCGAAACGAATAAGCCCAGTTCATCCGCAACAGTATTGATGGGAAAGCCAATATTTTTGGGCACTCCCCATGTTCCATTTTCCCTTCGTATATAAAAGATATCGAGGCCTCCAATACCTTTGCGTTGATCCGAACTACTTGAAACGAAATACAAGGTTTCGCCATCTTGGTGAAAGAAAGGGCTTTTATCTTTGCCTGCTGTATTTATGATTTCAAATGGCTTACCAAGACTCCAGCTGCCGTCTGCCTGTCGCTCGCTGTAATAAATATCATTGTCTCGTGATCCTTTTCTTAGCGTGGTGTAAAATAATAATTTGCCATCAGCGGATAAAGAGGGTTGCGCTTCCCAACCGTCTTTCGTATTAATTCCGGCACCCATATTAACTAATGGAGACCACGTAAAGTCATTTCCTCCTTTGCCACTTCTCTTAAATGTTGTTGTGTATAGGTCGCAGTTGAGGTAGTTTTGTTTATAAACCGTTTCATTTTTACAGGCGCAAATGATCATTTCTTTATTATCAACTGATAAACTTGCCGTACCATAATTGACAAATGTCCCATCATTAAAAGGTTTTGGTAAGGGGTCGCCATTAGAAAAATTATCATTTAGATCATTTCTACTTGCTACTGAAAACTCTTCTTTAATATTTACATCGATATCACCTAAATTGGAGCGATCAATTTTACGTGTAAAAAATAATAAATCGTTATCAGGCGAAATCATCGGGAAATATTCATCCAACTTTGAGCTTACATTGGCTACTAATTTGGGTGAAAAAGGAACGGGGTTTTCAAACAAGGATTTTTCTTCTGAATAATCGGCTAAGAACTTCGCAACTTTATTTCTTTTTATTTCATTATCAGAGGGTAATCGGGTAAAATCATCTTGTGGAAAATCCATGAATTCTTGCAATGCCACAGCAGCTTTTTCTTTATCGCCATTTGAAAGTAAGATAGAGCCAATATAGTAGGAGCAATCTGCATTGTAATTTTTACATTTTTTTTTGGTGAGTTGATAAAGTACAAAAGCTAACTTCAGGTTCTGCTCTCCTTTTGCTTCTGTTGCTGGTTTGTCAAAGCAAGCCATAGCAAAAGTATATACTCGTGATGCATAGATAAAAGCAATCTCTGCATTTTCAGGATAGATTTTTATTGCTTCTTTTAGAAGTACGTTGGCGTTGTCAAAATTGACTTCTTTTTGAATTGCTTCAATTGCTTTTTTTTCTTTTTTGTTGGTTGTTATACATGGATCTGTTTGGGCGAATGCCTTCGGAGAAAGTAGTATTAAGCTTGTAATCGCGAGTAAAATTTTAATCATAAAGATGATAAATAATTTGCTTTACATAAACTTACGATACGCAGAAAAGTTACAGTGGTTACCTTGATTTTTTTTATTTAGCCAAATCAATTTTTAACTTTTTACCTTTCACTTTTTCAACTCGAATCTTTGCCAAAAGGGCTTGGATGTTTTTACGCTTAACCGCCACATATGAACTAAAATCATTTACAATAATTAAACCAATATCCTCTTTGGATAAATTACCTTTCTGACTTAAAAATCCGACAAGATCAATTTTATTAATTTTATCTTTTTTACCACCACTGAAATATAATGTAGTCCATGGGCTTTCGATTGGCGCAACCAAATCATTTGGTATTTTATATTCTACCGTTTGGAAATTAATATATTCGGGTTTATTTTCCTCCTGATTAACCAGTAAATAGGAGGATCCGTTCGCCGTCATTCGTGCTGTTCTACCGTTTCGATGAATAAACGCTTCTTCATTCTGTGGAAATTGAAAATGAACAACATGTTGAATTGCTGTTATATCAAGACCTCGCGAACCCAAATCAGTGCAAATTAATGTGTGGTGTGTTTTATTTTTAAACTTAATAAGCGCTTTCTCGCGTTCATCTTGTTCCATTCCCCCATGATAAATAATTGATTCATATCCTTTTTGATGTAGGAAGTCGCAAACTGTTGCTGTTGCTTCTCGGAAATTACAAAATACAATGGTCAATTCTCCTTTAAATGAGCAGAGTAAATTGAATAATCGATCTAATTTATTGAACGTTTTAACAGGAAAATGATAAAACGTGATTGGGAGGTCTTTGGCCTTATCGAGATGATTTACTTGGGCAGGATTGCGAAATACGAAGTAGGAAGGGAAGGCCTTGTGTTCGGTAGCAGATACAAGTGTCGTATATCTCAAGGTCTCCAATTGCTGATATATAAATTTCAGCTGTTCTTCAAATCCAAATTCTAAACTCTTGTCGTATTCGTCGACTACTAATTGACTAACCAAGGATAAATCGAGGGTATTTCGTGAAAGGTGATCGCAGATTCTGCCTGGTGTTCCTATAATAACGCTGGGTGATTCTTGCAAGCTTTTTATTTCAACTTGAATAGAATGTCCACCATAGCACGTTAATACTTTATGATTGGTTTTCATCGCACGAAAAACATTTTCAATTTGAATGGCTAATTCTCTCGACGGTGCTAAAATAAGGGCTTGAACAGATTTACTATTTTCGTCGAGTCTCAGGAATAGTGGTAATAAAAAAGCGAATGTTTTTCCTGATCCTGTTTGCGATAGTATCATCAGGTTATCGTTCACTTGGCTTTTATTCAGTGTCTCTTCTTGCAGGGTATTTAATGAAGTAAAACCGATGGATAAGAGTATTTTAGGAATGCGCTGGAGATCGAAATTCATTTTATAAAGGTACGCTTCCTTCTCTAATACTGCTTATAAAACCTAATAATCGGAACAAAAAAAGAAAAATTGCCTACTTTTCAACTCACTTATTTGAGTAGGGGGATCTATTGTTTGTTTTTTTTCCAGTCCGCTAGTTTGGCACTTATTCCAACCGAGTTAGCAAATCCTGCTTTTGAATAAATGTTAAAACCATAATCTAATGCGAACTTTTTAAATTTTAAACCCAATCCCAAGGAAAAGCCCGACATTCCTGGTCTTTGTTCCAGTTTTAATTCCTGTCGTCTGTTATAATCAAAACCTAGTCTCAATTGCATCATACCTTGTGTAATAAGTTCCACTTGATAAGCCAGGTGGCGAGCCAATATCTCTCCGAAACCAGCACCTGTATTATCTATGGTTTCTCCTGTTAAAGCATCAAAGCTGGGTTTAATGGATGGATCAAAATAGCTTATGTTCCACTGATTAAGGTGGTGCGCTATGATTGAAAACCGAAAGGGGGCATGCTTTAATTTTAGTGAGGTACTTGCCTGAATATCAATAGGCAAAGGACGCCGGCTTGATGAAACATAACTTTTTAGTTGATAACCAATATTTTTCGCGAGAATAGTAACGCTAAATAATTTATTTGTATTGGTAAAGGATGCGCCAAAATTTGAGCTTAAGCCAAAGGATGAATATGTTTCTAGGTGAGAACCAATAACATTAAGATTTATACCAATAGAAAATAAGGGATTTAGCTGATAACCATATCCTGCACCAACAACATACTCAAATGCCGAAAAATTAGTTGTTGGATTACCAACTTCATCTGTCCCCTTAAATTCTCCGTAATTAATATAACGGATACTTGGGAGTAAAAAACCTTTTTTTAGTGGGATTACGGTTGCTAATTGTCCAAAATTAATCCCACTAGCTAATAAACCCTGATTTATTGAATATTGCCCCACCATATTTGAATTAATGAGCGATGGATTTAATATTCCTTGTGAAGCATCGAGGTCTCTTGTACTATTTGAATAACCGCCAATTCCAGCTAAACGAGCACTATAATTAAAATTTAGCAGCGGAAAGGATGATTTCCCGCCATTTTGGGCATTGAAATAGAAGCTAAGAAGTAGAAAGAAGAGTGTGATTTTTACCTTCATGGGCAGCCAAACGTTTTTATAATTGTAAAATTGTGCTTTATTTTTTTCATTACCTCATTTTTTGATTAATTTCAAAGGGTAAATTTATGCATCATGAAAAGAAATTCAATCTTATTTGTGGGAGACCATGCTCAAAAATACTTTGCTCACGGCCTTAATTCAGCTAACACACAGTATGATTTTCATTTATTAACGTATCAACGTGAAAACATTTTCACCGATGAACCTGCAAAAGCTATATTTGACGACCTGTCTTTTCCTTTTGTAGAAACCTATAGTATCGGTGGGCTACACAAAGATTTAATAAAAAATAAGGAGCATATCAATTTTAATTGCGACATGCTCATTGGTGATCCCACAGAATTATTATTTCAAGCATTTGTGACAGAATTGTTTTTAATCGAAGATACCCCGATTTACCCAATTGTACTTTTTTTATATCCTGTTGGTATGCATTCATTAGATGCGCGAAAAGAAATTTCAGCATTGATCATAAAAATGAAGGTAAATCATGTTTTAACCTATGTAATAAGGAATCCTCAGGATACATTTTTGAAAATAATGAGTGCTTTAAATGAATTAGATTCTTTAAGTGATTTTGTCTTAATCGAAAATAAAATTCAAAATCTCGACTATTTATTTGGCCATGATGCTGAAATTTTATTTAACGCATAGTATTGATGGATAAAAATACAGTAGATGTATTATTTACGGAGATACTAAATAGGCATCAATCCTTTTTCATGTTACTTATTAGAGATAAGTTTGAGCAGGACGATGCTAAAGATGTTTTTCAGGATGCTTGTCTTCATTTGTATCAAATTTTGGAAACTAAGTTCGACGGAAATGAGGATTTATTTAACTCTAAAGCTTGGCTTCGAACGGTTATTAAAAACTTCTGTCTCTCTGAATTACGAAATCGAAACCGTAAAAAAAGTGTAAAGTTGATTCCAGAATACCAAACGACCATTATTCGACAAAATTATACTGAAACGGATATCTCGGACGGTTTAGCTTCCGATTTGCTTGATGTTAATGCCATTATGACTGAATTGTTAAAGTTAGTATCCAAACAGGAAGCGTTGATGTTGAAAATGAAATACTATTACGATAAACCTTCAACGTATATTAGTCAGCGTTTAAATATTGCACATGTAAACGTTTCTATTGGTCGAATTAAAGAGCGCATCATTCAAAAATCAGGCATAAAAAATTTCGACGAACTTATCTCGAAGTACAATTGGTCAGATTAATAATTCATATGACGTTCCTTTTTTTCAAGGAAAATATCATCGATGGTAATTAGTATGCCTGTTTCTTCAACATTGCCAAATTCTTCGTTCACTGCTGTACCAAATGTCTTCATCGTGGAGGATAGGTTCATGTAAATATTCACAAGTGGTGGAATAAACTCTCCATTTTCGCGAACATGGCCATTGAGTACTTTGAATCCATCTTTAAAATCGAATCCCTCTAACTGCTTTTCTGCATAGCTGGTATCGTAGTTTTGTGGAAGGGGATTGATGGGAACCATGAGCTTATCTTTATCGGGAAAGTATTTATGCATGAAATAAAGCAGGAAGTCTCGGCTTTCTGTATGGTATGTTGCATACATTGTTACTTTTCCAAAAAAATACTTGATCTGCGGATTTAATTTTACAATGGCTCCAAGTCCATCCCAAATATTATCTAAGGCAAATAAACCTTTTCGCGGATTCACAGTTGGTTGAAAATTGGGTTGAACCCAACTACGCCCTAATTCAATAGTGTGCGGTAAAAAATCGGTTTTAAAGGCATTGGAAAACGTAAAATAATGGGCAGTCGATAGCTGTATTTTTCCGCTTTCATCAATCGATTCCTTACAATTTTTAAAGCGATAACCGCCAATTATTTCCTCATCTTCTGGCGACCAAACGATTAATTGTTGATAGGCATACTCACCTCTATCGTATTCATCTAAATCCATGGCCTCTCCAGTACCACCTCCTGAGGCGCGAAAGGTAATTTCTCTCAATCGTCCTATTTCTAGTATAACATTAGGCGCTATTTTATCATTTACGATATAAATTTCATTGTTACCTTTTCGGGTTTGCCTCGTAAAACAGTCTTTATTCAACTCTTGCTTTAAAATCGCTCTGTCAATTGCGGGTAGTATATCTGTCATTTTATGGTCGTAATTCATGAACTATTTTTCGAATGTCGGATGCTACCTCTTTATCTGTTAGTGATGCATCAAATTGATTCATTTTTATTGCTTGCCCTACTGTGAATGTTAAGGTTTTATTTCTTTGTTTAAATAATTCATCGGCTAAATAAAGCATTTCAATGTTTGTTTTTATTCTAAAAAATCTTCTGACTCGGCTCAATCTATAGAAAAATGGTGATAGTTGTCCATCAATTTTTATTGGGATCACTGTCCTATCTAATAAACGTGCATAGGTAACGAATGTTCGTTTCCATTCTAAATCTTGCACAACACCATTGATTTTTCGACTCACTAATCCTGCTGGAAAAATACAAATGGCATGCTCTGAATTAAACGCTTTAGCAATATCTTCTCGAACATTTTTTTTATTTATTCCGTGCTTGTTGATACCGATAAACAAACCATTTAAATTTTCAAGGTTCATCAGTATATCATTAACAATAAAGCGTAAATCTGGCCGATGATTTTTAAGCAGTGAAATTAAAGCAAGTGCATCCATTCCGCCTAGAGGGTGATTGAGCACGATGATCAGTGGTCCTGTTTTGGGAATGTTTTCAAGGCCTGAGGATGAAATGGTTATATTGAATTCTTCCATAGCAGCATCGCTGAATTCGGCATCTTTTATATCTCCAGCTCTCTCGAGTAAGCTATTTATTTCATCTTGGTGAATAATCCGTTCTAGGTAGCGAAGAACAAAACCGGGTATCCACCGCAGTAATTTTTCATTTTTACTCGCGATCATTCGCCTAAGGTCAATAATTTTCTTTTTTTCCATCTTTAATTGGTCTCGAAAATAGAACAATCGTTCATATGTATCATGGGAATTAAATAAAATTATTCACACTATTACTTTAGTAATTAAATTCGATTTCCATACCATCAAAAGCGGGATACACATTAGGTGGCAATAACTTTTCAATATCCGTATGCTTTCCGAACAAATGGGAAATATGAGTGAGATACGCTTTTTTAGGCTTGATAAAGGCAATAAATTCCAGGGCTTCTTTTAAATTAAAATGTGAAATATGTGGAGATTCATGCAAGGCATTAATAATGAGGATATCCAATCCGAAGAGTTTTTCACCTTCACTTTTCTCGATGGTCTTTGCATCTGTGATATAAGCAAAATCCCCAATTCTGAACCCTAGAACGGGCATTTTATAATGATAAACTTGAATAGGAGTGATGGTGCATGCAGACGGCAATTCGAATGGCGCAGTTGAAATGTTTTGTATGTTTATTCTTGGAATGCCTGGGTATTCTTCGCCACTGAAAATATAATGGAATTCCTTTTTTAAGGCATTTTCTACCGCACTTGTACAATAGACATCCATGGGGGAATTCGAGCGGTAATTATACGCTCTAACATCATCAAGGCCGGCGATGTGATCTTTATGTTCATGGGTAAAAATGATTGCCTCTAATTCCTCAACATTTGCGCGGAGCATTTGCTGCCTAAAGTCTGGACCAGCATCAATTACGTAATTTTTTTTCGCTATTTGAAAGAGTAAAGAGGAGCGTAATCGCTTATCTTTTTGGTCGTGTGATTTACATACTTCGCAGTGACAAGCAATCAAAGGAACACCTTGCGATGTGCCTGATCCCAAAACGATTGCTTTTCCTTTCATTGCTTGCGAATATAGTTTATTTTATGGCTAGAGCTCAATAACTTTTGCCGATTCATTTTTTCGTAGGAAAAGAGTAAGAATCGTTTTCACGTCCCTATTTTCTTTCTGTATATTAATATAGCGTTTGTAATCAGTATGCCCTTTTCCATGAAAGTGATAAGGAGCAAAGCCATACCCTTGATACACTCCGCTTTCAATCCACACGACACTTTTTTCCATTTTTTCCCTGCCTCTATCGATAATATAAAAAGAACGCCCTTCAAATGTTAAGGCATCAATGCACTCGTTTACGCGTTTATTATAGTCGTCTTTGTTTTCTACATTAATGCAAGCTCCGGAACATTTTTTTATGGTATAATGAAAACACGCGTCTTGGGTTTTATACAAATGACACAGTTTTTGGCAAAGTTGATAACGTTCTACTTTTGCGTATAAAAATTCAATACCATCTTTTTTGCTGTTAAAATGAATCAAGGGGTAGGTATCATTTTTACTCAAAGATTCAATTTTTAAGGTGATATATCCACTTTCATTCAGCTGATCAAAAAGTCCGAAGGAAAATAAACTATTTCTCAGCGTTCGATTATATAAGGGTTTGTGAATTTTAATTAATTCACTTTCTCGTAACATGGCAATAAGGTCTGATCCGGTTATTTCGTATTCAATGCGAACAATATCTTGTATCATTTTTATTGCCTTTGCCGTCTTGGTATTGTTTAAGTGCTGTTCTACTCGTTTCTTTATGGAAATGCTTTTTCCGATGTAAATTATTTTATTGAACTCATTATAAAATAGGTAAACACCTGTTTTTAGTGGAAGGCCATCGATGGTTTCTATGGAGAGATTGGGGTGAATTTTTTTTGGATTTATTTCCGTTTGAATTAATCCAACTAACCTTTCTTGATCTTTTTCATGCATAATTTGAAAAAGTTCTGCTGTCGCTAAGGCATCTCCGCCTGCCCTGTGTCTGCCATTTATGCTAATTCCCAGTGCTCGAGTCAGTTTGCCTAAGCTATACGATTCATGTCCAGGAATGATTAATCGTGCAGCTTTTACAGTGCAAAGATGTGGGAATCGAAAATCATAGCCAAGCGTTTTATATTCACTTCGAAACATTCCATAATCGAAAGCTACATTGTGCGCCACGAAGACACAGCCCTCACAAAATTCAATTACTTGCTTGGCTATTTCATAAAATTTTGGTGCTTTAGCGACCATTTGATCGCTTATTCCAGTTAAACGAACAATAAATTCAGGAATGGGTATTTCAGGATTTACGAGTGTGACAAATTCGTCAACGATCTTTTCACCATCAAATTTATAAATAGCTAACTCTGTAATCTTTGAGGCATTTACGCTCCCTCCAGTTGTCTCAACGTCGATGATTACAAAATTCATGCAGCGAAAGTATTCAAAAGTCCATTTACAAGTGTGAAAAAATCAATATATTTAGAAAAAAAAATCTAATTTAATTAGTGGATTATATTTTATAGAAATTATTAGTAATTTTAGGCGGTATTTAGAAAAATTAATCATCAAAAATCATTGAAAATGAAATTAGCTATCTGTTTTTGTATTATCAGTTCTTGTATTTTTGGACAATCAAATTTCACCGTTTTTAACAATAATGGTCAAGCCTTTTATGTCATATTAAATGGCGTAAAGCAAAATTCATTACCTCAAACTAATGTGGTGGTAAGTGGATTAGTAAATTCTGCCTATTCGGTGAAATTGATCTTTTCAGATGGTAAAACAGCAGACATTGATAAAAACTTTTTCATTGATTCTCCAAGTGATATCACCACACGAATAGTCTTTAAAAAGGGAAAGGGTAAATTGCAATTGATAAGCCAAATCCCAACGGTAGGTGCATCTACTGGTGAAACGGTTATTAATTATCGACCAGATAACAATGCTTCCTTTTCAGATGGATCTGTTGGTATTGGGTTTGTTGGAAATTCTACCACCACAACGGTAGTTACAGAAACAACGACTCAACAATCGGGTAATGGTTCGGTAAACATTCAAGCAATTCCAACCCCAACCCCTTCTAATTCTTCAAATGGTAATGTGGGCATCAATGTGAATGTAAACGGGCAAACTACTGGTGGAAATGTAAACATCACAAATACAGCAACTCCTGCTAATGGTTCCGCTGGTATTCAGATGAATATAGTAGATTCAACTTCTGGTCAAAATATGGGGGTAAACATGAGTATTAACATTAATGGACAAGTTATTGATCCAAATGCTCAAATTAATACTAATGTTGTTGTTCCAGCGAATGTTACTATTTCAGGAAACGCTCCAGCGAATACAAATAGTTCAACGGTTATTACAACAACAACTACCACTACAACCAATTCTTCTAATTCTTCTAATAACGTTGTTACGAATACTTCATCACCGACTAATTTCAATGTGAACTGTTCTAAAACATTAAACAATACAGCTGTCTTTATTGAAGAATTAAAGGGCCAAAGTTTTGAAGATGACCGAGTTGAAGCGTTACAATTGGCCTTGGTTAATATGTGTCTTTATGCAGCAGATGCTGAAAAAATAATGCCCTTATTTACTTTTGATGCCAATCAATTAACGGTTGCAAAATTTATGTCCGATCGATTAGTAGATAAGGAGAATGCCTCTTCGCTTGCTAAACATTTTTCTTTCGATAGCACAAAAATGGAATACAGGAAATATATTAGTGGTAAAAACTAAGTTTATAGAGGGCATATGACAGTAGTACAAATTGTAAATCAACAATGGATGCTTGAAAATTTAGGGGTGGATTATTTTCGTAACGGAGATGCCATACCACAAGCAGAAACCGATGAAGCATGGCTGCTTGCAGGAGAGAATAAACAACCCGCTTGGTGTTATTTGGAAAACGATAAAGCCAATGGCCAGAAATATGGAAAGTTGTACAATTGGTATGCGGTTAACGATGCACGAGGTCTTGCTCCGGAGGGCTGGCATGTCCCAACTGATTTAGAATGGAAAATGTTAAGTAATCAACTTGGTGGCGAGGATTTTGCTGGAGAAAAAATGAAAAGTTCATCGGGTTGGAATAATCAAGGAAATGATTCCAATAGCACAGGTTTTACAGGTCTTCCGGGCGGTTGTCGCGGCTACGATGGAGATTTCCACCATGTTGGCAGTCACGGCTATTGGTGGAGTGCTTCGGAGAACGATGAATCGGGTGCTTGGGTTCGGAGATTGGACGACAGCTATCCCTATCTAAACCGCTACCACTACCACAAGGAGAACGGTTTTTCTATTCGTTGCGTCAGGGATTAAATCATCCGGTTTGGCTCTCTTCGTTTTCCGAAGAGGTGCCGGGTTAAGTGCCTTGGCAAAATTTTTCCAAACTACAAACCATTTAACTATTTTCACATTATTTTTTTAAAGTAGACTTATTTACTTTTGATGCCAATCAATTAACAGTCGCTAAATTTATGTCCGATCGATTAGTAGATAAGGAGAATGCCTCTTCGCTTGCTAAACATTTTTCTTTCGATAGCACAAAAATGGAATACAGGAAATATATTAGTGGTAAAAACTGATTAGTTCGTTAACGCTAGCCTCGTCCTCCCAAGCGGACTAGATGCCTATTGAGTGATTCGAACGCATCTCGGCAAGCTTTCATTAGCTTATCGAGTGGACACAGCTTGCCTCGTCCGCCCTGGCGGACATTCCTCCTACGTCGGAACACTCGGCTAGCTTCTATTAAGTGATTCGAACGCATCTCGGCTAGCTATCATTAGCTTATCGAGTGGACACAGCTAGCTGTGGCTGTCCGCACAGGCGGACGAGAGAAGCACTTTTTTATCGAACACCAATGAAATTATTTGTGTGTTAAATCTATCGCTGCTTTCGATTTTTACAATTTTTTATATTTCTATCGCTATAATTTTACGACTACAACTAGTTAACTACTGGTCCAACGATTAAGGATGGTTTTGAAAGTCAAAATCAGCTGACGCTAACTACTAAAATTAATTTTATGAAAATGAAAAGGTTACTATTAACAGGCCTTGTGCTTACTTTCTTAGTAAGTTCAAAACAAAACACTTACGCGCAAACAGGTCTTGCTGTGCCAGGTTTAGAAATTTTTGACAACGCCATGACTAATTTATTAGCGGATTATAATATCAGAGGCGGACAATTAGCACTAACTTACAAAGGTCGCTTAATATATAGCCGTGGATTTGGGTATGCAAATACTACAACTGGTGCGCTAGTTCAACCTAAATCAATATTTAGAGTGGCAAGTTTATCGAAGCCAGTTACCAGTATTGCCATTTTAAAATTAGTAGAAGAAGGGCAAATTAATTTAAATGATCAAGTTTTTGGTGTAAATGGTATACTGAATGACGCCATTTATTTAAACCCGATAGACCCTGCAGTTAATTCAATTACAGTAAAGCACCTACTTCAGCATACAGCTGGTTGGGATAGTAACATATCAGGAGATGCTTTTTTTGGGAATTGGTTTGGATCAAATACACCTTATCAAATAACATTAAGTATGGGCGTTCCAGCGCCTGGAACTGTTCAATCGACAATTCAATATGTACTTGAAAATATTTATTTGGATAATAATCCCGGGACAACTTCTGCTTACGGTAATATTGGTCATGCTATTTTAGGCCAAGTTATTGAAAAAGTGACCGGTCAAGGGTACGAAAATTATGTGCGTGATTCTATTTTGATTCCACTCAACATAACAAATATGCACCTTGGACGAACGGATTTAATCAACCAATTACCCATGGAAGTTAATTATTATAACAACTATAATTCCACCGTGTCATCTATTTACGGTGGTGGTGTGGTTCCAGGGGCATATGGTGGCTATTGCATGGAAAATTTGGCTGCTGCTTCTGGTTGGGTAGCTTCAGCAGAAGATATGTGTTTATGGCTTTCAGCGGTTGATGGTTTTTCTTCAAAACCTGATATTCTTCAAGCTTCTACAATTGCTCAAATGGTCACTCCATCAGTCGCATACAATGGATTCGGTATGGCTTTTTACTTAAATTCTTTTGATAATAATTGGTACCACTATGAATCATTGTATTCTACTTGTGACGGTATGTTGGATAGAAGGGGAGATGAGGTTAGTGGTGTAATCTTGTTAAATACCAAAGCAAATGTAGGAAATGTACAAGGTGCAATAAATGATATCCTTTACGCATTGCCTTCTGTTATTAACACTTGGCCAACGCATGATTTGTTTTTAGGTGTTCAAGAACCAACAAATAACTTCATATTGAGTCTTTATCCAAATCCAACGAGCGAAATAATCAATGTGGAAACTGATGCTAAATCAATTGGTTCTTCCTACATTATTTATGATAATATGGGTAAAACGGTATTATCCGGAATAATAAATGAAACAACTACTTCTATAGCAGTTTCGAATTTATCTGGAGGAATCTATTTGTTTAAAGTGGGTGAAAATTCAATTAAAACGTTTGAAGTAATAAAGCAATAAGTTCATTATTCATAAGTTTTTGAGAAAAGCGTAACTGGATTAAAAAACTGTTACGCTTTTTTTGTGTCATTAAAAAGGGGGATTCATCGAACCAATCAACTGTGTGGACTCCACACTGAGCTATTTTCGAATCACATAAGAGAGGATGTGGAAAGGTTAAGTGGCTTGCAAAACTGATTTTAAACTCACTCTTCAGATAGAAGTTTAGACGAGGTTTAAAAAAAAGTGGTAGATTAGTTAAAATTAACAAACTATAGGACAGAGTTCTATCTTAAAATGGCGTTCGAAAAAAATGACAACTTTACCTAAATAAATTACTATGAAACTAAAAACTAATTTTCTAACCTTTATTGCTGCTTGTAGTTTAAGTATGGGTATAATAGCACAGGAAAATTCAAAGAGCGCCAAGATATTATACAACCCTGATGCCGATGCAAAAACTGATATTTCCAATGCTATTGCATCTGCAAAAAAAGAGAACAAACACGTTTTTATACAGATTGGTGGAAATTGGTGTGGATGGTGTATAGCCTTTGATAAAAAAGTCAATGAATCGGATGAGTTAAAAAAAATATTTAATGAAAATTATGTCGTTTATCACCTCAATTACAGTCAGGAAAACACCAATAGTGAGGTGTTAAAAGAGTTAGGCTTCCCACAGAGATTCGGATTTCCTGTTTTTGTAATTCTTGATTCAGATGGCAATCGCCTTCATACTCAAGATAGCGCATATCTCGAAGAAGGGAAAGGACATAGCGTCAAAAAAGTGCAGGATTTTTTAGAAAACTGGACTGTCAAAGCTATCAACCCCGATAATGATAATGAATGAGCTTCTTGTAATCTATTAAAATAATAAATTAATCATTGACATGAGAAAAAAGTCCACATTACTGCATTCCTTGTTTTTGATTTGTTTAGCTCCATCCATAACTTTTTCCCAAATAAGCTCTCATCAAATTGATTCATTGGTCGCTGATGCCTTGGTAAAATTTAAGGTCGCAGGGGCTGCAGTTGCTGTTGTGAAAGATGGAAAAGTAATTCATTCCAAAGGCTATGGCCTGGTGGATATCAATTCGAAACAAGCAGTAAATGAAAACACTAATTTTCAGATAGCCTCCAATACCAAAGCATTTACTAGTACAGCATTGGCCATTTTGGAAGAGGAGGGAAAAATTAAATGGAATGATAAAGTGATAGACCATATTCCTGAATTCAAAATGTATAACGATTATGTTACGGAGAATTTTAATATCCAAGATTTATTAACGCATCGCAGTGGACTTGGATTGGGTGTTGGTGATTTGATGTTTTTTCCAGACGGTACAGATTTTACAATTCAAGATGTGGTGACCAGCTTTCAATATTTTAAACCTGTTTCCGCCTTTCGAACTCAGTTTGATTATGATAATTTATTATACATGGTAGCTGGGGAAGTAATTGCAAGAGCCAGCGGTATGAGTTATGAATTGTTTGTGCAAAAGCGAATTATCGAACCTTTACAAATGAACAATACCTTTGTTGGTTATTTGCAGAAAGATAAAAGCAATTTGGCAACGCCACATTCATCTGAATCCGGTACAATAAAAACAATTGCTAGTTATGACATAGGAATGGCTGATGCAGCAGGCGGTATCTTTTCTAATGTTGCCGATATGTCAAAATGGATGATCGTGCGATTAAATAAAGGAAAGTATGGGACTGATTTAAATTCCTCATTATTTTCTTTGCAAAATCACAATGAAATGTGGCGTATCCATACTGTACTAGAAACAAATGATAATCCAAGATACAATTCCCATTTCAACGGCTATGGCTTGGGTTGGTTCTTAACGGATGTAGTAGGAAAATTTGAAGTGTCTCATACTGGAGCTGTCCCCGGAATGCTTTCTATGGTAACGATGTATCCAGATTTGAATGTTGGGATCGTCATTCTAACCAATACTGAAAATGGCGGAGGAGGACTTTTTTCTTCCGTCACTAATACTATTGCTGATAGTTATTTAGGCCTAGACGATTATGCTTGGATAGATAAAATGGTCGAGTGGGGTAATGAAGATAAAAATGAAGGGGACAGTGTCACAAAAAAAACGTGGGAGCAAGTTGAATTGGCGAAAAATAGTAAGGTGAAAAATGAAAACTTTATCGGTACATATTCGGACAGTTTGTTTGGTGATGTGGAAGTGTTTGAAAAAAATAAGCAATTATGGATAAAATGTATTCGTTCTCCGAAATTAAATGGACCGATGGCTTTGTACAACGCGAATACCTTTGCCATAAAATGGGAATACCAAGCGATGAATTGCGATGCCTTTGCTATTTTTTCTTTCGATGATACAGGTAAAGCACAATCTATTAAAATGGAAGGTATTTCACCAGCAATTGACTTTAGTTTTGACTTTCAAGATTTAGATTTGAAACGAAAAGAAAAATAAGGATAGCTACCATCAATGTTTCTATTTTGAATTTGTGAAATAAACTAACAGATTTTACTAATCTCTTTTATGCCATAATACTTATTTATAACCCCTAAGGGGTTAAATGTATTTAGCGCTGGATGTAATCCTGCGATAAAACATAAAAATAGTTCCCTTTTTGGTATGTATTTTTTATTTAAAATCATATCAAAAAGATTTTGTGGCATGAAAGCGTCCAAACAATAGTAACTTAATAGTTTTATACATATATTTGAAAGACAACAAGTTATTTAGCATGAAATTTCGATTGATTAATTTTAAAACAAAACCACTCTCAGCTAAATACTTGACTGATGTTTATGTTTTGTCTTGTGGAGAAAAAGAATTCATATACTGTTGTGTTCCCAATGGAGAATTAGGAATTACGGTTGTTCTAGAAGGGGACTGCCATATAAAAACAGACGATGGATGGCAAAAGCAGTCAAAAGTTCATCTTTATGGCCTGATTGATAAAGTTCAAGCACTGAAAATGAGTCCCAATTACCGTGAAATATCCTTCGGGTTTTATCCACATTCTCTTCAATTGTTTTTAAAAGATGCTCTTCATTCGACAAAGAAAACCAATGGAACAGATTTGTTTGATTTGTTTAAAAAAGAGGAAGTCAATAAACTGTATGAGAATTTAAGTCAGTGCAAAAATGATGAATCCTTAATGGACTCAATTGAATCGTTTTTGAAAGCTAATATGCACACTAATGAATTGGATAAAAGGATTTCAGCAGCGCATCACCTAATAAGCAAAGAAAATGTTTATAAGGTGGAAGACTTAAGTTCCATGTTGAATGTCACATCCACCACCTTACGAACGCTCTTCAATCAACATGTTGGAGTTTCCCCAAAAGACTTAATTAAGATTCATCGAATTAAAACGGCATTGGCCTTTCAGATTACTAGTGAAGAATCCCTCACTCAAGTGGCCTATCATTTGAAGTATTTCGACCAAGCTCATTTCAGTAAGGATTTTAAAGATGCAACAGGTATTACTCCCAAAAAATATTTTTTAGACAATCAACTCAGCTCTGATTTTTCCGATTTTCAACATTGGCGTTATGATAGTTTTGAAAATATAATTAGATAGGGATTTCTCCTCAATATTATTTTTTTTAAAACAATCAAATCACTTTCGATTTTTACAATTTTTTATTCTTCTGTGGCGATAGTTTTGTTCAAGACTAAATATAAAATTTTAATCATGAAAAAAATACTACTAGTTACATTATCCTTTTTGTTGTCTTATTCTTTTGTATCAGCTCAAAAACAAGAATGTGGCACTATAGAAAATCTTGAATATTTAAAAACGCAAGATCCACAATTAGAAAATCTTATGTTGCAAAATGAGCAAGTATTACAAAACTGGATTAAAACGCATCCAGCCTCTAAATCTGCGAAGAGTATAGTCATCTCTATTCCCGTTGTTGTTCATGTAGTTTATTCTAATGAATTTCAGAATATAAGTGCGGCACAGATTTTATCACAAATAGCTATTTTAAATGAGGATTTTAGAAGATTAAATGCGGATACTTCAGCCACTCCTCTAGTCTTTGCAGCAGTTGCAGCAGATTGTCAAATCGAGTTTTGTCTTGCCACAACAGATCCAAATGGAAATAGCACATCTGGTATTACTAGAACTTTTACTACAGCTACTAGCTTTTCTGGCGGAACGTTTAATGGGGTAAGTTGGTCAAATGATGTGGTAAAATATACATCATCTGGGGGTATTGATGCCTGGAATACCTCACAGTATTTGAATATTTGGGTTTGTAATGTGAATGGATTTAACGGCTATGCTCAGTTGCCGGGAGGTCCAGCTAGTTCGGATGGTGTAGTTGTCGATTATACACGGTTTGGCAATATCGGAACAGCATCTTGGGCCCCTTATTTAGGAAGAACTGCAACACATGAAATAGGACATTGGTTAAACTTAAGTCATATTTGGGGCAACAACATTAATCAAACTTCTAATTGCGGTGATGATTTTTGTAATGATACGCCAACAGAGTCTTCATCAACCTATGGATGTGGAACTTTTCCTTATAATGCATTTAACGCATGTAATTCAGGACCTAATGGTGAAATGTATATGAATTATATGGATTATACGGATTGTAGGAATATGTTTACTCAAGATCAAAAGATTAGAATGAGAGCGGCTATAAATACATTTAGACCTTACTTTCTAACTAGTGTATGTCAGGCAGGAGTTGTATACGGTTGTACTGATCCTTTAGCGTGTAACTATTCTCCAACAGCCAATGTTAATGTTGATTGTAATTATACTACCTGTGCGGGTTGCATGGACGTCAATGCATATTCTTACGATCCTTTAGCTACTATAAGTGATACTGCTTCATGCTCCTACTGTGATCTTTCAGCTTCATCAGGAGTTGTTAATGCAAGCAGTGCAAGCGCATTAGATGGTTCTGTTGATTTATCAGTGGAGGGTTGGAATTGTACGACACCTGCTAGCTTAACTTCCAACTTAGCAGCATATTCTGCTGGTTCAACTGGAATAATGTTCAACATGATCAACACTTATGGTTATCCATTAACTATTACAGGAATTTCTCAAGGTAGCTATGGTAACTACTTTGGTTCAGCTTCTAGTTACAACATTTATTATTATCCTGGATCATATGTACCTCAGATAGGTAATGCAAATGGTTGGGTATCACTCGCAACGAATGCAAGTGGAACAGTTCCATCAGGAGGAACTCCATCGGTTCCTGTATATAGTGGTACAATTCCGATGACACCAGTGATTATACCAGCGGGTGCAACATACGGTTTTTATTTAGGGCTAAATGGAACATTAACCTATTCAATTGCTAGTGGAACCGTTGGAGTCACTCCATGGGGAAGTAATGGGGCACTTACCGTTACTGTTGGAGATGGTGGTGATTTTCCAACGCCACTTAATGCTACAAGAGCTCCTCTTATTAAAGTTCATTACGAAATTCACCCTTGGAATTCCATTACTTATCAATGGTCTAATGGTGCAACAACTGAGGACCTTACTGGCGTTGCTCCAGGGACTTATTCTGTAACAGCTACTGATTGTAATGGTTGTACAGTTTCTGGAACAGCTGAGGTAGGTGTGGCCGTTGGTTTAAACGAGGAGAGTTTAAATGCTATTTTTATTCATCCAAATCCTGCAAATGAGATCCTCTATTTTAGTAAAACAGTCGATAAAGTGGAGCTTTTTGATTTGCATGGAAGAATTGTTAAAACTACTGTTAATACAAACAATATTAATGTTAACTACTTAGCTGCTGGTGCTTACTCAATCAGGTTGACAATTAAAGATGCGGTAACAGTTCGTCGCTTTGTAAAAGAGTAAAGTCTACCTCTTTTTTAACTTAAAAACAAACATCATGAAAACAATAATCAACTAGTTAAAGTGATAAAGGAATAAAAAACAATTTAATCGAAAACAATTCAAAAAATGATAAAAAACAAATCAATACCCATAGTGCTTTTAGCAACAGGGTTTCTATCATTAGGCATTGTACAAGCACAACAATCGGCTAACGCCTCAGGCGGTGATGCCACGGGAAGCGGAGGGTCTGTGGCTTACAGTGTAGGACAAGTAGTTTACACCTCAAATAACAGTCCTTCTGGCACAGTAAGTCAAGGGGTGCAACAAGCCTACGAAATCTTTTTAATAGGTATTAATGAAACCGAATTAAACAGTTCACTTTCGGTATTTCCAAATCCTATTCTCGATAATTTAACCTTGCAAATAAGCGATTACAACAATGAAAAGTTATCCTTTTATCTCTACGATTTACAGGGAAAATTACTAAATAAGGAACAAATAATTGCCGAGCAAACACAAATAAATACAAGCAGTTTGCCACCTGCAACTTACTTCATTGAAGTCCTAAACCAAGAAAATAAACAAGTTCAATCATTTAAAATAATTAAAAACTAAAAATCATGAAAAAAATCTATTCAATCCTAGCAGGGTTATTATTAACAGCAAGCGTGTTCGCACAAGCGCCTCAGAAAATGAGCTATCAAGCGGTGATTCGCAACAGTAGTAATACATTAATAACATCAGCTCCAATAGGTATGCAAATAAGTGTATTGCAAGGTTCAGCAGGTGGTACAGCGGTTTATGTAGAAACGCAAACGCCAAGCACCAATGCCAATGGTTTAGCAAGTGTAGAAATCGGAGGTGGAACAGTTGTATCTGGTAATTTTTCTACTATCAACTGGGCCAATGGTCCTTACTTTATTAAAACCGAAACCGACCCAACAGGCGGCACAGTTTATACGATAACTGGGACAAATGAATTAATGAGTGTGCCTTATGCCTTGTTTAGTGCAAATGGAACGCCTGGTCCAGCGGGACCTCAGGGAATTCAAGGAATACCGGGTCCGGTAGGTGGTTTTACCCACTACCTTGGCGAAGCCTTTAACGGTGGTATTATTTATTACCTATACAAAGGCAGCGATGGTTTAGAGCATGGCTTAATTGTAGCTCTCACCGAAAGCACGCCACTTGCTTGGCAAACAACAGGCACATTAGTAAATGCTAATCGCACCGAAGATGGCGCTTACAACACAGCTTTAATGATGGGAAGCCCCGCCGCAACTTACATTGCCACATTAGGCGCAGGCTGGTATTTACCAAGTTTAGACGAACTAGGATTGTTGTTTTACAACCGTTACAGTGCCCAAAAAGGCTTACGCTTGGGCGGAAACACCCTACTACAATGGAATTCACTTACAGCTTGGTATTGGAGTAGTAGCGAGTATGACGGTAGCTATGCTTTCCGCTATAGCTTCCTCGAAGGTATTGCAGATCAAAATATTAAAACAACTGCATGCTATGTGCGAGCAGTAAGGGCTTTTTAACAGCGTAATACGAATGTCACTTCAATAAAAGTAGGGAGGGAAATTCGAAAGACACGGGTAACGTGCCTCTCGGCTTACTTCGGCCCTTCGACAGGCTCTGGGGAGTCCAGGCTCAGCACAAGACGCTCGATTCACTTAAAGGGCATCGAGTCCGCCTAGGCGGATCGAGATGCACTATAGAACAAGATTCACGGTAGATCGAAGGTGGGAACTAGGCCTTAAGTTTTTCTTCATAACGTGATATCCATTCATCCACACTAACTTTCTGCATGAGTTCGCCAATTAGTGAATAGGGGATTACACTTGATTTTTTAAAACGGACACAGCTTTTTCCCATATCCAATTTTAGCTTAGTGAATTTACTGTATTCATCTTTAAACCAATTTAGTAACTTTTCATCACTATATAGGCCCATGTGATAAAAGGTAATGATGTCTTTTCGCATGACTAAATTCAAAAATGGTAAAGGAAGTTTTGGTGTACAATTATACCCTGCAGGGTAAATAGAATGAGGAACCACGTATCCAATCATGCCATAACTTATACATTCTTCAAATCCTATTGGGAGATTTTCGGCTATAACTTTTCTTAATTCTAAGAATTCAGGCTTTCTTTGTCCATCTAACTGTTCGATGTATTGGTGAACTTCCATTTATTAAATTCTTCCTGGGTAAATTTTAAGTGCTTCCCGAAGACAAATAACTGCTTTTTTCAAGGCTTCTTGGTTTAGTACGTATGCAATCCTTGCTTCTTGTTTTCCAGCGCCAGGACTAGCGTAAAATCCATTTGCCGGGGCCATCATAACGGTTTGTCCCTCGTATGAGAAAGATTCCAGCAACCATTGACAAAATTTTTCCGCATCATCCACAGGGAATTTTGCTATGCAGTAGAAAGCTCCTCTTGGCTTAGGACAAAATACGCCGTCAATCGAATTTAAGCCATCGACCATAATATTTCTTCTTTCAACATATTCTGCGACCACGTCTTCAAAATAAGAATCCGGTGTATCTAAGGCTGCTTCTGCTGCTATTTGATCAATAGTTGGGGGAGATAACCTCGCTTGACCGAATTTCAATACCGATGAAATAAGGCCTTCATTTTTTGAAATTAATGCACCAATTCTTGCCCCACACATGGAGTAACGTTTTGATACGGAGTCTATCATGACTACATTTTGACTGATTCCTTCTAAATTCATAACAGAATGAGGGCTTGCGCCATCGTAGCAAAATTCCCTGTACACTTCATCAGCAAATAAATAGATGTCGTGTTTCTTTACTATTTCAGCTAATTGCTTCAACTCTTCCAATGAATACAAATAGCCGGTCGGATTTCCTGGATTACAAATAACAATTCCTTTTGTTTTTGAAGTAATTTTTCGTTCAATTTCTTCAATTGGCGGCAAAGCAAAACCAGATTCAATGCTGGATATTACAGGAACAACCTTTACTCCAGCCATCATAGCAAAACCATTGTAATTGGCATAGAATGGTTCAGGGATTATTATTTCATCGTTTGGATTACACGTCGCCATTAATGCAAAAACTAAGGCCTCAGATCCACCGGTAGTTATTATAATATCTTCGGTGTTTACATCAATCCCATTTTTTTGATACGTGGCTGCAAGTTTAATTCGATAACTCTCGAATCCAGCCGAATGACTGTATTCAATCACTTTTTGATCAAAATTTCTGATAGCATTTAAGGCACTTTCAGGCGTGGCAATGTCTGGCTGTCCTATATTTAGGTGGTAAACAATTTTGCCTGTTTTCTTGGCTTGCTCTGCAAAAGGAACCAGTTTCCGGATCGGAGAAGCAGGCATTTCTATTGCTTTATTCGATAATTGTGGCATTACTTTTTTTTTAACAAAAGTAATCACTTTTGTCCGATAATAAGTCGGAGGCTGTTTTCTTTGTCCTGTTATCTTGATAAAAAGAACGAAAAAATCAAGTCTCGATTGAAAACGTTCGATGCCCTTTAAGTGGATTGAGCGTCTTGTGTACCGTGCTTCTCGACTCCGCTCGATGCCCTTTTAGTGGATTGAGCGGAGTCGAAAGACACAGAGGAGAAAAAACGAACAGTAAGTTATTTGTTTAATTGAAAGCGCACACTTAATTTCCGACTCTCACTTACTCCGTTTTGTATTTTATCTGACACTGATGAAACAGAGCGATTAATAATAATTTAACGTGATTATCTACTCCTTTTAATTTTTTGTTGGATTTAGTGAAACAATTAGAAGTAATTTTGCACCCAACACACTCAACTAAAGCCTTCTTATTATGTTTAAAATCTCCTCTTTATTATTCATTCTTCTCCTTGCATTAAATCTTACTGCTCAAAACATCAAGTCGGAAGATATTACTTATAGTTTTATCAAACTTCCATCGAAACCTGTAATGCCAAAAGTGGAAAATTACAACTCTTCCATTACGGCAAATTATGAAGCAGAAAACAATAAGTTACTCGCCTTATTTGAAGCGGATAAAGCGCGTGCAGAGGCAGATTATCAAAGAGAAATGTCGGAATACCCTGCTAAATTAAAAGCTGCTGACGATAAATACGCAAAAGAAATGCAAGCGTGGGATGAAAAATCTACTGCAATTAAAATTGTTGAAAAGCAGTTGTTAAATGAAAATAATCGTCCTGTGAAAGATTACGTTGCAGCGCCTTACAGAAAAACGATTTCACCACCAGTTTTAAAAACAAGTTACGACTATCCCTCTTTAGCTGCGACCTATTTGAAAATTGATGGATATAACAAAGCAGACATGAACGCCCTAACGTATCAAGTTACCTTACAAGGATATGAGCATTCTCAACCGATGATTAAAACGGAAATCAAAAAAGAAGTGTCTCGTGTGAACAATGTTTCCACAACATATGATGTTACCTATTACTATATTGAATATAATTATCGTCATCCTATGTCAGTGCGCGTTGCCAATATGAATAATCAAGATATTATTTTCTTGGCACCAGCAGAATTCACTGCTTTTAAAACATACAAATCGACTTCACAAAAGACCTCGCCATCAGCAGATTTTACCTTTTTACTTAAATCATCTGAAGAAAATATATTGAAAGAGAATTTAAGCTTTATCAATCATCTGGTAAATGATCAAATAGGTTATGAAGTAACACCAAGAACTAGTTCATTGGATTATGTTAAATCAAAAAATGATGCACATGCTGATGTATTGGAGGCATATAACAATCAAATGATTGGATTGAAATCTTTAATAACGAATGAGCCATTAGCAATGCAGAAATTAAATGCGGCTATAGATGCCTATAAATCTATTTTGATTGAATCTGATTTATTTGATAAGAAAGCAAGAATTGATAAGGATGTAACGATTTCTATTTATTTCAATTTGCTTGAGGCATACTATGCGCAAAGAAAAACAGTAGAAGCGGAAGCGGTATTGACTGCTCTAAGTCAAATCGATCTTTCGAACAGAGAGAAGAAATTTAAAGAGAAATATGCTGAGGCTTTCTTGGAATTAACTAATCGTAAAGCAGCGAACGGCTTGTAAGCTAATTGAGGTTAAAAACTGATTTCAACGCTTTTAAATATAAGTTTTGAAATCCGTTTTTTCTTAAAAATAAAAGTTCGAAAATTACAAATAAGCTAGTCCTTAATAATTTTCACATCTTTCTCAATTATCACCACCTTTTCACAACAATCCTTTTTGTCTTTAGAACATTCCATTTTGTCTTTGGAACATCCCTTTTTGTCTTTATGACATTTGCCCTTGTTGCATGTAGAACACATGATTGCACAAATTAATCCACCAACAAATACAGCAGTTCCGAATACAATGGCAACATAAGAAGCAATTTTGGTCAAATTTCCAAGGCCTTCTTTTTTACTATAAGCCAATAAAAACAATCCTCCCATTAACACAATTAATGCTAGACATAAAGCGACAATAAGCATAGGACATATCATAATAATAAATTTTAGTTTAGTGAAATGCTCCAAAAACTGCTCTTGGACCATTCAAATCTATGCAATTTATTGATTGTCAATTACTTTTAATTCATTTTTATGAAAATTATTCACCAATCTCAAATCCACAACTAAAAAGGATTACAACTTGCACCTTGTCTCTTTGACAATAGTACTAATCGAATTATGATTTTTTATTTCGGGATTTATTCATATTTTTATCTTTAATAAATACTTAATAAGTAATTAATATACCTACCTATCATGAAAATTTTTCTATTTTCCCTAACATTTCTATGCCTTTCAGTTGGCTTTAATACCTTAAAAGCTCAAGGTCAATTATGTATTACAGGCGGAGGACCTTCCAGTGATCAAGCGCATTCTATGGTTCAGTCAAATGATGGAGGCTATGTAGTTGCAGGACAGACTAGTTCTTTTGGCGCTGGATTAATTGATATTTACGTAATGAAAACCAATGCTGTCGGAACAGTTATGTGGACAAAGACAATTGGTGGAATCGGAAATGATTATGGTCGATCGATAATAAAAACCTTTGATGGTGGATATGCCATTGCAGGAACAACTGCCTCCTATGGTGCAGGTGGAGATGATTTTTACCTCGTTAAATTGGATGCAGCTGGAAATGTACAATGGAACAAAAGTTACGGTGGTACAGGCACAGATCAGGGATGGGAAGTTGTTCAAACACCAGATAGTGGGTTTTGTATTGCTGGACAAACTGCGTCTTTTGGTGCATCTCCTAATGATTTTTATGTGGTAAGAACAGACGCTTCAGGAAGTCTTGTTTGGGATAAAAAAGTGGGTGCCGCGGGATTGGCAGATATTGCCTATTCGATTACCAATACAAATGATGGTGGTTTTGCAATTGCTGGAACGGCCTATACTTGGACTGGAAGTGGGAGCACCTCGTCGAATGATTTCTATATTGTGAAACTTGATGGAAGCGGTAACATGGCATGGTCACGCTTAGTTCAAGATGTCAATACAACCAGATATCCAGATTATGCAAGGTCAATTATTCAGACAGCAGATGGTGGGTATATGGTTGCAGGAGAAGCTGGCCAACCTAAAGTTAGCGGCGGATTTAATTGGCACTATCTGTTAGTAAAATTAGATCCGGTAGGGGCTGTTTCTTGGACTTGATATTACGGAGGTACTCAAATAGCTAATGTCTCTACCGATGGCAGTGATTATGCTGAGTCTGTTATACAGATGGCGAATGGCGACTATCTAGTAGGAGGTTATACTTTCTCGTTTAATTACAATTTCAATAATAGTCAACAAGTAGGATTGGAATATTATTTGGTTCGTGTTTCAGGAACAGGAACACTAGTATCAACACACATAATTGGCACAACTCAAAACGACATGGGAAAATGTTTAATTAAAACAAATGATGGCGGATACATGATGGCGGGATATTCACAAGAATCAGTCGCTGGAACTTATCCTGACGAAATTTACCTTGTAAAGTTAGACGCTTCCCTTAATACCTGTTGTACAATGAGAACGGGGGGTGCTGATCGCGGATCAGGACCAACTAATACAACAAGAGGGGTAAGTGCAGCTGCAGGAGGTACAAGTGTTTCAGGTGGGCTTTATGGCTCTGGGGGTTCAACCACAGTGCTTTGTGGGCTTCCATCTTTAACCGCAGCTTTTCAAACCAATCAAGCTCAACTTTGTCAACCCAATAGCTGTGTCAACTTTACCGACATTTCGAATGGTAGTCCAAGTTCATGGTCGTGGGCGTTTCCCGGTGCAATTCCTGCTACTTCCAATCTTCAAAACCCAAGTAACATTTGCTACACTGCTCCTGGATCATATCCTGTGACATTAATCGTTGGGAATGGAGTAAGTTTCGACACCCTTGTCATGGCAAATTATATTACCTTAAACGCAAGTCCTGCAGTTCCAACAATCACCACTTCAGGACCAACTACTATTTGTTCGGGAGATACCTTGCTGTTAACTTCATCCTATCCAACTGGTAACACATGGTCACCAAATGGATTGAATACACAAACCATCGCAGTAACTAATGCTGGGTCTTATTCTGTAAGCTATACAGGTCTAAATGGTTGCCAAGCAAGTTCATTACCTATCATCGTAGTTGTCAATCCAAGTCCATTAGCGCCAATTGTTTCGCCTGCAGGCCCTATAATTTTATGTTCGGATGGCTCAATTCAACTTTATTCAAATATCATGGGGGGTAACACTTGGGCTCCCGATGGTGAAACGACCGATACCATTTTAGTTTTTGCAGCTGGTTCTTATTACGTAACCAATACAATTGGTGGATGTACAAGTCAAGCAAGTAATATCGTAGTTGTCAGTGTTGGCAGTAATCCACCACCTCCGATAATTACGCAGTCGAATGATACCCTATTCTGTTCGCTCGCGGCTTCCTATCAATGGTATTTAAATGGCGTTCTGATTCCCGGTGAAATTTCATCTTTTCATGTTGCAACTGCATCGGGGTTATACACTGTGTATGTAACAAATGAGTATGGTTGTGGCAATACAAGTGAACCCTACAATTTTACGTTCATCAATGCTCTTACTGAAACCAATTCAACATTGTTTGAGGTATACCCCAATCCAACTAACCAATCTATACATGTTGTTCTAATGAGTCAAGGGGATTTCTACATTCAAGTGCGCGATCTACAAGGAAAATTAATTGAAGAGAAAAAGGCCTTGCTTGAAACAGAAATAGATTTAATGCATGTTGGATCAGGTTTGTATTTTGTTTCTGTTATTAACGATCTGCGCCAAATTCAAATTGTCAAGGTTATTAAACTGGATTAAGCGACGTAAATAAACGACTGCTGCGAAGGATAAATCATATTTTGTTTAACTAGATTTAGTTAAAATTAATTCCCTTGTATAGTAAAGTAAGGGCTGAGTTTAGTTTATTATTGGCAGCAATAAGTATTTCTAGAATTTATTTTGCTTTGGGCAACTTGCTGTAGAACACAAAGCCATTTTTCTCATACAAAACGGATAATTTGGGATAGGTTTTTAAATAACCTTCCTTACGATCAATTTTTGAAACGAAATACACCGGTTTATCGGTTTCTCCATCACAAAGCCATTTTTCATCAAAGCGTTTTTTATTCATATGCTTTGGCGTTTCTCCATAAAATAGATGCGCATATGATTTATAGCCAAGCGGAATAAGGTAGCAGTCCTCTTTTTTATGTTTTTGAAAGAACTCAATTGCAGCTGCTTGGGTTATTCCTTCAATTTTAGATAAGGTATTCGCTTGGATGCTTAAAATTCCAACAGCAACTGTTACCAATGAAGCAATGATTGATAATTTTAATTGTTGCCTAAATAGTAACACGAGAGATGCTATTGCGCCGCTAAGGAATACTATTCCTGGCAAAAAATCCCATTTACTCCAAGCTAGTTTTGCATTTATATTCGCTATGGCAAAGGGATCCTTTATCTTAAATGTTTCTATTAGCCATTCCTTGTTATTTAGGGCATAGGGAATAATAAAAAGCACTATTGAAAGAATAACCAAATAACTTATCGTAGTAATTGCTATAACTTTTACTTGTTTTGGATAATTTAATGCTTGAACCCATCTCGCTGCAAAATAACTAAGGGGAAAATAACAGAGCGATGAATAGTGAATTATTTTCGTACTAACGATTGAAAATAAAAGTAAGGTCAACCAAAAAATGACTTTCATCCATAAATCAAAAGGTACATTTTTATTTTTCTTTTGATAGAAAAAATAGCCAATCGCAAAAAACGATGCGGGAAAGCAACCCAAGAGAAGGATTAAAAAATGATAATAAAATGGTCCTCCATGACCAGCGTCTTGTGTTTGAAATAACCTAAGCTGATAGGAAATGAATTCTGATATCATTTGTTTATTGCCGGTATTAACCAATAGCATAAACCAAATTCCTCCGATCAGCAGCGTAAATATAAAAAATGTGACCAATTGAATAATTGATGGAAATTGTCTAAATCGGATCGAAATGAAATAAATAAAAGCGGTTCCGCCAACTAATGCTAAAGCCACTGGTCCTTTTGTCATAACAGCTAGGCCGAGAAAGCCACCTGCTAAAAGGTACGATCCGATACCGTATTCATCTTTATGTCCTTTATATAAATGATAAATAGCACCAATAATGAATAAATTAAACCATGGATCAATGATGCCAGAATGAAAGTAGAGATTAGGCAAAAAGGAGCCTAAATAAAAGGCAACCCACCAATAAGCAAAGGTTTCATTTTTAATTTTACTACCCGCCAAATACAAGAAAAATGCCGTAGCAATGGCAGCGAGTAAATTAGGGAAGCGTGCTGCAAATGAACTAATTCCAAAGAGTTTCATAGCAGCGACTTGCATCCAGATAAAAAGCGGGGGTTTTTCCCAAAATGGTAAATAATCAATGGTTACAGTTGAATAATTTGAAGAGCTAATCATTTCTCGGGCGCACTCTGCAAAATTAATTTCATCCCAATCAAACAGGTGAACCGCTCCTAAAAAAGGCAGGAATAATAGCAGACATACAAATAGAATGAAACTAAAACGATAACTATTCATTGGCTTGCTTGAGGTTTAGGATGGATGAATTGAATTTTACAAATTTGTGATTAAGTACTCGAAATACACCACAGGCACTTGCTAAGCCAATGAAAGAGCCAGCTACAACATCAATAAGAAAATGTTGTGATAAGTAGATTCTGGAAAAAGCAACTAGTATGGCACACAGAAAAAACGCTATCCATACTAATTTTGATTGTTGACATACCAGTGCAAAAATTGTCATTAGTGCAAAAATACTTGTGGTGTGACCAGATGGAAAAGAATTACTGATGTGATACGTGAAGTTGGCTATTTTATGAAAGGTCGGATCATCTTTTAGGAAGTAATAGGGGCGATTACTTTCTGCAAAGAGACTATATTTTAAGAGGAGACTCATCATACCTGAACATGCGTAACTAATGATTTGTAGCAAGGCAATTCTAACATTCATAAAGAGGAACACCATTGAAATTAATACAATGAACACGCCATCGCCCATGTAGGTGATAACTTGAAAAAAAACATCAAGGAAATTGGTTTGAAAAAAAGTTAGCGTTTTATGAATGAGTAGTTTGTCTGCAAGACAAATCCACGTAATTGCTAAGGCCCAAAAAATGAATGTTGCGTAAAAAAAATAAGAAATTGCTTGCTTTTTCATCTTTAATCAAAGGTAAAATAAATCCTTCGTTATTGATCATTTTGTCGGATGATAAATGTAAAAAGTACCGCGTCATAAGCGAAGTGAGCAGCGATTGCAAAATACAGCCCAAAATAAACGTAGCCATAAGAAAGGATAAGAATGAAGGGAAGTGCTATGATTCCGTATAGTGAAAACCGCCAATTAAATGGATTTAGGTAGCCGTGTAATGCTATGAATAAGACGGATGTAATAAGCACACCTAAGAAGGGTTGGATACCCGCTCTAAAGAGTAATTCCTCTCCAACACCTGCGCAAAAAGATAAAAATAGGCCTTGCCAAATTTTTAATTGCATCGATGCGATAAGTGTATCTATTCTTGTTGATACGGAATCAAATATGCGCGCATTCATGAGTAAATACCCTAAAAAAGCATAGATTATTCCGAACTCAATGCCATAACCTATGGCGATAGGACTTATAGTTTCCAATGCTAAAAACTCGATAGGCGAAATTGGCCCAGAGATTTGAGCTAGTAAAAACCCAATAAGCGGAAAAACAACTAAGGTCGCGACACCTAAAAACATGATTTTATTTCTCATATGTTATAAATATTCATTGAAATCTAGGAAATAGTAATAATAATAATTTGCTGAAGGATATTTGCGTTATCTTTAACGAAATTAAAAAATTAATTCTGCCTATAGACAAAATTTACCTAACCGCCAATCTTAAATTTGGACTAATAAGTAAATATGTCATTACAACCTCTAGCAGACCAGGAATTAATCAATTTGTATTTATCGGGAAATGAACTTGCATTCGCAGAATTATTGAAGCGTCATAAAGACCGTGTATTTCGTTACATTAATTCCAAAGTCAGGGATTCAGATTTAGCCAACGATCTTTTTCAAGATGCTTTTATTAAAGTTATTACAACTATGAAAGGTGGTCAGTACAATGAAGAGGGTAAGTTCTTGCCTTGGCTAATGCGGATATCACACAACTTAATCATTGATCATTTTCGTAAAACGAATAAAGTTCGTTTTTTATCCGAGTCTCGAACCATAAATGAGGAGTTCACCATTTTTCATAAATTATCAACTGATGAAAAGAATTATTTAGATGAAAGGTGTGAGACAGAATTAGAGTCTCAGATGCTTGGCTTATTAGATCATTTACCAGCAATGCAGCGCGAAATTGTTCAAATGAGAATTTTTCAAGATTTGTCTTTTAAGGAAATTGCTGAAATGGAGGATATCAGTATAAATACGGCATTAGGAAGGATGCGTTATGCCTTAATTAATATGCGGAAACTCATTGATACGAACAAAATTGTTATGGAGTATTAAAACCAAAAAGTCTTAAGATTAGCAAGCTAAGCACAAAAAAGGCAATGATACTAATGTAAAGATTACTAAAGTTTGTATAACCCTTTTTTTTCCAATACAAGAAATTGATGCTTCCTAAAATTATGCCTATTGTAATAGCGTATAACCAAAAACTCATTCGATTAATCCAAATTGCTTAAAATGGTGCATAAAATGTTTGTCATGCATTTTAAGCCAAAGATTAAAATCTAAGTCGCCATAATAGGGATGAATGACACTAGCGCTAGGATTATTTTCATAGTATTCAGTAAAATTCATCCACTCATCTGTAAATTCATCTACAGCAAGTTCCAACTCATTATTACGCAACTCAATTAGTTCTTTTGTGAAAGGAACGGCAATATTTTTAGCCATTTCTTTATCCGACAGTAAAAATTGTTGCCTTCTTGCTATTGTTTCTGCATCAACATCGATGGTAAAATTACCTGTACCTCTTGACATCATCAACATATCGCTGAGATGCTCGACCATTTCTTGAGCATTCATTTTGCCCCATAAAGGTTTTTGGCTAGGGGTAAGGCTGTTAAGAACAGCCAGCATTTCTGTGAATTCCATTTGTTAGATTGAGTATATTATTTTCCGACTAATATTTGGAGACTTTTCGGAACTACTTTCACATGTAATACTCCTTTTGTTGCCATGGATTCTCCATCATAGTGGGCAATGTTTTCGGAAACACGAATGGTAGCTTTATCAAAAGAAATAATTTCCATTAAAGCACTTTTGTCAGAACGTCGAAAAAGAAATTGCATGGCTAAAACAGGCAAACGCCAAAATGAAAATGGTTTAAGTAAAATTAATTCAACTTTCCCATCCGTTGCATCTGAATTTGGGGAGACTACCAAACCATTTCCCCATTGTTTTGTATTGGCTAAAGTACACAACATCACAGGAAGCTTTTTTACTTGCCCGTTTGCATCCACCGATATGTTTATGGGGTTGTATTTAAAAAATTCTCGAAGAACTATTTTTAAATAGGTCATAAGACCTCTTTTGGTGCTACCGACAAACTTTTCGGCTACCAAAGCGTCAAATCCGTAACCACTAATCCCTAAAAATGCTTGTTCATTAACAAGAACCGTATCCATTGCAATTTTATGTTGGTCATTAATACATTCAATTGCTTTTTTAATTGATAACGGAATATGCATATGGCGAGCTAGTCCATTTCCTGAACCAATTGGAATAATGGCTAACAAAACTTTTGATCCAATTAGTGATGTGCCAATTTCATGAACAGATCCATCGCCACCCACTGCACAAACGATGTCAATATTTTTATCGATGGCTTCTTTCGCTAATTCCTGCGCATGACCTTTGTGAGTTGTATAATTTATTTCAAAATCAAAAATAATATGGTTGAGATTCTCGCGAATTAAGGCAGGAATATCATCTTTACGACGAACACCAGCAACGGGATTAATAATAAACCAAATTCGCTTTTTCACTTTATTTTGACTGTGTTTTATTGTTCATTAAATCATTTCTGTACCTTGCAATAATTGCTTTTAGACGCAAAAATGATTTGTTGTATTTCAAAAATAACGAATTATTTTCAGTTAAGATACGTTTATTCGTTTTTTTATTAATAATAGTGATTTCGTTTTTTACCTCATTGTAAATAATTTCCTCTTCTTTTTTTAGCAGATAATAACTTCCATTTTGATAAAATAAGCCCTCTGAAATACTTGCATCGTTACCAAAAGCATAATATCTGGACTTAATTCCCAAAAAATCCAGTATAAAAGGCGCGATATCAATTTGTTGAAAATAGGCACTATTTTTTTGAGCGAGAATCGATTTGTCGGGCGTGAAAAATGCAATTGGGATGTGGTACCTTTCGAATGTAGCGTTAGAACTCACCGCTAATTGCTGAGGTACATGGTCGGCACAGATGACAAAGAGGGTGTTTTTGTACCAAGCTTCTTTTTTGGCTTTATTAAAAAACATACGTAAACTTTGATCAGCGTAGTAAAAAGAACGTTGTTCTTTACTCAGTTTTTTGGTAATCTCAGTAGGGTAGGTGATGGGTATTTCGTATGGATGGTGCGAGGAAATGGTAAATATACTTGCACAAAAAGGTGGTTTTATCTTATTTATCTCAGCTACTACCCACGGATTAAAATAGCCATCTGAAATACCCCAATAGCCATTATCGTGATTTTTATTCGTGTATTCATTTTTACCGTAGTAATGATCAAACCCTATAATTTTTGAAAAACTATCGAAGCGCATCGAACCATTTTTTGCACCATGAAAAAAAGCACTTTTGTAGCCATTTCTTTTCAGGATTGAAGGAAGCGCATCTAAGTTATTATTACAAAAAGAACTAAGTATATAAGGGGTAGCCATTAAGTGAGGCATAGAGGCGAAAATAGCTGGAAATGCTTCTATGGACTGCTTTCCGTTTGCGATTCCATTTTCATAATAGTAGGATTGATCAAGCAAGGAATCAGTGAAGGGAGTAATTTTCATTCCATTTACAGTTTGATGAATCATATTGTCGCCAAAACTTTCTAAAATAATTACCACGACATTTTTTTTCGATTGTTTATTTTCTATAAAACTTGTTTCTTTTATTGGATTAAAATATTTTTTACTTTCCTCTAAATCATGCGTGGATGGAAAAGAAATTTTTTCGCTTTGAATGGTTTTAAGGGTGACAAAGGCCGTATTCAAAACAAATGGCACATTATCAATTGCAACATATTTATTAGCATCCAATACTCCAAGCGGTTTTAGTCCAAAACTCCATCTTCCAATTGCGAAGAAAACCGATGATGCGAGGAAAAGATGAATGACTTGAAATTTTAGAGCAGATTCTGAAGCATGTCGTTTTTTAAGCAGGCGTCTATCAAGTGCAATAAATGCAATTACAAGAGAAATAGTTGCCAGTGAGATCCAAAAATAATCGAGGAGTAAAAAGTTAATTAAACCTTTATCAGGACTTTGAATTAAAAATAAAAAAGCATCAAATGTTGTTCTTCGTTGACTAAACGAAAAGTAGGCGACATCCCACATATTTGTGATAATAAAGATGATCAAAATAGTATAAAAAAGCACAGAAACTATATTTTTCTTTGCAGTTTCAAGCCGCTTAAGCGTGGGTAAAAAGTGAATAAAAATGAGTGGCAATAAATAAAGCGCAATGGTGCAAAAATCAAAGGGAATCGTATAAACTACATCGAGCGCTTTTACCCTAAGAAAAGAGGCATTAACGATCCAGAAAATTAGTCTAGTGCTAATTAATGCAAGCCATAAAATTAAAAATCTATGGATGACTGATATCCAA
This sequence comes from Flavobacteriia bacterium, assembly GCA_026391005.1. Lineage (GTDB taxonomy): Bacteria > Bacteroidota > Bacteroidia > Flavobacteriales_D > Crocinitomicaceae > UBA952. The sequence continues at coordinate 105,090 of JAPLEV010000051.1, read as the reverse complement.
GAACCAAACGAATATTTCATTCTAATCAAAATTACAAAAACTAATTTTGAATCCTTATCTTTGAATAAATAGATTACTATGAAAAAAAATCAAACCGAAAATAATAGAGCACAAATCTTGCAAGTATTATTGGATAAATCTGCCTTAAAACAAGACATAGCTGACGATGCAGAAAAAGTTTTTGCTCTTATAAAACAACATATTAAATCCGAATTAAAAGAACTTCAAAAGACCATATCTGATAAAAGAATTCGCTTATCGTTTGAAGAAAAAGGTGGCTTTGAAATTCATGTTTACATTGGAAGTGATGTCTTAGTTTTTACACTTCATAATAACGTTTTTAGACTACCTGATTCAAGTGCTTTGTGGGGAACATCGTATTTTAAATCGAATGAAAATAATGGTTATTTTGGGGTGATTTACGTATATAATTTTCTTGCAGAATCATTTCTCCAAAACAGATTGAACGATTCAGGGTATTTAATAGGCAGGGTGCTGGTAAACCACGAACGCCATTTTATGGTGGAGGGCAAAGGTGCTTTGGGGCAATTGTTTCAAGATCCTCAAAGTATGGAATTAAACGATCAAATAGTTTGCTTGATTGTTCAATTATCTTTCCATTATGCATTAACCTTTGATTTATTAGTTCCTCCCTTCGCATTAATGGAAGAATTATCGGTTGCTCAAATTCAGCATATTAGTGACGAATTAAAATTAAAAACGGCAAAACGTTTAGGGTTTAAGCGATCATCAGAAGATTCAGAAAATTTTTAAAAAAACGGTTGTTTCGTTTGTCATTATTGTTTTTAACCTTATATTTGCACTCCAAAAATAACCTTTTGAGTGATTTGGCCCATTCATCTAGTGGTTAGGATATCAGGTTTTCATCCTGGAAACAGGAGTTCGATTCTCCTATGGGCTACAACAATAAGCTATTAGCTCTTTGCTAATAGCAAAATAAAATTAAGAAAAATAAAAAATAAAAGTTAGGAATTATGGCAAATCATAAATCATCCATCAAACGAATTCGTACGAATGAGACGAGGCGAGTATTGAATAAGTACCAGCATAAAACAGCAAGGAATGCTACAAAAAGACTACGCGAAATTAAAGACCGAGTTGAAGCTGAGAAATTATTCCCTACTGTTGCTAAGATGATTGATAAACTTGCTAAAAGACATATTATCCACCAGAATAAAGCGGCTAACTTAAAGTCGGGCTTACAAGTTTTTATAAATACTTTGTAATTTCATAATTGCGACATTGAAAAAAGGGGCCTTCAGCCCCTTTTTTTATTAAGTTTGTTTATCATGAAATACTTTATTCTGTTTATAGTATTATTTGTTACTTGCATGGCTAACGCTCAGGAAAATGTTAGCACAGTTTCTTTTGATACCCTAATTTTAACGGATAAGACAAATGGTAGTTTGGATTCTATAGATTTACAAAGTCGTTCTTCTTCGATGGTATTTCCTTTTATTTCAGGTGCATCTTCTGCTTCTTTTTTAAATCCTTTTACGCAGTATTTACCTGCGGGAAGTGTTTATCATACCCCTTTTTTGAAACGTTCCCAACTATACTTTTCTGCTATCCCACATATAGGAGTTGCTTATACTTTTGGTAGTCAAGGGGCGCAGCACTTAACATTTAATTACAGTCAAGTTTTCCGTAAAGATTTACTCGTTAATTTATCGTTCAACAATAATGCATCAGCCGGATTTTATCGCAATTCTGCCTGGGAGTCTAAGGCCTACTCACTAGGAATTGCTAAAAACTCAAGTTGCTATAGCTTTAGATTTAATGCAGATTTTTCTCAAGAAAATAGGGGCTTATCGAATGGAATTGTATCTGATTCGTTGGCTTCATTATTTTCTTTAACCCTTATTCCTGTTCGAAAAGAGGATGCTTTTTCGAACGCTACTTTACGCAACATTGGACTGATGAATTACATAGATTTTAATTCGAAGGATTCATCTCGCTTTGCCGGAATTATTATGGAGTCGAAATTGCGTTCCCTTGATCGATATTATCATGAATCAGATCAACTTAATAGTTTGTATTCATTGATTCAATATGATAGTATAACTACCTCAGACCATTATGGCATTGTTGATTTTACGAATCAATTGGGCATGGGGTTTCTGTCGCGGAAACTAGCTGCTAAAGCTTTTGTTAATGCTAACTATTGGCGTTATTCTAATCAAGGAATGCTGCGCGATACCCTTGAAATAGGTTTGATGTTTAGTCTCGATTTAAAACTTAAAAACTGGCAATTAAATTCTCGATCCTCCTACAATCTTTTAGGAGCTAAAAATTCCTGGTCCTTGATTTCTAGCGCAGCATGGAAAAAGAATAGTCATTATGTTTTACTTGAAAATTCAAATAATAATTCAGCTCCACTGCCTTTTCAACGTTTCTATCAAGCGAATAATATCAGTTATTCATTGCTGGATTTTAACCTTCAACAGTCGTATTCGTTTAAGGGCTTATTTCAAGAAAAGTTTAAAAAGCATTATGTGGCTTTTTCCTACGAATGGCTATCCACAAAACAGGTGTATGTATACAATGGTCAAGCATGGTCGAATAATTCAGCTTTGAGTCAACAAGTTTTACATCAGTTTGGCGTTTTAGGTACTTTTAAATTTGGTTCTTTTGCTTTTTCTCCGAATTACCAATTAACACTTATGGATGAAGATTATCGATTTTATCCGATGCACACTATTTCTAATAGGATCTTAGTTAAAGGTGGAATTTTTAAAGCAAAAAAATTAAAGGCACTTGCTGCTTTAGACTTATTTTATTCAAGTAAGTACAAAGCCCCTAGGATTATTCCTACTATGACAAGTATTGACTATTCAAGTTTGCCGAGTGCTATTTTTCAAAAATCGATGTTAAATGCTGGGTTACTGATTGGGATAGAGGTTGAAACGTTCCGATTTTTCGCTCGCTTAGATAATATCGCTTATTTTATTACCGACAGAAGTCAACTATTTTATGAGGGCTACACTATTCCAACTTGGCAGGTTAAATTTGGGATTACCTGGGATTTCTGGAATTAGATTCCATAAAAAAAGCGACCAATTCTTAGTCGCTTTTTTTTTAATTCTTTAAATTTATGCTTTAACACCCAATATCTCTGCCATTTTTGTCCCTATGTGCGCTGGTGAGTCAACTACATGAATGCCACATTCTCTCAAAATTCTTTTCTTTGCTTCTGCGGTATCATCGTCTCCGCCCACAATCGCACCTGCATGACCCATTGTTCTTCCTTTTGGAGCAGTTTCTCCAGCAATAAAGCCAACGACTGGTTTGGTTCCATGTTCTTTAATCCATTGCGCCGCGATCGCTTCAAGATTTCCTCCAATTTCCCCAATCATTACTATACCTTCGGTTTCGGGATCATTCATTAAGAGTTCAACCGCCTCCTTAGTCGTCGTTCCGATAATTGGATCGCCTCCAATTCCAATGGCGGTTGTAATACCCATTCCGGCTTTTGCCACTTGGTCTGCTGCCTCATAGGTAAGCGTCCCAGATTTAGATACTATACCAATTTTTCCTTCTTTAAATACAAATCCAGGCATGATACCAACTTTGGCTTGTCCAGCAGTAATAACACCTGGGCAGTTTGGTCCGATTAATCGGCAGTTAAAGTTTTTAATATATTCTTTTACTTTAATCATATCGTTGATAGGAATTCCTTCGGTAATGCAAACAATTAATTCGATACCACCCTCAGCCGCTTCCATAATAGCGTCGGCAGCAAATGCAGGTGGAACAAAGATTATTGAAACATTTGCTCCAGTTTCAGAAACAGACTCCTTAACAGTGTTAAAAACAGGTCTTTCTAAATGAATAGAACCACCTTTTCCAGGCGTTACACCTCCAACAACATTGGTTCCATACGCTAGCATTTGGCCTGCATGGAATGTTCCTTCACTTCCTGTAAAGCCTTGAACAATAACTTTTGATTTTTTATTTACTAGAACGCTCATATTATTATAGATAACTTTTTTATACCTGCAAATGTAATTAATGAGTTTTGATTGAGTGTTAAATCCTTGTTTATTTTACATCCCAAACCTTCAAATCATAATATAAAATAGCATTCTGCGGAATTTGTTCTAATTCATGACTGCCGTATCCTAAATTTGGTGGAATGATTAAAATAATCTCGCTTCCATTTTTTGCCATTGTTAAAGCTTCTTTCCATCCCATTATTAAATCTTTAACCGAAAATGTCAATGGTTTTTTTTGCATGTCAACTAACTTTCCGCTTAGTAGTTTTCCAGTATAGGTTATCGCTACGCTATCTTGGTAACGAATACTTCTACCCGTGCCTACTTTTATTTCTTTGAAGTACAAGCCAGAATCAGTTCGTGTTAACTTAATGCTGTTTTTCACCATAAATTTTTGAATCGTTTTATCAAAAGAAGTAATTTCTTGATCGGAATAAGTAGAACAGCTTATCAAAAAAATGAGGCCGAGAGGTATAAAGATGTTTTTCATAAGTCAATTGGAATAATTGTAAACCCTTCTTTTTTGAGGAGATTTAGCACACCATTTTCACCTCCTAAATGTCCAGCACCCACTGCAAATAATATCGATTTGGAGGCTGTCATTTTTCTTATTTTCGCTATCCAATTAGCATTTCTTTCATCAATAAATTTAAACTTGAAGTAGGGGTCAGTTATGTCTTTCATTAGTTCTTCATGTATTTTATCGACATCATTCATAAGATAGTTTTCTTGCGTGAGTTTAAAATTAGTTAGCACGTTTGATAACTCAGCTAATTCTGTCATTACTAAATTTATTTGGCTCTTCACAGGAAGGCTATCAAACAGGGCTAATTGACTTTCAATCGTTTCCAATCCAATAGTCGTATTTTTCTTTTTTGCCGCCAATATCTCCTCCATTTTTATTTCTTGGGATTGAAGAAAACTGGGCAATTCATTTTGTAAAATTAGCTGATAAATGAGGAATGGCTTTGCTTTCGAAAAATTAGTAATAAATTGATCTTTGTCCATTAATAGCTGTATTTTGGCCCAACTGCATAATGAATCGATTTGCGTTTCGGAAAGTTTTGTTAAAAAACTCCCTTCTTTTAGCATCAATAGTTCAGGATTTATAAGTGTATGCTGTACATCTCCTATTTCTAAGCATACCGCATCTACTGTCCAAACTAATTTTTCTAGCTTCTTTGGAAAATAAAAATGGGCTTCATCCATGAGGTGCATGGTCCCAAATATATAAGAGCTCTTTGTTTGTTGTGGTCCTTTAATTTCCCAAAGTAGTGATGATGTGGTTGATTGAGCATAGGTAATCAGCGAAAAAAATAGAAATACAAATAGAACTTTCATTTAGGCAAGGATAAGCTGTGCAAGGTAATGGTGTTCTTGCTCTTCTATTTTATTGCTCTTGAATCCGCATTTAACGGCCGATTTGTGTAGTTTGTCGTAATCAACATACAGCCAATCAAACCAAGGACCTTCTATTTTTTTATACTTCATTTTAAATTTGAATTCACCGTAATAATTGGCATTCAAATCCATCCAGAAAGAGCCATCTTCTTCTTCATATAGAAATTTAACATCGGAAGAATCGCAGAGTATTTGACCTCCGGGTTTCAACAATGAACTAGCTTTTAAGAGTGTTTTTTCCAAATTAGCGATTGTTCCTGCCATACCAATACCATTCATGAGCATTAGAATAGTATCATATTGTTCTTTCGGTTGAAAGTTGAAAAAGTCAGCTTGATGAGCGTTTATTCCAATCTCATTTAGATAAAGTACGGCTCCAGGGGAGATATCAATCGCTGTAACCTTAAATCCGGAGTCACTTAGGTACCTGCTATGCGGCCCAGCACATGCGCCAACATCAAGAATTTTACCTTTGCAAAGCTGCATGGCTTTTTGTTCCATCAATGGCATCTCATTGAAATTTCTAAATAAGGTTTCGATAGGAATAATATCATCATCGCATAAATCGGCTTCAACGATAATATCAAATGGCTTTTTCGATTTTGTAAAATCTAAAATGGCCTGTCCAATTGGGTCGAGTTGATTAGTATTCATATTCATTTAAACCATTTAAATCATCATCACCATAACCATCTGTGAAATCATCATCATCATCATCATCATCATCGTTCTGCTCTTGATGATCATGATCTTGATATTCTAGAAATAAATTCTCATCCATACTGTCTTTTGAATCTTCAAGAGGTGCTTTGCCAACGCTCAGTATAACAGCTGGAACTGCGGGCTCATTTTTATCATAGCCAATTAATTCAATCAGGAAAATCCACATGCGCATAAAGTCATATACGAGAATGAATTTTTGGTCGGGTTCTTCGATAAAGTTTTTAATGGTGGCATCTTTCATCACATTGGCAGGATCATCGATAGCATCATCATCGTAGGACATGTCTAGCAAATTAATCTCGTGGCCTTTATCCCAGTCATCATTTGATACATAAAAACTACCGATTTCACTTCCTTTGAATTCAAAAGCGTTTAGAATTGCTTTGAAGAAACTTTCGAAATTATCGGTATCTGAGATATGGACATCTCTAAAAATTTCTTCTTGTTTATCCGTATCTAGTAAGACTCTAAATTTAAGTCCTGGCATATGTTATTTTGTTAGTTTATATTTTGGCTATTTTTAAACCCAAAGATTTGCCTAAAATTAGCATTTCTTCTTTAGCTTCATCAAAATTATTATTGATTTTTCCTTCAAGTATTGCTTCTTTAATAAGACTTTTAATTGTGCCTATTTCTGCACAAGGCGCCAAGCCATATGTCTTCATGATAAAATCACCAGTAATGGGTGGCTGAAAGTTACGTATTCGGTCTTTTTCTTCTACCAGCTTTAATTTTTCGGAGACTAGTTCAAAATTCTTCTTATACTTCTTTACTTTAAATTCATTTTTTGAGGTAATATCTGCATTACACAATAGCATTAAATCATCAATGTCGTCTCCAGCTTCACTAAGTAGCCGTCTAATGGCAGAATCGGTAACGGTTCCTTTTACTAGGGCTATGGGCCTCAAATGTAAACGCACTAATTTTTGTACGTATTTCATTTTTTGATCAAGTGGGAGCTTAAGTGCTTTAAAAATTTTAGGCACCATTTTCGCTCCTAAATCCTCATGTCCATGAAAAGTCCAACCTACCACTTTATCAAACTTTTTGGTCGGTGGCTTAGCAATATCGTGTAATAGTGCAGACCAACGTAACCAAAGATTTTCCGATGTTACAGAAACGTTATCTAATACCTCAAGGGTATGTAAAAAGTTGTCTTTATGGCTTTTTCCATCAATCGTTTCAATTCCTTGTAATGCCAACATTTCGGGAAAAATATTTTTCAATAAATTCGTGGCATGAAGTAATTTGAATCCACGGGAGGGTGTTGCTGATAAAATCATTTTATTTAGTTCCTCACTTATTCTTTCCTTCGTTATTATTGATATTCTATCTGAATTTCTTTTTATTGCCTCAAGGCATTTAGTATCAATTTTAAAATTTAATTGCGTAGCAAAACGAATGGCTCTCATCATTCTTAGTGGGTCGTCATTAAATGTAATATCTGGATCTAATGGGGATCGTAAGAGTCCATTTTCTAAATCATTCATACCGTTAAATGGGTCGACAAGATCACCATATTGTTCGCCATTCAACTTCAAGGCCATCGCATTTATGGTAAAATCTCTTCTATTTTGGTCGTCCTGAAGACTACCAGATAGCGTAGTGGGATTTCTTGATTCACTTGTGTATGATTCTTTTCGAGCCCCTACAAATTCCACGTCTAAGTCCTTGTAAACAAAATGGGCAGTACCATATGTTTTAAAAATGGATACATTTTTCACGCGCATTATTTTTGCAATTTCATTTGCAAATGCGGGTCCATCTCCTAAGACAACGATATCAATATCTTTTGATGGTCTTCCTATTATTAAATCACGGACATATCCGCCAATTATAAATGCAGGTATACCGTTATCTGTCGCGTATTTAGCGACTACTTTAAATACAGGGTGTTTTAATTGATTGGCGTAATTTATCGTCATCTGACTACAAAATTACAATTTAAGCCGGAACCAAGGCGATGAATTTATTCATCATCATCATCATCATCGTCATCTCGCCGTTTGTAGTTCAATAAATCATCATCGATATCATCGTCATCATCGAAAAAAGAAGACTTTTTACCTGACTTTTTGTAGGCATCCATTTTGGGCTTCTTACTTCGGTTATCGGTATCTTTATCGCTTGTTTTTTTGTCTTTGTTAACTTTTTTACGAGGTTCTATTTTTAGTCCTTCGACATTCGGTATGAAACCTGTTTTTAAGTCACTTTTATCCTCAAAATCATCTTGTCTTGAGTTGGAAGCTGGGCTACCCGGCGGAGTATATGGTCTTCCTGTTCCCGGCGCTTTTGTGGTTGTTCTCTGTTCTGCTTCTTTTACAGCAATTGGCCTTCCATTTACAAGGTAACCATCAAGTGCCCTGATAGCTGCATTCGCTTGGTCAGTGTCATCCATTTCAACGAATCCGAAACCACGTGATTTACCTGTCTCTCTATCCATAGCAACACTTGCTTTAAGCACTTGCCCATGTTGTTCAAACAACTGCTTCAGTTGCTCACTGCTAACACCAAAATCTAATTTGGCAACAAAAATACTGGTCATAAAAATTTCAACAGACTAAAAATTTAAAATTCATTGTGCCGAAATTAAAACATTTATATTATTTCTACAATAAAAATTTTAAAAATTATACCTCTTTTAGTAATTAAACGAAATGAAGTCATTTTAAATTCAGTCATTATTTAATGATTTAATAGTTATAATTATGAAACATCTTCGGTTATTTAGCCGTAAATTTGCCCCGAAATTATAATTGCTTATGTTAGATTTACTGATTGTTGAAACAGAGAGTAGTCCCGAAATTAATTTTAAAATGAATGGGAAATTACGTATCAAAGGAAGGGCAGTATCAGATCCTGACTCCCTTTTATGGATAAATGCTCACGAATGGCTTTCGAATTATAGTAAGACGAATCCGACTAATACAACATTGATTTTGCAATTTGATTGCATAAATACATCCTCATCTGTTGCGATTTTGAAGCTCCTTTATTTAATAAATGATTTAAATAAAAGAGCAAATCATGTCGAAGTAATTTGGACTTACCCGGAAAATGATTTTCAATTAGAAGAAATGGGAAGAGATTTTGAGGATTTATTGTCTTATAAATTTACCTTTGATCCATTCAAATCTCATGAGTTAGTTACAAACTAAAGAAGTAGCTTTATTTTGATTTAAAGCATTATTTTTGTTATCTATGCGCCTAGTTAAAGAAATAGCACATTCAAGGTATCTAATTCAAGTTCACGAATATAATTCAAAGTATTTATTGAAAATAACCTTGGATTCATATGAGCAATTGTTTAAATTGGAGAAGGACGAACTATCAAGTTTAGATATGCTTGATGAGCTTCTTACTCCTGATTTTTTCTCAAATTGCTTAACAAGGTTCATTAGTATGCGAGAGGATATGTTAAAATTTAAAAAAATTACTAAATGAAGAAAATTGCTTATTTAATATTATGCTCTTTTTTATTGAGTATCAGTTGTACAGCGGAAAGTAAGAAAGTATCAAATGTTCCCAAGGTTGTTCCTTATGATCTAAAAGGGTTGAAAATTGTTTATTATTCGAATGATAGTATTAAGGAAAACTTTTTGTTTTACAAGCAGCAAGATGCAATTGTGACCAAAAAGCAGCAAAATTTTCAAGCCGAATTGCAACGCAGGTCCAATGAATTTCAGGAATATGTGCAACGTAACTCCGAAAAAGAAAAGAGTGGCCTGCTCTCTTCAAATGAGGTGGTTCAAATTCAGCAAAAAGCGCAGCAAATGGAACAAGTTATCTTGCAATATCAGCAGGAGCAAGGCGCAAAAATCGAGGAGGAGACAATGAAGAAGTTAGAGGAAATCAGCAAAAAAATAGAAGTGTTAGGCAAAAAATTCTGTGAACTAAATAATATAGATATCATGCTAATATACGGGGAAGGAGGACAAATTAATTACATTAAACCTACCATGGATGTAACAAAAGAATTTATAGCTTTCTTAAACGAAAACCAAGTATCCATTGAAAAAGATTTGAAGAAATAATGCAAATTGCCGCGACTAAAAAATCAGAAAATATTGCAGAATATATTCTTTACATGTATCATATTGAGGATACAATTAGAAAATTCAACTTCAATATTCCAGTATTAATGGATCAATATGTAAAGCATCAATTACCTGATGCTTCATTTTTAGGTCAATATGAAAATTGGTATGCAAAAATTGCTCGCGAATTAGAACAAACTGGCAAGGAGAAAAAAGGCCATATCAGTCAAATTGAGGAGCTTATCACCGAACTGATATTCTTACATAATACTTTAGTGTCTGTAATAAAAGATGTCAAATATATCAGCTTACTTGAGGCGTCACAGTTATTTATAGATGAATTCAAAAAGAAATCAGAAATGGCGAAGCATAATGACGTAGAAGTTTTATTACATGCCATGAACATGAAATTGCAATTAAAAGTTCGTAAGACGGAAATTTCTCAGGAGACAGAAGAAGCATTTGATTCGATGCGAATTCAACTAGCTTATTTAACGAGAGAATTTCATAAAATGAAATCAGGCAACTGGCACATTAATCAGAATTAAAATTCAGCAATAGCCTCTAATTCATTCATTATCAATTCCTTTTTAAGAATACTATAACAAAGTAATTCCTTTCCATTAGTCAATAGGATATTTTCTGATTGAATGATTTTTTGGTAAGTGGCTGCTTGTAAAAATGTGGCCATGCTAATTTTTACCTCAGGTTGTTTGCATTCTACCAATAGTTTTGGCTTGACATTTTCATCATATGCCACAATGTCCCATCTTTTAATCAAACCGTTATAGTGAATTGATTTTTCAACCGCTAATCTTGAAAGTGGATAGTTTTTATGCTTATTTAAATAGTGTAAAACATGTTGTCTTACCCATTCTTCTGGTGTCAGTACTACTGCTTTTTTTCGAATGACACAATTTACAAAAAGTTGATCATCCTTTTTGGTAAGCGTTAAGTCCGCTTTGGGGAAAATTAATGGAACGATTTGCTGCATTACATGCCAGGAAGAATTAGGTTGATGTCTTTATAATTCAAATTAAAGACTTTTCCCAACACTTCATTCGTTAATATACCTCTGTAGATATAGACGCCATTTCTAAATCCTTGATGTGTTTTTATTAATTCGGTTGCTCCACCTTTATCGCCCATTTCTAAAATTAGTGGTGAAAATATATTTGATAAGGCAAAAGATGCCGTTCTTGCCACTCTCGATGCTATATTAGGAACGCAATAATGAATTACGCCATGCTTAATAAATATGGGTTCATTATGGTTAGTAACTTGCGAGGTTTCGAAGCATCCACCTTGATCAATACTAATATCAATAATAACCGAACCCGCCTTCATCTGTTGTATCATCTCTTCGCTAACGACGCAAGGTGTCTTACCAAATTCAGAGCGCAATGCACCAATAACTACGTCAGCTCTTCGAATTGCTTTTGCTAAAACTTTTGGCTGAATTACGGAGGTATAAACACGGCTACCGATATCATTTTGTAATCTGCGCAATCGTGAAAGGGAATTATCAAATACTTTAACAGAGCAACCTAGTCCGATAGCTGCTCTTGCGGCAAACTCCCCAGCAGTACCTGCGCCTATAATAACCACCTCTGTGGGTTGTACCCCCGCAATGCCACCTAGCATAAGGCCTTTTCCTGCGGAGAAAGAAGATAGTAATTCTCCAGCTACTAAAATTGATGTTGTGCCTGCAATTTCTCCCATTGACCTTACAATAGAGAATACTCCTTCCTCGTCTTTAATATAATCCCAAGCGATTGCTGTAATTTTCTTTTTAATTAATTTCTGAAGTATTTCTTTTGGTTGTGCAGCAATTTGTAAGGCGGAAATAAATATTTGATTACCTTCCATTAAGTCCACTTCTTCTTCCGAAGGGGGAGCGACTTTGAAAATTATATTACATTTATAAATAGCATTTCGATCAGTAGATATTTCTGCACCCGCCTCGCTGTATTCGTTATCAGAAAAATTAGAATTCTCACCGGCCTTAGATTCTATAAGTACGTGATGTCCGTTTGCAACGAGCAGTGAAACAGTTTCTGGAACCAGTGCAACCCGCCTTTCCTGAAAAGATAATTCCTTAGGGATACCAATTTTCAAAGATCCTTTTTTTCTTTTAATTTCTAGCATTTCTTCCTTCGGGAGAAATACACCTTGTGCCATCAGCGTTTTTAGTAATTCAGGGTCCGTAATCATCTTAGAAAGTTATCAGGCGTTTATTATGCTCAATTTCACGAATATACAGCCAAATTGTATTAGTTGGAAGAAATTCTTTGATTTTTTCTGGCCATTCAACAAAGAAATAAGCTTTCTCCTCGAAAAGTTCTTCCAATCCTATTTGGTAGGCTTCTTTATCATTTTCAATTCTGTAAGCATCTAAATGGTAGCAATTTAGTTGATTCGGTAGTGCATAGGACTGTATGATTGCATAGGTAGGCGAACCTTGTATATTTTCGACACCCATTTTGCTTAAAATTTGCGCGATAATAGTTGTTTTTCCACTACCCATTTCACCGGAAAAAGCAACGCAAGATGGTGAATTTATTGTTTGTAAGAAAAATGTTACAAATTCAGTAATATCGCCCATATTATCTAAAATGTACTCGCTTGATTCTTTAGTTGTTTTCATTAAATATAAAAGGATGAATCGTATCGTTTTCCCATTTCTTCATACTTAGGTTTTTTCCATCAAATTGCGCAAAAGTGCAATGATTTATCCATTCGCCTAAATTATAGTATGTTGCTTGTTCTAATGGAAGTTCAATGGGGAGATGACGGTGTCCAAAAATAAAATAATCAATCTTTTCTTTTTTCAAAATAGTGCTTGAATATTGGTATAACCACTCATTTTCTTTACCAAGAAATTTTTGATCACTATTTCCTTTACTTTTTCTGCTTCGTTTAGAGAAATAATTCGCTAGTCCTATTCCGAAGTTTGGATGAAATCGCGCAAATAACCATTGGCAAATTTTACTTCGAAAAAATTTCTTAATAATTTTATATTTCAGATCACCCGGCCCTAATCCGTCACCATGACCAATAAAAAAAACTTTTTGATCTATTTTTTTTAATAATGGTTCGTGATAAATTTTTGCCCCAATTTCTTTTTCGAGGTAATCGAATAGCCACATATCGTGGTTACCTATAAAAAAGTGCAGTTTCACTCCTGCATCGCTGAGGTTAGAAAGTTTTCCTAATAATCTTACAAATCCTTTTGGCACTGCATGTTTATATTCAAACCAAAAATCAAAAACATCGCCAAGAAAATATATTTCTGCCGCATCTTTTTCAATCTCATTCAGCCAGTTGATGATTTTTTTTTCACGAAGAAGACTGCTTTCCCAATCGGGTGCACCCAGATGAAAATCCGATGCAAAATAGATATGGGTTTTTGTAGCATTCAATTTTTAATGTTTAAAAATCTTTTCGAGCTCTTTTTCTAATGCTTCTCCTCTAAGGTTTGTATTAATAATTTTACCTTCTTGGTCAATCAGAACGGTAAAAGGCACACTGTTAACACCATATATCTTTCCTACTTTACTGTTCCATCCTCCTAAATCACTTACGTGATTTTCCCATGTCAATTTATCTTGTTTTATGGCTGCTATCCATTTGTCTTTATCTGTGTCTAATGAAACACTCATAATCGTAAATCCATCATTTTTATATTTTTCATAAGTCCGAACAACATTTGGATTTTCTTTTCGGCAAGGGCCACACCACGATGCCCAAAAATCAATCAACACTACTTTCCCTTTTAAACTAGCCAGACTAATTTTCGTCTTTCGATCAATCCCTAGCTCTTCAAAATCTGGAGAAAATTTACCTGGAGAAAGAAGTGCTGCTTCATTCAATTGTTTTGCTTCCGCTAGTTTTTTGTCTTTTATACCCTTAACGTATTTCGCATATTCTTTGACGGTAGGGCTATTTCCAAAGGAGATGACTACTTGATTCATAATTGATTCGTAAGCCTCAAATTCAGTTTCAATATTCATTGAAACTAATGCTATTATTAAGGCGGGAGAATTCTGGTTTCCAGCAATAAATTCTTGCCGATCGTTTTGGTATTGCATGAATTCTTTGCTCATGTAATCATTGATTGCTTTTGCTTTTGTCGTATCGGCTTTTAACGCAGTCATGGCCGAATCACTTTTAATGTTCCAGCGATCCATAAGGTTAGAGAACTTAGTCATTGCATCTGACTCGTCAGAATTCACAATATTGCAAAATTGATCGAGTTTCCTACCGTCTCCGTATACTTTAATATCGCTTTTATCGCGCATGATTAAATGAACTTGACTTTTACCTAGTCTCAAAACGTAATAATCCAACGAGGGTAATTCTCCCTTGATTGTAAAATTTCCTTTTTTATCGATTGGAACTGAAAGGTAGTCTTTATAGTATTTTCCGAAAAAGTGTGAGATTTTTACGGAGTCGAAATTCGCGTTAATAATATTTCCGCTAACAGCTACTGTAATGCTTGTCTGCGAAAACGCAATACTATACCAAATAGTGAATAGTAATAAAGTAGTTAGTTTTTTCATGTGTTAAAATTATAAAATGCTTTTTATTTTTTTCTCTAATAATTCTCCTCGCAGTCCAACACCATTTATTTTACCTTCTTTATTGACAATTACGGTATATGGAATAGAGTTAAAGCCGTAAACACCGGTCATGGGGGATTCCCATCCTTTTAAATCACTTACATGAGTTGGCCAAATAAGCCCATCAGCTTTAATCGCATTTATCCAAGCTGCTTCGTCATCATCTAGGGAAACAGATAATATTGTGAATCCTTTGTCCTTATATTTTTTATAAAGCTTTACTAAGTTTGGGTTCTCATTTCGACAGGGACCACACCATGATGCCCAAAAATCAATGAGTACCACTTTTCCTTTTAGCGAGGACAGCGCAATTGGATTGCCTTCCGGAGTTGATAAGGTAAAATCTGGCGCATTCATTGTCCCATTTTCGATCGCTGAATATTGTTGGTAACCAGCATTTATTTTTTCAAACTGTGAAGCAATCGTTTGACTTGCAGGCACATCGCCATATTTATTTTGAAAAGCCTTATTCATTAATTCAAGGTAGCTTAGGTTCGCCACATCCCACGACTCAAAGCCATTCGTAGGAAACAACTCCATACTCAAAATGATATTATAAGGACTTTCTGGATTATTTTTTATTTTATTTCTTGAAAAATCTTCCAAGGCTTGTCTTAAATCCTTAAGTTTTGCGTTATCTTCTTCGCTTAATGTTTTTTCTTCACCGGTTATCGCTAGGATTTTCTTTTCAAATTCATATCTTAAAGATAAATAGTCATTCATTGTTGCTGCCCAAGTTGTTCCTGTAGCATTTATCCCAAATGTAAAATTTTCTAAGGAGGTATTAATTTTAAGATTATCATTCACATTAAGGGTCAGGGGCACGGTATTTTTCTCATCATTTCCAATGCTCATAATATAATAGCCAAGCCCCGGAATATTTCCGTCAATGGCAAAGGTTCCATCTTCTTTTATGGTTGAGCTAGCCACTAAAACATTTCCATTTTTACTTGGGGCATTGATAGCAATTATGGATCCAGCAGCCATAGCTACCTTTCCTGAAACATGAAAATTTATGTCTAAGGTAGCTTGATTGCTATCATCTTCATCACTTTCGTCTTCATTACATGCATTTAGAAATGTAAGGAAAGGTAAAATTAGCAGGAGTAATAGTAACTGTTTCATAATGCATCAAGTGTTGATCGTAAAAGACCATTTGCTTTTTTAGGGTCTGCTTTTCCAGCAGAAACTTTCATTAGTTGACCCATAAAGAAACCAATAAGTTGTTTATCACCGTTAATATATCTTTGGACCTCCGAAGGGTTTTTATCGATTACTTGTTGAATGTAATCCTGAATTATCGATTGGTTCGCTTCTTGAAAAAGATTTAGTTCTTCTGCTATTTCCAGTGAGGATTTATCAGAATTTAGTAGCACGGGAAAAATTCTCTGCGTAGCAACGGTTGTGGAGATTTTACCCTCATCAACCAACTGTATCAAAGCTGAAATCTTTTCTGCTGATATTGGAAAAGAAGTAATTTCACTGCCATTTTCATTTAAATACGATTTAATTTCTCCCATTAACCAATTGGCTGCTGCTTTAGCATTTTTTGTATGCTTTAACAATTCTTCAAAATACAATGCAATGGCTTTATTATCGGTAATATTCATTGCATCATAGTCGCTTAGACCAAGCTCATTAGTATATTTAAGATAAAGTGCTCTTGGCAGCGGAGGCATATGTTTTGCAACAATATCAATTTGTTCTTGTGTAATATGCAAAGGTGGCAAATCTGGTTCTGGAAAGTAACGATAGTCGTTGGCTGCCTCTTTTGCTCGCATGGCAATCGTGCTGCCTTTTGCAGCGTCAAATGATCTTGTCTCTTGACGGATAACGCCATTATTTTCTATGGATTCAATTTGTCGCGTGACTTCAAACTCAATTGCCCTTTGAACGTTGCGAATGGAATTCATATTTTTAACTTCCACTTTTGTCCCAAATTCCTTGGCACCTTTTAAATTCACGGAGATATTTGCATCGCATCGCAATGAACCCTCTTCCATGTTACCGTCGCAAATCTCTAAATAGCGCACTAACTTCCTGATTTCAGATACATAGTTATATGCCTCAGTGGATGACCGCATATCAGGTTCAGAAACAATTTCAAGCAGTGGAACCCCTGCTCGATTCAAATCCACTAAGGTATCGTAGACATCTACATCGTGAATGCTTTTTCCAGCATCTTCCTCCATGTGTATTCTTGTAATTCCAATGGTTTTTTCCTTTCCACTATCATCTTTGATGATCACTTCTCCACCAACACAAATCGGTGTTTTATCTTGTGTGATTTGGTACCCTTTGGGCAAATCAGGGTAGAAATAATTTTTTCGAGCAAAATATTGGTTTCTTGCTATATCGCTCTTACAAGACAAACCCAATCGTATGGCAAATTCGATTGTTTTTTTATTCATCACCGGCAATGTTCCTGGATGTCCAAGCGTAACTACACTTACATTTGTGTTGGGTGTTGCACCAAATTCATTGCAGTCGTTTGAATAGGCCTTCGATTCAGTAAGCATTTGGGCGTGAACCTCAAGACCGATAATTACATCGTATTTATCTCGGATGTTTAGGTCCATATTAACTTCGTGCGATTAATTCTTTCATGATAATTGTCATTTTTGGCTCTTGCTTACTAGCAACATTGATAACATCCTGGACACTTACTTTTTCAATTTTACCAGGCACTCCTAAATCAGTAATAATGGAGATAGCAAAACAAGGTATGTCCATATGTCGAGCAACAATTACCTCAGGAACAGTAGACATTCCTACAGCATCAGCGCCGATAATACGAACGTATTTATACTCTGAAGGCGTTTCAAGTGTTGGACCGGTCATTCCAGCATAGCATCCAACAGCAACACGTATATTATTCTCCTTTGCAATTTGAATAGCAAGTTCAATCATATTTTCATCGTAGGCATCTGACATATCTGGGAAGCGTGGACCCATTTCATCGATATTTTTACCAATAAGTGGATTCCCAGGGAATAAATTAATATGGTCATTCATAATCATGATTTCACCGATTTCAAAGTCAGGATTTACTCCTCCAGAAGCATTCGAAACAAAAAGTTTTTCAATTCCCAATAATTTCATAACGCGAACGGGGAAGGTTACTTGTTGTAATGTATAGCCTTCATAATAGTGAAAACGGCCCTGCATAGCTACTACATGTTTTCCGCCCAGCTCACCAAAAATTAATTTTCCAGAATGGCTTTCTACTGTTGATACAGGAAAATTCGGAATGTTTTCATACGGAATTTCATCAATGATATTGATTTCTTTGACTAGGCCTCCAAGTCCAGTTCCTAGTATTATTCCAACGCTTGGATTTACTTTTGTTTGGCTTTTGATATAAGCAACAGATTCTTTAAATTTTTCTAACATAATTTCTGATTAATTGATTAAATTCATTTTCATTTTCTATCGAAACAGTCATCGGTAAAATATACCATGGATAATTTTCTAGCTGTATTTCACTAAGTACGTTTTTCAATCGCATAAAATCTTTGTGAGTGGTAACTATAATAGTATTTTTATTAGCAAAGGTATCAAATTTTTTATGAATTATTTCGATGTCTTTTTGGCTAAATTCATGATGGTCTGAAAAATTAATATGGTCCGTTGTATAGATTGCTGAAAGATAATTCAACATTGCCAGAGGATTTGCAATACCACTTACAATCAGCACTTTTTCAATATCCTTAACCACCGACTTACTTATTGGTGCAAGCGCTCCATAATTAATTTTTGAAAAAAAGATTTTTTTCTGGTATTTCGTTAATTTCTTAGTCACCGCATCTTTTTGTTCTTCTGTAATTTCATTTGGACATTTAGTAATAACAATAATATCTGCTCGATTTGCACCTGCCCTTCCTTCGCGCAAATTACCAGTTGGAAGCACAAAATCGGAGTAGAAAGGGGAGTCATAAGTGCTAAGTAGAACTGTAAAGCCCGGACGAATCGATCGATGTTGATGGGCATCATCCAACAATAAAACAGATTTCGGAGAAAATGGTGCAAGTGCTTCAATTCCTTTCCATCGATTTTCGGCAACAGCAACTGAAATGGATTCATTGTGTTCTAACTTGTATGCTAGTGGCTCATCTCCAACATCTTGGCTTGAATTTGATTCATTGACAAGCAGAAAGCCGGAGGTTCCTCGCCCATAACCTCTGGAAAGCACAATTACTTTCTGTTCGCTTTTCAGTAGTTGAATTAAATAGTTGGTCATAGGCGATTTGCCCGTACCCCCAACGCTTAAATTGCCAATACAAATAGATGGAATTGAAGGACTATTAGACCGAATAATCCTTTTGGTATAGAGTTCATTACGAATACTGACGATTAGCCAGTATACAATAGAAAATGGAAACAAAAGCCAGCGAAGAATCAGCATGCTCAAATTTAGCGCAATCTTGCTAAGAAATCATCATTCTTGGAAATTATTCTAGCTAGTATGATAATCAGATAGTGCTTGATCATCTGCATAATAATATATTCTAACTTGCGCGGTATCATTGAGGAAATCAATTTTACCTATTTCAAATCTGTTAATTTGAAGGCCAGTTCTTTTTTCGAGATCGTTTTTCATCTCTTCATATCGATCAACGTGAATTAAATCGATGCGTTCATAGTTGATGGTCTTTCTAGTTTCGTGTTTTACCAACCAGATGTATTCCAAGACAAAAATGATCAAAACTATTGAAAGATTGATTAATCCCATTTCAACTAAATTAATTTGAAATAAATCTTTGGTTTCCATTGATGGAGTAGCCAATAATGCATTAACAACACTTAGCCCAATTATTACGAAAAGATAGGTCATTTCTTTAATTTCAATAGCATCTGTTCGATAGCGAATGATACCAAAAATAGCAAATAAGCCAAGTCCCATTCCGGTATCAATATCTAATTTTTTTAAACCAAAGCACAGGAAAAAAGTAATAAATCCAATTAGGTAATACGTAAATAAATAATCTTTACGTTTTGTTTTTGGATAATAAAGAAACCTAATAATCAAGGTTAAGATGACGGTATTTATCGCTAAACGAATTAGTAGGGTGTACAGATCCGTATTGTTCCATGTGAAAATGGAATTGACAGCGTTTTTAACAATTGGATCTCCTGCCTTTAGCAGCGTTATTATATTAGCAAGCATGTTTTTCTATTTTTTGTAGGTAAATGTATTTTTTTTTAAATCGGTTTATTTTTATTTTTTCCGTTTCATAAAGTGCCATGGCACCCAAACAATATTTGCTCAGACGATATGGTCGGATGATTCTATTTTTCATCGCAACAAAAAAAGGTGATGTACGATCAATTTTTTCTTGTTTTAATTCCGCAATAACTAAATTCTTGAATTCTTTAGTTATGTTTTCTCGTTTAAAGGATAGGTCAAAATCTAAGGTGAGACGTTCATTTTTTGTTTTATTAACTAATGTTATACGATGAAAACTATTTTCTAAAATCGGTACTAAAGGTGATTGAGCCACTTTGTTATTAACGATAAAGGCATTCATTTCTTTGGTGAAAATAGGATTGAAATCATCTACTTCTATTCTTTTTTTATTCGTACGACCTTTAAATTTATGTTTGATTTCTAAGAATAATAAATTAGACTCGATATATTTCCGGATGCGTACTTTAAAGCGATTGGTCCTGCCATTATGATGAGCCTTATAAAATGTCAGATTTTGATCATCAAAATATTGACTTTGGTAGCTCGGGATTCTTACGCTGTTGATTTCTAATATGGCGTAATTTTCAACTAATTCTGCCAGAATATCAGAAAGAATCGTAAGATCAAAAGCAAATTTGGTATCTACACGGTTCATTAATTTAACCCTGTCCATTTGTTCTAAATGAATAGGTTCAAAAGTATTTAATAAATTAACAAATTGTGTACTTAACATTAAGCCAAAGTTACCATTTTGAATTGTTTTTTCTAATTTATGCTAAAATAATATATTTTAACGAACATTGAGTTTTATATTTGTCTGATGAGAAAACGTATCTTATTATTGGGTTCAGGGGAGCTAGGTAAAGAGTTTGCTATTGCTTGCCAACGGCTTGGTCAATATGTAATTGCAGTCGATTGTTATCCCAATGCGCCAGCTATGCAAGTTGCGCATGAATGTGTAGTCATTAATATGCTTGATGCAAAAGCACTTGATTCCATAGTGGCATCATTTAAGCCGGATATTATTGTTCCTGAGATCGAGGCGATTCGCACAGAACGATTTTATGATTATGAAAAACAAGGTATTCATGTTGTTCCGAGTGCGAAAGCAGCAAATTTTACCATGAATCGGAAAGCAATACGAGATCTTGCCTCTAAGGAGCTCGGAATTAAGACGGCTACTTATCGCTATGCTACTAGTTTAGAAGAGTTGATAGCCGGCGTTACTGTATGTGGTATGCCTTGCGTGGTAAAGCCTTTAATGTCAAGTTCTGGTAAAGGTCAGAGTGTTATTCGTTCAATTGACGATATTGAAAAATCGTGGCTCTATGCTATGGAAGGTTCTCGCGGTGATCTCAAGGAAATAATTGTAGAATCTTTTGTCGATTTCGACTATGAAATAACCCTATTAACACTCACTCAAAAAAATGCTAATACCTTATTCTGCCCGCCAATTGGACATCGGCAGGAGCGAGGAGATTACCAAGAAAGTTGGCAGCCTATGCCGATGAATCCGGCTCATCTTCAAGAAGCTCAAGAAATGGCTGCGCTAGTTACGGCTGCTTTGGGGGGGCAAGGAATTTGGGGAGTAGAGTTTTTTATAACGAAAACTGGTGCAGTTTTCTCTGAATTATCACCAAGGCCTCACGATACAGGTATGGTTACGCTAGGGGGTACACAAAATTTTTCTGAGTTTGAATTACATGCCAGGGCGATTTTAGGAATTCCGGTGACTGAAATTACTTTAGCGAAAAATGGAGCAAGCGCAGTAATTTTAGCCAAAGATAATAAAGAGGATTTTCCAATAATTACAGGACATGAGGATGCTGCACAATTTCCAAATTCAGATTTTCGTATTTTTGGCAAACCTTCTACGCGGGTAAATAGAAGGATGGGGGTGGCTTTGGCCTATGGAAATCAACCTGTCGAAGCCTTAGTAGAATCAGCAAAAATTATTGCTAACACGATTAAAATTAATTAAATGAAATTATTTCTTGGAATTATTATCTCGCTCACCACTTTCCTTTCATGGTCAATGGAGATTACTTATTCAGTGAGTATGAGCAAACCTCAAAACCACTATTTTGAGGTAGAAATGGCACTTTCAAACCTTAATCAAAAGTCCTTAGTTGTTAGGTTGCCTGTTTGGGCACCAGGATCTTATTTAGTGCGTGAATTTTCGAAAAATATCAATTTAGTAAAGGCCTTTGATGATAAGGGAAAAGAGATTAAGGTAGAGAAACTATCTAAAAATGCATGGCAAATAAATACGACAGGCATCAAATCAATTAAGATTCGATACGAAGTTTATTCCTTTGAACTTTCCGTAAGAACTTCCTTTTTAGACTTAACGCATGCTTACATAAGTGGCTCAGGGATCTTCATGTATGTCGATAACAATAAAAATGTAAAGGGAACGCTACGGATTTTTCCTTATGAAACCTTCAAGCGAATTAGTACAGCTTTACCGCTTGCTCCGCTTGAGAAGCAGACGAATGCCTCCCAAACTTTTTTGTTTGATAATTATGATCAATTGCTGGATTGCCCTATTGAAATTGGAAATCAAGTGGTGTTTGAATTCAATGCTGCAGGGGTAAAACACACTGTAGCGATGTATGGCGATGCTAATTATTCTGTTTCAGCACTTAAAGTGGACATGGCTAAAATTATTGAGTCAGAATCCGCAGTTTTCGGTTTTAATCCGAATAAAAATTACTTATTTATTATACACAATGTGGTCAATGGTCAGGGCGGATTGGAGCACATTAATTCTACCACCCTGAGTGTCAATCGTTGGACGTATTCTGGTCCAGAGTACATCGGTTTTTTGAACTTGGTGGCACATGAATATTTTCACTTGTGGAATGTTAAGCGAATTCGTCCGATAGAACTTGGGCCTTTTGACTATGATAAGGAGGTCTACACTTCTTTATTGTGGGTAATGGAGGGATTCACATCTTATTATGATGAACTTACAATGCTCCGAACAGGATATTACACGCAGGCGGAGTTTCTTACGAAAATTCAAAGTTTAATAAATTACGCTGAGGGAAGTGTTGGGTCACGTATTCAGCCAGTTGCTCACGCAAGCTTTGATGCATGGATAAAATCGTATCGACCAAATGAAAATAGCTCCAACACAACTATGTCATATTATTCTCGAGGATCCGTTTTAGCGGCAGTAATTGATGCAATCATCATTAATAAATATAATGGCACGAAATGTTTAGATCATTTTATGCAACATTTATATAAAACATATTACGAAAAGCAAAATCGAGGTTTTACAGAAGCAGAGTTTAAAAATGAATTAGCGGCATTTACTGGAGAAGATATGAATGATTTTTTTAAGCGGTATGTTGATGGAACTGAAATTATTCCTTTTGCTACTTATTTTTCAAAAATTGGTGTTGATGTTAAGCAAAATGCGCTAACAAAACCCTCATTTGGGGCAACGGTTCAGAATAGCGACGGAAAAGTTATTGTCAAATCTATCCGTGCCGGTTCAGCTGCTGAAGATGCAGGATTGAGTGTCAACGATGAGGTGATAGCTTGTAATGGATACCGTGTTGATCAAGCAATGTTTGACGCAATGATGAACGGTTTGGCCTTAAATGAAGAAGCGGAAGTATTACTTTCTCGCGATGAAATATTATTCTCATCACGGGTTAAGATTACTAATTATACACGGCCTCAATTTTTCATGACTCCCACGAATAATCCTACAGAAAACTTCAAGTTTAATTATTGGTTGCGCTAACAAAAGGTCTTATTATCCCTCTATAATTGTCAATTTAGCAAAACTTAATAACATTGTTTTACTTCCATGATGGGGAAAAAATATCACTGCTTTTTGATCGGCGCCACTATGTTCTAATTGTGTTACCTTTCCTTTGCCAAATCGCTCGTGTAAAACATTGGTTCCAATCATTATTTTTTCGTTGTCGCTTGTATTCCTCGATGGACTAGTGGCAATTTTACTGAGCGGGGTTAGACTTGGTGTGTTAGTATGTAAGGGTTTGTTAAGCCCTCCCTTCATTTTTGTTTCAAAACCGCCTCCCATTAGAGAGCGACCTTGCCCACGTGGAGGAGTCTCAAAAGTTAGGTGTTGGGCATCAATTTCATCGATGAATCGACTGGGTTCACACATTACTGCTTGTCCCCAAATGAAGCGAGAACTTGTATAAGAAAGCGTGCAAGTTGTCATCGCTCTTGTAAGGGCCACATAAAAAAGCCGGCGTTCTTCTTCTAGTTCACTACGCGTGTTAAGTGCCATTTGCGAGGGAAATAGATTTTCTTCGAGGCCAACTACATAAACATGTGGAAATTCAAGCCCCTTACTCGCATGAATAGTCATTAGCGAGACATGATTACGGTCTTCCAATTTTTCTTGATCTGTATCAGTTAGCAAGGCGACATCCATCATAAAATCAGCCAAAGTTTTCATTTCGTCATCTTCTCCCGAATTTACAAACTCCTGAATACCCGCTAATAATTCCTCCACATTTTGAATACGTTCAACTTCTTCAGGTCCTTTTGTTTTATCGTCATTTAATTCTTTAAATATACCGCTTGACTTAGTGATTTGCTCAGCCAAAGTAAAAGCATCTAATTTATTAATTTCTGCTCCGAAACTATTTATCATCGTAGCAAATTCGTAAATGCGCGCCTTGGTCGGTTGATTTATATCTGCGGGATAACTTTGAAAATCGTTTATGACATCCCACATTGTTACGCCATATTTATTGGCGCTAATGATAATGTTTTCTATACTCGTTTTGCCAATGGCTCTTTTGGGGTAATTAATTACTCTTTTGAGCGCCTCTTCATCTCTTGGATTTGCCGCTAATCTAAAATAGGAGAGAATATCTTTAATTTCTTTGCGCTGGTAAAATGAGATACCGCCATATATTTTGTAAGGAATATTCAGTTTGCGGAGTGACTCCTCAAAAGTTCTCGATTGTTTATTGGTTCGATAGAGTATTGCAAAATCGTTGTAGGTGGGTGATGATGATTGCTTCAAATCAAAAATTTTATTACTAATCACTTTTCCCTCCTCATTGTCGGTTAATGTTCGAACAACGGAGACTTTATTCCCAATGGCATTATCCGTCCAAACATGTTTATTTATTTGATCTTTATTTCTCTTAATTACGCTATTAGCTGCTTCTACAATATGTTTTGAGCTGCGATAATTTTGTTCTAGTTTGTACAGTTTGAAGTCAGGATAATCTTGTCTAAAATTTAAAATGTTTTTGATGTTGGCACCTCTAAAAGAATAGATACTTTGGGCATCGTCTCCAACGACGCAGATGTTTTCGTAAGCGGCGGCAATTTTTTTTACTATTAAATACTGGGCATAATTTGTATCTTGGTATTCGTCCACTAAAATGAATCGAAATTTTTGTTGATAGTAGTGTAAAACATCGGGAAAATCCCTTAGCAATACATTCGTAAAATACAGCAGATCATCGAAATCCATTGCACCTGCCTTCTGACATCGGTTGGCATAAACGCGGTAAATCCGACCGATTTCTGGTCGGCGAGATTGGCGATCCTCCAATTGTATATCTTCGTTTCCTGTGTATGACTCTGGTGATACTAGATTATTTTTTGCAGCAGAAATTCTCCCAAACACAACACTGGCTTTATACATTTTATCGTCAAGATTATTTTCTTTGATGATATCTTTAATTAAGCTTTTACTATCCTGGGTATCATAAATTGTAAAATTGCTCGGGAAACCAATGCGATCAGCGTTGTAGCGCAAAATTTTGGAGAAAACAGCATGGAAGGTACCCATGGTGATATTTTTAGCTTCGTTACCGCCACATATTTTACTAATGCGGTGTGACATTTCTTTAGCGGCCTTATTCGTAAATGTTAAAGAAAGAATATTAAACGGGTCAATATCGTTTTGCAACATGTGTGCTATGCGATAGGTTAGGACTCTTGTTTTTCCAGAACCAGCACCTGCGATGACCATCGTTGGGCCAAATATATTCTCTACTGCGATACGTTGACTTTCGTTTAATTCTTCGAGATAAGACATGATTGGTTTAATTGTATCAAAAGTAGTAAGAATTTTTGCTCATTTGTGACTTAATAAAAGTAGTTTTTAACAACCATAAATCAAGTTATCTTTGTCGTATGTCAGCGCATAAAATTTGGTTTAGTTTATTTGATTTGACTTTTGATTATAAAGGAGATGAATTACCTTTTCAATCTCCTCATGATTTCCGATGGACCAAGGATTTCGAAGTGCACTATGAGGATATTTATGCTGAATTACAGCAATTTCTTTCGAAAAATAATCCTAACCCATATTTCAAGCATCTAATGGTCGATAAAAAAAATGCTTATCGAACGATTTCGTTAAAATGGTGGGATTTAGCATTTCGTAAAAACAGAAAATTTTTTCCAATAACGAATAGAATTATGCTAAAGTACCCGGAAATCACGACGCTCTCGTTTAATTTTTTAGCGCCCGGTTCAACTATTTCGCCTCATTGTGGTGATACAAATGCTATATTTCGTTGTCATTTTGGTTTAAAAATACCCGCGCCTCTTCCTGCATGCGGCTTGAAGGTAAAAGATCAGGCATTCGCTTGGGAGGAGGGTAAATGGGTGATTTTTATGGATGCTTACGTCCACGAAACATTCAATTCCTCTGAAGAAGAGCGAATTATTTTACTTTTGGATGTATTGCGACCGGAATATAAAGCAAAAAGAGAATGGATTACCTCGGTTGTACTTACTTCTTTATTTCTTCAAAAACGTGCTACAATTTTTTCGTTTATGTATAAATGGCCTCAGTGGCTAGTGAATGGCATCGCAATTCTGTTGATTCCTTTTTCATATTTGACCCGTAAACTTGCTAATTTATTTAGGATTTATTAGGATAATTATTGGAATGCAATTGAATCAGTACCTTTGCCGTCCAAAAGCCCTTAAAGATGATTATTTATCATAATCCTAGTTGTTCAAAAAGCAGGTGTGCGTTAGCTTATTTAAAAGATAAAAATACACCATTTGAAGTACGAACGTATTTAACAGAACCATTTTCAAAGGAAGAGTTTCTTGCGCTACTATCGAAATTAAATGTGCCAGTTTTGGATATAGTACGTAAAAATGAATTGGCCTTTAAATCGCTGCTGAAAGGTAAAGATTTAAGTGAGGATGAAATTATTGATATATTATTGGAAAATCCGAAACTTATTGAACGTCCAATCGTTGAATGGGGGGCGAATGCAGTGGTAGCTAGACCACTTGAGAATTTGATCGCTGAACTGGAAAAATAACCATGGATAACTGACCGTAAATGAGAACTAGATACATTGATTTAATTGACCAAACATTTGATTTCCCACAAAATGAATTTAATTTACGAGAAGATCGTCTATTTTTTCATGGAATTGACTTAATGCGATTAATAAATGAATACGGCACCCCTTTAAAGTTTAATTACCTGCCTCAGATTTCTAATAATATTCAACGCGCCAAAGGTTGGTTTCGTGAAGCGATCAATAATTTGGGATATAGCGGAAAATACCATTATTCCTATTGCACAAAAAGTAATCATTTTTCTTTTGTCCTTGATGAGGTGATGAAGAACGATGTACACATAGAAACCTCCTCTGCTTTTGATATTGATATTGTGCTAAAATTAATTGAAGAAGGAAAATTCGAAAAAGGGAAGTTTGTTATCTGTAATGGATACAAACCAAAATTATACCTTGATAATATGGTCAAATTAATGAATTTGGATCACGTTCAGGTAATTCCCGTTGTCGATAATACCGACGAACTCAATCAATTATTATCGCTTACTGATAAAGAACTAAATATAGGTATTAGGATCGCTTCTGAAGAAGAACCTAAGTTCGAATTTTATACATCTAGATTGGGCATCCGATACCGGGAGATTGTCCCTTTTTATAAAGCAATTCTTCAAGATAATCCAAGGGTAAAGGTAAAAATGCTTCACTTTTTTATTAATACAGGTATTAATGACACAGCCTATTATTGGAATGAATTAACCAAATGTCTTCGTATTTACAGTGACTTAAAAAAACTATGCCCTGAGTTAGATTCATTAAATATTGGTGGAGGATTCCCAATTAAAAAATCATTAGCCTTCGATTTTGATTATGCCTATATGGTGAGGGAGATCCTGACACAGGTAAAGCGTGTATGCACCGACAATGATATTCCTGAGCCTAATATTGTGACTGAATTCGGTTCATTCACTGTGGGTGAGAGTGGTGGAGCAATCTTTAGTATTCTGCATCAAAAACAGCAAAATGATAGAGAGAAGTGGAATATGATTGATTCATCATTCATGACAAATCTTCCAGATACTTGGGCAATCAATCAACGTTTTATCATGTTGCCAATTAATCGATGGAATGACGATTATGAGCGTGTTTTACTTGGTGGATTAACATGCGATAGTGACGATTACTATAACTCTGAGCAACATTCTAATGCTATATATTTACCTAAATTTGATAAAAATAAAGAATTATATATTGGATTCTTTAATACAGGAGCTTACCAAGAAACCATTGGTGGATTTGGTGGATTGAAGCATTGCCTTATTCCTGAGCCGAAGCATATCTTGATTAATCGCGACGAAGACGGAAAAATTCAAACAACCATGTTTAGTCAAGAACAGACGGCATCAGATTATTTGCAAATATTAGGATATAATTCAATAAAGAAATAGATAGCGTTTTTTATATTACTATCTTTGCACTCTTAAATTCAATAAATGTTAGTTGATTCTATACTATTAAAGGCAAACAAAAATTTCTCAAATTCCATTGCGCCTTGGGCTTTAAATAATTGTAATGATTTACGTCAATTAACGAATAAAGAATTAGATATAACAACTATCGATAGCTTGTTGATATTTACCCAAAATCAAATTCTAACACAAGATATTTCGGATAATCGTGCTCAATTTGATAAGTTGCAGAAACCCATTTTGCATATTGATATTAATGGTACACTTGCAGTAGGGATATCCAACTTGGAATTATGGATTGAGCGAAATAAATGTCAATCAATTTTGATATTGGGAGCTGATGATCTCGTAAATAATATCAACCTAGAACGATTTCTCAACAGTATTAATTAAGGTTTAGCGTAAGGTTGCTCCTAATTCCTTTTCTAGATTCCTCCGTATTTTCTCCATACAAGTATCAATAACTTGGTCTGTCAGTGTCTTTTCAGCGTCTTGAAAGTGAAACGAAACTGCATACGATTTTTTACCGGATTCTAATTTATCACCTTCATAAACATCAAAGAGATTAACCTCTTTTAGTAATGTTTTTTCCGATAGTAATGCTATATTTTTGATTGCCTGGTATTGTGTTGCTGTATCTATCAGCAATGAAAAATCTCTTCTAACTTCAAATGTTTTAGGTAATTCTTTGAAGATAGTTTCTTTCTTTTTAATTAATTCAAAAAGTTTATCCCAATTAATTATGGCGATAAAAACATCTTTTTTAAGACCAAAATGAACTTTTAAGGATTGTTTTACACTACCCAATTCAGCAATATGTTCTTTATCGATATGTAAACTGATTCCTTCAGAAAAGAGGCTATTATCTCCCAAATTTGTTTCTTCA
The DNA here is from genome assembly GCA_026391005.1 of Flavobacteriia bacterium. GTDB lineage: Bacteria > Bacteroidota > Bacteroidia > Flavobacteriales_D > Crocinitomicaceae > UBA952. The sequence continues at coordinate 75,468 of JAPLEV010000051.1, read as the reverse complement.
GGGGAAATAAGTCCGAAACGCTTGAGTAAGGACTCAAAAATACCTTTTAGGGTGAAAAATGAAACTGCTTTATCGTTATTACTCCAGTTTTCGGGTTCTCTTTTGCCTGTTATTGCTATTGCAAGTTGGTTGGTTTGTATATATTCTTCTTTCGATTTACCATAAATTGAACCGAATTCAAACAATTTTAAATCACTTTTTTGCCTATTTTGGTTATAGACTATTGTTTCTAACATCCCAAAGATCATGGTCTGCCTCATTTGGCTTAATTCACTGCTTAGTGGATTAAGTATTTTTATAGTCTCTTCATTTACTGATAAAAGTGAGCTGTAGGATGCTTTCGTCAATGAATTCATCATGATTTCCGAAAATCCATTCGACACTAAAAATTCACTTACTTGTTTTCCTGCAGCGTGTTTGGTAATTAATGGGGGAGGGGTAAATGAGTAATGGAATTTTTCGGGAATCGGAACAGCGTTAAATCCAATAATTCGTAAAATTTCTTCAGCTACGTCCGCCATTCGATTTACATCGGTTCTGTAATTTGGAGCTGTAACTGTCCAACAATTTTCGCTTTTAGTATTGATTTGGAAATCAAGGTCTAGTAGTATTTTTTCAATAGCTACAGCACTAAGTTGGATACCAATTAATTTGTTTATTTGCGCTAGGTCAATGTCAATTATTTTAGCTTTTGGCGCATGAATAAGTAGATCATGTGGCCCTTGGCTTAATTGTCCACCTGTTACTTCTAGCAATAAATCGATGGCCCTATTTAAGGCAAAATACGTGAGATCGGGATCGACACCACGTTCAAACCTAAAACTTGCATCGGTATTTAAGTTATGTATTTTGGCTGTTTTACGAATTGTTTCAGCATTAAATAAGGCTGATTCGAGAAATAGTGTTGATGTAGTGTTAGAAACCGCTGCTTTTTGTCCACCTATTATCCCAGCAAGACAAAGTGCATCTTTTTCATTGGCGATAACAAGTTCGGTACCTTTTAATTTACGTTCAATGCCATCAAGTGTCACGATGGTTTCGTTTAGTTCTGCTTGACGAACTTTTATTTCTCCGGAAAGTGCAGCTGCATCAAATGCATGCAATGGTGTCCCCAATTCATACATGACATAATTAGTTACGTCTACGACATTGTTGATTGGTTTTAGTCCGATTGATTGCAAGGCAATTTTTAACCATTCTGGTGAGTCGCCAACGCTTACATTTTCAATAACGGCGGAGCAATAGCGATTGCAATTTTCTTGATCAATAATTGAAACGCTTACAGCTTTATTTTCAATTACTTTCTGATTTTTTAGGATAGGCCAAGCAATCGATAAATCACTATTTCGATGATGATTTAGGAAAGCTTTAAGGTCTCTTGCTACCCCTATATGTCCCATGGCATCGGATCTATTTGGAGTAAGACCAATTTCAAATTCAAAATCTGGATGTAGTTTTATTATTTCGTTGATCGGTGCTCCAATTGGCGCATCTTTTTCTAAAATAAGAATACCATCATGTGAGTTTCCAATTCCTAGTTCATCCTCTGCGCAAAGCATACCAAAGGATTCCTCACCGCGAATTTTTGCTTCTTTTATTGTTAATGGATTATCTGGGCTTGGATAAAGTGTTGTTCCTACCAATGCCACTGCCACTTTTTGTCCGATAGCCACATTTGTTGCACCACAAACAATTTGTAATTGTTTTGTGCCGATAGAAACTTGTGTGATTTTCAAGCGATCTGCGTTGGGATGCTGGATGCATTCGATAACTTCTCCCACCACAACTCCTTCTAAATTCCCTTTAACTTGCCCAATGGCTGTAGTGCTTTCAACTTCTAATCCTGTATCTGTTAAAATTGTGGCAATTTCGATTGCGGATAGTTTGCTATCTAGGTATTTTGCCAGCCAGTTGTATGAGATTTTCATTTTATAACGCTTGAGCACGAAATTAATCATTCTTATTGAAAATCAAGCTCACACTAAATGATTTTGAATTAAGACTTGGGTACAGCGCATCTCGACTCGACGCGGCGGACTCGATGTCCCTGAGTGCTCTGACTCCGCTCGATTCACTAACCGAGTATCGAGCGGAGTCGAGAGACGAGGCGGATCTTCATTTTCTCTTTACTACTCTACCAGCGGAAATCAAAAAATCACCAATAGAATAAGTTATTGGCAAATTATGGTGTCATACCAAGGAGAATAACCAACCCAAACCCCATAAGCGCCTCCATCAATGTTACTTGGAATGTTGGTAGGCGTTGCAAAAGGATTGCCAGCAGAATAAATTTGGTTGTATTTCTTCTCAAAGAAACTATATTCAGGCTTTCCTAACTTTGACATTTTAAGCACTACGGTATCACCTAAATGGAAATCACGTTGCTTCGAAATCGAGGTGTCAGCGTATCCCATTGGATTTGAAACATCAAAATCAAACGTTAATCCATCAAAGAATTGATCATTAAAGAAAGGATTAAAGTCTTTGGTATAAACAGGGTCTTTCAGGTATTTTATCTCCCATTTATAGGCATCGTACTGTCCTGGAGGATCGGACAAAACCCCTTTCATCTTTGCATAATCTTCACCAGGTAATGGAGTCCACACAAGCGAAGTTAATGGAGTGGGTTGACCGATAGTGGTCACTGAATTATAAGTTTTACCTTCATGCGTTACCGTTAATGTGTAGGTTTTTCCCACTTCGCCCCAAATGGAGGGGTCTAAAGATGTATAAGCACAAAGATGAAAATTAGCCAATTGGTCTACGGGAATTCCAAAAATTGATGCAGCATAAGCCTCCGTTCCAGCAGGAAGGTTATCGGTGCAGAACTCCGTCAAGGTTACTGTATTTGTACCATTAGAAACGGTAACAACTGCTCCGGAAATAAAGCCGTCAATGTAGGCTTGTAAATTTGTTGGAGAAAAAATATCCTGGGAGGAGGAAAGTAGCACGATGGGTGGCTGGCCAGTTGTTATACTTCCGTCAACTACGATCGTTTTCACATAACCCGGGATATCAATATTAACTTCTTTCGTGCACGAAAAAAGAAGCGTGCTCACAAATAGTAGAGGGAGAATATATTTTTTCATATTAAAATTCAAAATTCCAAGTTACACTTGGTATGATTGGAAATAAGGATACTTGTTTTACGCTAATTTTTACGTCTCCAGCAGCAAAGCTACCGTCGTTGTCTACATACAAAAAGAAAGGATTGGCTCGGTTGTAAACATTATAAACGGAAAAGGCCCAATTACTTCGGAATTTTTTCTTCACATCAACCTCTATGTTTGTAGCGGGATCGGTGTGTTTTTTTGTTGCCTTGGAGTACAAGGTTGCTGAGATATCCAAACGATGATAAGGCGCCATTCGCGTTGAGTTTCGAGCGCCGTAATTGTAAAGAAGACTTTGTTCTTGGATGTACCAAGAAGTAGGCAAGGTAAGGGTATTTCCCGTTGCGTAAATAAAGGCCGCACTGAATGTCCAACGTTCATTCAACTTGTAGGTTCCAACAATACTCAAATCATGTCTACGATCATATTTTGCCGCAAATACCTTCCCTTCATTTAAATCTGGAAATGTACGTTCTGTTTTAGCTAATGTATAGCCAATCCAACCCGTTAACTTACCTACCGATTTCTTAAAAAAGAACTCGATACCATAGGCTCGACCTGTTCCAAAAACAAGAAGATTATCTGTGTTATCATTTACGTTGTCACCTGGTAAAGCACCTTCTTTGTATTCGATCAAATTCTTCATCCCTTTATAATAAACTTCTACAGAAGCTTCGTATTTGTCATTGAAAAAATTTCTAAAATACCCAACAGAACCCTGCCATCCTTTTTGAGGTTTCGCCTTATCTGTGGTGGGAAACCAAATATCCGTTGGGAGAGACACGGCACTCAATGAAGTTAAGTGAACGTATTGGTAATTATAGGAATACCCTGCTTTGAAAGAGCTTTGATCCGATAGCAACCAACGAAATGACAAGCGAGGTTCCAAACCATGATAAAATTTAAGTAAATCTCCTTTACCATAAACAATCGCTGTGTCTGGCGTACTAATATCCCCTTTAATATAGCGAGTAAATGGCCCAACATGTTGATACATACTATAACGCAAGCCAACATTGAGTCGTAATTTATCATTCAAATCAAAATCGTCCATTACATACAACGCTGACTCATGGCCAAATAGTTTTTGAGCTTCACCGGTATTAAAAACAACACTATCTGCCTCAGCGGAAACGCTAGTTGGCGTAAAGGTGTGAAAAATGTAGTCTGCCCCCCATTTAATTCTGTGTCTAGCGTTCGGGAAATATGAAAAATCGACTTTTCCTCCTACATCTCGCACACCAGAAGTCAATTCGAAGCGAAACTGATCCTGTTTAGAACCGAATTTGAACATGTAATCAGAAAAGGTACCGGTAACATTCATGAATAATTTATTCGTAAATAAATGGTTCCAACGTAAAGCTGCTATTCCATTTCCCCATGGCATATCAGCACCAAAACCACCGTCTCTATCCGTAAAATTAAAAACATCTTTGCCGTAATATCCACTTAAAAAAATGCGGTCTTTATCGGATAATTTGTAATTAAATTTAGCATTTACATCATAAAAATAATAACTGGAACCAGCAAAAGGAGAGGTATCTGGAATTGCCGCTTTCATGATAAGATCGATATAGGTTCTTCTTCCGGAAATGACAAATGAGCCCCTATTTTTCACCAACGGACCTTCAATTGTAAAACGCGATGAAATGGCTCCTATTCCACCTTTAATATGAAATCCTTTATTGTTTCCTTCATTCATATTTACTTCCAACACCGAAGACATTCGTCCACCATAATTGGCAGGCATTCCACCTTTAATTAGATTGACACTTTTAACCGCATCTGAATTAAAGACAGAGAAAAAGCCAAATAAATGTGCCGCATTATACACAACGCCCTCATCAAGTAATACCAAATTTTGATCAGGCCCACCACCCCGTACATAAAACCCTTGTCCACCTTCCGAAATGGAAGAAACGCCAGGCAATAATTGAATGGCTTTGATAACATCCACTTCCCCCATAAAGGCAGGCAATGTTTTAATTTGATCAATTTGCAGTTCAATTTGACCCATTTTTGTTGAGTTAACATTTTCACCTTTTTTGGCGTTCACTACCACTTCTTGAATTTCTTGGTAATTTGCTCCTAATTCGTAATTAAAACGGACATCATTGGTTAAATCAATTTCTTTTGTATCAATCGGATAAATTAGCGAACGGAATTCGACCTTGTATTTTCCTGCCGGAACGGTTAATGAGTAAAATCCATAAGTATTAGTGACTGCGGCCATGTTTAAAGAAGCAATTACTACCTTGGCACCAATTAGTGCTTCCCCATTCTTAGAATCAGTTAAATAACCACTTAAGGTTGACCGTGATTCTTGTGCTTTTGCAGCAGTAAGGCTAAACAAGAAGAGTAAAATAAATAGCTTTTTAAACATAAAAATTCTCAATTAATTTCGTGTACAAAATTAACCTATCTAGCTTAATATTCTAGCTGAAACAATAATTTAATATAGAATCGAAAGAAAGAAATATTGGCTTAATTAAAGAACATTTCAAAACGAGTTAAGTTTTGATTAGGTGCAGAAGTTCTTTTGCTTTTTAGAGGAACCATAATTTACCAATAAGTCATTCAATTGGTCCTTTTTTGATTTCCGCATTGCCACGCTTTAGAGGTAAAAAGTATTTCAAGTCTAGGCTTAAATACGATCCATTAACATCGGCAATTGCTCCAGTACGATAACTTTGGTTGGTGTATACAGCAATATACTGAAATAAAGGTTGAAGTGGAATACGAACTGAGCCACCTAAATTAAATATTCCTCTTTTTTTAGTTCGATATTCTACTCCAAAATTTCCATTAATGTCTAATCCAATCTTAGATTTCACGTAACCGGTATGCGTTATGGTGTGTAATCCTCCGGGATAGTTTATGACACCAATATTTGTGGGCTTAAAACCAACAGCCATACCAATAGATGCGTTGGCATACCAAATTTTTGAGAGTTGAATGTAGATTAATGCATTTAATGGAATGTCATACTGAATGAATCCCATGGTATTTGTTCCAGTAATAGATGAATCTACCAGGTCCATTTGAATTGAGAAATTACGCTGTGTAAAATTTATTCCTGTTTCAAAGGAAATTAATTTTGTAATACCTGCTCGAACGGTACCTCCAAATGAATAACCTAAATTTTGTGTTATTGTGCTCGTAAATCCATTTTTGGATACTGTAATTGGGGCATTTCCAATCGCATTACTTGGAAAGACTGCTCTGGCATAAATTCCAAAATACGATGGGAATCTACTTTCCTCCCCCAGTTGACAAAACCCAATAATTGGCATTGTAATGAAGAAAGAAAAGAGCAAGAAATGTTTAAGAGGCACTAGCACTGCTTTATTTATTTCTAAAATTACGAATTTATCCATTCAGTATTGTATTCCAATGGTTTTCTATGTGAAGAAGGCCAGTCTATTGAAGGGTATCCAATATAAAATAGACCTAGGCATTTGTCCTTTTCTCCGATTGATAAAAATTCATTCATTTGTGCAGTATAGATTAATTTCGGTGTCGACCAAAATCCACCTAAACCATAGGCGGTACAAGATAAGTGTAGATTTTGAATGGCACATGCTACCGCTTCAATTTCTTCAATTTCGGGTATCTTTTCTTCTTTTTGTCTTTCCATACAAATGGCAATTACAACCGACGATTTTAGCGGACGAGAAATTAATTTGGCAAGTTTTAGATCATTTTGTTGCTCTTTGGGCGTAGTGGCAAGGTATGCTTCACCTAGGAAAGTACTCAATCTTTCAAGCGCAACTTCTGTAAACACCTTAAATCGCCATGGTTGTGTGTTACCATGTGTAGGGGCCCATTGGGCGTTATTTAATAATAATTCTATTTGTTCTTTATGAACTTTTCGCGGTGAAAACTGCTCTGGATAAATAGTCCTTCGCATGCGCATTAAGTCATTTATTTCTGATAAATTATATTTCATTCGGTGGTTTTTACAAATTTACTATTTATCTATTAGCAATAATCTTATAACTATACTTTGCCTAATTTGTTTTTATCTTTATCTTTGCCGCGTGATTAATCACACAAACGGCTTCGTAGCTCAACTGTATAGAGCACCACATTACGGCTGTGGAGGTTTAAGGTTAGAATCCTTACGAGGTCACAAAAGGAACCCCGACTTGAATAAGTCGGGGTTTTTCATTTTACAGCGCGTTCAAAATTTATTTTGAAAAGCGACGGAAAATGAAAAACCTCTAACTGCGATAGCAGTTGGGGTGCTATGCTTGGGTTAGCCCAAAACGAAACGGATCATGCACAGCATAATCCGTTAAAACCGTTCAAAATGTATTTTGAAAAGCAAGGGAAAAGGAAAAACCCTACAACTGCAAAGCAGTTGGGGTTATATGCTTGGGTTAGCGCAAAACGAAACGGATCATTAAATAATCCTAAAAAGTTTAAACGTTAGTTAAATTGTTTCCCCTTAAAATCCTGACAATAAACTATCATACGCATCATTGAAGGAAACTCCGGAATCGGTTCTTTTTTTGGAAAGTTGTTTGAATTCGACTAATGCCCAAAGGATGAATTCCATTAAAAATGGTGTGTCAATAGCTGCTACTTTTGGTTGGTATTTCTTTAAAAGTTTAACTAATGGCTGAATACCCAAAAGCGCTTTAGTATACGTTTTTTCATTGGCTTCATCTGACAATTCGAAGGCATCAGCTTCAAAAAACCAACTTAATACTTCATCATAGGGAGTTTCTTGCTCTTGCTTCTTGAGTTTTTCAATTTTTGGAAAATAGTGCAAGAACAATGTTTTCGTTGCTTCACTAATTAAGTGCTGTGCAACAAAAGAAGTTCCTTCTTGTTCCCCTTCATATACCAGCTCCATTTTACCAGTAATCGAAGGAATCATTCCGATTAAGTCGCTGAAACGAACGGTTGTTTCTTTTTCGTTGTTCATTAAAGCCCTGCGTTCTGCTGTGCTGATTAAATTCTCATATGCCGTAATACTCATACGCGCACTCACCCCGCTTTTATGGTCGATGTACTCGCTTGCTCTTGCTTCAAAGGCGATTTGTTCAAGAATGTCTTTGGCTAATTCTGGCACATGGACTTTACAGGTGCGATTATCCATCTTTTCAGATTCTTGTTGCGTGATTTTCTTAGCAGTCTTAATATCCGCCGAATAATGGGTTAAAATCTGCGATCCAATTCTGTCTTTTAATGGGGTCACAATGCTACCGCGATTCGTATAATCCTCCGGATTTGCTGTAAAAACGAATTGTAAATCCAAGGGTAAACGCAACTTGAATCCTCGGATTTGAACATCGCCTTCTTCTAAAATATTGAACAATGCCACTTGTATACGTGCTTGCAAATCTGGTAATTCATTGATCACAAATAAACAACGATTGGCTCTTGGAATCATTCCGAAATGAATGACACGCTCATCGGCATAACTCAATTTTAAGTTGGCTGCTTTAATAGGGTCAATGTCTCCGATTAAATCGGCAATCGTTACATCTGGGGTAGCTAATTTCTCAAAGAATCGTTCTGATCGATGCAACCATGAAATAGGGGTTTTATCTCCTTGTTCTGCAACCAAGTCTCTAGCGTAACGGCTAATTGGATGAAAAGGATCATCATTCATTTCACTTCCGGTAACATAAGGAATGTATTCATCTAATAAATGAATCATTAAGCGCGCTATCCGTGTTTTTCCCTGTCCGCGTAATCCAAGTAAATTGATGTTGTGTTTAGATAAAATGGCGCGTTCCAACTGTGGAATTACGGTATTTTCATAACCATGCATTCCTGGGAAGGTCGCTTTGCCTGATTGAAGTGCAGCAATTAAGTTGTCTCTTAATTCTGTTTTAATGCTTTTAGATTGGTATCCAGCTGCTTTCAGGGCGCCAAATGTGGAGATGGAAGTATTCATTTTTCTTAGTTAATTCGTTTTTTTCTATTGGTTTCGTAATCGTGAAAGATCATTTCTCCTAGTCCTTTTAAGCCAGTAAAAAATGCTTTCCCTTTGTTCGAAGCGGTAAATTGTTCTACAAAGGATTGTAAATAGGGATCCTGTGCAATCATGAAGGTAGTGATTGGAATGTGCATCTTTCTTGCCTGAGCGGCCATATTGTAACATTTTTCGACAATCATTTGATCTAGTCCATTGCTATTCTTGTAGTATTGTCCATCCGGTAAACGAAGACAACTTGGTTTACCATCCGTGATCATGAAAATTTGCTTGTTGGTATTGCGTTTCCTGCGAAGAATATCCATTGCTAATTCCAGTCCTGCAACGGTATTGGTGTGATAAGGTCCTACATTCAAATAGGGGAGGTCCTTGATTTTTATCGGCCAGGCATCATTTCCAAAAACAATTACATCCAAGGTGTCTTTCGGATAGGAGGTGGTAATTAGTTCAGCCAAAGCCATTGCCACTTTTTTCGCTGGAGTGATGCGATCTTCTCCATACAAAATCATACTGTGACTGATATCTATCATTAATACCGTACTCATTTGAGATTTATGGTGCGTATCTTCCACTACTAAATCTTGTTCCGTCAGTCTAAATTCATCCGCGCCATTATTGATTTGAGCATTTTTTAAACTTTCAGTGATGGAAATATTCTCGAAGGAATCGCCAAATTGAAAGTCGCGAAACTCCCCAGTGGATTCATCTCCTTGTCCACTTTTTTTGGATTTGTGATTTCCAGCACCATTTTTTCGAATCTTTCCAAATAGTTGATCCATGGCATTTTTTCGAAGAACGCGTTCAGTTTTCGCGGTGATAGACAATTGCCCTTTGCCATCCGGTTGAATTTCTTCGCGCAGGTATCCTTTTTTCTTGAGGTCTTCAATGAAATCCTCCATCGTGTATTCCTCTGTGGTTAATCCATATTCTTTATCAAGGATTTTTAGCCAATCCAGGGCCTCATCAACATCTCCTGAGGTATGCGTAATTAATTCACTAAAAACTTCGAACAATTTCTCAAAGGGAGATTGATTTGGCGCTTCGAATGGGGTAAATACGTAACCTGATTTTTGCATGTGATGAATCTATTTTTAATAACACAAAGAAAACTAAATAGTTCGCAAAATAGCCACATGGTAGCGTTGTTTTTTCATTCAAAATAAATGCGAGACAATCAACAATCTCTTCTTAGCTTTGCGGAAACTTGTTTTTATGACATTTCGCGATTTAAATTTAAAGAAACCACTTTGGAAAGCCTTGGATGAGTTGGGTTATCAATTCCCTACAAACATTCAATCTTCCGGTTTCAACGTGATGATGTCGGGAAAGGACACGATTGGAATTGCGCAAACTGGAACGGGGAAGACATTGGCGTATTTGCTGCCGTGCCTTTGTATGTGGGAATTTTCGAAAGAACCCCATCCACAGATTTTGATAATTGTACCTACTCGAGAATTGGTCACACAGGTGGTGAGTGAAGTGGAGAAGTTAACGACGTACATGAACGTGACTACTTGCGGTGTGTATGGCGGAACCAATATGAATACGCAAGCAAAAATGGTGATGCTAGGATTGGATATTTTAGTGGGAACCCCTGGACGTATTCTCGATTTAGCTGCATGTGGTTCTTTGCAATTGAAACAAATAAAAAAAGTGGTGATTGATGAAGTGGACGAAACCCTTAGCTTGGGATTTAGACCACAGCTATTGCATATATTTGACTATTTACCTACCAAAAGACAGCACATGGTTTTCTCGGCCACCTTACCGGAAGAAGTCTCATTGTTTTTAGATGACTTACTGATAACGCCTGTTCGTGTTGAAGCTGCTCGTGCTGGCTTGCCTATCGATAAAATTGACCAAACAGGGTATCGAGTACCTAATTTTCTTTCTAAAGTAACTTTATTACAGCACCTCATTCAAGAGACGGAAGCTAACTCGAAAATACTAGTCTTTGTATCTTCCCGCACTTTAGCCGATTTATTGTTTGAAGCGTTAGAACCAAGTTTATCGGATTCCTTGGGGATTATTCACTCTAATAAAGCACAGAATTTCCGTTTCGATACCGTTCAAAAATTTCAGAAAGGAGCCATTCGTGTATTGATTGCCACCGACTTAATAGCCCGCGGAATTGATGTTATAGACGTAACACATGTGATCAATTTTGATATTCCAGAAAGTCCTGAAAATTACATTCACCGTATCGGACGAACGGGAAGGGCAGATAAAAATGGTATCGCGATCACTTTTGTTTCCGAAAAAGACGAATCAGCACTCTTTGCGATTGAAGAACTTATGCAGCAACAACTTTTATTCACGAAAGTTACTGAGGACATTGAATTCACAGAAGAGCTTTTGGAATTTGAGAAACCCAAAATTATCGTTCCAGGAAAAAACAGTAAGTTGCCTTCAAGCGAAAATAGAGGGCCTTCTTTTCATGAGAAAATAGCGAAAAACAAAAAGGTAAACGTGCGTTACGACCATAAAAAAGCCATGTTGGAAAAGTATGGTAAGCCCAAGCGAAAGCGATAGGTTAAAGGCGCTATAATTCATCGATTATGGCATGTCAATAATGAACATACAAAATCTTTAAGTAGAAAAAAAAGAACCCTGACATTCATAGTCAGGGTTCTTTTGTTATAATGTGTTTAAATGATTATCGTTAAATAATCGTTAGAAAATCGTTCAACGATTAGTCTTCCATTTCAAATACACGTTTTACGCTACCATCTGAATAGATGAAAAACATCAGGGTATTTTTTCTTCGTGTAATCAATTTTCCATTCAAATCTGTTATACTTACCAACGACTTATCTGCAGCGTTTAATTCATTAATTCCGGTAAAACTAAGTGTTAGCGTTAAGGTAATTAAGCTGTCACAACCATTTGCAGAAGCAATTGTTTGTGTGTAAACGCCACTTTGTGTATATACTTGACCATTTAAATTAAAGGAATCAATCGCTGTCTGTGTAAGGTTAGACGAACTTAATGGCAACACAGTAATATTTACCGTATCCATACCCATACAACCGTTCATATCTGTTCCAGTTACGGTATACGACCCACTAACGGTTGGAGTGAAAGGTGTGTTATTTAGTATGCCATTATTCCATTGGTATTGGTTAGCGCCACTTGCAATGAGTGAAACACTTTCACCGTTACATAGCGTTTGGTCTGCTCCTGCACTTACATCTGGAAGTGCATTCACAGTTATGGTGCTGCTTACCGCAGCACTAGGACAATTTGGTGAAGATACATTTACTACAACTACTGAATAGTTTCCAGCGATATTACTAGAAAAGGTAGCAACATTTCCAGGATTCACTGCGCCATTTGGCACGGTCCAGGAATAGATATAAGTACCACCAAGCGCAGTAGTCGCCGTAATATTTGCTGTTTGCCCTTGACAAATTGAAGCATTGTTTAGTGTAACAATTGGAAGCGCATTCACAGTTATGGTACTGCTTACCGCAGCACTAGGACAATTTGGTGAAGATACATTTACTACAACTACTGAATAGTTTCCAGCGATATTACTCGAAAAGGTAGCAACATTTCCAGGATTCACTGCGCCATTTGGCACGGTCCAGGTATAGATATAAGTACCACCAAGCACTGTAGTCGCAGTAATATTCGCTGTTTGCCCCTGACAAATTGAAGCATTGTTTAGCGTAACAGTTGGAGCTATACAGTTAGGTAAAATAGTTACAACACCATTATTTTGGTTAATTCCTGGTGTATTGTTTTGGTTTGTTCCTGCATTGAAAGATCCACCTCCACCTCCGTGGGTAGGATCTGTTCCACCTCCACCACCGGAATATCCGCCACCTCCACCGCCACCACCGTAGTGATTTCCGCCACCGCCACCGCCGCCCAATCCGCCGTATCCACCACAACCGCCGCCGCCGCCACCGCAAAACGGTAAGCCTGCCACCCAATTGTTTGAAATTCCACCACCGCCGTAAGGTCCACCGCCAACGCTTAGCCAACCAGTTCCTCCTCCAGCACATGGCGTATTGGCCCAAAGTCCAGCAGCTCCACCTGCTCCCGCCATTCCTCCCAAATAAACACCAGACTCATCATTGCCGCCATTTGGCGTTATTTTCCCATGACAATCAGCATGTATTGGCCCTGAAAAGCTGTAGTTGCATAAGCCACCACCACCACCAGCAGCAATAAGAAGATTTGCGGCATTTCGATAAACAAAAGTACCGCCACCACCACCGGAACTATTTTGGGTTTGACCACCAAGTTGTAATTGACCTTTTTGTCCAACTACAATATATAATATCTCACCAGGAGTTACCGTAAAAGCCCCAGACATTGAAGCGCCAAGACCACCTCCATTTATTAAGCCACCACCTTGAGCACCGGCAGCTGTTATGTTTATGGAAGTTACACCCGCAGGTACGGTATACGTTTGAATAGCCCCATTGTAACTAAATGTTACACTTTGGGCTTTAAGCGTCGGAGTGATAATACTAATAAGAAATAGCGCAATTAAACTGCTAAATAGCGATAGATGTAGTTGTTTCTTCATAAATAATTATTTTAAATTTTATATAAATATATAATTAAATTTAATAAAATTAATTATTTGGCTTAACTCTAATTCATGTTATTTGAAAACACACACATTATTAAATTAACAAAGTATTAAATTAATATTAAAAAATTATTGATTAGTTTTGAAATTCTAAGAACTGAACAATTTAAAAATATTAAAATGAATTATTTAAAAAAGCTGTTAATTAAATGGAATTTATTCATAAAGATATTGCCATTTCTAATTATTGTGTTGGTATTAAAATTAATAGTCCATTACAATAATTGGGAGCTTATGGAATTAAATTCTTTGTTTACTAGTTTAGTTGCGGCAACTATATTTCTAATTGGTTTTTTAATTTCTGGTGTTTTAACAGATTACAAAGAGAGTGAGCGTATGCCTTCTGAATTAACAGCATCTTTAAAAAACTTGAGAGATGATGCATACACGCTTTCAAAAATTAAGGAGGGTTCAGCTGCGGCTGCAGCTGCAGCTGATTTGCTTGAATATCAGACAACTGTTGCTTTCAAAATTAAGGCTTGGTTATATAAAGAAATTTCCAATGAAGAAATCCTTGAATTAATTTCTGGTATGAATATATTTTTTATTCGACTTGATCAGGAGGGTATACCAGCGAATTATATTATTAAATTGAAAAGTGAACAAAATAATTTGCGAAAAATAATTTTACGGGTTGAGACGATAAGGGCGACAGATTTCATCGGTTCAGCATATGCTATTGTTGAATCAATGGGTTTTATAATTGCATTAGGACTTATATTTATAAATATTGATTCTGCTGCAGGAAAAATATTTTCGGAATTATTTTTTACTTTGATGGTAGCGTTTCTTATTTTTTATATGGTAGCTTTAATTAAAGACATCGATGATCCATTTGATTATAAAGCCAATGGAGAAACAGGTTCTGAGATTAATCTAGATTTATTTAATGATCATCTTAAATCCTTAAAATAACAGGAGTTTTAGTTATATGCTATAACTACTAATTTATCCTCTGGTCCTAGTTTAAATTTGGTTAATTTGTTAGGAGACAATATTGATTTATAACTTGAGAGATTGTCAATAGATTTTCTATCTTGAATACCGATCACAATTTCATTACGTTTTAGGCCTTCATTCACAAGTTCACCAAAATAAACTTCTGATTCAAAATCATTTATGTAATTACCTGCTGACCTTAAATAGAATTCTGCACCAGTTTCATCCAATAAATCAGTATAAACTTCTTTTAAATATTTATTTTCAGATAGTTGCACTAAATACATAGCGATTAACTCTTCTCCCGTTATGAATTCATCGTCTCGATTACCTTCAATTAATTTTTGATTTTTTGGGTCTAATAACTCACAACAAATATTACAATTTAATTTATTTAGATCTCTTTGGTATTTAACGTGCGTAAAAGCCATGAGCGATATGGCATCTGCCTCTTGAATATCAAAATCATCGCGATAACTCAAAATGACAATAGAATTGCTTTTATCCAAATTCACATGGCTTAAAGACTCTTTGTTTATGACTTTGATAGGTATTAAATTTATCTTGATATTTTGGTAACTACTAAAAAATGATTCATCTGGTTGATTTTGTATTTTATTACTGAATATAATATCTATCTGTGATCCAATTTCCAATTGTAAATTAAGTTCTTCCATTAAAACATGAGACCAACTATTCCACCCAATTAATGTTATGTATTTCGTTTCTTGCTTTTTACTTAGAATATTAGTTTGAATATGTGGATTATAGTCAATGGGCTTAAATAAATTCTTTAGTTTACCAATAGTCGAATCATCTTCACTTATTAAAATAAGTTGGTCATTTTTCTTAATAATCGTTGAAAAATCAGGAAGAATATTTATTTCTTTTTTATTATTGCTTTTATCGTTGTTTACAATTCCAATTAAAGAAGATGTTGAAAAATTAAAAATAACCTCTCTGAAGGTTTTTCCAACAAAATTTTCTTCAAAAATTGGATTCCTTGAATGGTCATCTTTTTCAGGTATTGGTGGCCAAAAATAAATTTCCTTGCCTTTAAATGAAAGTAATTCATAATAAAGCTTACTTAATCCCGGGTCTTTAATTGTTTGCGCAATTACGCGCATTATAAAGTTTTTGGGCTGAATTACAGTAAACTTATCCATTAATTTAATTGCTTCTGAATTATCTGTAGAATGAACTTCGATAATAATAGGGCAAGTGATATTTTCAAACCTTTGCAATGCAAGGGCTCTTTTTAATAATATCGAATCACTATTTGCATCATCAGTAGACAATAAAACGATGCTTTTAGCACTACTTGCATTTACCAATTTTAAATCTAAATAATCACTTGAATCACCTGAACGACAAATAACATCAGTAGTTGACCATTTAGGCAATTCTGGTAGAAGGTTTTCCTCCATAAATACTTTATCCTTTAATGCTAGAATAACTATACTTGAATGAGTCATACTTCTATTCGCCTCTGATAATTCCTTTATAGCAGTTTTAAGTTTATTAGACCAGCCAAGAAAGATGGAGTGATTTTTTTCAATAACAACAGATTTCCCTCTTTTTAAATCAGATATTTTGTTTTCTATAATATTAGAAATCATTCCAATTAAAGCACCTAAAAAGATCAAGCCACAAATGGCAGCTATAATATTGATAAATGTGCCCAATGGCGCATTCTTCTCAACACTCAAACTAGGAGATAGAGCAATATTAATTGTTTCTAAAAAAAAATCAAAAAATAATTTTGGTTTATTTTCTTTGACTAAAACTATTGTTGAAACATTATTCTGCGTTATAAATAATAATTTAAGAAGGGATAGAAAAAAGATGAATAATAGTAAAGAGAGTGAGATTATTAACAAAAATAACTTTGGTTTTTTGCTAATTATTTTTCCGAATTTATATTTGATAATTTTAATTAAATACATTGTTGAATGGTTATGATTTATAAATAAAGTTAAATAAATATTTTGATATTTTCTTTCTAAGCTGCTAATTCAAGCGATTTTTTCTTGCAAAAGTTTAATTATTTAATAAATATTGACTGCAAACGAGAAGTTTCTTTACCTATAATTACGTAACAAATTCTTACCAACATTTGCGAAAGATTCATATGAATTTTATTTGTTGCTGTTTTTTAATGAATATTCAAAAGGTAAAGAATTATCTGTTGCTTTGTAAGTAAATGTAAAAATAGGTTTTAAATTTGAGTCGGAATTTATTTTCACGCCTAGTATCCCTGAAGCAAAAGAAAAATAATAATTATACAGCTTTTATCAATAAGAAAAATAATAAAACATATGACAGAGAATATTCATATTCCGTTTAAAAATAAAATGCTTTATAGCCTGCTCATTATGCTTGCTTGGGCCATAAGCCTACTTCTCCCTATGTGGAAGTTTGAACCCATTCAATATTCACTTCTAAATGATAAGACTTTCAGTTTGTTGAACGATTTTGCGTTTATGCAACGTTATTCTTTTCACCTCAACTTGGTTTTAATTTCGGGTCCTGCTTTTTGTATCTCTGCCTTTATAAATACTAAGAAATTGATCCCTCTTTTATTTGGAAGCTTCATAATAACGATGTTCATTGGTGGTTTAGGGTTTTATTTCTCCGACAGAGTGGCTTTGTTGTGGGGCTGGTATGCTTATGGCACAGGAGTTTTGATTATTAATACAGCTATCGCAACTAAATTATTTCCGGGTCTTTATGAACAGCAAGTTTCTAAAAATCAAGTTGTTGAAGAACAAGAGGGAGAACTTTCTGAGGAAGATGATGAAATTGATGAAGACCTTATGGAATACAAACAGTTAGAGGATAGCGATGAAATCCAAACTCCTTCAGATGGAAAAGAGTTTTTTATAAGTATCTACAAAGAGCTTTTTAGAGAGATTTATAGCAATGAGGAAATTTCAGTAAAATTCAAGGAAGATTATCTTTTAAAAACACTTAGAAAAAACCCACAATTTTTAGAAATAACAACAGAAACCCCTGAAGAAATTGAAAAAATAATAGCTTTGTTGGCAGATGAACTTATAGAAAATGCACTTAAAATAGATAAAGAGCAAAAAGAAATAGCTGCCTCATCCCCATCTTATTCTACGGGATCTTTTACATCTTCAGGACGAGGATCTCGAATATTTTCTGGGAAGTATTCAAGTTCTCAACACCAGGTTGCAACTTTTGAAAATGGGAAAATTTATCGAGGAAAGTATACAAGTTCTCAACACCAAATCGGAATCATTGAGGGAAATAAAATATATAGGGGAAAGTATACAAGTTCTCAACACCAAATCGGAAACATAGAGGGAAATAAAATTTATAGCGGAAAGTATACCAGTTCTCAACACCAGGTTGCAACTTTTGAAAATGGGAAAATTTATAGCGGAAAGTACACAAGTTCTCAACACCAAATTGCCAATTCTGAGGGCGGTGCGGCTTCTTGTGCTGCTGCCGCCGCATATTTTCTTTTATTGTAGAAATAGGTAAAAAGGTAACAATGGATAGCACCGACCTTAGTGTTGAGCGACTTTTATGCGAGCACTATGTTTTGGCTAAAAATAGTTAGTACATTTTAGTATTTGACCGGTAGCTCTATTTAAGACAGATCGATTTGGGTAATCGCGTTGCACACAAAATCAATGTCTTCTTTCGTTATGTGCAAGTGGGTAACCATGCGGATCATTCCTGGACCAAAAGCAATTACTTTGATACCATGTTGCGCTAGCGCGTGAATTAAGTCGTCTCTTTTATTTGGTTCTTTAAGTAATATCACGACGATATTAGTTTCTACCGGCATAATATCGGCCACCCAGTCACATTTTTTCAAGCCAATTTCCAAAAGTTTTGCGTGACTGTGGTCATGAATCAATCGATCAACATTATACTTCAAGGCAAACAATCCTCCAGCTGCGATAAATCCTGCTTGTCGCATGCCACCGCCAAAAACTTTTCGAACCCTGCGTGCTTTCAAGATAAAATCAGCTGAACCCAATAATATTGATCCTACTGGCGCACCAAGTCCTTTGGATAAACAAATAGAGATAGAATCAAAGGGCGCACAATATACTTTTGCATCGATACCATTTACTGCAAGTGCATTCATCAGCCTTGCACCATCTAAATGCAATGGAAGTTTATTAGACAAGCAAACATCTTTAATTCTTAGTATTTCATTAAAGTCATAGACTGCTCCGCCTCCTCTGTTTGCGGTATCTTCAATTGATACTAATTGAGTGAGCGGAAAATGAACATCATGAACAGGGTTCATGTATTTTTCTATTTCAGCAGCTGTAATTCTCCCACGATCTCCGCGCAAAAGTCGAACCGATGCACCGGAATTACGAGCAATTCCACCGCCTTCATATTTATAAACATGACTTTCTTCATGGCAAATCACCTCACCCCCCGGTTGAACGTGAACATTTATGGCTATTTGGTTTGTTTGTGTTCCCGACGAGCAAAATAAGGCAGCTTCTTTACCGAAGTAATTTGCAGCAAAAGATTCTAATTCATTTACGGTAGGGTCTTCGCCAAAAACATCATCCCCCACCGCGGCTGCTGCCATTGCTTTTATCATTTCCGCGCAAGGTTTGGTAAGCGTATCGCTTCGTAAATCAATCATGATGTGTAAATTTGCTTCAAAGTTAAAAATAATTGGCTGATTTTATCCCTTACCTTATTATTGGTTTAGTTGCGTTTAGCGCAGCTATTCTAACGTTTTTCTCTGGCTTTGGGTTAGGGACCTTATTACTACCAGCTTTTGCCTTATTCGTAAATTTGGAATTGGCAATTGCGATGACAGCTATTGTTCATTTGGCTAATAATATACTAAAATTGGGCTTGGTATTTCGGGGAATTAACCTTACAATTTTATGTTATTTCGGAGTAGGGGCATTGATTGGCGCGGGCATTGGGTCATTCTTATTGACCCTAATTAGCGACCTTGGCTTATTTTACAAAACCACGATTTGGGGAAGTTCGAGGGAGGTAAATTTTATTGAGTTTACCATTGGAATACTGATGCTTTTTTTCGCTATTATTGAATTTTATCCAAAAATTAAAATTGCTTCTATCCCTTTATTGATAGGTGGTTTTATCTCGGGTTTCTTTGGTGGATTATCTGGTCATCAGGGTGCCCTACGAAGCGCTTTTTTAGCACATAGAAATTTAAAAAAAGAGGTTTTTATTGCTACCGGTGTTTGCGTTTCTCTGCTAGTGGATTTGACTCGACTTATTTTTTATAAGGTACATTTTTCAGAATTAGAAATACCATATACTTTGCTAATAGTAGGTGTTTTATCCGCAATAACTGGCTCCGTTTTAGGAAAGAAATTAGTTGAAAAAACGACCATGAAAGCAATACAAAAGATGGTATGTTTTGCCCTTATTGCTCTCGGTTTAAGTATATTATCTGGATTGATTTAATCCTTCTTTTTCTTCTTGTCTTTTTTTCCTTTTTTCCCTTTCTCGTCAATTACATCTTGAATTTCGTCGTCCTCAGATCCATCTTTGGCTTTTTTCTTATCTTCTTTTTCTTTAGCTTTATTCAATGCCTTATCAAAAGTGTAGGTGATTTTACCGTAGTCATCAATTTTTTGCTCACGGATTATTTCACCTGCTTTGTAGATAATCTGATGCTTTAATTTACCGTTTGGGTAATTTTCAATGAACTCACCGTCTGCTACATTTTTCTTATAACTTTCCTTTTTCATTAAGGCTCCTTTATCATCAGTGAATAAAAAGAGTCCATCTTTTAATCCATTATTCCAATTTTGAATAGTTGCTTCTTTTCCATTATAGTGGTAATACTTCCAAACACCATGGTTTTTTCCTTCTTTAAAATTGAGATCGACTTCAATTTTGCCATTTTTATCAAAGGTTTTTTGCGAACCATGTTGTAATCCATTTTGATAATGAACTACTTTTCTTATTTTTCCACCGACATAGTATTCTTTTTGTTCACCACTTTTAATATCATTGATAAAATTTTCGCTTTCAATACTATCACCATTGACCTCAAAATTCACAAATTCCCCATTTTTTTTGCCCGCTAAATAATTACTTTCGCTTGCTATTCTTCCCGTACTATCGTAGAAAACAAGGAATTTACCATTTTTAATACCCAAGGTATGGCTTTGTATCGATTGTATGCATCCGGATTTAAAGAAAGACGTATCGGAACCATCTCTTTTTCCGTTTTTTATGGTAATCCTTTCCATTAGTACGTTATTTCGGTAGCAAGTCTCACAAGTTCCTTCAAAGCGTGTTCTGTAATCTGATTTCAATAAATAAGTTTCAGATTCTTCATCGAAAGCTATTTTATCGTAGGCATCAATGTATACCCTACGGTCGCACATTCTTTTTTTTGCATAACAAGTTCCTTGTTTTTGTCCAACTAAACTACTCGTAACAAGCAGGTAACTTAAACAAACAATGATTTTAATTTTCATCTTTTATAAGTTTTGAGAGTCCCTCACGCATGATTGGTGGAATGGCAATGGATTGTTGAATCGTACTATCAAAACATACTAAGGTTGAACCTCCTGTAGTATGTAGTTTCTCGTTTATCATAATTTTATAACCTAAAGAAAAACTTTTGTTACCAATTTTTTCAACAAAAAGAGAAATTATTGGCTTATCGTGTAATAAAATAGGAATATGATATTCCACCTCATTTTTAACTAGTAATACGCCTTGTTTTAACCAATCCCATTCAGGGCCAACTAAAGCGGTGAAATAGTGTATTCTTGCCATTTCAAAATAGCTTAAATAGATAACATTGTTGACATGACCAAGAATATCGAGGTCGGAAAATCGGACTTGTATTTTTAGGGGAGGTATATGCATTAATCTAATTTTTCGAAGGTGGAATTTTGGCTAATAAATTCGGGAACAATCTCCTTCATTTTACGAACTATTTCTTTATTATCTTGCTGAACAAACAGGGCTGTTAATGCATCTATTTCTTGACTTAATTTACTTGAGTTGTCGCGTGTTTTTGCAATTAATATTTTGGGATGATGAGTAGGCATTGTATTTTCATCATCTGCAAGTAATTCTTCATAGAGTTTTTCGCCTGGTCGAAGGCCGATAATTTTAATGCTTATGTCTTTGTCTAATTCAAGTCCGCTTAGTTGCACCATTTTTTTTGCTAAATCAATAATTTTAATTGATTCACCCATATCAAAAACAAAGATTTCTCCTCCTTCGCCCATTGCAAATGCTTCTAAAACTAATTGACAAGCTTCAGGAATAGTCATGAAAAAGCGTGTCACTCTTTCGTCAGTAACGGTAACTGGGCCGCCATTTTCAATTTGTTTTTGAAAGAGAGGAATAACTGAGCCATTCGATCCAAGTACATTTCCAAACCTAGTCGTGATAAATTTGGTAGCTCCTAATTTGTTTTTCTGTTGTGCATACATTTCAGCAATACGTTTACTTGCACCCATCACATTGGTTGGATTTACAGCTTTATCCGTTGAAATAAAGATGAATTTTTGGACATTATGAAGACAAGCAAGGTCGACTAAATGCTTAGTTCCCAAGATATTAGTTTGTATTGCTTCAGATGGGTTATTTTCCATCATAGGCACATGCTTATAGGCCGCTGCGTGAAATATAATTTGAGGGAAAAATGTCTCGAATAATTTTTGCATACGTTCAAGTGAGCAAATATCACCGATAACAAACTCAAGTTGTGTTTTTGATTCAATTTGCCTAAGATGATTCTCTAAATCGTACAAAGGGGATTCTGCTTGGTCTAAGAGGATTATTTTTTTTGGATTATAACGCAATAATTCCAAAACTAAACCGCTACCAATTGAACCAGCAGCACCGGTGACTAAAATAATTTTATCAGAAAGGTTTACTTGCATTTTTTCTTGATTGAGTGCAATGGGTGCCCTCCCTAATAAATCCTCAATAGGTATCTTCACAATTTGAAGTGCACTTAATTCTCCATTTACCCATGTCTTTGGGTCGGGCACTTTTTGAACTTTTATCCCAGCTTCGAAGCAATTTTCAATGACTTTTTTAAGTTGATCAGCAGCAGGATTTCGTATTGAAATGATAAGTGATGTAATACTTAATTGCTTTTGAAGTTCAATGATTTTTTCAGGAGAATAGATTTGCTGGCCATCTATTCTATTTCCTACCAACTTTTCGTTGCCGTCTATAAAACCAAGCACCACTTGGTTGTTTCTAGTGTCGTTTTCGATGGTTCTTTTGGTAATCATTCCCATTGTACCAGCACCATAAATCAATACATTTTCTTTCGTTTGTTTGGATTTAATAGATTCTAAGTATAATAGTTTAATAACAAATCTGCTGCCTACAATAAAAGAAAGGCTAAAAATAAATTCCATGATCAATATACTCATGGGAAAGAGGTAATAATCGTCAAGAAATTTCTTGCGGATAAGACTAAGGATCAAGAAAATTAAACTTGCAATAATACTTGCTAAGAGAATTCGACGAAGATCTTGAGTTGAGGTATACCTCACGAGTCCTTTGTGAATTTTTAGCGCATAGAAGACTAAGAACTTTATTAAGAAATAAACAAGGATTGATTTTGATAAAACTTCCCATTCTGTTTTAATAATACTAAATTCTGTATTTAAATCAAAACGAATAAGATAAGAAAGCATTAAAGATACCGCAGCGATTAACAAGTCAATCACTATTATTATCCATCTTGGAGTTCGTGCCCTAAATTGAATCATTTACAAAAATATAAATAATCAGCACGAAAGCACAAAATTAAGTTGCAAGAAATAGAATGTTAATTAGTTAAGGAGTAACAAAACTTAAAAGCGAACGACTTGTAGTTTATAGTCCGTTAAAATTTGTTTGTATTGGCCATTTACCTGATGGTCCCATATTTTAACCGATTCATGTGAATCCAAATCGCAAGTGCCTTCTAGCTTTTCTTTAGGATCTAACTGGTAGGTAAAATTATATTCATCGTTCGGACAAGTAACGCAAACGTTATCATAATATAATTCCTGCTTCGCCTTTAAGTTAATTATGGCATCAGATTTATTTTCAAGAATTAATAATTGGTAGACCATATTTTCATTTCTTTTTGGATCAAAACAATTCACTTCTTTGGCAGAGATTGTAATGCCCCCCTCATTATAAAAAACTTTTGCAGGGGATATAACTGTAGTGATAAGTTTCTGTGAAAAAGCACTCATACTAGAAAGAAGTAATGTTAGGCTTAGTACTATAAGATTACGCATGGTGTAGTTTTTTAGGTTGAGGTTCAATTGACGAGTAAAATTAAAAATTTGTTGCGTTGATTTCATAAAATTATTGAATAAATTTGATAAAATTGAAAAATTGAAAGAAATAGAGCGAAAATTTAAAGTTAACGTCACACTAATGCATTTTATTGAAGAGATTGTTCCAAAAAATATAATGCAAGCATATGTTTTTAAAACATCAAATTTAAGTACTCGTATTAGACTACTTGATAATAAAGCTTTTTTAACAATTAAAGGGGGAAGTAATCCGCTTTGCAGGGATGAGTTTGAATTTGAAATTCCAGTTGATGAAGGCACAGAAATGATGAATTTATTTTGCGACAAAATCTTAATAAAGAAACGCTATTTACTTCAGCAGGATGATTTGTATTGGGAAATCGATGTTTTTGGTGGAAAATTGGAAGGTTTAATTCTTGCTGAAATTGAATTGCCTGAAATAAACACTGCTTTTATTTTACCAGAATGGATAGGCGAGGAGGTTACCGAAAATCCAGCTTACCTTAATGTTAATTTAATTGATCGATGTTAAACTTCCTCGCTGTTAATTCCAATACTCAATAAATCAAATACCATATTACCAGAAAAGTATCTAAAGTAAGCATTAAACTCCTCGGCATTCGAGATAATTGGCCAAGTTTCTTTATTTGGATTAACGGTTTCAAATTCACTTTTAGCAATTTTAGAAAAGTAAGTGGTAATAACGGCATCCTCCTCCCAAAAATCCTCTTCGATAAGGTAAATAGAGGGTTCGTCGTTTTGAAATAATAAATTATCAGCTGGGCAATTTGTGTTTGCCCATTCCCAAAACATTGCGCTAGGAAGTATAGAAAGGTAACCTCTGTTAACGATTTTCATTTTTTATAAGATTAAATTTGTTTTTTTGATAGCGATACCAAACGGCATTTTTTCCGGGTTGTTGAACTATTAAAAGATGTAATGAATCTTTAGCGAAGGCGGTCTTTTCAAAATTCATCCAAAGATCTTTTGATAAAATTTGCCTCCCAGCAATATAGGAAATTGATTTTTGACTGATGAAAATTAATGCATTTTGTCTTTCAGATTTAAATGTCTCATATAATTTTACTTGTTTGCACTCTTTTCCAAAACAGTCCAGCCAATTATAAAAAGCATTTTTTTTGTCGGTGGAATCTTTGAAGCCCCACCTAAAGTGGTTAATGCTATCATTTTCGTAATATAATTTATTTTTAATGAACGTTTTGGCATTAAAACGATCGATGAAATGACGCGTGAAGGAGGGAGAAATACTATCAAATTTAATTTTAACACTGTCACTTTGGTAACGCTCTTTCCAAAATAATAAAGAATCTGGCCCAGCAACTATTTCAACTTTATATTCGCTATTTGTCTTTTTTGAGGGGTCAAACTTTTTAGGTTTCTCATCGCCTTTTGACGAACAAGCCATTAAAAAAAGGATTGATAGCGCTATCGAAAAATAACATACTTGCTTCATGATCACAAATTTAATCATTTGCATGTCTAAGGATGATATATTCAAAGAGTTTTATTAATTTTGATGTAAATTTTATACTATGAAAATCACTCTTATAATTAGTTCTTTAATTTTAGTTCTCACTTCTTGTGGGATGAAAGTTCCCTACACAAACGCAATCAAAGAAGAGTTTGGTTTAGACTCAGATGAAAAAATGGGCAAGGTTCAGTTTTTTACTTCTGCAACGATAATTCTTAATCAAGAATTAAAAGCCGATAACCAAGTAACCACCCAAAATGGCACCCTTGTTTCCAGTTCGAACAGCGAAAAAGAATCCATCATCATTCCTGCTAGTACACGTTGTCTCTTTGATCACTATGGTCCTAAAGGTGAAATATTTGTTCGTTTTGAAAATGGAGATGGTCGGGTGCTGCGTTTTTTTTCGAAGTCTGATGCATCAAAACGTTTTTATTTTGATGTAGATTGGGCTCAACAGGGCGGTCCTAAAATTAATTATGGTGACAATGTTTACAAGGTAGATTTATTGCGTGGCAGTCCTCGAAGTGCTGTTTTAATGGTGGCACGAAAGAAACTTGAAAGAAGTAAGCGAAAAGAGCGGGTTGTTCGTGGTCTGAAAATTTAA
Source organism: Flavobacteriia bacterium (assembly GCA_026391005.1). Taxonomy (GTDB): domain Bacteria; phylum Bacteroidota; class Bacteroidia; order Flavobacteriales_D; family Crocinitomicaceae; genus UBA952. The sequence continues at coordinate 49,483 of JAPLEV010000051.1, read as the reverse complement.
TTTCCCTCCAATTGAAACAGTTCAAACTTTTATATCCACTAATTGTGGTTTTGATTAGTTTCTCAAATTTATTTGCTCAATCTGGTAATTTGTGTCCCTCAATTAATGCTGGTGTAAATCAGGTATTGCTTTGCAATCAATCTTGTACTACCTTAGATGCTGCGTTTATTGATCTTCGCGAAACTACAAGTTATAATGTTGAATCAATTGCACACACACCACCAATACTTTACAATGAACCCTTAGGAAATGCTTTGTCGGTTAATGCGGGAGATGTTTGGAGTTCTGCCATCAACTTACCTTTTAATTTTTGTTTTTATGGAGTGAATTACAATTCAATTTTAGTGGGTTCAAATGGCAACCTAAATTTTGATTTAGCCAATGCTAGTGGAATTTCTTCCGGACAATTTTCAAGTAATTGCCCTTCTCCAGCCTTGGTTTCAGCAGGAAACATCTTCGGAGTTTACCATGATATCGCTCCTTCTGTTTGTGGTAATATTGCTTACTATTTTGTTGGAGCCGCACCTTGTCGTAAATTCATTGTCTCGTACGATTTTGTTTGTCACTTTTCGTGTGGAAATTTGACTAGTCGGCACATGATTGTGTTAAACGAAACTTCCAATAATATCGAAGTTTATGTGGCAAGCAAACCAACTTGCTCGAATTGGAATAGTGGAAATGCAATCATTGGAATTCAAAATCCAACTGGAAATGTCGGCATTTCAGCACCAGGTAGGAATACTTCGCCTTCATGGAATGTAACATCACCAGAAGCATGGCGATTTAAACCAGCGGGCTTGCCGCAATACGCTTTCAATTGGTCGGTTAATGGTTCCGTTGTTGGAACGAACGACACACTTTTAGTATGTCCAAATGTTCCCACCAATTACGTTGCGAACATTAATTATACGCTTTGCAATGGAACGATATTAAATTATGTAGATTCGGTTTTAATCTCTCCTTCTCCTAATGCTTTAAACGTTATTGAAATTGCCAATAATAGTTCAGTTTGTGGTCAAGCAAATGGTAGTTTAACTGTTCTTGGAATTGGTGGATCAGGAAATTATACCTATTCAATAGATGGGATTAATTTTTCTCCTATCAATTCCTTTCCTAATTTAGCAGCGGGTTCGTATACGATATTTGTCAACGATTCCATTGGTTGTAGTGGATTGATTAATGCTGTCATTACTGATTCGCTTTCTTTTACTGCGAATTTAGTACCTATAGCCCCAAGTTGTGTGGGATTAGCAAATGGTGAAATAATCATTCAGGTTCTAGGTAACACAGGTCCATATTCTTATTCATTAAACAATGGAATGGCGATATATAGTAGTCAATTCGATAGCTTAAGTCCTGGGCCTTATTCAGTTACTATTACAGATCAAATGGGCTGTTTTCTTACTTTGTCGACTTTCTTAGCAGCGCCAAACATGTTATTTCTGCAAGAAGATACGACATTTACCACCACGTGTTATGGCTCAAATGGAGGTTTGCAAGTGAACGCATTTGGTGGAGCTGGGGGCTTTTCATATGCCTTGGATTCGTTGGCTATACCACAAAACAGTGGTTTATTCATGAATTTAAGTGCCGGTTATTATCTGGTAAATGTGACCGATACTTTAGGATGTCTTTCACAAATAAATGTTTTAATCGATGCCAAACCACCCATCTACTTGACCTTTGATTCCGTATTTAGTGTGAGTTGTTTTGGGATGCTCGATGGAAGAATTTATATTAAAAGGCAATTTGGTGAAGGGCCCTTTTCTTATACGATAAACGGAGGCGCTCCTCAAGCATCCAATGATTTTTTTAATCTAATACCAGGCAATTATACTATCATAGGAACGGATGGCGATGGATGCACCTATTTGATTGACACAACGGTCATTGAGCCAGGTATTTTATATGCGAATGAAATGCCTGATATTGTCGCTTGTCAAGGGTATGAAACTGTGCTGCAAGGAAGTGGATATGGTGGAACTAAACCCTATTCCTATTATTGGAGTAATGGAATCAATGGAAATGGGGTCTTTGTGGTAGGAAATGATGATACTACTTTTTATTTAACTATTGTTGATTTATATGGTTGCACGGCAACAAGTTCGGTCTTTATCGATGTGATTCCAGAGCCCATCGCTTTGGCAATTCCTGATGTGATTTATGGATATGCCAATTTATTCGTCGCAGTAAACAATGAGAGTTTATACGCTAATCATTACACCTGGGACTTCGGCAATAATTACATTACAACTATTAATACTGCCGCTTATGTCAATACCACTTATTCAGATACCGGGACATTTACGATTACCTTAACAGCATCGAATGGCTATTGTGAAGATGTCTGGCAAGGAAATATTACGGTTATTCATTTGGATTCAATAGAGGCGAATATTCCAAATATTTTTTCGCCTAATGGTGATGGCGATAATGACACTTATTTTTTTGAAATGAAAAATGTGGTGTCTATCGAAGGGGCAATTTATAATCGATGGGGCGTAAAAATAGCTGATTATAATGATTTGAGTTATAGTTGGGATGGTAAAGTAGATGGCGTTGATGCCGTTGAAGGCGTGTATTATGTCCAATTTACTATGATAGGAATTGATTGGGATATTCGAAAGGACATTACTTATTTTCACTTAGTGAGGTAATTTTTAGATTTAAAAATCCCATTGTCTTCCGATAGATTATCCATTTTTTGTAATTTTAGCACCACTTAATTTTTATTATCATTTATCGCTATGTATAAACTATTATTCTTTGCATTGTTTGTTTCTTCTATCTGTATTTCTCAAAAGAACAAGCCTATTGTTACTAAGCCAGTTTCCTTATTTGATGCTTCAACTGTTTCTGCTTTATCATTTCGTTTGGTGGGGCCTGCCTTAACTTCTGGTCGTGTGGTTGATTTGGCAATTCATCCTACCAATAACGACCAATGGTATGTGGCAGCTGCGTGTGGTGGCGTTTGGCAAACCAATAATCATGGAATCACATTCTCGCCTATTTTTGACGGTCAAGGATCATTTTCGATTGCTTGTGTTGAATTAGCTCCTTCCAATCCGAATACACTTTGGGTGGGAACAGGAGAAAATAATAATCAACGATCAGTTGCGTATGGCGATGGTGTTTACAAGTCTTTGGATGGAGGAAAGTCTTTTACTAACATGGGATTAAAAAATTCTGAGCACATCGGCAATATTATAATCCATCCTACAAATGAAAATATTCTTTGGGTTGCTGCATATGGTCCTTTGTGGAAGAGTGGTGGAGAAAGAGGGGTTTATAAGTCGATCGATGGTGGAAAAACCTGGGAACGCACGTTGTTCGTTTCAGAAAATACCGGTATTTCAGAAATAGCGATCGATCCTTCCAATCCATCTATTTTATATGCTGCCGCTCATCAACGTAGAAGACACGAATGGACATATATTGGCGGTGGTCCTGAATCTACGCTTTACAAATCTACAGATGGTGGATTAACTTGGCGCGAGATTAAATCAGGTTTACCTGCCGGAGACATGGGTCGTATTGGATTGGCTGTATCTGAAAGCGATGCTAATTATGTCTATGCAATTATTGAAGGTCGATATGGGAAAGGAGGAGTTTATCGTTCAGTAAATAAAGGCGAAAGTTGGTCAAAACAAGGAGATTATAATACCAGTGGAAATTATTATCAAGAGATTTTTGTTGATCCGATGGATAAAAATAAAGTTTTTGCGATGGATACCTATATGCACCATAGTGAAGATGGTGGTAAGACTTTTAAGCCGACGGGTGAAAAAAATAAGCATGTCGATAACCATTGCATTTGGATAGATCCTAAAAATACGAACCATTGGATTGCGGGTTGCGATGGCGGTGTTTATGAAACCTATACCCACGCTAAAGAATGGAAGTATTACGCTAATCTTCCGATCATTCAATTTTATAAGGTAACCACTGATAACGCGGCTCCTTTTTACAATATATTTGGCGGTACGCAGGATAATAATTCAATGGGTGGACCTTCTGCAACTAATAATGCAGCTGGGATTCTTAATTCAGATTGGTACATTACGAATGGTGGCGATGGATTCGAATCAGCAACTGACTGGTCAAATAATAATATCGTTTACGCACAGGCTCAACACGGTTGGTTAGTTCGTTATGATAAAGCGTCGGGAGAGAAAGTGCCGATTCAGCCAATGCCAGGAAAAGGCGAGGAGGCGTATCGATGGAATTGGGATGCTCCTTTAATTGTTTCATCTCACGATGCCTCCACCTTGTATTTTGCGGCAAATAAATTATTCAAGTCTACGAATAAGGGCGATGATTGGCAGGTAGTTTCACCTGATTTAAGTCAACAAATTGACCGAAATAAATTAGAAGTAATGGATCAAGTTTGGACCATCGATGCGGTAATGAAAAATGCTTCTACAACTATTTATGGAAACGTCATTGCCTTGGATGAATCGCCGAAGAAAAAAGGTCTTTTATATGTTGGCACGGATGATGGCTTAATTCAAGTATCGGAAAATGATGGTGGTACTTGGACAAAATACAATGTCTTTCTTGGAGTGCCGGCAAATACACGCGTTAATATGCTTACGGCATCCTTACACGACGAAAATACTGTTTATGTAGCGTTTAATTCTCAACGTCAGGGTGATTTTAAGCCGTATTTGTTTACCTCCAATGATAAAGGTAAAACGTGGACTTCCATTTCTTCTAATTTACCGGAGCGCGGAAATGTTTATTGCATCAAGCAAGACCATGTGGATCCCAATTTATTATTTGTTGGGACTGAGTTTGGGGCTTATTTTTCAAACGACAATGGGAAAGTTTGGACAAAAATTAGTGGTTTGCCAATCACAGCGGTATATGATTTAGACATTCAAAAAAGAGAAAATGATCTTGTTGCAGCAACTTTTGGAAGAGGATTCTACGTACTTGATAATTATTCACCTTTGCGCAGTTTGACGAAGGAGAATTTGGATAAAAAGGCCTTTTTATTTCCTGTTAAACCAGCTTTGCAATATGTTCCAGCCGATCCATTGGGCTTAGATGGTACAGGTTTTCAAGGACATAACATGTGGGCTGCTAGTAACCCTACCTTTGGTGCTACTTTCTCATTATACATTAAAGATGAGTATAAAACGCTGAAAGATATTCGACAGGAGAAAGAAAAAGCATTAGAGAAAGAAAAAAAGGATGTGTTTTATCCAACTTTCGATGAGCTTAGGAAGGAGGCATTAGATGAAGCCGCAAATTTGATTTGGGTAATTACAGACCAAACTGGAAAAGAAATTCGACGACTGACTTCAAGTCCGACTAAAGGTATTGTGAGAATGAGTTGGAACCTTCGTTCGAATTCATCCACATCCATTGGCGCAACATCAAATGGATTTTTGGTGAAGCCAGGGAACTATTTTATATCTATTTCCCTTGTACAAAATGGCCTAGTTGAAGAGTTAATTACGAAGCAATCATTTACTGTTAACGGCTTAAACAATCAGACATTACTCGCTAAGGATCCTGCTGATTTGGTTTTATTTCGAAATGATGTAGCAGCTTTAAATCAGAAAATAAACAATGCTAGTAATTGGTTGGATGAAGTAAATGATGTGTTACAAGAAATGCAGTCAACTCTCATTAATTATCCAAATACTGAATTGAGTTTACTTTCTGAAACCAGAGCTTTGAAGTTGCTTTATGATGAAGCTGCTTTAGTTCTTTGGGGCGATAAGATCAAGTCTTCAAGAGAATTCGAAACGCTACCAAGTATAAACGATCGTATGGGAATGGTGGAATATCAACTATATGAAAATACAGCGGGTGTTTCCAATACTCATCGAGCAAATAAAGCAATAGCGGAAGAGCAATATAATGCCCTAAGCATTTCCCTTGGTGTAATAAGTAATCGAATGAAGGCACTACAGGAAAAACTGAACACCGTTCCGATTCCGTATACTAAGACATTAAGCCGTTTTTGGAAATAAAGATTAAGAAAAAATAAGTAGACCGATAATTGCCCAAATCGAAAAAAAGAAAAGGCCAAAATACACGCCGTTTAAATTTCTTTTAAAGCTTTTTTGGATAAAGATGATGTAGAATAACCAAGCGATGTATATTAAAAGAAATGCTAAAGGAATAAAGAATCTAAGCATGTGTTAAATTTTTGATGCCAGTAAATAGATACTACTAAAGCCAATAATCAGTGATAAGGAGATGTTAACTATTGCGATACTCCAATTTCCTTGCTGAATGAGTTGAATATTCTCAAATGAAAAGGTACTGAATGTACTAAATCCACCGCAAAAGCCAACTAAAAGTAAGGGCTGTATCCATTCGTTTTTAGGCAACTTCATTAAGGTAAGGTAGATGAATGCAAACAATAAGCAGGCTAAACTATTTGAGATGAAAGTCCCCCAAGGAAATCCAAGGCCTTTAAAAACGATTAATTTACCAATCGCAAAACGAAGAAGGCTCCCTAATCCGCCACCAATAAATACCAGTAACCACGTCATTTTTGTATCGAAAATTTTAACAAGTTCTTTTTAATCACAGCGTACACAAACATTCCAATTGCAAAACCAAAAATAGCACCGACTACCACATCGCTAGGATAATGCACGCCCAAGTATATTCTACTTAGACCTATTAGTAATCCCATGGATACTAAAAATGTAAAAAAACCTTTGTTTTTTAGGTAGAATAGGGGAGTTGCCAGTCCAATAAATCCAAAGTAATTCGCGGCATGTGAAGAAATAAATCCGTATTGTCCTCCTAAATAAAGTTCGCCGGGTTTGAATTCATAGAAGTGCAATAAGGGACTAATTTCTGTATTGTGTGAGGGGCGATATCGCAGGAATACTTCTTTGAATAAATGAACAGAGAGTTGATCAGTAAGAATTATCGTGCAGATAATACTGATTGTAATTAACAGGAGACCTTTCCAATTGTATTTCTTCCAAAGGAAGAAATAAGTAATTATGATAATTGGAACGAGGATTACTTTACCGGATAAAAACCACATTAAACTGTCCGTAAATGGATTGTGAAATCCATTTATAAAAAGCAATATAGTAGCGTCAATATCTTTAAGAAATTCAATCATTATCGAGATGCTTCCAAATCATATCTTTTAATTCAGTCAATCCTTTTTGGGCAACAGATGAAATAAATATATAGGGTATTTCAGGGAGATCAGACTTCATTTGTTCAATCATTTCATCATCTAGCATATCACATTTTGTAATCGCTAAAACACGTTCTTTCTCCAACAATTCTGGGTTGAACATTTCAAGTTCTCGAAGTAAAATATTGAATTCATTAATAATATTCGGACTATCTGCTGGAATCATAAACAGCAGAAGCGAATTTCTTTCAATATGTCTTAAGAATTTCAACCCTAATCCTTTTCCAGTGTGAGCTCCTTCGATTATCCCTGGAATATCAGCCATAATAAAGGATCTAAAATCACGGTAGAAAACCATTCCAAGATTCGGTCTTAAGGTAGTGAAGGCGTAATCGCCTATCTCAGGTTTTGCTGAAGAGATGACGGACAACAAGGTGCTTTTTCCAGCGTTTGGAAAACCAACAAGGCCAACATCAGCTAATAATTTTAATTCCAGTATTTTCCAGCTTTCTAAACCTTCTTCGCCAGGTTGTGCATAGCGAGGAGTCTGGTTGGTGGGTGATTTGAATTGATCATTTCCTAATCCACCTCTTCCGCCTCGTTGGATAATCATTTCTTCTCCGTCCGAACTGATTTCAAAGAGTATTTCACCAGTTTCAGCATCTTTGGCAATCGTGCCGAGGGGCACATCGATGTAAACATCATTTCCTTGTGAACCAGTTTTTAGGTTTCCTGCCCCATGTCCGCCATGGCTCGCTTTGATGTGTTTTTTAAATTTTAGATGTAGTAAAGTCCACAATTGCTTATTTCCCTTTACAATTACATGTCCACCTCGACCACCATCGCCACCATCTGGCCCACCTTTAGGAATGTATTTCTCCCTTCTGAAGTGAGTTGATCCACCACCACCAGTACCTGATGTGCAATGAATTTTTACGTAATCTACAAAATTGTCTGATGCCATTGTTAGGCTTGTATGTTTTCCAAAGCGTTGAAAATTCGTTGAGTAATCTCATCGATAGATCCTGTTCCTTGAATTGAAGTGAATTTATTTTGACCTTGATAATATGTTTTTACTGGAGCTGTATCCTTATTGTAAACGGCTATTCTGTTTTCAATAATGGCAGGATCGGCATCGTCTGCTCTCCCACTTTGTTCAGCTCTTGCTAATAATCGTTTTTTTAGTTCTTCTTCTTCCACTTCTAAGGCCAACATGATAGAAATTTCAGTTTCTAAACTTGTTAATAGTTCGTCCAGTGCTATAGCTTGTGCATTCGTTCTCGGAAAACCATCAAAAATAAATCCGATCGGTGAGGAATGTTTTAGCACTTCTGCTTTTAACATTTCAATGGTAACTTCATCCGGTACTAATTGACCTTTGTCCATGTAGGTTCTCGCAAGTTCACCTAATGAGGTTTCGTTTTTTAGATTCGCTCTAAAAATATCTCCTGTGGAGAGATGTATTAGCTTAAATTTCTCAATTAATCGCTCCGATTGCGTTCCTTTACCAGCACCTGGTGGTCCAAATAATACAATATTTAACATGCTAATTGTTTTTTAATTCGTAAAGCGAATCTAAATTTCTTCCTAATTGGTTATAATCTAAACCATAGCCAACAACAAATTTATTTGGTATTTCGAATCCAACATAATCCGGAATGTTATTTCCTTTGAATGCGGAAGGTTTATACAAGAAGGTGCAAATCGAAATTGAGGCAGGATTTGAAGCGTTCAATAGGGTAATTACTTTATCAATCGTAATACCTGTATCGACAATGTCTTCCACTACAATAATGTGTTTATCCGTTATCGATGTTGCTAAGCCTATTAATTCATCAACTCGTCCTGTAGTGCTAGTACCAGAATACGAACTAACTTTGATGAAGGATATCTCCGCTTGCCTTGTGATGTTCTTCATTAAGTCGCTTGTGAACATAAAGGAACCATTTAAAATGGAAAGAAATAGTATTTCTTTACCCTGATAGTCGACCTCTATTTTTTTTGCTAGGTCAGCTACTTTGGTTAATATTTCTTCGGAAGAAATAAATAATTCAAAATGTTTGTCGTGAAGTTGTACCTCTTTCATACAAATGCAAAATCAAAAGTACTCATTTTTGATTACATAAGAAAAGATGATTTGAGATTTGAATTGAATTAGGTTGTTTATCTTTGCATAATGCATCAGCAAAAACAGGAGAAAATTAAAATTGTTCAAACAGCTTCAATAGGTGTGTTAGGCGGTGGTCAATTGGGGATGATGATGATTGAGGCTGCCAAAAAGATGGGGGTAGAGGTACATTGTTTAGACCCAAATCCATCTGCACCGTGTGCTAAAATAGCGGATACTTTTACCGTAGGTGATTTCAATAATTATGAAGATGTCTATCAATTTGGCAAAAATAAAAAAGTACTGACTATTGAAATAGAAAATGTAAACATCGAGGCATTGGAAGTATTGGAAAAGGAAGGGGTGAAAGTTTATCCACAACCAGCTGTACTTAAGATAATTAAAGATAAAGGAGTTCAAAAGCAATTTTATATTGATTCAAATGTTCCCACGGCTCCCTTTCAATTGGTGGAGGGAAAAGCGGCACTTGTTCAGGGTGATTTGAGTTATCCTTTTGTTCAAAAACTTCGAGTGGGTGGTTACGATGGAAAAGGTGTTCAGGTAATCAGAAATAAGGAAGAATTAAACTTCGCTTTTGATGCCCCGAGTGTTATTGAGTCAATGATTGATTTTGAAAAGGAAATTTCCATAATTGTGGCGCGAAATGTTTCAGGTCAATTAGCTGTTTTTCCAGCTGTTGAATGTGAATTTAGTAAAGAAGCAAATTTGGTGGAATTTCAATTCTCACCTGCGGCTATCTCTTTAGAAATTGAGCAAAAAGCGATTGAAATTGCATCGTCGATTATACAATCTTTAGATCTAGTTGGGATCTTAGCCGTAGAATTTTTTCTAACAAAGCAGGGTGATCTTTTAGTCAATGAAATTGCACCACGAACCCATAATAGCGGTCATCATACGATCGAGTGTTGTGAGACGTCGCAATTTGAGCAACATCTTCGAGCTGTATTAAATTTGGAGCTTGGTTCAACACGATTGATTTGTCCGGCAGCAATGGTTAATTTATTGGGAGAGCCATCATACAATGGTTTGGCGTATTTTGAAGGCTTAGCAGCTATCGAAGAAATTCCAGGTGTATTCGTTCATTTATATCGCAAAGAAAAAACTTCTCCGAATAGAAAGATGGGACATGTAACTATACTAGGGAAATCGATGGAGGAGATTAAGGCAAAAGCTACTCTCGTAAAAAGTGGTTTGCGGTGTATCAGTAAATAATCCTTAAACGTGAGCTGTATTTTTTTTTGCATAAGTCTCCATTCATTGCTTTTGGAAGAAAATGCTATAAAAACAGCTTTAGAATAAAGATTACGTTTTTTTAGATAAACGCCTTTTTATCCAAATTCAACCATTCTAAAGTTGAATTGTGAAAGATATTAGCTTTATCAATTGAACTTAAGTCGCTTTCTTCTATGAATTTGCCTATTTCAAGGTCGCCTAATGGAAAAGGATAATCGCTGCCTAAGCAAACTCTATTTGACCCTTGTAATTGTAAAATATATTTTAAAGCGTCTAGATCATGCGTTATTGAATCCACCCAAAATTTACCGAGGTATTCTCTTGGATTAATGGGATTGTCAATGGCCACTAAATCAGGGCGACAATTATATCCATGTTCGATTCTGCCAATTGTCGGAAGAAAAGATCCACCGGCATGGGAAAAGCATATTCGAAGATTGGGTAAACGCTCCAATACGCCTCCAAAAATAAGTGAACAAGCGGCTCTTGATGTTTCTGCTGGCATTCCCACTAACCACGGCAACCAGTATTTTTTCATGCTATCAAATCCCATCATTTGCCAAGGATGCACCATTACTGCTAAACCAAGACGTTCACACGCTTCAAAAATTGGAAAAAACTTCTCTTCGCTGAGGTTTTCATCGTTGATGTTGGAGCCAATTTGAATACCCACCAGACCAATGGATTTTATTCGTTCTAATTCTTTAATTGCCTCTTCTGTATCTTGCATCGGAATCGTGCCAAGGCCAATATAGTTTTGGGGATAGCGCTGTACCAATTCAGCAATATGATCATTTAAAAATTGAGAAAGGGAGACGCAATCGGCTGTTTTTGCCCAATAGGAAAACATAACGGGAATGGTACAAACTACTTGTACTTTTGTCGCGAAGCTTTCGTAATCTGTTATTCTGATGCTCTCGTCCCAACAATTTTCTTGAATGTTTCGGAAAAATTGACCGCCTTGCATCATGTTGGCAGTTCCATCTTCTTGGTGCTCCAAATGAATGAATTTACCATACCCAAATTTTTCTGTCCAATTGGGCATTGCCTTTGGAAGAATGTGCGTATGCATATCTATTTTTAACATGGAAGTGTGTATTTCATGATGTAATCATCCATTATAAATCCTTCTCCAATGTCGATAATTTCCTCTCTATCGATGATGAAATCTATTTTTTGATAGAACTTTATTGCCGGATTTTTACGATTTACATTCAGAACGATTTCATTCATATCTGTTTTTTTTGCGCAATCTTTGGCACAATTAACGAGTGCGTTACCTATTCCTTTTTTGGTGGAGAGGGTATCAACATATAATTTATGAATTTTCATTTGTTTACTGCCAGGGTGATTATTTTCAAAGGTAATAAATCCAATCAGTTTTTCCTTTTTGAAACACCCATAAAATTGCTGCCCTGCGTCAAAATCTTCTTCAAGTTTTTTGGTAGAATACATGGCATCTAACATATAATTGATTTGATGTTCCGTGATAATCAATGCATAAGACACAGGCCAAACAGTGTAAGCTAAATCTCTAACAAATGATAAGTCCGATCGCTTAAGTTGTTTGGTAGTAATTTGCAAAAGGATTAATTTTTGATAAATAGATCTTGCTCTATATGTGAATTAACTAGAAGTCTAATCCAGTATTTACCGGGTGCTAAGTCACTAACATTTATCTTTCCATCACTGATTCTTTTCGTAATAACAATACCATTTTCCGTAATTACCTCACAGCTAGTTGGTAATTCATCCACTATGGTAAAATACAATTCTTTTTGCACTGGATTCGGGTAAACTGACCAGGATAAGTCACCCGTGATGTTTCCAGTTCCTAGCATAGTAAGCGCCATTTTTACGGCTTGGTACCCGTTAATTTTCCCCGCTCCCCAAATTGGGCTTCCTCCCGGTGGAATGACACCTGTGAAATTATCTGTTCTGGCTGTTTCCATGATAATTTGCTTCACTTGACTTGCCGATAGATAAGGATTTGCTTCTAAAATTAAGGCGGCTACACCTGCTACCATTGGCGAGGACATGGAGGTACCAGAAAATTTCGCAAAATGATAGGTAGTGTTGTTAAATGTTATGTTGGCTACTGAGGTAAAAGGAGAATCAGTAAAGGAAGATATTGCGGAAACGATTGCTACACCAGGTGCCGCAACATCAGGTTTCATAACGCCATCGTAACGGGGCCCCCGACTAGAAAAGGAAGCAATACCTCCACCAACATAATTCCCGCCGCTTGTTTGATAACTAGTCGCATAGGCAGCTACGCTTATAACATCATCGGAACAAGATGGCTCACTGATGCCATTGTTTGCATCTCCTGAAATTGTACCACTTCCACCAGTTAAGAATCCCATTCCCCAATTCCCAACATCGTTGGATAATTCGGTAACATTCCAATAATGAACAGTGCCTGAATCGGCTTGCGATTTTAATAAGATCCTCAAGCTTGTATTGGTGTTCTTTACGCGTAATCGCATCTGTGGTTTGCCATTCAATGGGTGCGCAGCATCAGCGGAGATATTATATCTAATTGTATCATTTCCAGTAACCAAAAAGGTATCGATATAGTTGTTTGTATTTAGGGTACTATAAAACGGACTCTCAATCAAGGTTGAGTTGGATGAGTTTGTCACAATGATGCCATTAGAGAAATGGTGATTTGGTTCTCCCCACGCATGGATGCTTTGTCCCCACATATTCGGGTTAGATGCGTAGGGGTAGAATTCCACCCTCGATTTCATTAGGTCATTATTGAATACTTTCTTGATATGAAAATTTACGTTTCCATTGTTTCCGCCAGCATTTGAAAAAACAACTCCAAGCGCTGAATAAGCAGAAATTGCTTGACTTAACAATGAATTACCATCCAAGGTTCCGAAGTGATATAAGCCCCAACTCATATTAATGATCAATCTTTTTCCATCTGCTTGTGCTTTTTGATACATCCATTCCCAAGCATCCAGCACCGCCGATTCATCGACAAGGAAAGTTGCAAAAAGAAAATTAGCTTCGTAGGCAACACCTCGGTAGTTTGTTCCTCCGCCACTTCCACCTGCAATTGACGCGACATGGGTACCATGTGTAGAGTGGCTATAAATATTGGCCGTATCGGTTTGAGCGGCCAATAAAGATCCGATTGTATTGTACTCAGTTCCGTAGGAAAAACCTTGTGGGGCAGGGCCACTTGTTTTGAATTGATCCCAAGCAGCAACAATTCGTGTTTGATTGAGCGCTGTGTCATAGAAAACAGGAGAGGTATAATCAAATCCCCAATCTGTCACACCGATATAAACATTTTTTCCTGTGTATCCTTGAGGTAAGTTAATGCCGGCATGAACGCTATCGACATGCATATCAATAATTGCTTTGTCTAATTGATGATTAATTCTATCGGCAATTTTTAGATAATCGATTCCTTTAAGATCTTGGATAGAAGCAAGGTCATCTAGTTTTATTTTTAAGCTCACCACTGATGCAATCGGAGAGCCAACGATCATTCCGTGCTTCTGAAAATAAGACTTGTCGAATTCATTATTTATTTTCCCGATGAATGATAAATACCAATCATTATTGATTTTATTAATGGGGAAATAGTTTGCTATTTCGGTTGACTTCGAATCGCTTATTTTTAAACGTTCACTTGTAATTAACTTAATATCAGTCCGGTCACTAGCACTTAAACGAAGTTGAGCAAAAGATGTGGAATATCCAACAATAAAAAGCACTATAAGTGGAAGCAATAATTTCATATCTTCCAAAAATAGGTAATTAATCGATTAGAAAGTATGACTTTTGAATTAGAAATCTATTTTTTTAAACAATGATTACTTCAAAACTTGAGAATGATCTATATGGTTTCAAATAAATCCTCTGTTGATTTCCGAACTTTTGCCATTCTTGCCAAATTATCTTCGGGGCTTCTATATCCAACAGCTAAGAGAAGCACACTTTGTAAATTTTTTGATGTTAAATCAAGTGCTTCATCAAAGGATTTTTTGTTAAATCCCTCCATTGGTGTAGCATCAATTCTAAGGTTAGCGCAGGAATGCATAATGTGACCTAAAGAAATGTACGCTTGTTTTGCTGTCCATTCGCATAGCTCTTCCGTACTGAGTTTTGCGAAGGAAGCGTTCATGTTTTCACCAAATTTACTAAGGTCTTCCAATGGTATATTTCTTGTTTCACTCATTAAGGAAAGATGTTCACCAACCATATTTGGACTTATATTACGATAGGAGCAAATAACAATTAAGTGAGATGCAGCTGTTATTTGCGGTTGGTTATATGCAAGAGGAAGGAGTTTCTCTCGCATACTTTTATCGTTAACAACTATATATTTTACGGGTTGAAGACCATACGAACTCGGGACAAGTCGCAGTGATTCGCAAATGGTATCAAAATCTTCCGATGATATTTTCATTTCTGGATTGAACTTTTTTGTCGCATAGCGCCAATTCAAATCGTCAATAATTTTATTATTCATATTCTAAAATATCATGGGCACCTCCACAAGAAGCAGGCGGCCTGGTTGTATATTATTAATAATTATTGTTTCGCATTCTGAAATGCCAATTGCATCTCTTTTATTAAGTGTATGCTCACCAATTTGATGTTGGCCTTCAATCGCCATGATATAAACACCATTAGTTGGTAAATGAAGCGCGTAATTTATGGAGTTTTGAAGCGATAGATCAACAATTGAAATCCAGGCATCTTGATGAATCCAAGTTCCGGCATCGTCTTTATTCGGTGAAACTAATTGAAGAAATTTATCTTTCGCATCAATAATATCATAACTTATTTGATCATAGCGCGGTTTTACTTGCTGTTTATTTGGGAAAATCCACAATTGAAAAAGCGTAATTTTTTCGCTTGGACTTGCATTGAATTCACTGTGATAAACACCACTTCCTGCGCTCATTACTTGTACTTCTCCAGCATGAATAACTTCTGAATGTCCCATGCTGTCTTCATGTCTAAGTGCGCCCTCTAATGGAATGGTAATGATTTCCATATTCTCATGGGGATGTTGTCCAAATCCTTCTCCACCGGCTATACTATCGTCGTTTAATACCCTCAAGGCACCGAAATTCATTCTTTCTCTATTTTGCCAAGAAGCAAAACTAAAAGAGTGCTTCGCTAATAACCAGCCGTGGTTGGCATGACCTCTAGAATTTTCAGGGTGAAATACAATTTTCATAAATATAAAACACAAAATTACTTAGAATGTTTATACTGCTTTGTTTGAAGTCGTTATTTAATTCAATATCGAATGTTAATAGTTTTTCGAGATCGTTCCGCTTTGTCCCAAAATAAATAACGAAATTCGTTTCATGGTATTAAGTAGATTTTGGTTGGTAATTTTTATTTCATCGCTTTGTTTCGTCTTAATAGGACTCTTTACGCATCAGAGCTATACCATAGACCATGTATTAAATGGAAAAAAAGACGATCCGTTTTTGATTGGTGAGTCATATGTAAGTTCTCTTTCTCCCTTGGTTCGTGATTCTTTGAAGAAAACTGAATCTGGTATTGTAATCATCAATTTAAATACAAAAGACATAGATACCACTTATATTTTGGGAGAAAAATCGGTACGTATATTTAGTGGTATTCAAAAAACGGATGGTCTTTTACCGACCGCTAAAAATAGTTTGTTAGATATTATTTTACCACTTTTGGCTTATCTCGCATTTTTTGCAGGATTAATGCAGTTGCTCATTGATTCAGGGGCTGCAGAAGGAATGGCTCGCTGGCTAAGTCCATTTTTTATTAAGGTTTTTCCGTCCGTTCCCAAAGACCATCCTTCTATTTCTTATATGACTTTAAATTTTGCAGCAAATTTTCTGGGCTTGGATTCTGCCGCTACTCCTTTTGGATTAAAAGCCATGGAGAGTTTACAAGAGATTAATACCGAAAAGGAAAAAGCTAGCGATGCTCAAATCATGTTCCTTTGTTTACACGCTGCTGGTCTCACGCTAATTCCAACTTCAATTATTGGTTACCGAGCCGCCGAGCATGCAGCTAACCCTGCAGATGTAATGTTACCTTGCATCATCACTTCTTTTATTGGTACCATAGCAGCCCTTATTATAGTGGGTTTGCGCCAACGAATAAATTTATTAAGCGGGCTATTATTAGCAGTCATCTTTAGTATTGTTGGTGCTATGATAGGTTTATTGTGGTACATCAATTCCCTTGATTTTATTGGTAAAAATTTATTTACAGGTAACTTTTCGGGAATCTTGTTACTTGGGATTATTTTACTCACGCTTGGCTATGCTTTTTACAAGGAAAAAAAATTCACAGAAAAACAAACTAATATATTCGACTCTTTTGTTGCTGGCGCTAGAAATGGTGTAAATACCGCAGTAACCGTTTTCCCATACATTTTAGGAATGTTGGTTGCTATTTCGCTATTTCGTAACAGTGGACTTTTTGAAATTTTGAGCCATGGCCTTACCTGGTGTTTCTCAAATGTAGGTGTTCCAAAACCAATTACTGAGTCTTTTCCAGTCGCGCTATTGCGCCCATTCAGTTCTGGGGGATCTCGTGGTTTTATGATTGATGCAATGCGTGTATACGGACCAGATTCCTTTACTGCGAGACTAAGTTGTATTTTTCAATGCAGTGCAGAAACTACTTTTTACGTAGTAGCCGTTTATTTTGGGTCAATAAAGGTTCAAAATACAAGGTATACCCTTTCCACTATGCTATTGGTCGATTTTATATGCGTTATTGCTGCAATTTTTGTGGCTTTATGGTTTTTTTAAGGTAAAATAATGTTTAGTTTTTTCAAACGTAAGAGTAATAAGGAAGAGGAGCTCAAGCCGATTAAATTAAAATCAATTCAATATGAACCGAAGGTTATATTAGCTTGGGCCAAAGCCATTGAAGGGGATAAACTAATTCAATTGGGTCTTAAGGAAAATGGTTTCCCCGAATTATTTCATGCCACTGAAGCAATTTTTTTGCGACAAGTTTCGAGAGATTGGCTTATTGAAAATGGTTACGGTCAATTGATGGCAATGATAAATGCTGCAGAGGGACTTCCTTCAGCTGGAGAATGGTTAGCAGCAAATAAGTTTGATTTATTATTTCATATCGGTAGAGCCGTAGATCATAATCCAGAAAGTTGGGAATGGCTGAAAAAATTTGCTACGCCTGATTTATTCATGTTGGCAAAAAGCATTCAGTTTATCAAGGATCAAATTGAGGAAAATCATGGAGACATTCACTCTATGGGAAAGGATTTATAAAAAAAAAAGGTGTGTAAACGCATTCGTTCACACACCTTTTTTACTACATAAAATCTATTGATACACAAGGTCTATGCAAGGTATAGCTGCATCAATTAGTAGACCGGCGTTTCCGTAGAACCGAGAGCTGGTAATTTTTAAGGCACCTTGCATAATAGGAAATTGCATTTGTTGAAATTGTGGTTTATAAATTATCCTACCGATAATTTCATGAAACATCGTGTAATTTGTTTGAATTCTTTTCACAGTGTAGGTGTGGTTTGGAATTAACGACAAAGGTGGGATACTAGCATAGCTAGTAGCAGTGGCGCTAAAAACATGGCTTCCGCTGTAAACAATTGTATTGGCAACACTATCCCAAATTTCAAATAAATAGGGCGTTTGGCTTATTGCAGGCTGGCTTTGGTAACCAATTGAACAAATTGTTTTCGGAACATTTACTTCAAACGAATACGAATGAACTTCGCTATCGTACATGTGTTGATCAAGGCACTGCTGATTTTGTGCGGTAACACTATATAAACTGACAAAATCGGGATTTGAGGTGTTACAAGGACTTGGAGATGGACCGTCCGCATCTTTCGTACAGCTTACCACAAACATTCCAATCGCACAAATCATGCTAATCATTACTTTAACTTTCATATAAAAAAATTAGGGGGTTAGTAGTTGCACTAACGCTCTACTTTTTTTTTTGTTGTATGCGTGGGGATAACTTCTCTCGTCCGTTCCGTGCCTCTCGACTTACTTCGGCGGGCTCAGCACAAGCCGCTCGATTCAACAACCGGTATCAATAAAGAAACCCGAAAAGCCATAAGGGAATGCTATTTTGAAATCCAATTTCAATACCATCATGTACAACAAAAGCATTTTCTAAATTCGCAATTTGTTTTTTCGTTTTATTTTTCCCTCCAATTTCAAAGATGTACGTATTATCAACCAAAACATCACCTTTGTCAGGCAATGAGAGCTCATGGTTATGCGCTAAGTTTTGCATAAAAAACGTTTCTCTAACTGTGCCTATTTCAACATTATCTCCACTGATTGCAAACATCAAATTGGTATTATGCATCCAAATTTTATCGGGTTTATTTAAAAGACTGATACTTCTTGTTTGCTTGTAAATCATACGAGTTAACGCAGCTCTATCGAGTAATTGCAACGAACGAACAAGCGCATTTCGATTCAATTGAATCGTATCACTAATCTTTTGGATATTGGGCGTAAAAGGAACATTTGATGCGATAACAAACAGTAAACGTTTCAATTTTGCGAGGGTATGGAAATCTAAATTTTCAGTAGTCTGGAGATCTACTTCTAAAATGAGATTGACAGTATTTCTAAGTTTTTGAAAATATTCTTCCTCATTGTTCTCAAAATATGGATAATTACCAATTTTTAAATACTTGGGAAAATGTTTAAGTGGGGTAATTTGCTTCAAAAATGCTAAGCTAAGAGCTGTATGGTTGTTTAAAATTTCTTGAAGGGTTAAAACAGGCAATTCGATTTTTTCATACAACAACAAATATTCTCTGAATGAAAGTTCAGCTAAATTATAAGTTACTGCTCTTCTGCTCAAATCAGACTCTCCTTTATAAATATCCAATATGGATGAAGAGGTAAAAATGACATTTAAATCAAGGAAATCGTCGTAAATTAATTTTAGTTCACGCGACCAATTTGGATATTTATGAACTTCATCGATTAATATTAGCTTACCACCAATTTTGGTGAATTTTTCAGCAAGACCGTATAAGGTGTTTTCAGAAAAAAATAAATCATCCAAAGCGACATAAAGCACCTCATCGGAGTGGTAATCTTTTGCAAGTTGAAGCAATAAGGTTGTTTTTCCAGTTCCTCGAGCTCCCTTTATCGCTGTTAATCTGTTGGATGTATTGATTTCATGGTATAAATAGCGTTTAAATACCATTGACACATGGTTTATTTTGCGTGCTGATTTTTCTACTAATCTTTCCATTTTGCTTCTTATAAAAGCAAATATACAATTTTATTGCTATATAAAAAAGCAAATTGTACCATTTTATTGGTTCGTCAGATTGGAAATCATCGCAAGTCGAGTGTTCTGACCAAGGGGGAGAATGTCCGCCTAGGCGGACGAGGCTAGCTGTGTGCTTCTCTCGATATGCTTATTGGAAAGCTTTCCAACAAGTCGATTAAATGAACAAGTTAAACGAAATTTAGAACGATTTCCTGTTGACTTCATCTTTCAACTTACCACCGGAGAATGGTTAAATTTGATATCTCAAAATGCGATATCAAGAAATCATGGTACAATGTTGAATTCTACAATTGATATAACAAAATCACAACTTTGGGTTCCATTGTATTGTGACCAATAAAAGCTTAGGTCATCCCCAGTTTTTAGCCAAATTGGGCAAATGTCTTTTATTTGAAGTTGATAATTTGAGGGCGAATTCCCCCAATAACCAACGGTTGTTGCATTATTGATTCTTATACCATATTGCGTGCTGTTTCCCATCAATGCCGTTGATCCTCCTACATGCTCGATTTTCCATACCTTTCCTGCAGGAACGCTATTGATGGGCGAATTAACAAAACCATTGTCTGAAGTTACGGTTCCTGTAAATGTCAACACCTGGTTAAACTGCAAGTTCCCTTGAGAAAAGAATGTTCCAAAAAGTAAGAGGAAACTAAAGGTTAAAATATGTTTCATGGGTTATTTTTTAAATAGTTTTTCTAATTTTTTCCATTGTTCATCGAATTTCATTCCAGTAAAAAGCGGCTCAAACCATTGGTGTTGGGCATCATTTTTACATTCACAATCGCGCATTTGGAAGAGGGGGAGTTTTTCACCGTTTGTTCGATTCCTAGAGGTCAAGGCGAACCAAAGGTCCCATTCTGATTGTGACATTCCTGCACCTAATATAATTATTGGATTATCGAGTAATTTATAATACCAAGTATTGTCTTGGTTATTATTCCTTTTGGCTTCCATATGGTGATTTCGAATTCTTAAACTGTTTTCAACCATATGGGCATAGCGATGAAGACCTAATACGATGCTTTTTTTATTAGAAATTATACCGTGGGGATGCCAAAAACGTATGGTTTCATTTTTCCCAAAATAAACGGTTTTGTATCTTGTACTTAGATATGCGTATGATGTTTTTGATTCTTTCTTAAAACTGGAGTCATTTTTAAATTCACTAAGCGATACTCCTTCAGTTCGATTTAAAAGTAATTCAGGAATTTCATCAAAATTTAAAGAAATTACATCAGAGACATACTTTGGATTGAAAAGCCAAGTTGGATAACAATCTTTAAAATCAGATAATATACATTCTTGTTCTTTTTGTAGAAGTTCTTTAACACAATTAATTAAACGTTCTTCAGTTTTGCTTGAATCTTCACATGGTATTTTCTTAGCTTCAATTATTTTTTCAAAATCAAGATGATATTCACCAGATAGTTTTGTTTCAGGACTTAACTTTTGTAATAGTAATTTCCATGAACTTAAAATGGAATCTTTACCCAAAAAATGTTGATGAAAACCCGAGCCCAAAATAATCGTAAACTTTAACTCAGGGTCCTTTAATAATGATTTGAATTTGGGATTTATTTTCACTTTATGGAATTCAATATCTAACTGTGATTGCACCACCACCTAAAGTTCCTTGAGTCAAAAGTATTCCTCCTGAATTCTGGGTTGGGCCCGAGATTCCTCCTGATGATCCGGGTGTATAACAGGAAGCGGTGCCTGAAGCACATTGACAATAAAATCCTCCTCCACCTAAACCACCCAAGGCACTAATAACAGTATTTCCATTAACTGTTAAATAAGATGCCGTTCCGTTATTTCCGGCTTGACCGCCGCCATAATTGCAGTTCTGTCCAATTAAATTTGGCGGGGGAGAAGCACTACTACCAGCAAAAAACTGTAAAGCATCTCCTGTGCTTACTGATAATAATATTCGGCAACTTCCTCCTGGGCCACCTGGACATCCTGATGCAGGTCCATTTTGATTATAAGCACAGGTCGATATAGATTGACCGGAGGACCCATTACCACCCCTCAAATCAACTTCAATAATATTTACTCCAATCGGTACAGTCCAATTTGTTGATTGACCAGAGGAGACACTAAATGAGCCATGACTAGAAATTATATTGTTTCCACCTCCAGATCCATTGCACACATAAGTTGTTTGCACACTATTCACTTCCCCTGCATCAAGAATTCCGTTAATGTTAGCATCCAATCCATTCTCTACTTTGGTACCTCCCGCAACGCAATTGGGACCTGCAGGCTCAGCTGTTGTTTTTACTAAGGCTGTTAACCCGTTTGTTCCGTTAGCACCAGCAGTTCCATTAGTTCCAGGCAATCCTTGAATTCCTTGAGGCCCAGCCGGGCCAGTTAAACCTATTGGACCTGTAGCACCATTTGTTCCTGGTAAACCTTGTGCACCTATTGGACCAGTTGCACCAACAGCACCGTTTGTCCCATTAGTCCCTGAGGCTCCCGAAGGGCCTGGTAAACCCTGTATTCCTTGTGTACCATTAGCACCCGTTAAACCTTGAATACCTTGTGAACCAGTGGCACCTGTTGGACCCGTTAAACCTATCGAACCAGTAGCGCCTGTTGGACCAGTGGCACCTGTTGCACCTTGAGGACCAGTTGGCCCTGTTGCTCCTTGAGGACCAGTTGGACCCGTTAGTCCCTGAGATCCTGTTGAGCCTTGAGTTCCTGTAGCACCTTGAGGACCAATTGGTCCAGTTGCACCTGCAGGTCCGGTGATGTTACCGGTTAAAATCCAAGTTGTTGCATTTGATTTGTAATATACATTACCATCGGTCATGTTCAGATAAAAATCGCCCAAGGTACCTAATGCCGCAGCCGGTACGGTAGTACCGTAGCGCCATTGATTTAATTGATTCCCTGAATTTTTAGCATACAACGCATACGGCACACTCATTAATTGTTGAGATCCGTAATCAAGGTAATTGGTTCCATTGGTAAAACTTACGCCTAAACTCACAAAATAAGGACCTGTCGCCCAGTTTATGGTAGAAAAGTTTCCGCCTAGCAAGGTTCCTTGTCCGATCACTAAATTAACAACACCTAGCGGGGAAGTTGTCACACTGTGTCTTTCTTGAAATACTATCGTACCCGAGGCAGAAGTTTGCTTGATTTGAATACGAATTGCTATCGTGGTATTGGCAACTAATGTATTGGAAAAGTTTCGAATTACAGCCTGATAGTTGATACCATCGGGTGCTTGTGAATAGCTATTCGAAGTAGCAAATAAGCAACATACTGCTACTAAAAGGGTCGCAAAAAAAGTCTTTAAACGATTTGAATTTCTTATTTTATTTATTTTTAGTAAATATAAGGTGAAAATCACTGGTTTATCTATAAAAAAAAATATTAATTTTCTTGAAAAATCGATTCATTTATTGATACATCAGATTGTAAATCAGCGCAAGTCGAGATGCGCTCGATAAGCTTAATTGAAGCTAGCCTAGTTTTCCGACTTATGGAAGATGTGAGCGTAAATTATTTCTTATAGTTGCGAAACTATTTTTAACAGTTACTTAATAATCATCACATCCACTCGACGATTATCTTTTCGTCCTAGCGGTGTATCATTGGAGGTTTTTGGTTGGGTTTCACCAAAATGTTTGATGATAATTCGATCAGCATTTATTCCGTTCATTATCAAGAAGTCTTTAACGGCATTTACCCGGTTTTTAGATAAATCGACATTGTATACCTCTGTTCCTAACGCATCGGTATGTCCTTCCAAGGAAAGCTTGAATGTTGGGTTGGCTTGGAGTAAATTTACCATGCTCTCCAATTCGCCAAAACTTTCCTTTTTCACCAACGATTTATCAAATTCAAATAAAATAGTCTTCGATACGGAACCTGATAATACTTCTGTTTCAGGAATTGTTTTAGTTACGGAATTATCAATGATGAGTGTATCAATTTTGTATTCTGTTTTGGTAATAAATACGGTGTCAACGCTATGAATTTCACGATAGATGGTATCGATTTTATTTTTCGAGATTTTGGCTGCTTTTTCGGGACGGCAAATGGTGATTTTTAGCATCAATTCATGGGACCCTGAACTGTAAGATGCCATATTCGCCATGGGCGCTTCGTACGCATAACCGAACATGTACCTGTCTTTTAATGTAATTCCAATTCTTCCAATCAAGCCAACTTGCGTACGATAGCCAATACCTACATTCAGAAATTTATTGTAAGTAGCACTTGCGTTAATGTCTGCTTGGAGCACGTGATTAATTCCTTTTAAAAATACGGATGGCTTAAGATCCCATTTATTAGTAAGAATGATGTCATAAGCGGCATAGCCGGTAAAGTGTCTTCGTAATCCATAACCTGTGGTATTCGAATAGCCAAAATTTGATGAGGTATGTAAAACTTGTTTGGTTGAGGCAGCCAATTCTATATTTTCAAATGTATATAGTACTCCAAGATCTGTATTTACTGCTCCAGCCGATTGATTCCCACCATTAACGATGGGATCTAAGGGATCAAAAACGATGGCCGTAGATGGATTTAATCGGTATTGATTGTAACCAATGGATAATCCTGCTCTAAATCTATGCTCTCCTAACTTCATTCCGTATGATAATGAACCAAGGCCAGAGAATTGCTGCAACATGCCAATTTTGTCTATCAACAGTTGACCACCGATTCCAAAGCGTTGTCCTAAAGAAGTGGATAGATTAATCATGCTTGTGGCCGGAGCACCATCTACTTTTACCCATTGATTTAAATGGGATATAGCAATTTGTGTGCAATTATTGAGTCCAGCATAGGCAGGATTGACAGCGTACATGTTGTAGCCATACAAGGTGGTTTGTGGCATTTGTTGTGCATAAGTAACCGCCGAAATACTTACCAATAAAAACAAGGTTAATTTTTTCATGATTGCTTATTTTTTTAATCGTAATAGATTAATAGATCCTGAATATTTTTTGTCTTGACAATTTATGGAATAGAAGTAGACGCCATCAGGTAATGCATCGCCTTCTTTTGTTCCGTCCCATTCGTTATGGTAATCCGTTGTTTCATAAACGGGCTGTCCCCATCGATTGTAGATGGTAACCGTGCAACCAATAATCAGGTTTGGATTTTCAATTTGCCAGGTATCATTTTGACCATCACCGTTTGGTGTTAGTAAATTGCTAATTTCAAAATCTCCTGCACAAGTTATTATTGAAAGTTCTAAGGTAAGTATGGAATCACAACCATTTGCATCACTTAGGGTATCATGATAAATTCCACTTTGATTGAGTTGCTGTCCTGCAAAATCATAGAAGCCATCCTCGCAGATGTTTTCAGCTATGTAATTTACGGGTGCAGCGTCAATTAGTAAGGCAAGAATTACAAGGGAGTCACAACCTGTTGAGGTTGTTAATGTATCGGTATATAAACCATCTTGAGTCAAGATAGTACCGTTCAAATTGTAGGAACTTCCTGCACAAATATGAATGGTTTGTTGGCTAGTAATTATTGGGTTAAAGAAAATACCTGTTGTAATAATACTATCACAGCCTGTTGCGGTAAGAACTGTGTCTACATAAATTCCTGCAGCAGCATAGGTATTTCCATTTACGGTATAAGATCCTCCAACACACAAATTAATTTGTTGATTTACGGGAATGATAGCTGGATAAAGCGTTAAGTTGGTGATAATAATACTATCGCAACCGAGTGGAGTTAGAAGGCTATCGATGTAAACTCCCGGTGTTGTTTGTAGTTGTCCTGCCAATAGTGCGCTGGTTCCTGCACAAATAGCAAGTGAGGCATTATTGATGGATGGTGTACATGGATTGAAACATCCGCTTGCATCAAAAGTGTAGTTTTGGGTACAAGCACCGTCATCAATTACAACGGAATATATGCCTGCAATTCCTGCTGTGTAGTTTATTACTTGATTTGGGTTTACAGTGCCAGTTTGCGCCACATTTCCAAGTGGATTGGTAATGGTGTAGGAATAAGCTTGATTATTCATGTACCCTGCCATTCCTCCTGAAGCGGAAAAGGAAACGGTACAGTTGGCATTGTTATAATTAAAATTAGCTGTTAAGCTTTGTAGAAAGACCACCGGTATGCCTGTTTCAACTGTGGCAGTTTGACAATCAAACAAGCCCCAATTTGGACTGATATCTCCAGCAGGGGATAAATAATAAATGGTATTGAAGAGTGGATTACCAAATGATCCTGAGCCGTTGCCATTGTTGGTAATGAAACCATTATTGCCCTGTAAAGAATCAATGTAAGTAAAACCTGAGTTTTGTATCGGATTTGGTAAGGGTTGTGTTTGGTGTAAGACATAACCGGGTGTCAAACAAGCCGGAAGTGATGCCGTCGAAACACCAATTCCATTGAGCATAATGCCAGGTGTAAGATCGTCTCCAAAACAAACAAATGCGGTATCTCCCGTGGTAATGTCGACATAATCTCCATTAGAAAGATTGGCTAAAATGTCCCCCGCATCACTTTCAAGTTCCTGAATGTATTCAATAATATATTGGCCTTCATCTCCTGGTGAACCACCATCTATTTGAATCGCATAAATTTTCCCGGAATCCAAACAGCAAATTGATTCTTGGTGACCATTGTAATTGGCTGAACCTGAAATCAACGGGGTTATTGGTGGTGTATAACGTGTTCCATTTACCGTAAAAGTGGCTGGTTGCAGTCCTCCGTAACAATCTACTCCATTTAGTAATTCAAATACATTGAAACGCAATAAATTCATTCCAATATACGCGCGGATGCTCAATTCAACTGCACCAGATGGCGGTCCAACGAAATAATGCCATACCGTTTGATTGGCACAATTGTTTGGATTTGGATTTATGGCTGGTTCACCTGCCAAGTATTCGCGACAAGCCAATACATTTGATCCAGCTACCGCTTGAAATGTTGGGTTGGTACCGGCTGGAATTACTGGAACCTCATATAAAGTATCCTGTATAGTCAAGCATAAAATGTCATTCCCAGGAGGATTTAATGCAGGATCTGAAACGGAAGGATCGAAAACCCACGCTTTAATGTTTTGAGGGCTAAGGGGGGTAACATTATCGGAAGGGTCAATCATTCCATAATATTTATAACCCGGTTCTAAGCATCTCGACATGACAATTGCACTTGGGTCACCACCAAGAAAACTATTGGTTCCTCCTTCATCTGAATCGATGAATTTTAGATTGGCACACAGGTAATCGTTTGGCACGCCGGGTCCAAATTGCTTGTCAAATCCGAATACGGCTCCACTTTCACCGTAAAGTGCGTTTTGATAATCCCCTTCAAAGGATATTCTGCCTTGATTTGGCGCGATGAAATTTACCCAAACACTTTCGTTCATTACTGGATTTCCACCTGCAATGTGTTGGTAATCATAGGCGTGGTATTGATTCGGGTTAGCGGATGTGTGTTGTTGTCCGGTTTCCCCAGCAGCATTCCCACCATCAAATGCACAGCCAAAATTTAAGTTGGCAGTCGGGGGATTGTTTTGACTAGAAGAAATGGCATTTGTCGTAAAGTTAACTGTGTTAGATAAGCAAGGAATGTCTTCTAAATCGGGAGCGCCACCGCCTAAACCATTCACTCTTAATTGATAATAACCGTGATCATTAACGTCATCCGAAGTTACTTGAATGTAATAGGTCTCACCGGGAATTAATTTTTGATACGAGATAAAAGGAATCGGGTCACAGGCATCAAATGTAATATCACTTTCAGGATCTAGTCCTAATAAATCGATACCATCTGAGTAATCTACGTGTGAAAGGAATTCAAATTTATCTTTAAGTAGAACATTTGTCACTGGATGAATACCTGTTGTACAGGTTAATCCGTCTGCTGCATGATAGATTTCAACGTATGTCCCAATGTCTGTTCCAGCTAAATCGGTCGTAACTTGAACAGAACCGCTAGCAGGAGCCACAAATTTAGCCCATGCAGACCCTGCATTTTGGACGTCACTCGCAGCAGGCTCATTAACTTCAAGGGTAGAGTTACACCAACCTAAGGCATAGGTAGTGTTTAGCGCTAATAGATTGGCATTGCAAATATTATCATCTAAATAACTTACGACAATTGGTAATCTTTCAACGGATAAGTTAATGCGATACTGTTGATTACATCCTGCATCATTGCTATTGGCAATGAAGGTATAATTTAATATACCCGCGGCAAGTGGCACTGCCATGCTTACATTTTGAATCCCTGTTTGTCCATCAGTCAATCCTAAAATATCGTAGTTTCCTGCATCATCATTTTCGTAAGCTTCCCAAGCAAGATTGATTAAGGTCGGTACATCGGTAACACAGATATATTCTCTGTCAAAAAATAATCCATCATTGGGTGAAAACCCTCCGTTGGGAGAAGACACGGTGTAAGGGCCATTGTCATTATTTTTGTACCCATAATTAAAATTAAAGATGCCAAATAATGCAGGATTATTATTGGTTAATCCGATGGTGTTATCTGTCGCCGTAAATTCCCAAACAAAATCGCTATTTCCCAAGAAAAGCCCATCACAATCTACATTATTCATTGTTTGAACAGATACTACTTTTACTTTGATTGTAGCTTGAGCGAAGAAATATTGGTTAAAAAGGAAGAGTAAAGCAAGAAAACTAAAAACTACAATTTTCATAAATTCAGCATTTTTAATTGGCTAATATAATGAAAAATAATAAATTACTCTTACCTGATTAAGGTAATGTGACCTGTTACTTGATGCTCAAGATTGTCTTTATCTATCCAACTAAGGACATAAGCATATACACCAATAGGACAATCGTCTCCTTTATATTTTCCGTCCCAACCTTCTCCATAGGAATGAGTCACTAACTCTCCCCAACGGTTGTAAATTAAAAATTCAAAGGATTTCACATTCATTATTATGGGCATCCATATTTCATTCAGCTCATCTCCATCCGGAGTAAATGAATTAGGAGCATAAACGCTTACTAAGTCACAATCGATGGTATTAACCAACAAATTAATTGTTGAATCGCAGCCATTATCTGCCACCAATGGAAGTTGGTAGGATCCGGCAAAATAAATGGTGTCTATTCCGAAAATAATTCGATCTCCCAAACAAATGGTATCTTGAATGAAAACTTCATAGGTATCATTTAAAAACAAGGAAAGGACTAAAACAGAATCACATCCTTGCACGGTACTTATCGTGTCAAAATAAACTCCTTCGGAATTGTAGGTAGTGCCATTGAAGGTGTATGAACTTCCATTGCAAAGATGCACTTCTGAGTTCACCACTACAGGTGTAATTACAAAAATTCCTGTTGTGAGAATGCTATCACATCCATTTATAGTTTGGAGTGTATCAATGTACAAACCATTACTATTATAGGAATTATCAGCAACTGAAATACTTTCTCCTTGGCAAATTGTGTATTCTTGAAATCCATATACGGGGTTGGCAAATAATGATAAATTGGTAACAACAATGCTATCACATCCCATTACGGATAAAAGCGTATCCGTGAATACACCCGGCACACTTTGCCAGTTTGCTTCTAAATATAAACTGTCACCAGCGCAAATGGAATAATCAATGTTTATAGTTGTCGGAATGCATGGATTCAAACACCCTGTTGCATCGAAAGTGTAGGTTTGAGGACAGGCGCCATCGTTTATCAATACGGTATAAACTCCAATTATTGCTGCTGTATAATTAATGGTTTGTCCAGGAGTTATGGAACCGCTCTGCGCTATTAAGCCTAATGGATTTGTGATTGTGTAAGCGTATGGCTGATTGTAAAAGCTATTCAGTCCACCGCTGGCGGAAAAGGACACGGAACAGGTTGTATTATTGTAATTGAAATTTGTTGAAAGGGCTTGTAAAAATACGACTGGAATTCCAGTTTCAACGGTAGAAGTCAAACAGCTAAAAGTCCCCCAATTTGAAGGGATATCACCTGCTGGCGAAAGAAAATAGACCGAATTAAATAATGGATCTCCAAACACTCCTGATCCCGTTCCAGTGTTGCTAAATGAACCTGTTAATCCTTGAATAGAATCAATGAAAGTAAAGCCAGTATTCGCTATGGGGTCGGGTAATGGTTGGGTTTGATGCAAGACATATCCGGGTAATAAACAGGAGGGGAGGGAAGCGGTAGAAATTCCATTTCCATCTAATAGGATTCCTGGGGTTATTTGGTCTCCAAAACAAACAAAGGCTGTGTCTGGAGTAGTAATATTAACGTACTCTCCGTTGGAAATATTTCCAAATACATCTCCTGCGTCACTTTCCAATTCTTTAATATATTCAATAATGTATTGACCTTCATCTCCTGGTGAGCCCCCATCAATTTGAATGGCATATATTTTTCCTGAATCCAAACAGCACATTGTTTCTTGGTGACCATTAAAAGTGGCGGATCCAGAAGCTATGGGTGTAATTGGAGGCGAATATCTTGTGCCGTTTGTGGTAAATGTTGCTGGTTGTAATCCACCATAACAATTTGTTCCGTTTAATAATTCAAAGATATTAAAGCGCAATAAATTCATGCCTATGTAGGCACGAATACTTAATTCAACAGCACCTGAAGGGGGACAAACGAAATAATGCCAAACCGTTTGATCCGCACAATTCGCTGGATTTGGATCGATGGGTGGTTCACCAGCGAGGTATTCACGGCAAGCAAGTACATTTGATCCAGCGACTGCTTGAAAAGTAGGATTCGTCCCTGCTAAAATTACGGGAACTTGGTACAAAGGATTTTGCATGGTCAAACACAAAATATCATTTCCGGGTGGATTTAATGTTGGATCAACAATACTCGGGTCAAACAACCATGTTTTTATATTTTGAGGACTAAAAACAGTAATGTTATCAGATGGGTCAACCATTCCATAATAGCGATATCCTGGCTCTAAACATTGTCCATTGATAAGCGCACTGGGATCTCCTCCTAAAAAGCTATTCGTTCCGCCTTCATCGGAATCAATAAATTTTAAGTTGGTACATAAATAATCATTGGGAACACCGGGTCCAAAAACTTTGTCAAAGCCAAATAAGGCAGCACTTTCGCCATAAAGTGCGTTTTGATAATCTGTCTCATACGAGATTCTTCCTTGATTTGGCGCAATGAAATTTAACCAAACACTTTCATTCATCACCGGATTATTGGCAGCGATATGTTGGTAATCATATGCATGGTATTGGTTTGGATTCGATGATGTATGTTGCTGCCCAGTTTCTCCTGCCGTATTTCCACCGTCAAATGCACAGCCGAAACTAAGTGTTGCTGATGGCGAATTATTACTTGCTGAAGAGATTGCTGCGGTATTGATAGCAACAGGTGACGATAAGCAAGGAATATCTTCGAGATTTGGAGCTCCTCCTCCCAAGCCATTTACTCGAAGCTGATAATAACCGTGGTCACCAGCATTGTCTGCTGTAACCTGAATGTAATAAGTTTGTCCGGGGATTAATTTTTGATAACTGATTAATGGAATGGGGTCGCAAGCATCAAAGGTGATATCACTCTCAGGGTCTATTCCTAGAAAGTCAATTCCATCAGAAAAATCTACATGTGAAAGGTATTCAAATTTATTTTTTATCAAGGCTCCTGTTACTGCATGAATTCCATCGGTACAATTCATTCCATCTGAAGCGTGATAAATTTCGATATACGTCCCAATTTGTGTTCCTGCTAAATCAGTACTTACTTGAACAGAGCCACTTGCTGGCGCAATAAATTTCGCCCACGTAGAACCCGCATTTTGCACGTCATTTGCAGCAGGTTCATTGGGTTCTAAGGTGGCAGCACACCATCCAAAAGTATAGGTTGTATTAAGAGAAACAGGCGTTGCATTACAAATAAAATCATCCAGGTAATTGACCACGATGGGAATTCGATCGACTCTCAAATTAATTCGATATTGCTCATTGCAAGAGGGATCAACTGAGTTAGCATTAAACGTGTAGTTAAGGGATCCTCCTGCTGCAGGAACGGCCATACTAACATTTTGCATTCCTGTTTGACCGTCGTTCAAGCCTAAGATATCATAGTTTCCTATATCATCATTTTCGTAAGCTTCCCAAGCTAAATTAATCGAGGTAGGAACGGTTGTGGGACATAAGAAATCATGGTCGAAAAACAAGCCATTTGTTGGGGAAAACCCACCATTTGGTGAAGACATCGTGTACGGCCCATTGTCGTTATTTTTATAGCCATAATTAAAATTAAAAATACCAAATAAGGCAGGATTGTTATTGGAATAACCAATGGTATTATCTGTTGCTGTAAATTCCCAAACGAAATCACTATTTCCAAAAAATAGGCCATCACAATCTGCATAGTTAAGTGACTGAACAGAAACCACCGTAACACGAATGGTTGCTTGCGAGAAGGAAGGAGCGTAAGTTAAGCCGGCAATAGCAAGAAGAAAAAAATGTATAAACCGATTAGTTATCCTCATTATGCTCAGTTTCTTTATTTTTAAAGTAGCAAGGCAATGGTATTCTCCATATACTCTTTAAAAGTAAGTAAAAAAGCGGAGCCTGTTGCACCGTCAACGACACGATGATCACAAGAAAGTGTTACTTTCATAACATTTCCAGGTACAACTTGTCCATTTTTTACTACTGGAATTTCTTTAATTCCTCCAATCGCTAAAATGCAGCTGTCTGGTGGATTAACAATCGCAGTGAAAGACTCAATTCCAAACATTCCTAAATTAGAAATGGTGAATGTATTTCCTTCCCAATCACTTGGCTGCAATTTTTTGGTTTTTGCTTTACCAGCGAGATCTTTTACTTCTGAAGAAATTTCACTCAGACTTTTACCATCTGCAAATCGAATAACAGGCACTAAAAGACCGTCTTCTACTGCTACTGCAACACCAATATGTACGTGTTGGTTTCTGCGGATCACATCTCCCAACCACGAACTATTTACATTCGGGTGTTTTATTAAGGCAAGAGCAACTGCTTTTACAACGAAATCATTATAAGAAACTTTAACTTCGAGAGCACTCAACGATTTTCTAGTTTGAATGGCAACATCCATATCGATATCCATGGTAAGATAAAAATGTGGTGCTGTAAATTTACTTTCCGCCAATCTTTTTGCAATTGTTTTTCGCATTTGGCTAATCGGCTCATCTACAAAGGATTCTATTCCAACATAATTTCCTTTTGGTGCTTGTTGTTGGCCATTATACGGAACATAATGATCTACATCTCGTTTTACGATTCTACCATTTTCGCCAGTCCCAGCAACAAAACTAATATCAATTCCTTTTTCCATTGCTAGTTTTTTAGCTAAAGGCGATGCAAAAATTCGATCAGTTGAGGTGTTCTGTGGGATAATAACTGCTGCCTGTGCTGGTGCTGCTATTACAGGTTCTGCTTTTGGAGCAGGAGTAGGAGCAGGCACTTCAATTTTTTCGTTGCTTGTGATAGTTGGTGCAGGCGATGCGTTAATCATAGCGGATATATCTTCATCTTTATTACCAATAATGGCAAGAATTTCATTTACAGGAGCTGCTTTTCCTGTTTCAACACCAATATAAAGAAGCACACCATCATAAAATGATTCAAACTCCATAGTTGCTTTATCGGTTTCGATTTCTGCAATTATCTCCCCATTTTTGACCGTGTCGCCAACGTTTTTTAACCATGAAGCCACCACACCTTCAGTCATGGTATCGCTTAATTTCGGCATGTAAACTATTTCAGCCATAATCTTATTTTTATTATTTAATATTCTTTGATATATGGATAATCCGTTTGAGTATAAACATCTTCATATAGCTCGTGCGCTTCTGGGTACGGAGAATTTTCAGCAAATTCTACTGATTCATCCACTTCTTTTTTTACCCAAACATCAATTGCTTCTATTTCTTTTTCTGAAAGCCACTTATTGGCTTTTATTATCTCTAAAACATGATCAATCGGATCTTTATCCATCCAATCGCTTACTTCATCTTTTGAACGGTATTTTTGAGGGTCAGACATGGAATGACCTTTATAGCGGTAAGTTCTAATGTCTAATAAAGTTGGTCCATCTCCTCGTCTTGCGCGATTTGCCGCTTCTTCAATGGCATCATGAACATCTTCGGGACGCATTCCATTAACAATTTTGGAAGGCATCTCATAGGAAAGTCCAATTTTTGATAAATCGGTTACGTTGGTGGTTCTTTCAACAGAGGTCCCCATGGCATAATTATTATTTTCAATAATGTAAACCACTGGAAGTTTCCATAGCATCGCCATATTAAAAGTTTCATGCAAAGCACCTTGTCGTACAGCACCATCACCCATTGATACAACAGCAATATTGTCTGTCCCATTGTATTGCTCAGCAAACGCAACACCTGTTCCCATAGCTATTTGAGCTCCCACAATTCCGTGTCCACCCATAAAGTTTTTTTCTTTATCAAAAAAGTGCATGGATCCACCTTTTCCTTTAGAACAACCTGTTGTTCTTCCGTAAAGTTCCGCCATTAATACTCTTGGATTTGTACCCAATGCAATTGGATGTGCGTGATCGCGGTAAGCCGTCATGTGTTTATCGCTTGGTCGACATGCGCTTGCTGTTCCGACAACGATAGCTTCTTGTCCAATGTATAAATGACAAAATCCACCAAATTTTTGTTGAATATATAATTGACCTGTTTTCTCTTCGAAGCGACGAATGAGCAACATATCTTTATACCATTTTATATAGGTTTCCTTTGAAAATTTTGTTTTTACAGCAGTGCTTTTTTTGGCAGTAGAGCTAAGTTTAGAGGTTGCAGATTTCTCAGCCATTTAGTGTTAGTTTAATTTACGCTACAAATATAAGAAGGAAAATTATACTTTAAACTAATTAAACGAATAGGTATAGTATACGCGATTGAAAAAGAATAGGAAACGCTTGATTTTTAAGAAAGCAGAATTGTTGTATGCCAATAAGCTAGGCAGTTTTTTTCGTCTTTATTGATCGAATAAGTATTATGCAACCAGCCAGTACAAAAGGGATACTAAGCAATTGACCTGTGTTAAGTACTAATTCAAAATCGCGCGCGGTTTGTCCTTCTTTGGTAAATTCAATAAAAAAACGTGCAGTAAAAACGAGGATTAAAAAAGTCCCAAAAATAAACCCCGGTTTTTGCCACAAATTTCTCTTCCAAAATAAAAAAAGTAGCACTCCAAAAATGATCAAATAGATTAGGGCTTCATATAATTGCGAAGGATGTCTAGGTAAAGCATCGTAATCACCGAGCGTTTCATTGTAATAGCGTTGGAATTTGAAAGCCCATGGAACATTGGTAACATGTCCAACAATCTCTTGATTCATTAAATTTCCCAGTCGAATAAAAGTTGCGCCAATCGCAATGGGAGCTGCCATCCGATCAAGGATCCATAAAAAAGGTTTTTTTAAGGGGTATTTAGCGTATAGGTAGAGAGAAATCAAAATCGCAATTGCTGCACCATGGCTAGCAAGACCCCCTTTCCAAATCATTATAATCTGCTCGGGATGCTGGCTATAATGTTCCCAATCGTAAAAAAAAACGTGTCCTAAGCGTGCCCCAATAATGGTAGCAAGAACAGTATACATGACCAATTTATCGAGTAATTCATTTGAGATGTTTTCTTTTTGAAACATTCTCTTGATCACAAAGTAGCCAATGATTAAACCAGAGACAAACAATAAACCGTACCAATTGGGCGTTCGCCAACCCTCTATTATTTCAGAACTGACCGTCCAATTAATTGCTAAAATCACTTATTTATTAGTTTGAGTTGGAATCAAAGTTAATGGTTTTTCTGCATTCAATTTGAAAATCAACTTATTTGATCGCCCTTTTTTGAAAATTTTATTGCTGTTATTTTTCCCTTTTCTAAATTCTTTTTGTTCCTCCTCACTTAAATGAATCATTTCCTGACATTCTGAAGAACAGCAATTCTCTATTTTTTCCTTACACTCATCGCATTGGATAAATAACAAATGACAGGCATCGTTCACGCAATTCGTGTGAACATCGGCAGGTTTTCCGCATTGATGGCAAATAGAAACAATATCTTCCGTAATTCGTTCACCTCTTCGTTCATCAAAAACAAAATTCTTTCCGATAAATTTATTTTCAATCCCTCTTTCTTTGGCATCATTGGCATACTTTATTATACCTCCTTCTAATTGATGTACATTTTCAAAGCCCCTATGCTTGAACCATGCAGATGCTTTTTCACAGCGTATGCCACCGGTACAATACATAACTATATTCTTGTCCTCATTTCCTTTTAAATACGTTTCTTCTATAATGGGTAAGCTTTCTCTGAATGTGTCAACATCTGGTAATATTGCGCCTTTGAAATAGCCTACTTCATGTTCGTAGTGGTTTCTAAAATCTATCAAGATAGTTTCCGGATCGTCGGTAAGGGCATTAAATTCTTCCGCTTTTAGGTGTTTTCCAATTTTTCTTACATCAAAGGTAGTATCGTTTAAGCCATCGGCTAAAATTTTATCACGCACCTTTATTTTTAATTTTAAAAAAGAGAATTCGGCAGCTGAATCCTCCACCGAGAAATTTAAGCGAATACCATCTAGAAATTCTATTTGATATAATTCCTCTCGAAAGACACCAATGTAGTTGGATGGCACTGAAATTTGAGCATTAATTCCCTCATGGGCTACATAAACTCTTCCAACGATATTGTATTTAGACCACATTTGAAACAGGTGATCACGAAATAATTGAGGAACAACAATATTTGCGTATTGATAAAATGAGATAGTGACAAATTGCTGCCCAAGCTCACGCATTTTTGTTTCTAATTCCTCTTTATTTAAGGTATTCCACAGTTGCATACTATGTATAGTTTAAATTAAGAGTTACAAATGTAGTGATATTGGATAGTAAACGCATCAAGGGATGGCTACAATAGGCTAATTTATATTCTTTGTAAATAAGTAGCATTCATATTAAGTTTCTTTATATCGGAAAAATTAAATGTGTTAATTAAACTCATATTTTTACTTTTGTAAAAATTAAAATATCAAAGCTATGAGCCAGGTAACCATTAAAAGTATAGAAAAAGCGATTGAGCATGTGGATCACCTTGATGATGATGCGTTAGAAGCATTGTCTGAACGCTATGCTTTAGCACAACCGGATTTGTTAGATTATATTATGTCTGCTTCTACAGAATACGAAAATGATGAATTAGAAGGATTGTTGATTTATTATTTCTGCTTAATCATGTCTTCATTTGAGATGGAGGGACTTAACTTAAGACCGATTGTGGAAGCCGACATCGATGAAATGCAGGATCCGTATTTCGAGATGTTGGATAGCTATTTCGAATCGGAAGATGAGGAGGAATTGGAATCCTTTTGTGATCAACCGTATCTAGCACAATTCATGGCCATTGAAGTTTCCACTGATGATGAAGATGGTAGCTCTTTGAGTGAAGAAACATCATCTCAACTCTTTATTGTTACGATTGGCATGATCTCATTGCTGAATAGAGCCCAAATAAACGCCTAATTTTACCTATAATTTCACAAACGGTAACGTCTTGCTTTGATCTGCTTGTATAATTTTTACATAATAAACGCCTTGGAGGAAATGTGTAACATCTATTTCTGCACTCATCACTGATTCTTGAACTTTATCCAAGAGTTGCTTGTATACTAGTTGACCATTTAAATTGTAAATTTCCAACTCAGTTAATCCGACACCGGATGCTGTGTTATTAATGGTAATGGTGATGTTAGATGAACTTGGATTTGGATATAAAAAAGCAAATTCACCATCTGGTAAAACAGGACAGGGTAAGAATTTTGTGCCCGGAGATCCTCCTTCACACCCAATAAACCAAGATAAACCATTGTTGGGGTTAAGGTAGCCATCATAGAAATTATATTCATTCGTAAAGTCTTGGAAACTTGGAATAATTGACCAAGGAGCTATCGTATCGTAATTAAAACTACTGATTAAGATCCCAGTATTATCGTACAAGCGAATCCCATCTTTTGGTGACAGGCCAAAGTCAAATTGTCCAATTACATTTTGAACTAAGGGATTTCTTAAATTAAAAGCGGTAAGGTCATTCCCTACAACAAGAAAGGCATTAGGAGCTAGGTTTATGGCTGGAAAGATGTATTCATGGTCGTTTTTGGAATCTTTGAAAACGTAGCCAATTAGATTAATGTCGCTTGAAGTATTGTTGTAGAGCTCAATCCAATCGCCAGCATTATAAATTTGGTTGGTGTTATTGTAGCTAAATTCACTCACATATATTGGCTCTTCACATTCTTCGTATGCTTTTCCAGGTGATCCTCCGATGCAACCACAGAACCATGAATTTTCATCAAGCAAGGAAATGGAGGTATGTTTATTTTCTAAGGTTCTCCCCCAACCATCTGCACACTTAGGGTAGGGGGCTTCATCTGAATAAACCGCTACTAAGGCCATACTATCAAAAGGATTGAAAATTCGAATGGAGTCGTATTTATTGCTCCAAACAAAGCCAGTTCCTCCCACTACATTTTGAACTTGGGGATACATGCTATTAAAAAGTGCCATGTTTTCACAAACCACCAAATATCCATTAGCTGGAATAATGGTTTGGTCCTCAAAACTAAATTTATCGTAATGGTTCTTTGTCTTTATATGCCATGCTGTTAAATCCATGGCCGTAGTTCCAAAATTGTGTAATTCAATCCAATTTCCGCCATCTACTGTTGCGTCTGGATTGTAATTAATCTCTGAAATAGTTAAAGATGGTTCTTCCGGTGATCCAATAAATACTGCTCTAAATAAATCATTTTGATCGATGTTTTGGGTAATACTGGACTGTAATAAACTCCCTGCAGGAAGTGTTAAATTGGGGGTCCAATTTTGGAAGGTATAACCAGGATTTGCGATGGCTGTAATTTTTACGGGAACACCGTCAAAATAAACGCCTGTCCATGGAAGTGTTTCGGGTACTATGGTTGAAATTTTGATATATCCTGCGCCTGCAGGAAATACATCTAAACTAACATCTACTTTTTTTACTAAGTTAAATTCAGTAACCATTTGATTTCGTACGACGGCATTTCGATTATTAAATTGGGCTATGTGTACGTTCCGCCAATAGGCAAAGGTTGACATTCCTCCGGCAACGTCTCCTGTCCATAATTGAAAATGCCTAGGCAAATCTGGCAGCAATTCGTTGTACATGCTATCAATAATTGGCGTGTATTTATTACTTTGAAAAGTGAAATTCATAAGGTCTGCGTAGCGATTCACAAAATAATTTTTAAATTCTATATTTTGAACCAAGGCATCATAAATTTGCCAAAATGGATTTGGTTGTTGGTTATACCTAAACCAATCAAACATATTGGCATTATAATCGGTCCAACCACCTAGGCCCCATTCTAAATCTTGTAAAAAGAAACGCCATTTGTTATCAGTTGTACGTGTCCTCGCCATTTTCATGTTATTGTAGATCCAATCGGCATTTGCATACCAGTTTTCTCCGGCTATGTAATCTGTGAAATTATACAAGTCTAATTTTTTATTACTTTCATTAAAATAGGTAGGACTTGTTGCATCTGCTGTAGTGATGTAATCGCGCATGGAGTAAAATGATGTATCCGATCCTTTTACTATTCTAATCACCCCAGCGCCATAAAAATAACTTACTGAAAGTAAATCCAAGCTGTCCATGTCGTTATTATAGTTGTTTTTAAAATAGCCTTCGTTGGCTTTTTCACGCACTTCATAAACACCAAAGTATTGGCCGTTTAAAAATACGTTAGCTGGGGTATATGCTTGTGAATTAACATTGGTTTTTGCCATTATGCGGCAAAAGGTTGCGTCTCTTTGTGGGCTTTGATTCCAAAAATTACTACCATTACGAATATAGAGCGCATAAAAATCTTTAATAAATGGCTTCTGAGGAATAATAGGATAATGAATCGGTTGACCTTCACCATATAAGGAATTCGCAGGTTCGATAGTAACGCTATGTTGCGGGTTAGATCGGCTTCCACCTGCCCCTCCATCTGGTTTTACCGAGGCTCTTGTTTCAAACTGTTTGATCCCATTTGCGTCAAAATATTCTACCACACAAGGCTTTCTCCAGTCTGTCCACCAATTATCAAAAATTCCATTGCCTCCATAAAGATCCAATGAATCTATGGTCAAGGAAATAATGGGCAAAGTAAAATCTTCTTGAAATAAAAATGTTTCTGTGCTAATTAAACTTGGAAGTAAATTCGTTCCAACTGGGAAACATCTTACTTTCAACACACAATTCGTCGAAAGTAAGATGGGACCTGCTACCAAAGGGGAATTTATGCTTGGATTAACCCCTGTTAGGGTGTACCTAAGTTCTCCATTGGCAACAGAATTATTAACGATATTAGCAAGAATAGGTCCTTGAAATACGCCGCCAGTATTGGTGATGGTTGCTTGATTTTCATAGCCATCATAACCAATGGAGGTATTGTTAGTAGCATTGGGTGTTGGTATAGTAAAAGTAGCAGTTGGAATGCCACCATCTAAAAGTTTACCATTCGACATGTTAGGTTCAAGATCAATTAAAAGCAATGAATCAACAAAAACACCAGTTGGATCTGAAAGGTAAAGCATTTCTCCACCTGTTGAGATGCCAAAATTTGTCTCTAGTGTTCCTCCAACAGTTGCAGTGAAATAGGGATGTGTTGTTCCGCTTGCAAATAAACCTGGGGAGTCATAGCCAAATGTTAAATAGGGCTTTCCGGTTAAATCTGATGAATTTGGATCTGTATTGTGAATTTCAATGGCTAGCACATTATTCCCAAGGATTAGGGCAGCTTGAATAATTGACGTGTCAATTTCAAAAGATGGAATTGCAGCGCCTTGTGGGAGTGTTGCTTCATGATCACTCGCCAATTCATCCCATGTTGGTGGCGTACCTGTTAGACCTGCACGAGCTATTTCAATACCATTCAAGTAGGCCACAAATCCATCGTCATAATCGATGTCTAGGATTGTTTTTTTTATGGCATTTATATTCGTGCATTGAAAATTGATTCTAGAATAAATGGTTGCGAAAGGTCCAATTATATCTGTTGCATCATCGCCGTCACCATAACCAATGCTTGCGGGTCCAATCGACCATGAGCTGCTGTTAAAGGTGCTACTATTCCATTGGGGTATCTCGGCAATGGGTGTTTCATACTGCCAAATAGAATCTGCAAATACGGCTGTTTCATAATGATCAATAAAACTTACGGTGTTTTTATTTACTGCATGGACCACTAAAAATCCTAATGGACTAATCATAGTGGTAGGAAAAGTCCATTTCAAGGGCAAGTTTCGATCGTCACTGAGCCCACAACCTCCAATATTAGCAGGGATTGCTGAGCTATTATAAATTTCTATCCAATCTGGGGTGCTTCCGTTCGGCAATACAATGGTATTTCCATTTGCATTACTCGCTTCATTGATATTAAATTGAGAAAACAAGAAGCCAACCGGTAATAAGAAAATTAGAAGTATAAATTTCCGCATGTAAATTTTGTTTCAGCTAAATTAAGAAATATATAGCTTATTTCATTAATCAATGAGGTATAAATACTCTTTTCTAGCGAGCATTGGAAATATACAAAATGATAATGGCTAGAATTGAAAAACAAAGTCCAATCGTTTTTTTAAGATTTAATTTTTCTGAAAATAGGGACAAGCCAATAATCGAAGCTGTAAGGACAACACTTACATTAATGATGGCTAAAACGGTAGAGTCCGACCAACCTGTCGTTTGATAAGCTGCAAGTAAAAGATAGATTGAGAAATAATTGGGCACACCCAAAACGATTCCTGCGACTATATTTTTGAGTTGTATTTTCATTTTTTTTCGAAGCAATTGGATGCCAATTATAACTATGCCCATGATTCCTGCCATTAAGAAGCCCAGCGCTGAAAATAAACCAGGATGCCATCCGCTGAGTTTGCTTTTTTGGATGACGTTTAGTAAAAAATCTAATAAGCCACTTCCAAAAAATAAAACAAATAGCATCCAAATTGCTTGTTTGCCATTCGCAGCACTTTTACTAGGTAAAGAAACAAGAATTACCCCTAAAATGGCAGCGATCAAGCCACTAATTTTAAGAATTGAGAGCGATTCATTGTTGTAATAAATCATAGCTAACATCGAAATCGACATGGACATTTTAACAGCGACAGAGGTGGAAGCAACACCATTTCGCTGGGAACTTATGCCCATAATTAAAAACAAGGAAATAAATAATACAGCGCAATAAAACGCATACTTTAGGATGTCAAGATCACTCGCCGTTACTCCCTTAAATTCCGAATGAAAAAACAATATGCCACAAGATGCAGCGGTAAAATAGTTGAAGACAATAGCTTGAAAGGTATCTATTTTATATTTTGGGAACAGTTTAAAGACCACAAAAATTAGACTGGAGCACAAGATGCAACTTATTAGTTCTATCATCTTCTAGTAAAGTAAAATATGGTGTCGTGATCGCTAAATTGATGTGCCCGAACTGGAACTTTGTTAATTATGGGCGCTTTAACACCATCTCCAAACTTAATGTCACCAACAATTACTCGTGCTTCATCCCACACATTATCAATAATAAAATATTGGAGTGTTCGACTGCCTCCTTCCACTAAGACGGATTGGATATTGCGCTTATACAATTCTTCTAAAATATATTTTGTGGATGTTTCTTGTATTTTTATCCATTCCACACCATCTAACTTTTTATTTTGAATTCTATTGAAGACAAGGGTTGGTGCATCATTGGAAAAAATATTGACATCTTTACTCAATTGCATTTGACTATCAATTACAATTCTAGTTGGATTTTTACCGCTGATCTCACGAACAGTAAGTGATGGATTATCATTCAATATGGTATTTCTACCTACGAGAATACTTTGCTCTTCGCTTCTCCATTTATGAACAAGGACTTTCGATTCAGGGGAGGAAATCCAATTGATACCCTTTTCGTCCGTTTCTCGATTTTTATCTAAATAACCATCGGATGTCTGCGCCCATTTTAATATTACATATGGCCTTCTTTTTTCATGAAAGGTGAAAAATCGCTTGTTTAATTTCCGACATTCTTCTTCAAGGACATTTTCAATTACTTCTATCTCTGCTCTTTTTAAGGATTCTATGCCTTTTCCTCCAACAATTGGATTACTGTCCCTGCTTCCAATTACAGCTGTTTTAATTTTTCTACTAATCAACTCTGCTACACAAGGAGGTGTTTTTCCATGATGAACGCAAGGTTCTAAAGAAATATATACGGTTGAATTTTCTATTTCTTTCTGATCTATAACACTTTCTATTGCTTTTATTTCGGCATGTTTTCCACCGTATTCTGAATGATATCCTTCTCCGATTACCAGACCATTTTTAACGATAACACATCCCACCATTGGGTTTGGACTGACATTTCCCTGCCCTAAATAAGCGAGGTCAACGCAACGTTGCATAAAAATTTCGTGTTCCATTTAGGTAGTAAAGTTAATTATTTAGGGAATACTTGGCTTATTTCCGGAATTCTAATTTTAAGGCTGTGTTTAATTCCTTACCTTTGCAGCTAGTTTAAATGAATGGCACATAAATCTGGTTTTGTAAGTATTGTTGGAAGTCCAAATGTAGGTAAGTCTACATTAATGAATCATTTGGTTGGTGAAAAGTTATCGATTGTTACAGCTAAGGCTCAAACAACGCGCCATCGGATCCTTGGAATTGTAAATGAAGAGGATTATCAGATCGTTTTTTCAGATACTCCAGGT
Organism: Flavobacteriia bacterium; assembly: GCA_026391005.1. GTDB lineage: Bacteria > Bacteroidota > Bacteroidia > Flavobacteriales_D > Crocinitomicaceae > UBA952. Next base: position 5,927 of record JAPLEV010000051.1, on the reverse strand, counting down.
GTTATTAATGCCGCATATAAACTTCATGAAAACATGATGGAGTATGTAAATGCTTCTTTACAAGATGCAGACTTAGTTTTGTTCATTACCGATACACAGGAAAATGAAATGAATCACAAGGCAACACTTGAGAAGATCAAAAAATTGAAGGTGCCTGTTTTGTGTTTAATCAATAAAATTGATTTGTCAAACCAAGAAGAGGTAATGGAAAAGGCGTTGTACTGGCAAAATGAATTGCCGGATGCGCTGGTTTTTCCAATTTCTGCCTTGCATAATTTTAGCATTGATGCTGTTTGGTTAAAAATTTTATCGCTAATTCCTGAAAATCCTCCCTATTACGATAAGGAAGAGATATCTGATCGTCCCATGCGATTTTTTGTGTCAGAGATTATCCGCGGTAAGATTTTTTACCTTTGTCAAAAAGAAGTTCCTTACAGTTGTCAAATTGAAATTGAGGAATTTATTGAAGAGGAAAACATAACGCGAATTAGAGCAATAATCATTGTGGAAAGAGAATCCCAAAAAGGGATCGTAATCGGTAAAGGGGGGGAGATGCTGAAGAAAATCGGAAGTAGTGCGCGCTTTGAAATTCAAAAATTTCTTGATAAGAAAGTCTATTTGGATACTTTTGTTAAAGTAGATAAAGATTGGCGATCAACAGAAGCGAAGCTAAAAAAATACGGATATTAATAGTCAATAGGAGAATAAAAAATGAGCAATATAGTCGCCATTGTTGGAAGACCAAATGTTGGAAAATCTACACTTTTTAATCGTTTAACAGAGTCTCGGGATGCCATCGTAAAAGAAATTAGTGGTGTTACGCGCGATCGTCTTTATGGCAAAGGGGAATGGAATGGTTATCAGTTTTCTGTTATTGATACAGGTGGGTACGCTACTACAAAAGAAGATATTTTTGAGGGTGAAATTAGAAAGCAGGTTGAATTAGCGGTTGAAGAAGCCAATGTTATTCTGTTCATGCTCGATGTTACTACTGGAATTGTCGAAATGGATAATGTGGTGGCACAATTGCTACGAAAAAGTAAGAAGAAAATAATCGTTGTTGCCAATAAGGTGGATAGTAATGATCGTGTAGGAATGTCTGCTGAGTTTTACTCGCTAGGACTTGGTGAGGTATTTGATCTTTCAGCAGCGAATGGAAGTGGAACAGGTGAAATTTTAGATACACTTGTTCCTTATTTTGACAAGGAAAATGAATCAATTCGTGAGGAAGATGATTTACCAAGGTTCGCTATCGTTGGTCGACCAAATGTTGGGAAGTCCTCTCTCATTAACGCGTTTACGGGACAAGAAAGAAATATCGTTACAGATATTTCAGGAACAACACGCGACTCTATCCATACACGATATAAATCATTTGGATTCGATTTTATTTTAATCGATACGGCGGGTATTCGCAAAAAAGCAAAAGTCACGGAAGATATTGAGTTTTATTCTGTACTTCGTTCTATTCGAACCATTGAAAATGCTGATGTTTGCCTTTTTTTAATTGATGCTTCTGAAGGAATTCAAAAACAGGATCTGAGTATTTATTACATGATTGAAAAAAATTCTAAGGGGGTAGTGGTGCTTGTAAATAAATGGGATTTAGTAGAAAAAGACCACAGAACGATGGTGGAATACGAGGAAAATCTACGAAATCAATTAGCGCCTTACAATGATGTTCCCATTATTTTTACTTCAACGATTACAAAACAACGAATCCATAAAGCGCTAGAAACGGCAATGGAGGTTTTTGCAAATCGCACGAAGAAAATACCTACTTCAAAATTAAATGATGTGATGTTGGAAATTATTCAACAAACACCTCCTCCAGCAAATAAAGGGAAATACATCAAAATTAAGTTTGTTCAACAATTACCGACACATGCACCAGCTTTTGCATTCTTTTGTAATTTGCCGCAATACTTAACAGAAGCTTACCGACGATTTTTAGAAAATCGTATGCGTGAAGTTTTTGATTTTAAAGGAGTTCCGATTAAGATTTTCTTCCGTAAGAAATAATTGAAGCTTACTTATTCTTATCGAATAAGGTTTACCGTGCCTGTAATTACTTTCTTATCATCTGTTTCTTTATTGGAATAATTGATCATCCAAGTATATGTTCCTATCGGTACATCAAGTCCATTTATACCGTATGTGCCATCCCATTGTCCCTCAGCATTTAGACTCTCCCATATGATTTCACCCCATCTATTGAATATAAGAAGAGAAAATTTATAGGGGTCAAACCCAGTTGTAAATACAGGAAACCATGTTTGATTATTTTCATCTTGATCAGGCGTGAACGTATTAGGAACATAGAATATCGGATCGCTAATCACTACCAATGTTAATTCATAGATATCTGTACAACCAAGTGGAGTTGATGCTGTTAATGTAACAAGCATGTTTTCAGAAACACCAACATACGGATGGTTAGGATCAAATTCAGAAGAAACTTCCCCATCACCAAATTCCCAGAAATAACTTACTGCTCCCAAAGTATTGTTGTTGAATTGAATCACTTCACTCTGAGAAGATAATACATTAGGGTTACTCGTAAAAGAAGCGACTGGATAATTTTCCATACAGATGTATGAATTGTAGGTGGTAGTCTCAAGACAGCCCTGTAAATTGTAGATCAAAGTAATATCGTGACAACCAGCGCTTGTAAATAAATAATCTAAACTATTGCCAGTGCCTATTGTATTGCCATTCCAAACCCACGTATAATTAGCATTTTGAACTTGTTGGGTAGATAGATTTACCATCAGTGGATTACAACCCGTTAAGGTATCCGCAAGGAAAGAAGGTGGCATTGCTGCAATAACGACAATGTCCATAGTAACTGTATCCGCACATTGATTCGGATTGGGAGCAAAAGTAAATGTAAAGGTTCCGTCTATTGAACTATCAATTGTAGGCGGTGTCCAATTCCCTACAATACCCTGAGCATTGTTTGAAACCGTTGGAATTAATGGGGGCACATCACCTTGACATACTGGTGCAATTTGTGCAAATTGCGGAATATTTAAAGGGTCAATCACTATGGTCATTTGCCCAGTTGCAGAACACTGAAAAGGATCAGGCGTAAAGTTATAAACTGTTGTATTTGGAATTTGGGTATTTATAATTGCCGGATTCCATGTCCCTGTGATTGGAACTAGATTCGTCGAACTTCCAGGTAAAACTACGCCTTGTGTGAATTGACATATTGGACCAATTTGAGCAAATGTCGGGATAGTGTAGTTTAAAATAGCAATATCCATGGTTGTCGCTACTGCGCATTGACCTACTGTAGGCGTAAAACCGTAAGTATAAATACCCGCTGTATTGGTTATCACAGTTGGGGGTGACCAAGTTCCTGTGTAAGGAGTGAGATTGGTTGAAGGATTGGGTAAAATAGGCGCAGGATCATTTATACAAAGTGGGTTAATCTGCGTGAAAGTTGGAATTTCATTTGGTAATATAACAATGTTCATGGTAGCTACGTTGGCACAAAAATTTGGTGCTGGAGTAAATGTATAAACTTGTGTGCCAGCTACTGCAGAAGAAATAACTGCTGGAGACCAAGTCCCTGTTATAACAGGGTTATTGTTTGATGCTCCTGTCAATAGGGGAACTTGTCCACCTTCGCAAATTGGAGTAATTTGGGTAAATAATGGGTTAACCGGAATATTCACAACCACGTTAGTTGTCGTTGAGCCGTTACACGCTGGAGTAACATAATTCAAGGTATATATTCCTGCATCAAGTGCTGTAGAATTTGGAATAGTTGGATTTTGAACATTAGAAGTAAATCCGTTAGGACCTGTCCAAGAATAAGATGATGCGCCATTCGAAGCACTTAAATTTATCGTTTGTCCAACGCAATATGGACCAGTATTAGATGCTGTAATCAAAGCTCCACCTGCTGCGTAGGTAATAACTAACTGTCCATCACTAGTTTGAAAACCTTGTGTGCATGTTGCTCCTGCAGGGTAAAAAGATGATCCACCACCACCAGCACCTCCTCCGTTTGCTCCTTGACAGCAATTATCGGCTCCACCACCTCCACCACCGTAATATCCACCACCGCCACCACCGCCTGACGCAGAGGAATAAAAACCACCATTCCCTCCTTGACCTAAGCTGCCCGCTGTTCCTGGTTGTCCGCCACCCCACGGTGGTCCGCCATTGCCACCGGCCGCTTGTGTTCCACCTCCGCCACCAACACCAGTGAAAGGGGAACCAAAACCTTGTTGGCCTGAAGCGCATCCTCCTCCTCCTCCAGTTGCTTGATAACCTTGTTGTGAGGAACCACCTGAACGGCCACCTCCTCCTCCTGCTACTGCAATACGATTAGCCAAAGCATATGGCGCTACACGTATATCGGTTGCTCCACCACCACCTTTTGAAGCCATCTGAACAGTTCCAAAAGTATGACCGTTACCACCACCATTATAACCTCCTGTATGCGTTGTCGGGCAACCACCAATACGAATTTCTATAACTTGACCAGGCTGTACCGGAATACATGGATGAATGACCCTTGCGCCACGACCTCCTTGACCCGAGCCCCCGTATGGGTTACCCAATATACCGCCACCCTGTGCGCCACGCATGTCAATATTGAGGCAAAAAACACACGGTGGAACAGTCCAAGTTTGAACGGTTCCTGTATAGTTGAAAGTAGCAGTTTGAGATAAAAAAAGAGACTGGGTTCCTAAAAGAAAAATAAAACTAAAAAAGAAAATTTTTGTTTTGGTGTATATTTTTATCATTTATATATTTAATTAATCAATTACTAAACTACTCAAATTTTATAAATTAGAGCGAAAAAAACTAATAGAGATCAATTATATCTTTTCAATAATAGACTTTTATCGATTATTTAGAACTCATTAATTTTATATTACCCTTTGTTTTATTTTCTATACGAATTATGGTTTATGCGGTTGCTTTTTATATTTTTACATTTATAAGTAATTAATAATTTCTTGTGAAATGAGTTTAAATCCATATGTAGGTCCTTGGACCAAAAAGGAAGCCGGACATTTGTTAAGACGAACCATGTTCGGAGCAACAAATCAACAGATTCTTGATGCGGTAAATAATGGTTTACCAGCAACGGTTGCTTCTTTGTTGCAAGTTGTTTCAATACCTCCACCTGTGGCTTTTGATCCAGGAGAAACAATTGTTGCTCAGGGTACAACTTGGGTGAATTCAGTTTATCCAGCTCAAGTAGTAGCAAGCAATAATGCTGAATCTGCTCGCTATAAATCCCTTGCTGCATGGATGATGCAAAACATTAATCAAGAGTCATTGTCAATTACTGAAAAAATGCTATTCTTTTGGCAGAATCATTTTGGTGTTTCAGCTGTAACCGAAGCAAGGGCGATGTACCACTTTTTAGAATTATTGCGTCAAAATTGTTTAGGGAATTTTAAGCAATTGGTGAAAGATGTTACCATTGATCCATCGATGTTAATTTTTCTTAATGGTGCTTCCAATACGGTTTATAGTCCAAATGAAAATTTTGCAAGAGAATTACTGGAATTATTTACCATAGGGAAAGGCACTCAAATTGGTGCCGGAGATTATTCCAATTATACAGAAATGGATGTGGCAGCTGGAGCTAAAATATTAACTGGATTTCAAGTATCAGGTATTCGAAGTTCAACAATGACATCTACAATTTCTACTTATACACCAATTTTACACGATACAACTAACAAACAACTTTCCTATCATTTCAATGATTTTATTGTTACTAATAATGCTGGAAGTGAATACTCAGATTATATCGATGTAATCTTCCAACAAGCTGAAGTAGCTGAATTTATCTGTTCTAAGTTATATCGATATTTTGTCAATTATGATTTAACACAAGATGTTTTAACTACGGTAATTCCAGGTATGGCCCAAACCTTAATTGCCAATAATTA